>NZ_SSMQ01000083.1 GCF_005144585.1 Polyangium fumosum | reverse complement strand
GCTTGGCCTCGCAATACGCTGACGTCGACCTCCACATCTCGCCCTGCTTCGGGGTTTGTCCAAGGGACATGGCCCCGCATTACACCATCCCGCGATGGTTTGGTAGAGAAAAACACCAGTCACCTAGCGGTGCTCGTCGTACCGGGAACCCTCTCGACCGATGCGCCTAGCGGTGCTCGTCGTACCGGGAACCCTCTCCACCCTTCTGATCGCCCTCCTCTCCACCCCACCTCTCTTCTGGACCTGGGGGCTTTGTCCCACCCTGGGACCAGAGGGGGCGCCGGGCGGCGTGAGGTCGGGGGGGCTGGGGGGGGACCCGTTGTCTGAGCGAGCCACGCCCTACCTCCCGGAAACCCCACGCCCCATCCGTCACCCACGTGACCTAGCCGGTGGGCGACATCCATCCCCTCCCGGGTCTTGCCAAAACCTCGACCTCCTTCCACTCCGTCCGGCGTGGCTCGCGAGTTCGGGGGGGGCCCCCAGCCCCCCCGACCTCACGCCGCCCGGCGCCCCCTCCGCGCCCCCCGCGCACACTCCCACCTCGACAAAACCTCTCCCCCATCGAATCGTAATCCCCATGCCTCCGCTTCCCGTTCCCCAGCCTCGCCCCCAGCGTCCCCTCCTCCTCTCTGGACTGATGGGATCAGGCAAGTCCACCATTGGCCCCCTCGTCGCGGCCCAAGCGGCTGTCCCCTTCCTCGACCTCGACGCCGTCATTACGCAGACCACCGGCCGCTCCGTACCGGCCCTCTTTGCGGAGCCTGGTGGCGAACCGGCCTTCCGCGCCCTCGAAGCCGACACCCTTCGTCGACTCCTCGCCTCCTCGGAACCTCGTGTCATCTCGCTCGGCGGCGGCACCCTCCTCGACCCGGACCTCCGCGCGTTTGCCCTTGCCCACGCGCACGTCGTCACCCTCACGGCGCGACCCGACACCCTCGCTGCGCGCACCGCAGCGCCCGGTCGACCCCTCCTCGACGAAGCCCCCGACCGCCTCCAGCGCCTCCGCAGCCTCCTTGCCTCCCGCGCGGCCGTCTACGCCGAGGCCCATGCCCACATTCGCACCGACGATCGCTCCCCCGAGGACGTCGCCGATGCCGTCCTCCGCGCTTGGCTCGACCCCACCCTCGTCGTCCCGCTCGGCCCTCGGTCCTACCCGGTCCGCCTGACCCAGGACGCCCCGCGCACCCTCGCCGAGGTCGCGTGTACCCTTGCGCCTTCCGCCGTCTTCGTCGTCACGGATGAGAACGTCGCGCCGCTCGCGCTCGAACCGGTCCTCGCGTCCCTCCGTACCGCGGGCCTTCGCGTCCCGGCCACGGTCGTCCTTCCGCCCGGTGAACCGCACAAGCAGCTCCCGGCGGTCGAGCGCATCCTCGCGGCCCTCGTCGAGTCGGGCGCGGACCGCGAGTGCCTCGTCGTTGCCCTCGGCGGCGGGGTCGTCTCCGATGTCGCCGGGTTTGCCGCGTCCCTTTTGCTTCGGGGCGTCCGGTGGGTCGCGATGCCCACGACCTTGCTCTCGATGGTCGATGCTGCCGTTGGGGGGAAGACCGGCGTCGACCTCGGGGTCGCCAAGAATGCCGTTGGCACCTTCCACCAGCCCTCGGCCGTGCTCATCGACCCGGCGCGCGTGCAGAGCGAGTCCCCCCGGGCCTACGTCTCCGGCTTGGCCGAGGTCGTCAAGGCCGCGGCCATCGCCGACCTCTCCCTCTTCGACCTCGTCGGCCGGGAGCGCACGCGTGTCCTCGCGCGTGACCTCGACCTCGTTCGGGAGATGGTCCTCGGTGCGGTCCGGGTGAAGACGGAGATCGTCACCCGGGACGAGCGAGAGGCCGGCGATCGGGTCCTGCTCAACTTCGGCCACACGATCGGGCATGGCCTGGAAGCGGCTGGCGCGTACACCCGGCTTACCCACGGCGAGGCTGTCTCGCTCGGCATGGTCGCCATCTTGCGGGTTGGCCGTGCCCTCGGCGTCACCGATCCCGAGGCAGCGGCGTGTATCGAGCGTCTCCTCGTCGACCTCGGCTTGCCCACCGACCTCTCGCGCGAGCCCCTCGACGAGGCCATCCGCCTGGCCGCGCTCGACAAGAAGCGCACCGTGGCGGGCATTCGTGTCGTCCTCCTCGAAGGGCTCGGACGACCTCGCATCGAGCTCCTCTCGCTCGACGCGCTGGGGCGCCTCCTTCATGCGGGGATGCAGAGCGCTTCCGTCTGAACCCTGCGGATCTTTGCCGGCTCGGGGCCTTTCCCGATACACTGATGGTTGACCTCAGGCGTCGAGGGAGGCTCCTCCAACATGAAGACCCAGCGAAGGCATGTCGGCAGTTTGACCGCGCTTCTGGCGCTCGGCGCGTTGCTCGGTTCTGGATGCGCGGAGAACGAGAGCAGCCTCTTCGTCCGGGGGGTCCTGAAGTTCCCCGAAGATACCTGCGAGGTTTCGGCTGAACCCTCGGCCCCGGTCGTGCTCCGCGGCGCCCTCGATGTCGAGTTCAGCACCGAGTACAGCGCGGCGCTGCTGGTCGGCAACCAGTTGGTCCGGCGCGGCAATGCTGCGACGCTTCGCACGGAGACCTCCCGCGTCATGTTCGAGAGCGCGGACGTCCACACCTTCGATTCGGCGGGCAACGAGCTCGGCGCCTTCTCCGCGGCGGCCACCGGGTTCGCCGACCCGTCGACGGGCGTCGAGCCGGGGTATGGCATCGCGCATGTCGTGCTGATCGACTCGGGCAGCTCGGCGGCGGCCGGGGCGGTCGCGAATGGCCCCCCGGTCGAGGTCATCGCACGCGTCATCGTTCGTGGACATACCCTCGGCGGTGAAGAGATCGCTACCGGCGAGTTCCAGTGGCCGGTCGACGTCTGCCGCGGCTGCCTGGTCTTCTTCCCGAGCGAGGCCAACGACCCACTCGTGCCCGGAGCGGATTGCAGCATCACGGCCGACGGCCCGTCCGGCATTTGCCGACCCGGCGTCGACAACTGGGTCGACTGCCGCGCCTGCCAGGGGAACCCGATCTGCACCCCCTGAGCCGCCCTCCCACGGCGACCCGCCGCCCTCAACGTTTCACGTGAAACATCCCCCTGGACCCGTCACCGCACGGGTCTCGTATCCCGCGACCCTCCGCGCACCGCGTTGAAGAGGAGCTGGAACGGCAAGCTCAACGCCACCAGGTCGAGCTGCGCGCCGATGACGATCGAGGTCTCCCGCGAGGGACCGAGCCCGTACCGGAACTGCACGAGCAGCCCGAAGGCCATGACGTACGAGGCGTGGAAGTTGTAGCTGCGGCTCCCCCAGAACAGCGCCCCCGCCACCCCTGGCTCGAGCCCCTGCATCGGCGCGTACCGCCCGTACCCGCCCACCGAGGCCACGAGGGGCAGCGCTTGCAGCACGGGGAACAACGTCGACACCCCAGCGCCGAACTGCACCTCGTCGAAGGCGTGCGTCATCACCTCGGCATAGGGTCCCACGCCGAAGTCGGTCACCTTGCTCCGACCGAACAACACGTCCCCCCGCAGCCCCAGGTGGAAGGCTGTTTGGTCCCAAATCTTTCGATCGAGCCCTCGCCCGGCTGCACCGATCGTCAGCCCGACCGTCCCTTGCGGCTCGGCGCGCGCCTCCGCCCCGACCGCTAGGCACCCCGCCAGCACGGCCCCACCCACCAGCGCCCGCCGTCCCGTCCTACCCAACCGAAACCCTCGCAAGCACGCCCGCCTGCTTTCCATCTTCTTCCCATCGCCCACCCTCCCCCACCCCGTCAAGCAAGCCCCCACGTTTCACGTGAAACATCCCCTCGCCCCTCTCCCCAAAGATCGACGCAGGAGGGAGCTCGGCGGGGGTGGCCACCCGGTGGGGCACTCAGGGGTGTTCTGATTGGATTTGGACGGGTGGGGTTCTTTGCGGGGTGGTGCCCGGACGTCTCGCTCGGGTGGGTGCGTCCGGGAGCGGGGTGACCCCTGGCACCGCACTGCCTCGCGAGGCCTGACCGTGCGTGTACCTCGCTCGGTTCTCTTTCGTGCCCCTCCGGGTGACCACCCCCGCCGAGCTCCCTCCCCGCCTCGCATCCTGGCCCCCCTCATGGTACCGTCCCCCCGCCATGGGTGGCCGTCAGGTCCAGCTCCGCATCAGCGGTCAGACATACCGGGTCGTCACCTCCGCGTCCGACGACGAGCTCCACCGCCTCACCCTCATGGTGGAGGAGAAGCTCACCCAGGTCGCTGGTCCGGGCCGCATGGTCAACCCCCAGGCCCTCCTTCTTGCCGCCCTCGCTCTTGCTCACGACCTCGAAGAGGAGCGCGCTCGGCATACCGACCAGATGGCCCGCACCCGCATCGCGTTCGGTCGCATGCTCGAACGTGTGGATGCTGCCCTCGGCGCCCTCGAACCCGGCGCCGATACCCCCGACGAGGACGATCGATGACGGACCTCGGCGCCCTTCGCCATCTTGCGGCGGAGCTCACGGCGCTCGAACAGGCTGGACTGCTCCGCAAGCCGAGCGCGCCTCCGCCCGCGGGATGCCTCGTCCTCTGCTCGAACGACTACCTCGGGTACGGCACCGATCCCTGGCCTGCGCCCGCGGAGGTGCCTTCTGGTGCTGGGGCGTCACGCCTCGTCAGCGGGCATCATGCCGAACATGCGCTCGCCGAGCAGACGATCGCCACCTGGTTCGGCTTTGAAGCCGCGCTCCTCTTCTCGTCCGGGTATGCGGCGAACGTGGGTACCCTCTCGGCCCTCGCTCGGCCCGGGGACGTCATCGTCTCGGATGCGTTGAACCACGCCTCCATCATTGATGGCTGCCGCCTCTCCGGGGCCAAGGTCGTTGTCGTTCCTCATCGGGACGTGGCTGCCGCCGAGGCTGCGCTCGAGCAGGCGCAGGGGGCGCCGCGACGGTGGCTCGTGACCGAGTCGTACTTCAGCATGGATGGCGATTCGCCCGACCTCGTTCGGCTCCGGGCTGCGTGTGACCGGTGGGATGCAGCGCTCATCGTGGATGAGGCCCATGCGGTCGGGAGCCTCGGACCTGACGGGCGCGGGCTCGCGGCGCGGGCTGGGGTTCGACCGGATGTCCTCGTGGGTGCGCTCGGGAAGGCGCTCGGGCTTCAGGGTGCGTTCGTGGCCGGGCCGATGGTGCTTCGCACCTGGCTCTGGAATCGTGCGCGCAGCTTCGTGTTTTCGACGGGCATCAGCCCTGCGCTCGCCGCGGCCATCCGGCATCGGGTCCTCCGCGTCGCGTCCGATGACGAAGCGCGGGCACGACTCGACCGGGTTACCAGCCGCTTGCGTGCCGACCTCACCTCCGTCGTCGGGGATGCGCTCCTCCCCTCGCATGGACCCATCCTCCCTTGTTTCGTGGGTCCTCCCGAGGAGGCCGTTCGGATCTCCCTCCGCCTCCGCGAGCGCGGAATTCTCGTGCAGGCCATTCGCCCGCCGACCGTGCCGCCGGGCACCTCGCGCCTTCGCGTCACCGCCCACGCGCGCCTCACCGACGCGGACCTCTCTCGGATCGTCGCTGCCTTCGCGGAGAGCTGGAAGCCATGAGCCGCATCGTCGTCATCGGAACCGGCACCGGGGTCGGCAAGACCCATGCGGGTGTCGCCCTCGTCTCGGCCCTCGCCTCGGCCCGCGTCTCGGTTGCGGGCCTCAAGCCCATCGAGTCCGGCGTCCCTGTCGCGCCCTCGCCCGCGATCACGACCGACGCCTCCGCGCTTGCCGCGTTCAGCACGTTTCACGTGAAACATCCCCCGCCCTACGCGCTGCCGGATCCGGTCTCGCCGCACCTCGCCGCGCGTCGGTTGGGAATGGGCATCGACATCGGTCGCGTGACCGAGTGGGTCGATGCGCATGCGTGCGCGGAGGTGTTGGTCATCGAGACGGCGGGGGCGTTGCTGTCGCCGCTCGGGTCGGGGCTCGTCAACCTGGACCTCGCGCGCGCGCTGCGACCCGACCACCTCCTGCTCGTGGCTTCGGATCGGCTGGGCGTGCTCCATGATGTCGCGGTCACGCTGCACGCGATGCGCACGATGGCCCCGGACCTGCCGGCGCCGCTCCTCGTGCTCCAGCCGCCGACCGTGGCGGATGCGTCCACCGGGACGAATGCGGAGGAGCTCGTGGAGTTGAAGATCGTTCCGGGGCTGGTCGTGTTTCCCCGGGCCGAGCCGACGGCCGAGGAGACGAGGGCGTCGGCGAAGCTGGTGCTCTCGACGCTCGCCCTCCAAGGCGAGACTCAGAAGGCGTAGAGCACGCTGCCGTACGATTCCGCGGTGGTCTCGTGATCAGACCACCAGTACAGCTCGACGGCTGTTACGTGCTTATGGTTTCCACATAGGAACGCATGGTGAGTCTATGCTCGACACGTGGTAGCCCCCTGAGCAAGACTCCGCATGCCACCGGTTTTCGTGTAGTAGGTCCACCGGGCAGCCTGATGAGCGGCATCTATCCCCACCTCTCCCGTGCTCCGATCCGTGAAGCGGTGCTCGACATTCGTGTCGAGCTTCCAGCGTCCTTCGCGCTCGAACAGCTAGCTCCATTCACGGATCTGCTGTCCGCAAGCTTCCCGGAAGTCCGACCCATCCATACGATCTCTGCAAACTTTGCCATCGGGGATAAAGCGCCTGAAATCTCCTCGGCGCCTCCCAGGATCGTCGGGCACATCCACTGGACACAGGACAAGTCGCGCGCTGTTCAGGGTCGCCTCGATGGTTTCACGGTGAACCACGTGAACTCCTACAAGGACTGGGAGTCGCTGCGTTTACAGGCGCAAGAGCTTTGGCGACTTTACGCGGATGTAGCCCATCCTGTCCGCGTCGTTCGTATCGCACTCCGTTACGTCAATCGTCTGGAGTTACTTGCCGACGCACCGCTCGAGCGATCCCTCCGCACCCTGCCCAAGATCAATTCCGCTTTGCCGCAGCACCCAACCAATCACTTTATGCGCCTCGTTCTGCCTTTTCCAGAGAGCCGTCAGGTGGTGCTTACACAGGCAACGGAGGACGTTGATCTCCTTGGAAACGGTATGCATGAAGCGGGGAACAGCGTTGGGCTCCTTCTGGACCTGGACGCCTTCGTGAGCCGCTCCTTCGATCCGCGGTCGAGCGACATGTGGGCGGAGTTCGAGCAGCTTCGCGAGATCAAGAACCTTTGCTTCTTTGAGTCGCTGACCCCTGAAGCCCTGGAGAGGTACCGATGACCCACGCGATCAACGACGCTCTCCCGGTCGCCGCTTATGTCTCCCCAGCGGCTTACACGCCATCACCAGCGAAAGGGCCGGAGGCCGGAGTGCTCAGCTGTCTTGAACGTCGCTGGACGAACCTCCAACCGGCCGTTCCGCCGCCGTTCGATGTGCTTGTGCCGGAGGTAGGCTTGCTCGTATCGCGCCGATGGACAGAACCGTGCGAAGCGGCGTTCGACTACCTGGCGCAGCGATGGCCTGAGCAACTCATCACGCTCATGGAGCACGGGAATCTGGAACCGGCGGATTTGACCTTCGCCGCCGAGATCGCCGGTCGAACCGTGGAGGGATCCTCGATCCGGCGTGTGCTGTTGAAGCTACTCGAGCACCCGAAGGCCGTTGTGCGTGAAGGCGCCATCTACGGACTTGGAGCGCACCTCGATGAGCCGGTTCGCGCGGCGCTCCGCAGGCTGGCCCTGTATGATCCGAGCAACGCCGTTCGAGCAGCAGCGTCCGACGCGCTCGACGACCCGTGACGAAACGCCTCATACGGTTCGCCAAGCGGCTTGCGGCCTGGGAAGCTGACCATCCCATCGAGGAGCTTCAGCGGATCGAATTCCGGAACCGCGACGGAAGTCCTGACCTCCGACCTTCGGTGTACGAACTCGACGTTAGCCATCCAGCGCTCGTTCAGGCCTACGCAGAGCACGCTGCCGCCGCTGAAATCGACCCTCCCACGACAGCCCTGGCGATCGACGCCTCGAACCCAGCACGAACATCGGTCCCCACGCCAGGTAGCGCGAAGTTTTCTTTCATCATGGAGGCACATCGAGAGGTGCTTCTGAAGGACGTGGATGACCTGCACGCCTTCATCCTTGAGCTCTCTCAAGATCCTTCCGAGCGGCGCTCGACCATCCGAAAGGCGGAAATCCTCGCGTATGCCCGAGCGCGCCTGGAGGCGGGGGATCCGGAGTGGGATGCCGTGAGCACCTCCCCGAAACTCAAGAAGTGGAAGCTGAAGTGATCTCAGGACGGGTGAGGCACGCCTAAAAGGCGTAGAGCACGCTGCCGCCGAACCCGGGTCCGCCCGAGGTCGACCTTCGCGCCTGGTAGCCGCCGCGAAGCTGCACCGAGAACCCACGCCCGAGCGTGATGCCCACCTCGCCGAGCAGACGCACGCCGTACGATTCTGCGTTGGGCATGTCCGTCACCTCGACGATCGGCGAGACCAGCACGCGGTCGCCGGCGACCAGGTCGAGCCGGCTGTAGAACCGGTTCCCGAACGGGGCGCTGTCGCCGAGGCCGATCGATTCGAACCCGAGGATGAGCTTCGAGCCGTACGGGTCGCCGATCAACGTCGACGCCCCGAAGCCGACCGAGAAGCCGATCTCCGTGACGCTCGTCAAGAGCTCCGTCTCCAGGTGCCAGAGGTCGAGCAGCCGGAAGCGGATCCGGGCCGAGCCGAAGTTCAGGCCGACCTTGTATCGCTCCTCGTTGAACGCCGAGAGCGACACGAGCGACCAACCGCGCACGAGGCCCAGCCGGAAGCCGAACTCCGACACCGTGCGCAGCGGCCGGTACGTGTAGCTCGCCTCCACCCGGTAGTACTGCTCGTCGACCGACGGCAACACCTCTTCGCCCGCTTGGCAGGTCGGTTGGCCCGCCGCGCATGGGATCGGCGTCGTGCCCGTCGTGGTGCCAAAGCCGACATACTCGCCGGACACGCCGACGACCGAACGACGTCCGCCGAGCCGGCTCAGCGCCGCGCGCTCCCGCGCGTCGGTCCGGTCCTCGATCACGCTGACCGGGTGGAGCTGCTTTCGGGTGGCGAACGCCGAGACCCGTGTCCCGTTCGTCTGCTCGACCTCGATCGTGTAGCCGATCCCCGGCGCCTTCATCGCCTCGCCTGGGATGACGGCGATGTAGCCTCGTTCGCCGCCTCGTTGGAACGGCACGGCCTTCATCTCGCCGAGCGACGTCTGGTAGACGACGAGCACGTTCCGGATGAGCTCCGCGTGCTCGAACGACGCCTCCAGCACGAGCTTCGTGCCCGGCTCCGCGCTGGCGATCGGCGCGTGATGGATGCGCGGAGTCGTGGGTTTGGGCGCCTCGCCGGCCGGAATGTCCGCGGCTTGTTGGGCCGCAGCGTCGCGCGGCGCGAGCGACAGGGACAACGTGGCCGCGCTCAGCACGGCCAGGGTCTTCGCGAAGGTTCGCGTCACCATTCGTACCCCACGGCTCCGCCGAAGCCCGGCCCTGCATGGTTGATGGTTCGGCCCTGGAACGACACCCGCGCCGCGACGACCAGCCCGGGCGTGAGCCGGTAGCCCACCTGCACGATCCCACGTGCGCCGACCTCGCCTTCCTGGGTCGACTCCGTCGGCTGCCCGTTCTCGCTCGGGGGCCTGAAGCGGCTCGATCCGGCTGGCTGGTTCGTCACCTCGGTCCGGACCAGGATGGGCACCCGCTTGAAGGTGTTCAGTTCGAGCTGGGTGAAGCCGCGCAGACCCACGCCGCCGAGCAGCTCGCCGCCGAGGACCAGGTTCGTCTCGCGGTCGTTGCCGATGCGGAAGAGGATCTGCCCGCCGCCCGAGATGCCGTCGTCGAGCAGCCCGATCGCCACCCTGCCGATCACGCCGAACAGCCGGTGGAAGCCGACCTCCGTTTCGAGGTAGCCGTAGGTCAGCCCCACGGGCCGGCCCGAGAGGTTCAGCGTGTCGAGGTCGTTCAGCGACCCGCCGACGCCGCGGTAGACGCCGAACCCCGAGCGCAGCGCGCGCACGCCCGTGTCGCCGTACCGAAGGCCGAACGTGCCTTCGGTTTGCCAGACCCGATCGTTGCCCTTGAGCCCGTTGTAATCGGCGAAGTCCGTGAGCAGCATCGCCGATGCGATACGCTTTTCCGGTTTCGCGATCTTGGGCGCGTCCTGGATCTGGATCCGCTCGGGCGAACCGGGCACGCCTACGACGGCCTTCGCGTCGCCGTTCGCCATCGTCGCCTCGATGAAGTACTCGATCTCCGAGGGCACGAGCCGGTCGCCGGGCACGGTCGCGGCCCAGTATCCGAGGCCAGCGCTCGCCATCACGAGCGGCGTGTACGTCTGTTTCCCTCGCGTCCGTACGTGCAGGATCGCGCCCGTGGCCAGGTCGTCGAGCTCCACCGCGAGTTCGAGCGGGGTGCCTTCGACGGCCGCCGTCGGGGGTTTGAAGCTCACGAGCGAAGGCTCGGTCCGCGTCCTCTGGCCTTTCGCGGGTGCTTTTGCGCTGGGTTTGCCCTCGGCTTCGAGCAGGCGGCGCAACGACGCGGCTTCTTCGTAGAGCACGCGCGCATACCGGCCGTTCGGTTTCTCCCGGACGTAATCCTCGTAGGCTTTGATGCGGGTGACGAGGTCGGCGCCCTTGAGCTTGTCGAACATCGTGGCGATCACGACGGCCTCGGGGTCGGCGCCCGGCGCGTCGCCTTGGCCGCTGGGCTTGTCCGGCGCTTCGGTCGGGCCTCCGGCGTCGGGCTTCGTGGGGGCCGGGGCGGCTTTGCGCAGGATCACGAGATCGCCCTTTTCGGGGGTCCGCGTGAGTGTGCCGGTCGCCGTGGCGATCGACATCGAGGGCCGCACCTGCCCGAGCGCCAGCGTTCCGATCCGGAATCGATCGGAGATCACCTTGCCGGTCACGGGGTGTTTGAGCTTCAGCGGGCGCCAGATTTCGACCGTCGCCCCCTCCGTCGCTCCTTGGCTGCCACCGAGGTCCAGGATCAGCTCCTCGCCTTCCTCTTCGAGCGCGAGCACCGTCCCCGTGACCTCGATGGGCGCTGCGTCCGAGGCAGACGTCTTCGTCTGCGCCCCGGCGCCCGTCGCGATTCCGAGAAAGCAGAGCGCGGCCAGCACCGCAACGAGGCGCGCCCCCGTGCTCCCCCGGTTCAATACAGTTTCTGGATCGAACACGCTGCGATCGATCTTTATCGAATCAAATCAAAAAAGAAAAGAAAATACCGGCCGACGGAAATTCGACACACCGTGGACGTTCGCGGGTTTCGCGCGAATATGAATTCGCGTTCATGGTCACCGCGCATTCGCGGCGACGACCCATTGCGTCTTTTTTGCGACAGTGCCTCAACCGGTCACTGCTTCGACCACGCGACCCCGATCGAGCACGAGGCGCGCGCCGGCCCGCTCGCGGAAGAGCTCGGGCTCGTGCGAGACGACGACCACGGCCGCGCCCCGCGCGACCTCCTCGTCCACCACCGCGAGCAGGCGCGAGACGCCCGCCTTGTCGAGGCCCGTCGTCGGTTCGTCGAGCAGGACCAGCGAAGGCTCGTGCGTGAGCGCCCGCGCGAGCGCGATACGTTGCCGCTGCCCACGCGAGTACGTTCGCACCGGCCGCTCGGCAAAGGGCCCAAGCTCGAACCGCGTCGCCGCCCGCTTCCACGCCTCGTCCGCGTCGAGCCCCACGAGCCGCGCCGCGAGCTCGACGTTCTTCCGCCCCGACAGGTCCGGATACGCCATCGTCTCGTGCGACACCCAGCCGATTTCAGCACGCACCGCGAGCAGGTCGTCCCCGAGCGGCTCGTACACGACCGTGCCCGCCGTCGGCTTGATCACGGTGCCGAGGATGCCGAGCAGCGTGGACTTGCCCGATCCGTTCGCGCCCTCGATGACGAGCAGCTTGCCGAGCTCGATCGTGAGGCTGACGCCCCGCAAAGCCACGGTGGGGCCATAGGACTTGATGAGGCCCTTGCCGACGATCCGCGAGAGGCGTGGGGTTCGGCTCATCCGACGCGACCTTCGCCGCTCACGACCCCTTCCCGGGTACGGGCGGCGCCGGGAACGGGCGCACGAGCGTCGGCCGGTCGTCGGAGACCGAGGGCCGGTCGCGGTCGTCGTTGAACGAAGGCGGGTCGACGAGCGTGCGCTCCTCGTCGTCGGCGTCGGTCACAGGACGCGCCGGCGGAACCGGGCGCGGCGGAGGCGGCGGCAAGGGAGCCGCAGCGTGGACCGGGATGGGCACCGGCGCAGGCAGCGGCGGCGGCGCCGAGGGCGGCGGCAGCGGCGCGGGCGGAGGCGGCAGCCACGCCTGACGACCGCTGCCCACGCCCATGCTGGCGAGCTGCCCCGCCGGCATGGTCGACGGCGGGCCCGCCGAGGCGCTGGACGCTTGGGAGGCTTGTTGCGCGGCAGGGTGCGCCGGCGGCGGCAGCGGCGCGGGCGGCGGCGGCAAGGGAGGCGGCAGCGGCGCTGGGACGTGCGGCGCGGTGACGGTCGTGGGCGGGGCTGCGCGGCTCGACGGCGGGCCTGCGTTTCCGGTGCCCTGGCGCGACGAGCGCGGCGGCGCCATGGGCAGGCCGAGGTCCTTGCGCGAGAACGAGAGCACCATCGTCTCGTCGTCCTCGTCCTCGGAGAACGACATCCTCGCCGGCGGCAGCGGCGCGCGGCGCGAGGGCGGCGGCGCTTCGGGCTCGAGGGCGCGGCGCATGCTGTCCTGGAACTCGGCGGCGTTCTGGTAGCGGTCCTCGCGCATCTTGGCGAGCGCCCTGTCGACGACACGCTCGAGCCCGCGCGTCACGCCGGGACGCACCTCGGAGACCGCGCGGTGCTTCGAGGTCAGAATCTGCACGAGCAGCGCGTTGTAGTTTCGTGCGACGAACGGGCGCCGGCCCGTGAGCGCTTCGTAGAGGATCACGCCTGCGGCCCACAGGTCGACGCGGTGGTCGAGCCCGCGGTCGCCGCGCGCCTGCTCGGGCGCCATGTAGTACGGCGTGCCCATGACGATGCCGGGCATCGTGAGCTCGGTGGATGTGTCCTCGTCGATCGTCTTGGAGATGCCGAAGTCGAGGAGCTTGGCGATGGGCGGCGTGCCGGCCTTGCGGACGAGGAACACGTTCTCGGGCTTGAGGTCGCGATGGATGATGGCTTTCGCGTGCGCGGCCATGAGCGCGGAGAGGACCTGGTGCATCACGTCCGCGACGTCACGCTCGGGCAGCGCGCCGTCGCGCTTGATGCGCTGGTCGAGCGTCTCGCCGATGAGCCGCTCCATCACGAGGTAGGGCGTGCCGTCTTCGAGGCGGCCGAGGTCGTGAATCTCGCAGATGTTCGGGTGCCCGATCGAGCCGGCGATGCGCGCCTCGTGCCGCAGCCGCGCGACCGAGTCGGCCTGCTGCGCTTGCTTCGGGTGCAGCACCTTCACCGCGACGATGCGGCCGATGGCCAGGTGCTCGGCCTCGTAGACCGCGCCCATGCCGCCCTCGCCGAGCAGCGCCTTCACGCGGTACTTGTCGCCGATGACGTGGCCCACGAAGTCGCGCCGCTCGCTCCTGCGCGCGCCTTGCGAGGGGGGACCGTCCTTGCGGCTCGGGACGGCGCCGGGGGGCGCCGGGCGAGCGGGCGCGGCGGGCGTGGCGACGGGCACGCGCGGCGACGGGATGCCCATCGGCCGCGGGATGCTCGGCGCGGGTGGGATGAACGAACGCGGCGTGTGCATCGCCTGGCGCGGCGGCAGGCTCGAACCTGGCCCGATGGCGAGCCCCGTCGCCGGGCAGATCACGAGTCGTTCGTCGTGCCGGATGCCGCAGTGGCGGCAACGGAGTTCGCTCATCGCGAGAGCCCTACGTTCGGCCATTCCGACGCGGGGGGCCACTGCAAAATCGCTCGGCGATCGCGTTTTCGTTCCCACGACGGAAGCTCACGCCGAACGCGGCGCGCACGACCGTGTTCGATCCGCGCGCCGTCTGTCGGGCGAGGCCACGGCGCATACACCCGAGCGGGGGCAAGCTGGGGATAACTTCCGGTGATCCCAGGGTCAGGCTTGGGGACAGAACCGGGCTCGGCCGCCCCCCCCTAAAGATCTCCCCGACCCGACCCCGAAGTTTCCCCGAACCTTCCACAGGGGGGTGGCACCGTAAGTCATCGAAATGATGGACCGATCCAGAGTTTTCCCCATCGTCCACAGGCCCTACGATGACGACCTGATCTAGATCTAAAGATCTTCCCTAGATCGGAGGGGAACGCGTGAGCCTGGTCACGTTTGCCTCGGTCCTCTTTTCGACCTTCGCCCCGCCGATAACCCTGCTAAGAGGGACCGACCCGCTGCCTTGAGCCGCGGCGGAGTTGAAGGGCCATGGACCTCGTCATCGCGAAGAAAGATCTGCTGCGCCTCGTCGACCGCTGCCAGGGCGTCGCCGACAAGAAGAGCGCCATGCCGGTGCTCGCCAACGTGCTGCTCGCCGCCGACGGCAACGCGCTGCGCGTCGCCGCGACCGACCTCTACCTCGCGGTGAGTGGTCAGACGGCGGCAGAAATCGTGAGCGCAGGCTCCGTGGCCGTTCCGGCGAAGGACCTGCTCGACCGCGTGAAGGCCATGCCCGACGGGCCCATCCAGGTGACCGCGCGCGAGGGCGCGCAGACCGTCATCAAGGCCGTCGGCTCGCCCCGCCGCTACACGCTGCACGGCATGCCCGGCAGCGAGTTCCCCGCCCTGCCCAAGGCCGCGCCCGACGCGCCCTCGCTCGAGCTGCCGGTCGAGCTGCTCTCGCGGCTCATCGAGCGCACGCACTTCAGCATCTCGACCGACGAGACGCGCGCGCACGTGAACAGCGCTCTCTTCGAGTGGGCCGGCCACCGCGTCCGCATGGTCACGACGGACGGTCACCGGCTGTCCAAGATGGAGGTCACGCTGGAGGGCACGAGCGCGACGGCGACGATGCTCATCCCGCTGAAGGCCATCCACGAGCTGCGTCGGCTCACGAGCGGCGTCGACAAGGAGACGCCCACGGTGCACATCACGCAGAGCGGCCCGAACGCGTTCTTCGGCGTCGGTGGCATGACCTTCTCGGTGAAGCTCGTCGACGCGCAGTTCCCGCCCTACCAGCAGGTCATCCCGAACGTGAGCGACCGGAGCATCCGCGCGCCGCGCGCCCCGCTCGCCGAGGCCCTGCGCGCCGTCTCGCTCGCCGCGAGCGACCGCACGGGCGGCGTGAAGCTCACGGTCACGCAGCGCGCGCTGCGCATCACGAGCGAGAGCCCCGAGAGCGGCAACGGCTTCGACGAGGTGCCGATCGACTACGAGGGCGGCGAGGTGACGATCGGCTTCAACGCGAAGTACTTCCTCGACGTGCTCGCGGGCATCAACGACGACGAGGTCGTCCTCGGCGTGTCGGGCGAACTCGACCCGGCGGTCATCCGTCCCGCGACGGAGTCGGCGGCCGAGAGTTACGTTTCGGTCATCATGCCGATGCGGATTTGAAACGCGGCCGCGACATGGGGCGCGCGTGCGCACCCGCGCCATGGCCGAACCTCCCTCACCCCCGACCCCTCTCTCGCTGGGAGAGGGGTGAATCTCGATGAATCGCCTGGAGCTCGAACGGCTCAGCGTGCGTGGCCTGCGCGTCCTCTCGCGGGTGGACATGGAGCCCGCGCCGCGGCTCAACGTCGTGTGGGGCAACAACGGGCACGGCAAGACGAGCGTGCTCGAGGCGATTTACTTCGCGGCGACCTCGAAGAGCTTTCGGACCTCGCGCGTGGGCGAGCTCGTGCGGCACGGCGAGCAGGCGGCGAGCGTGAAGGCGCGCTTCGTCGAGCGCGGCGGCGCGCTGCCGGCGCTCGCGCGCGAGCAGACGGCCGCGGTGCAGGGCAAGCGCGTCGCCGTGCACATCGATGGCAATCGGCCGCGCTCGCTCGTCGAGTACGCGACGCGCTCGCCCGTCGTCGTGTTTCATCCCGAGGAGCTCACGCTGTCGAGCGGGCCCGCGCAGGGGCGGCGCACGCTACTCGACCGGCTCGCGCTCTTCACGCGGCCCGAGAGCGCGGACGCGCGCGCGCGGTATGCACATGCGCTCAAAGCGCGGCACGAGCTTTTGCGGCGCGGCGCGGACATGCCTTCGAGTGATACCCGTGAGCTCGACGCGTTCGAGGCGCTCTGCGCCGAGCATGGCGCGGCCCTCACGCGGGCGCGCGCGGCGGCGGCCGAGGCGCTCGTGGTCGAGCTCGCGGGGGCGTTCGCGCAAATCGCCGCGCCGGACCTGCAGCTCGAAGCGCGATACGCGCCGGGAGGCTCGGTCGATGTGGAGACCGCGCGCGCCGAGCTCGAGCGGGGCCGAAAGCGGGATGCGTTTCGGGCGTCGGCGGGGTTCGGCCCGCATCGCGACGAGCTCGAGCTACGGCTGGGCGGGCATCCGGCGCGGATCGTCGCGTCGCAGGGGCAACATCGCGCGCTCACGCTCGCGCTGAAGGCGGCCGAGACGGCGACGATCGCCAAAGAGCGGGGCATCGAGCCCTTGCTCTTGCTCGACGATGTTTCGAGCGAGCTCGATCCGGAGCGCACCGGCGCGCTCTTTTCATTCCTTGCGCTCCATCGTGGTCAGATTTTCCTGACGACCACGCGCCCCGAGCTCATCCGCGCCGAAGATATACCGGCCGAGGGACGTCGTGACTTCCGGGTGTTTCGGGGCGAGCTCGACGAGGGCGCGGGCTGACCTCCGGCCGCTACGGAGCGCCTCGGGAGCGAGCATGAGAAACGGGCACCAATCGGGCGTGATTTCCTCACGAAAAGGGCCCCACTTCGCTTGCCCAAGAGGCACAAAAAGGCTAGATTTCCGCGACTCCAAACGGCCCCCGCGCGCGTGACCGGAAAGCGTCCGCGCTCGGCCCGAGGAACCTCTCGACCCGCGCGAACGTGCGGGTCGGAACGAACCGATCGGCCCGACGCTCGGGAGCCGAAAGCACGAGACCGATGACGACCGAACCGACGAGCATCCAGCAAACCGAATCCAAGACGACCGCGGGCCAGGCTTACGACGCGAACAGCATCACGGCGCTCGAAGGCCTTGAAGCTGTCCGCAAGCGCCCGGGAATGTACATCGGTGACGTGCACGACGGCTCGGGGCTGCACCACCTCGTCTGGGAGGCCGTGGACAACGCGGTCGACGAGCACCTCGCGGGGCACTGCACCGAGATTCGCGTCACGGTGCACTTCGACGGGTCGATATCCGTGGAGGACAACGGCCGCGGCATTCCGGTCGGCATGCACGCGAGGGGCGTCTCCGCGGCCGAGGTCGTGATGACCGTGCTCCACGCGGGCGGCAAGTTCGACAACGCGAGTTACAAGGTCAGCGCGGGCCTGCACGGCGTGGGCGTCTCGGCGGTGAACGCCGTCTCCGAGTGGCTGAAGCTCGAAATCAAGCGCGAGGGCAAGGTCTGGTACCAGGAGTACGAGCGCGGCGTTCCGCGCAAGCCCCTGAAGGCCCTCGGCGAGACGGACCGGATGGGCACGAAGGTGTCGTTCAAACCGGACGTGCAGATCTTTTCGGTGACGGAGTTCAATTACAACATCCTCGCCAATCGCCTGCGCGAGCTCGCGTTCTTGAACGCCGGCCTGATCATCAACCTCGAAGACCAGCGCCCGAACGGCCGCAGCGAGACATTCCACTACAAGGGCGGCATCGCCGAGTTCGTCGCGCTCCTGAACCAGGCGCAGGAGGCGATTCACGACGATGTCATCGCGTTCGTCGTCGAGGGACAGGCCGAGCCGGCGGGCAACGGCGGCTCGAAGCCCGTGCCGCCCATCACGGTCGAAGTCGCGATGCAGTGGAGCGGCTCGTATACCGAGCAGATCTATTGCTACACCAACAACGTCCACAACAAGGACGGCGGCACGCACCTCGCCGGCATGCGCTCGGCGCTGACGAAGACGGTCAATCAGTACGGCAAGGCGCAAAACCTGTTCAAGGAGCTCAAGCAGGAGCTCGCGGGCGAGGACATCCGCGAGGGCCTCACCTGCGTGCTCAGCGTGAAGCACCCGGACCCTTCGTTCGACTCGCAGACGAAGTCGAAGCTCGTGTCGAGCGAGGTGAAGGGCATCGTCGAGCGCGCCGTCACCGACAAGCTCGGCCAGTATTTCGAGGAGCACCCGCAGGGCGCGAGGAAGATCATCGAGAAAGCCGTGCTCGCGGCGCGCGCGCGGGAAGCTGCGCGCAAGGCGCGTGAGGTCATCCGCAAGGGCTCGCTCGACATCACCTCGCTCTCGGGCAAGCTCGCCGATTGCCAGTCGAAGGATCCCGAGAAGAGCGAGGTTTACATCGTCGAGGGCGACAGCGCCGGCGGCAGCGCCAAGATGGGGCGCGACCGCCACTTCCAGGCGATCCTGCCGCTCCGTGGCAAGATCCTGAACGTCGAGCGCGCGCGGCTCGACCGCATGTTGAGCTCGGCCGAGGTCGGCACGATCATCACGGCGCTCGGCTGCGGCATCAGCGGCGTGCGCACGGCGCGCGGCGAGGGCGACGACAAGGATGATGACGGGATCGAGCTGAACAAGCTCAAGTACCACAAGATCATCCTGATGACCGACGCCGACGTCGACGGGTCGCACATTCGCACGCTGCTGCTCACGTTCTTCTTCCGGCAGATGCGCGAGGTCATCGAGCAAGGCCACCTCTACATTGCGCAGCCGCCGCTCTATCGCGTGCGCAAGGGCAAGAAGGACGTCTACCTCAAGGACCAGGCGGCGCTCGACGAGTACCTCGGCAGCAATGCGGTCGAAGAGCTCGCCCTGTCGTCGGAGGGCCGCGTGCCGGTGCCGTCCGCGGTGCTGCCGAGCCTCGCGAAGCGGCTCAAGCAATTCAAGATTGTCCTCGGCAACCTCGACAAACGGTGCGACGCGCGTATCGTGGCCTCGCTCATCCGCGCGACGGGCCTCGCGCAGGAGGACCTGCGCGACGAGGCGAAGGTCGCGTCGGCGCGGGAGAAGCTCCAGACGTACCTGGAGCGCCGGTATCCCGACATGATGCCGTTCAAGGTCGTCTCGACGCTCGACTCGGAGCACGGCGCGCATCGCATCACGGTGACGCCGCGGCCGGGCGCGTCGAGCCGCGTGGCCGTCATCGATTGGCAGCTCCTCGGCCTGCCCGAGTACAAGGACGCGCTCGACGTCGAGCGCATGCTCGTGGAGACCGCGGGCCCGGCGCCCTGGACCGCCGTGTCGAAGGGCGGCGCCGAGACCAAGCTCGAGACGAGCGAGGCGCTCATCGAATACCTCGAAGAGCGCGGCAAGAAGGGCATCACGCTCGGCCGCTACAAGGGCCTCGGCGAGATGAACGCGGAAGAGCTCTGGGAGACGACGATGAACCCGGACGTCCGCACGTTGCGCCAGGTGAAGATCGACGACGAGACCGAGGCCGCGCGGCTCTTCGCGATTCTGATGGGAGAGCAGGTCGACGAGCGCCGGCGCTTCATCGAGGTGAATGCGCTGAACGTGAAGAACCTCGACATCTGACGGGGGCAAACCCCCCGAGCACAAAGCCCCTCTCGGCGTTGTTCGAGGGGGGCTTCGTTTTTCGAGGGGTTTTACTTCTTCAGCATGTTGTTCGGGCCGCCCTTGGCCCGGTCCTTGGGCACGGGCCTCTGCCACGAGGTGCCGTCGACGTTCATCCAGGAGACGACCACCTCGATGGTGACATCGGCCTTCCCGGCGGCCTTGTCGAAGGGACCGACCGTGATCTCGGCGTCTTTCCCGGCTTCGAGCCCCTTCGGGTGCTTGCCGCTGATCATCTCGACGAGCTTCGCGTCCTTGTCGTACGCGAACGCCTTGTATTCGAGCATCTTGATGCCTTGCTCGCTCGTGTTCTTCAGCTTCCCGCTGAAGCCCTTGTCCGCGACGGCGCCCTGTTCGAACTTCACCGCGTCGGCGACGGCTTCGAGCGCCGCGCTGTCGAGCTTCTTCGGCTCGGCCTTGGCCGGCTCCGCCTCTTTCTTGGGCGCGGCGGTGGCGTCGGCGCTCTTGGCGCTCGCCTCGGCGGCGGGTTTGTCTTGATTGGTTTCGGTCTTGGACTGCCCGCAGCCGGCGAGCAGCAACGCACCGAGGACAACCGGAACAACGAGATGGTTCGTCTTCATTGCGCGGGACTGTAGGCCGGCATCCGCCCGCTTGTCCAGTTTGTCCGATCGCCTCGGGCGTCGCGTCGTCGTGAAAACCGGCTAACCGGTCAGTTCGGTCCGCCCTCACAAACGCCGCTGCCTTGCGCGACGTTGTTGTCGGTCCGGCATTCGTGCCATGCGTGCGGCGGCGATTGATCGTCGACGATCACGAAGATCTTCTTCGACCCGTCGAGCACGCCGGGCGGCGGCGTGGGCAGCGGCAGGCTCACGTCCTCGGCTTCGGCCGGGTACAATACCTTCGTGGTCATGACGGGGCTGCCCGGCAGCGCCACGCCGCCGTTCGCCGGGTCGTCCAGGTAAAACCCGATGTTCACGCCCGCCGGCACGCTCGCCTCGCCGATGTTGCGCACGCGCGCGATGAGCCCATATGTCGGGCTTCCGCAGACCGGGAACACCGTGGCGACGAGGTCCGGCGCGGAGAACTCGCCCGAAGGCTGCACGTTTTGCCGGAAGTTGTTGAGCTTCGGTTGCTTGTAGTTCGGCAGCTCCACCTGGGGGATCGTCCCGTCCTCCTCCACGTTCGTCACGTGATAGCCGTGCTGGTTCCACACCCGTCGCGTGCGCACCCAGTTGCCATTCTTATCGCCGAAGATCCGCACGCCCGCCGTCTTCGTGCCGTCCGCGCAGGTGAAGCTCGAATACGAATTCGACACGACCACGATGTCGGCCTGCCCGTCGCTGTCGACGTCCGCGACCAGCGGATACTCGTAGAGCGTCCCGTTCGTGTTGCACGTCTCGTAGAGCACCGCGCCGTCGGTCCCCGAATAGACGTGGATCATCTTCTCGTCGGCGTAGACGACCTCGGCCTTGCCGTCGCCCTGGAAATCGAAGACCGAGCTGCCCGTCGACGCGGACGAGCAATCCTGCGTTTGTCGGATCCAGAGCAGCGTCTCGGCGTTCGGCACGGCCGGGTCCATGAGCTTCTTGCCGTCGAAGACCGCATATCCGACGCCGCCGGCCATGGCCACGTCGGGCACGCCGTCGCCATTGAAGTCCGCCACCGTGGGCGGGCCGCCGCCTTGCGTGAAGCCCGTGCTGTTCGCGGGGCAGAGCGCGGGGTTGAGCGTGCCGTTGATGTCGACGCCCGTGCGCACGATCTTGAAGCCGCCGGGCTCGTTCGGGTCGACGCGCCAGATCCGCAGCTCGTGGTTGAAATTGTAGATGGCGATGACCTCGGGAATGCCGTCCTTGTCGAGGTCGCCGACGGCGGGGAAGCTCGCGACGAGGCCGGTGTCGACGAGCAGCGTGCCGTCGCTCTTGTAAATGCGCCTCGCGCCGACGATGTCGAGCTTGCCGTCGGCGTCCATGTCGGAGACCACGACGTTCGAGGTATTCGCCGGGTTGAACGTGGCGACCGTGGCGCCGGTCTTCCCGTCGAGGATCTGCGAGTCCACCACGACCTCGACGTCGCCGTCCTGATCGAGGTCCGCGAGCGAGGGCATGGTGCACGTCCCGGCCGCGCTGAGCCAGAGCTCGGTGCCGGTCGCCGAATAGGCGCGCGCGCGGCCGTCGATCGTGCAGATCACGATCTCGTTGCCCGGCACGCCGTCGATGTTGCCCGCGGCGATCGAGCGGCCCGGGTGGTTCGGGCTCGTCGCGCCCGCGTTCGCGGTCCACTTCTCGACGACCTGGCCATCGACGATCGAAATGGCGTGGAGCGTGCCATTTTCGTTGTACTTGTTCGTCTGGAACGTGGAGAAGACGATCTCCGGGATGTCGCGCTCGTCGACGACGCCGTCGCACGTGTCGTCGTCGAGCTGGATCACCACGGGCGCCATCATCACGCTGTCCTGCGTGTTTGGCGCGGCCGGGTTTCCCCAGGTATACTTGAGCACGGGCTCGAACTGGCCGACGGGCGGCTTGTACTCGCATTTCGCGAGGCACGTGATCGGGTCGTTCGGGCCGGGCTCCATGCCGGGCGCGCATTCCGGAGGCTGCGGCAAGCATTTGCCCGTGGCCGGCGTCACGCCGCCCTGGCACGAGCCGCCGCCGCCGCCGCCGGGCATGCCCGGCTCGCCGAGCGCATATTCGCAGTAGGAGTTCTGCGGGCATTCGGTGGCGTCGATGCACGTCGCGCCCGGCGTCACGCATTGCTGGAACGAACACACCTCCGCGTCGCCGCAACACGACGTCCCGCAGGCCTTGTCCTGCGTGCAGCACACGTCGCCGACCGTACAGACGCCGCCGTCGCCGCAGGCCTCGCCCGGCGTGCATCCGTTCGTGCCGCTGTCGCCGAAGAGGTCGCCACCCTCGCCGCCGCCGCCCGTGGCGCCGCCGGCCTGGCCGCCCTGGCCGCCGCTGCCGGTCGAGGACGCGCCTGCCGACGCGCCGCTGCCCGTGGTTCCGTCACCACCGCTGCACGAAGCGAGGGCGACCGCGAGGGATGGCACGGCGAGTGCCGTGAAAGCGAGGAAAGAGAGCCGATGTTTTCGCATAAGGGCGCATCTTCGCCGAGGGCGCCCGTCCATGTCGATCGCGAAGAACCCGAAAAGGACCCCCGAGCGTGTGGCCTCTTCGTCGACTTGGCAAGGGCCTTGCTTACCTGGGATCCGGCCTTAGTTTCGGTCGTGCCATGCGGATCGATAGAATGACGACCAAGGCCCAGGAAGCGGTTCGCACCGCCGTCGACCTCGCGAGCCGTCGCGGGAACCCGGAGCTCTATCCGGAGCACCTTTTGCGAGCGATCCTCGCTCAGGAGGATGGGATCGGGGCGCCGCTCCTGGAAAAGGCCGGCGTCGACGCGGGGCGCGTTTTGCAGGCCCTCGACGCCAAGATCGATAGCTACCCCCGCGTCAGCGGCGGCGCCGAGCCGAGCTTGTCGCGACGCGCGCTCGGCCTGCTCCAGCGGGCCGAAGACGAGATGAAGGGCCTCAAGGACGACTTCATCTCCACCGAGCACCTCCTGCTCGCCGCGCTGAAGGGCGACAAGGACACGTCGCAGCTCCTCGAGCGCGCGGGCCTGAACCACGACAAACTGCTCGCGGCCCTCACGCAGGTCCGCGGCAATCAGCGCGTCACCGATCGCGACCCGGAGGGCAAGTTCCAGGCGCTCGACAAGTACACGCGGGACCTCACGGACCTCGCGCGGCGCGGGAAGATGGACCCGGTGATCGGCCGCGACGAGGAGATTCGCCGCACCATCCAGGTGCTCTCGCGCCGGTCGAAGAACAACCCCGTGCTCATCGGCGAGCCGGGCGTCGGCAAGACGGCGATCGTCGAGGGCATCGCGCAGCGCATCGTGGCCGGCGACGTGCCCGAGTCGCTGAAAGACAAGCGGCTCGCGGCGCTCGACCTCGCGGCGATGGTCGCGGGCTCGAAGTTCCGCGGCGAGTTCGAGGACCGGCTCAAGGCCGTCTTGAAGGAGATCGAGGGCGCGCAGGGGGGAATCATCCTGTTCATCGACGAGCTGCACACGCTCGTCGGCGCCGGCGCGGCCGAGGGCGCGATGGATGCGGCGAACATGCTGAAGCCCGCGCTCGCGCGCGGGGAGCTGCGCTGCATCGGCGCGACGACGCTCGACGAGTATCGAAAGCGAATCGAGAAGGACGCGGCGCTCGAGCGCAGGTTCCAGCCCGTCCTCGTGGGTGAGCCGAGCGTCGAGGATACGATCGCGATCCTGCGCGGGCTCAAGGAGCGGTACGAGATTCACCACGGCATCCGCATCCAGGACGCGGCGCTCGTGGCCGCGGCCATGCTCTCGAACCGCTACATCACCGAGCGATTCCTGCCGGACAAGGCGATCGACCTCGTCGACGAGGCCGCGAGCCGCATCCGCATGGAAATCGAGAGCCTGCCGACGCCCATCGACAACGTCGAGCGGCAGCTCGTCAAGCTCGGCATGGAGGAGCAAGCGCTCCAGCGCGAGCCGGACAAGGCGAGCAAGGCGCGGCTCGAGGACCTCAAGCGCGAGATCGCCGAGCTCCAGTCCAAACGCGACACGATGCGGGCGCAATGGATGCGCGAGAAGGAGCTGCTCACCGAGATCAAGAAGACGAAGGAGACGATCGAGCAGCTTCGCCTCGACGAGGAGCGCGAGAAGCGCCGCGGCGACCTCGGCAAGGCGGCCGAGATCCATTACGGCAAGATCCCCGAGGTCGAGAAGAAGCTCGAAGGGCTGCGCGAATCGCTCTCCAAGCTCCAGGAGAAGGGCAGTTACCTCAAGGAGGAGGTCACCGACGAGGACATCGCGGCCATCGTGTCGAAATGGACCGGCATTCCGGTCTCGAAGATGCTCGAGAGCGAGATGCAGAAGCTCCTCCGCCTCGAAGACGAGCTGCGCAGGCGCGTCGTCGGGCAGGACCACGCGCTCGTGTCGGTGGCGAACGCCATCCGCCGCTCGCGCGCGGGGCTCGGCGAGGAGAAGCGGCCCATCGGCTCGTTCATGTTCCTCGGGCCGACGGGCGTCGGCAAAACGGAGCTCGCGCGGGCGCTCGCCGAGTTCCTCTTCGACGACGAGAAGGCGATGGTGCGCATCGACATGAGCGAGTACGGCGAGCGGCACACGGTCGCGCGGCTCATCGGCGCGCCGCCCGGATACGTCGGCTACGAGGAAGGCGGTCAGCTCACGGAGCCCGTGCGGCGCAGGCCGTACACGGTGGTGCTCTTCGACGAGATCGAGAAGGCGCATCCGGACGTGTGGAACGTGCTCTTGCAGGTGCTCGACGACGGCCGATTGACCGACGGTCAGGGGCATACGGTCGACTTCAAGAACACGATCCTCATCCTGACCTCGAACATCGGCACGCCCGCGGCGATGGCCATCGAGGAGCGCGAGGGGCTCGACCCGCGGGACAAGGCCGAGCTCGTGCGGCGCGTGGTGCTCGAAGAGGTGCGCAAGCACTTCCGGCCGGAGTTCTTGAACCGGCTCGACGACATCATCGTGTTCCGCAGGCTCGAGCACGGCGAGATGGAGAAGATCGTCGACATCCAGCTCGCGCAGTTCGAGAAGCGCCTCGCGCGGCGCGGGATCACGATGACGGTGGCGCCCGCGGCGAAGGCCTTCCTCATCGAGCACGGCTGGGATCCGCAGTACGGCGCGCGGCCGCTGAAGCGGGCCATCCAGCGCTACATCGAGGACGAGCTGGCCAAGCGGCTGCTCGGCGGCGAGTTCAAGCCGGGCGATACCATCGCGATTGGACGGTCGGGCGAAGGCCTGACCTTCTCGAAAGTGACGTACAACTAGCGAGCGAGTAGCTGACAGCGGCGGAGGTCTCGGCTAAACCCGGCCCCATGCTGGACCTCCGCCACGTCGTCGATCACATGGACGACGTCCGCGCCGCCTTGGCGCGGCGCTCGCCCGCGGCTGCGGCCGCCCTCGCCCCCATCGCCGAGCTCGGCCAGAAACGGCGCGAGCTCATCGCGCTCTCCGAGTCCAAGGCTGCCGCGCGCAACCAGGCCAACGAGCAGATGGCCAAGGCGGACAAGAAGTCCGCCGAGTTCGCCGAGCAACGCGAGGCCCTGAAGCGCCTGTCCGTGGAGATCAAGGACGCGGAGCAGGCGCTGAAGGACGTCGAGGCGAAGATCCAGGAGCAGCTTGCCCTCGTCCCGAACCTGCCCGACGCGTCGGTCCCCGACGGCAAGGACGAGAACGACAACGTCGTCGTCCGGACCTGGGGCGACAAGCCGTCGTACACGTTCACGCCCAAGTCGCACTGGGACATCGGCGAGGGCCTCGGCGTCCTCGACTTCGCGCGCGGCGCCAAGCTCTCGGGCTCGCGCTTCACCGTGCTCTGGGGCGCGGCGGCGCGGCTCGAACGCGCGCTCATCAACTTCATGCTCGACCTGCACACGCGCGAGCAGGGGTATACCGAGGTTCTCCCGCCCTTCCTGGTGAAGGACTCGGCGCTCTTCGGCACGGGGCAGCTCCCCAAGTTCGCCGACGACCTCTTCAAGACGCACAAGAGCGACCCCGAGCGCGCGTACGACCTGTATCTGATCCCGACGGCGGAGGTGCCCGTGACGAACCTCCACGCCGACGAGATCCTCGAAGCGGACAAGCTGCCGCTCGCCTACACCGCGTACACGCCCTGTTTCCGCGCCGAGGCGGGCAGCCACGGCAAGGACGTGCGTGGGCTCATCCGGCAGCATCAGTTCGACAAGGTCGAGCTCGTTCGATTCTCGACGCCCGAGACCTCGCCGGAGAACCACGAGACGCTCACGCAGCACGCCGAGGAGGTCCTCAAGCGGCTGAAGCTCCATTACCGCGTGTCGCTGCTCTGCGCGGGCGACATGGGCGGCTCTTCGCAGAAGACGTACGACCTCGAAGTGTGGCTTCCTGGGCAGGGCCTCTATCGCGAGATTTCGAGCTGCTCGAACTTCGGCGACTACCAGGCGCGGCGCGCGGCGATCCGCTACCGGCCCGAGCCCAAGGCGAAGCCGCGGCTCCTGCACACGCAGAACGGCTCTGCGCTCGCGGTCGGCCGGACGGTGATCGCGATCCTGGAGCAGTATCAGCAGGCCGACGGCAGCGTGGTCGTGCCCGAGGTGCTGCGGCCGTTCATGGGGTGCGAGGTCATCAAGGGGGTCTGAGCATCGAGCTCGTTCGAGGAGGCGCGGCGCGCGACGGGTTGCACATACGTCGCGCGCGGCTGAATCGTTGGTAGGCAAAGGAAGAGGCGCGGGGCGGGGTGGCGATCGCGGCAAGGGCGAGCATCACGCGACGCGCGGATGCGGACTTGTTCCGGGAGAGGCAGTACACTGCGGAAGACCGGTGGTTCCTGTTCCGCTGTCTTGCCCCATGCTCATCCGTGTAGACTAAAGAAGGCGAACAGGAACCATGGCGACCGCGGAGCAGCTCAAGGCCCTGCTGAAGAGCTACAGCGAGGGCGACGAAGATCGCTTCTATGCGGTGGCGATGCAGGTCGCTGCGCACGCTGCTCGGCAGGGACATGGCAAGCTCGCTCAGGAGCTGCGCGAGCTAATCGACGCCGCGAAGGCGAAAGGTCCGTCCCCACGAGGCGCGCGGGCGCCCGTACCGGTCGTGCAGCCACGCGGCGAGCTCGCAGGGCTGCTTGGAGTCAGCTACCCGAAGACGCGTTTGTCGGACATGGTGCTCGAGCCGAGTCTCCGCACGCGGCTCGACCGCATCCTTCTCGAGCAGCGACAATGCGAGAAGCTGCTCGCGCACGGGCTCTCGCCGCGGCGAAAGATCCTCCTCGTCGGGCCGCCTGGAACAGGGAAAACCCTCACGGCCCGCGCGCTCGCGGGGGAGCTTTCGCAGCCGCTTTTCGCCATCCTGCTCGACGGTGTCATCACGAAGTACATGGGCGAGACAGCGGCGAAGCTGCGCCTCGTCTTCGACGCTCTCCAGCGCACGCGCGGCGTTTACCTCTTCGATGAGTTCGACGCGCTCGGGAGCCATCGGACCTCGCCGAACGACGTCGGCGAGATACGTCGCGTGCTCAACTCGTTCCTCCAGTTCCTCGAGCAAGACGAGTCCGAGAGCCTCATCATCGCCGCGACGAACCACCCCGAGCTTCTCGATCGGGCGCTCTTTCGACGCTTCGACGATGTGCTCGAGTACAGCCTCCCGGACGATGCCCTTGCAGAGCGGATGCTTCGCTCGCGGCTCGCGCTGTTTGATACCAAACTCGTGGACTGGAAGCAGGTGGTGAACGCCGCGCGCGGCTCAAGCTACGCGGAGATCGTCAGGACGTGCGAGGATGCGGCCAAGGATGCGGTCCTTAGCGATCGCTCTGAGGTCACAACGCAAGCTGTGTTGGACGCTCTTGCAGCGCGGCACGCGAGTCGGCTGTGAAGCGAAGGGGAGGGATCGAGGAGGATGGCCCAGCCGCGAAAGAAGCTGCGACATCTGCTCGTGCCGAACACATCTGTGGCTGAGCCCTATGCCTCGCCCGTGATGGGCGGAGGCAAACCACGTCTCCCGCCTGTTGAACGAGCCCGACACGGTGAGCAGTTGCTCGAGCAACTCGAGCGCGCACGTCAGGAGCTTCAGTCACGTGACGCCGATCGTGATGTTGTCGCGTTCGAGGCGCGCCGGGGTCTCTATCTCGAGTTTGCCAGTGCCCCTGGGTTTGAGCTCGCCCTCGATCGGCTCGACCTCCCGAGCGCCGGCATCGAGCTCGTAGCAAAACGCGACGTCGGTCCCGTCACGTATGCGACAGTCTATGTGCCGGAAGGCCAAGTTGCGCAATTCACGAAGAGGGTCGAGGAATACACGTCCGAGGATAGCAAGAGCGGAAAGCCCAAACATCAGCCATTGGTCGAGAGTATCCACGAGATCCGACTCGCCGTACTCGAGGGCTTCTGGACCGACGACCCCGCGCTCTTTCCACCGACAAAGAAAGCGATCTGGTGGGAAGTCTGGCTCCGTGATGATCGCAGCGGCACCCTGGAGCGATTCAATGGGTTCGCCGGCATGTCGAACATTCGAGTCGGAGAGCGACACCTGCGCTTTCCAGAACGGATCGTCGTGCTCGCGTGGGGAACCCGGGAACAGATGGCAGGTTCGGTCGAGATCCTCGACGTCATTGCTGAACTGAGGCTCGCCAAAGAGGTCCCTGCATCATTCGCTGAAATGCCTGCACCCGAGCAGGCAGCCTGGGTGAAGGATCTCTCGCGCCGAATCACGCCTCCCCCGCCGGATGGCCCTGCTGTCTGCATCTTGGATACGGGCGTAAATCGTGCGCACCCTCTTCTTGTCCTCGCGCTGGCAGAAGGGAACCTTCATGCGTACAACCCCGAGTGGGGGCTTTCAGATCACCACGGACACGGCACGGAGATGGCTGGAATCGCACTCTATGGAGATCTCGCCCAGATCCTGCCATCGTCCACTCCAGTCAGTCTGACGCATCAGCTCGAGTCCGTGAAAATCCTTCCGCCTCAAGGGCGAAACGATCCGGATCTCTATGGGGTCGTTACGGCTGAGAGCGTCGCCCGCGTGGAGGTCGCTGCTCCCACCCGGAACCGGGCGTTCTCGATGGCGGTTGCGACGACCGAGTTCCGTGATCGCGGGCAGCCATCGTCCTGGTCGGCGGAGATTGATCGACTCAGCTCAGGAGCCGACGACGAACCACGCCGGCTTTTTCTGATCTGTGCCGGCAACCGGACAGGGAACAACATCGGCCCTTCGTTCCGCAGTGGCAACGAGACTGAAGGGATCCACGACCCCGGACAATCGTGGAATGCCATCACCGTGGGTGCGTACACCGAGCGCTTTCAGATCGATGACCCCTCGCTCGCGGGATGGACACCCGTTGCTGCTCCCGGGGATCTATCCCCGAGCAGCACGACCTCGTGCATCTGGAAAGGACAGTGGCCACGAAAGCCGGACATCGTGATGGAAGGGGGCAACATGGCGTTGAGCCCCAATCGGAAAGAAGCTTATCAGGTCGATTCGCTCGCGTTACTTACGACGCACTCCAGGCCACAGGAGAAGCTACTCGCCACCACGGATGGCACGAGCGCCGCCACCGCCGGTGCTGCACGCCTCGCGGCAGCAATCTGGGCGGAGTATCCGTCGTTCTGGCCCGAGACGATCCGGGCGCTGCTTGTCCACTCGGCGCAGTGGACAGAAGCGATGAAGAAAGAGCTGCGCGAAGCCAAAAAGAAAAAGGGCCATGAGTTTGAGCACCTCCTTCGATGTTATGGCTTCGGAGTTCCTAATCGTGAGCGTGCGCTCTGGAGCGCGAAAAACGCGGCCACGCTTGTGATTCAGGATCGGCTCCAGCCGTTTGATCGCGATTCAACCAAGGAAATGCACCTCCACACGCTGCCCTGGCCAAAGGAGGCCCTCGCAGACCTTGGCGAAGAAAAAGTTCAGCTCTGTATAACCCTGTCTTATTTCATTGAACCGAACCCAGCGCGCCGTGGCTGGGTGCGTCGCCATCGATATGCTTCGCACGGGCTCCGCTTCGCTGTCAGCAAACCGACCGAATCCAAGGATGAATTCCGCAAGCGTGTGAACAAAGCGGCACGCGCAGAAGAGGACGGGAAGATCAGCACGAGTGATCGCGGCTGGTTTCTTGGGACGGACTTGCGTAACAAAGGGTCGCTTCACCAAGATTACTGGATCGGTACGGCCGCGGATCTTGCAAGTCGCGACATTCTGGCGGTGTATCCGGTCACCGGATGGTGGCGAGAACGCCCTCATCTGGAGCGCTGGTCGCAGGCAGCACGGTATGCACTCGTGGTGAGTATTCGCACCCGCGCGCAAACCGTAGATATCTATGAGCCTATCGCGAACCAGGTAGAGGTCAAAACGGGTATTCCGGTCTGACACCGGCAGCGTGGGAAACGTTCTGCTGCAAAGGCCCCGCGGCGTTCGTTCGGGTGCGCGGTTCGGCCCCCCGGGCCCCGTCCCACGTGCTTCGTGGTCACCCTCACCGTGTACCCGCCCCACATGAGGATGGAAAGGTTCGCTCCGGAGCCCCCCGCAAAACTTGGCCGACCTCCCGCGAACCCTGTACGAGCGCCCTAGTCACGCCGTGCGTCTGCTTGTCGCCCCAACCCGCGGGGCCTGCGGATGCCTGCGTTTGTCGGGAAGGGGCGTCTCATGCAGGCGTCGTGTGCGTCGTCGTCCATCAAAAGCAGGAGCCCGGAAGACACCATCCCGTCCGTCTTCCAGCCGCGCTCGTCCATGCTCCCGCCCCCCGCGGCGAATGAGGTCGAGACGCAGCCGGCCCCGTTTGCGCGCGAAAGCCACCCGACGATCCCCTACGAGCGCGCGAATCCCAAGTCCTGGTTCGCCAACCACAAGAAGCGCCGCAGGCTCGCGCGGCTCGACCTCGACGAGGAGAGCACCGAGAACGGCCGGCCCATGCCCGAGTGGTGCGTGGAGCACGGCGCCGGCCTCCGGGCCATGACCACGTTCGAGCTCTGGATGGCCCTCGCCAGGGGCGAGATCGAGGCCGACACCTCGGTCTGGCGCGACGGAATGGAGGGCTGGACCCGCATCGAGCAGATCCCCGAGCTCGCGTATGCGCTCGCCGATTCGGTCTCGTTCGACCCGCTCCTCGTGACGCCCGCGCCTCTGCCGGACGTCGCGCTCACGCCCGCGCGTGGCGACGCGAAGACGCCTTTGACCTTCAGCGGGGCCGTCGCGCAGACGGGGGATCCGCCGCATGTACGGTCTTTGGAGGGGGACGAGACCCGCTCGGAGCCCATTTCGCTCCCTGTCCGGGCATGGCCCTTCGGTCGCAAAGGTGGGTCCCGACGGTCTCTGGCAGGGCAAGGAGGGTTCTCCTTCCTGCTCGGGTGTGTCGTGGCGGTGACGGCCGTGGGTATCGCGCTCGTGCATCGAGGGATCGCGCCCGTGGTCCTGTCCGGGCAAGCGCCGGGTACGGACCCTCCCGCGCTCGTGGCCGGAGCCTCCGAGCTCGTGTCGAAGGTGGGGCAGAGGACGGCCGCGACCGTGCGGCAGACGGAGGCGACCCCCGTGGCGCCCCCTCCACCCTCGGCGCGCCACCATACCGACCCTGGTCAGAAACGGTCACGACGGGGCGCGCGACGGTAGCGACCCTCGCTCGGGACCCTCGCGACCCTCCTTGGAGAGGGTAACGACCCTCCCCGGAGGGGGGAACGACCCTCCCTGGAGACGGGAGCAACCCTCCCGGAGACCGTAGCGACCACCTTCGCGGCGCGTGCGAAGCGCAAAGAGTCGCGCTATCGTCCCGCCCCTCTGACGCTCCGGGCACGCCCGGGGCTCACTCCGGCGTCGTCTAAGGGCAGGACGGGGGACTTTGAATCCCCTAATCATGGTTCGAATCCATGCGCCGGAACCAGGTCCGCGGGGGGCACGCAGGCGGGCCGCCGGGCCCGTCCGGACCGCGAAGACGACGGGCACGCGAGACAGACTCTAGCGCTGCGCGTGCGAGGGCGTTTACGGTAGCTGCCGAGGGAGCAGCCGGGCGTGACGAGCGACGACGAGACCGAGGAGGCCAGGTTCGTCGCGCGTCTCGTGGCGCGGGACGAGGCGGCCTTCAACGAACTCGTCGTCGCGTACGAGCGGCGCGTGTTCGCGCTCGTGTTCCGGATGATCGGGCGACGCGAGGAGGCCGAGGACCTCGCGCAAGAGGTCTTCGTCCAGGTCTTCAAGGCGATCGATCAGTTCCGCGGAGAGTCGAAGCTCTCCACGTGGATCTTCCGGATCGCCGTGAACCTCTGCAAGAACAAGGCGAAGTACCTCTCGCGGCGCAAGGTGGGCGAGCAAGAGGACGTCCACGAGATCGCCGATCGCGTGGACGGCGACGCGGGCAAGGGCGTCACGGTGAGCGGGGCGATCAACCGCCCGGACGAGATTCTGGAGGGGATGCAGCTCGAGCGCATCGTGAAGCGCGCGATCGAGCAAGTCGACGCGGACTTCCGTGAGGTGTTGATCCTGCGCGACGTGGAGGACATGTCCTACGACGAGATCGCGGAGGTGACGGGCTTGCCGGAAGGCACGGTGAAGAGCCGCATTTTCCGCGCCCGCGCGCAGCTTCGCGCCCTGGTCGAAAAGGCGCTCGGCGACAAGCTGAGGAGCGAGAAGAAGGCATGAGCGGCGACGCGAAGCGAAAGCCAGAGGCGGACGCGCCGGCCGACGATCGGGATGAGGATCAGCTCGGCGCGGAGGGCGACGTCAGCGACGAGGAGGCCGAGCGCCTCGCGGCCGAAGCAGAGCGCTGGCTCGAAGCCGAAGAGAAGGCCGAGGCGAAGGACGAGACGCGCGGCGCGAAGAAGCACGACGAGGACGAGGACGAAGCGCCGCTCGACGAGGTCGAGGTGCGCGAGCTCTTGCGACGCGCGCTGCGTCCGCCGCCGGGCTCGGTGGCGCCGAGCCTGCTCGGAGGCGTGCAGAAGAAGCTGCGCACGCGTTCGCGAGGAAAATTCTACGGCGATGGATGGAGCACGTCGCGCTCGCCGCGCTCGACGTACCTCGTGACGAGCATCCTGATGCTCGTGCTCGTCGCGTTCGTATTTTTGGTGCTCGTTCCGTGGGGCAGCGGCGCGTTGCCTTGAGGATCAGGTAATCTGACAAGCCTCATAGGAGGGCTTGTCATGTCCAAAGACGACGATGTCCGCATCAACGAGACCATGAAGCAGATCATGGTGCTCTTTCCTGCGGAGGGGCGTGGGCTGAAGGACGCGATCCAGAACGCGCTGATGACGCAGTTCGCAGCCGGACCCGCGCGCGCGAGCCTCAGCAAGGCGTTGTCGATCGGAGGGCTTCACATCGGCGGCGCGCAGCGCCGGCACGTCGAGCGGATCTACCTGCTCGCGGAGCGCGTCGTCGGGAAGAAGACGGACGTGCAGATGGCGACGTGCAAGCAGATCGCCGACTCGCTGACGGAAGCGCAGCTCCGAGGCCTCGTCGTCGGATTGGCCCAGGCCGTCGCCGCGACGCCGCCCGCAGGCACGGTGCAGATCGCCGAGTCGTTCAACTACGGCCCCGCGGACGCAGCGCGGCGCGCGGAAGCAGCCGTCACGAAGGCCAAGCGGATCCTCGGCGACATGTACCAGGGCATCAACGCGGCGAAGGCCGACGCCAAGGAGCGAGCGCGCTTCGAGAAGTGGTTTGGCCCGATGGAAGCGACGCGCTACGACGCGGTACGAAGGAACGTCGAGATGATGTTCCGCGATGTCACGACGCGCCCTCTCAAGCTGTATTACCGAGGCGCGGGCGTCAGCAACAAGCTGGATGATCAGCCGGGCTCCTCCTACCACAACATCCACGTCAAGCTGCGCGAGGACCCGAACAACTACGGCTGTTTCATCCCCGGTTGGCCGAACGGCGGGGCCGAGCGCGACCGCACGCACATCCTCCTCGGTGGAGCGTTCTTCACGAGTTGCCAGGACGTCTCCCACCCGACCGACGTGACGAAGATGAGCGGGGCCGGCGTGATCGTCCACGAGCTGTCGCACGCGGTGTGCGCCACGAACGACGAGAAAAACGCGAGCGGCCAGGTCCTCTACGGCCCGCGCAAGTGCCTCGCGGTCGCGGTCGAGGCCCCGGCGAAGGCCGTGACGAACGCCGATTCCTACCGGTTGTTCTCCGACGAGTACGACAGCGCTTCGGTCTGATCCGGCGTCGATACGCCCGCGGCGGGTAGGTGAATCAGAAACCGCGTGCCGCCGGCCTCGCGGCCGAGGCAGCGGATCGTGCCGCCGTGCGCCTCCACGATGTCACGCGTGACCGCGAGGCCGAGGCCCGTGCCGCGTTGCTTCGTGGTGAAGAAGGGATCGAAGATCGACGCGCGTAGCTCCTCGGGTACGCCCGAGCCCGTGTCGTCGACCGCGAGGTCGATGCCGCCGTCCTCGGTCTTGTGGATCGAGACGACGAGCTCGCCGCCTTTCGCCATGGCCTCGCGCGCGTTGCGCACGAGGTTCAGGAGCGCCTGACGGAACTGCGATTCGTCGAGGCGCGCGTCGGGCAGATCGTCGTCGGCGTCGACGCGGCTCGCCACGCCGCCGCGGTCGAGCTCGGGCCGCACGAAGGCGACGAGCTCGCGCGCGAGGTCCTCGACACGCTCGCGTTCGAGCCGCGGGCGAGGCCTGCGCGAGATGCTGAGGTACTGCTCGGCGATACGCGAGAGACGCTCGACCTCGGCCTTGATGGCGACGACGAGCTGCGAGGCCTCCTTGTTGTCCGACGAGGCGACCTCCTCTTCGAGCAGCTCGAGGTTCAGCCCGATCGACGAGAGCGGGTTGCGAATCTCGTGCGTGACGTGCGCGGCCATCTTGCCGATGGCGGCGAGGCGCTCGGCGTTCACGAGCTCGCTGCGGGCGCGCTGGATGGCGGCGACCATGCCCTCGAACGTCGTCGCGAGTTCGCCGATCTCGTCGTTCGTGGCCATGACCTCGCGCGGCGTGAGGTCACCGCGCGCGACGGCCTTCGCGCGCTCGGTGACGGCCGTGAGCGGCGCGAGGACGCGGCGCGCGTAGAGCGAGATGACCACGCCGACGAGGAGCGTGAGCACGAAGAGGCCGACGAGGAGCTGGATCGAGCGGGCCTCGCGCCGCTTTGCCTCGGCCGTGAGGCTCTCCATCCGCTCCTCGACGCGCAGCTTGATGGCGCGGAGGCGCTGCGCGCCCTCGGCCTCGCGCTTGAGCAGCTCGTCCCGCGCCCGCTCCGCGGCCTCGCGGTCGCTCACCGCGAGCGCCTGGAAGAGCTGCCCGAAGCGCTCGGGGTCCGCGCCGAGGAGCTTTTCGATGGCCGCGGCCTCGCGGACGATCTCCTCCTGGAACTTCGCGACGGAGGGGTCTTCGTCGACGAGCCCTTTCTCCGCGGCCTCGCGCACGTGCGCGAACGTGAGCGGGCGCGTGCGGCGCGCGGTCTCGATCCACTCGCGCACGTCGCCGGGGTTTTTCGCCGCGGTGATGTGGTTGAGCTGCGCGTTGAAGACGTTCTGCGCGGCGAGCGCCTCGCCCACGCGGAGCAGGAGCGGCGCGTAGCCGCTGCGCAAGAGCTCCGCGCCTTGGGACGTGTCGCGGAGCGCGCGGAAGCTCCAGGTCACGGTGAGCGCGAAGGCGGCGAGCACGAGGACATAGCTCGCGAGGAGCCTGCTCGAGACGGTCCGCCTGCGGCGAGGAACCTTCGGGGTCGTCATGCGCGCGCGGGCGTCAGGGTGCGAGCGCCCGCGCGAGCAGGCTGACGAGGTCCTCGGCCTCTTCGCCGCGGCTCCGGAAGCGCCGCAGGCTCGACGCGCACGCGGTCACGAGCAGGCCGCCGCCGCGCGCCTTGTGCTCCGCGATGCGCGCGTCCGCGATGGCCTCGCTCGTGCGCGGTCGTGTTACGGGCAAGAGCCCGCCCGCGCCGCTGCACTCGCCGTGCTCGCGGTCGCGCTGGAACGTCGCGGGCTCCTTGCCGCTCATCTTCGCGAGCAGGGCGCGCGGCTCGTCGTACCGGCCGAGCCCACGCCCGAGCTGACACGGCGAATGCCACCGCACGGTCGTGCCTTCGAGCTCGGGCAGTACGCGCAGGCGGTCCTGCGCGGCGTGCGCGAGGTCGAGCAAGAGCTCGGGCTCGCGGGGCAGGGTGACCCCCACGCGCGCGTGCTCGACCCGCGTGGCGCGCGCGCAGCCCGGGTCCACGACGACGAGGCGCGGGACCTCGGAGACCTCAGCGGCGAGGCGCTCGGCCGCCACACGGAAGCCTTCCCGGTCGCCCGCGTGGAGCGAGGGGAGGCCGCAGCAGCTTCGAATCGCGCGCACCGGGCCGCCGACGAGCTTCGCCGCGGCCATGAGCGCGTCCTTCGCCACGGAAGGGTGTTTGCGTGCGTAGGAGCAGCCGACGAGCACGCCGGCCGCGACAGGCCCGCGCGGAGGCGCTTCGGCCTCGATCGCGTCGAGCGCCGCGGCCGTCTCGTGCGCGCGCTCTTGCGCCCGCGTGACGACGTCGACGGCGCCTTTTGGCGCGGCCCCGCGCGCAAAGAAGTCCGCGCGCGACTCGACGAGCACTGTCGCGGGCTCGTTCCGGTGGTCGCACTTCTCGCGGCACGCGTGGCAGCCCGTGCAGGCCCACGCCGGCGCGGTGTGCTCTGCCTCGACCGGCACGTCGCCGCGGCCCGCGAAGTACGTGAGGCTCATCTTGCCCCAGGGCGTCACCGTCTCGCTCGCCTCCGCGTTCGAGACGGGGCACGCGGCGCGGCAGAGCTTCGGGCAGTACACGCACGTCTCCAGTGCGCGTTTGTGCGTGGCGACGATGGGCAGACGGAGCACGTCCGGAGTGTCTTCCCCCGGGACGATGAGCGCAAGGGATCCGCAGATCCTACGGCTCTATCCGGTTCGTCCCGCCGGCTGACCGGGGTTGCTCGTGCGGCCGCTGCGTCGGCTCGGCGGCGCGTCGTCGCCGGGCTGGCTCGCTCGTGACGTCTTGGTCGATCGGCTCGCGTCGGTCTCGTCGGCGGCCGGCGCTTGCGGCGAGCGCGCCGTCGACGCGGCGGAGGCCGGCGTGGCGTTCGGCGAATGCACGAGCGGCAGTCCCGTCGCCTCGTCGCCACGCGCGCCGGACGCCGGCGGCGGAGCTTGCGGCGGCGCGGCCGGGGCCGGCGGCGCGATCGTCGCCATCATCGGCGTCTCTTGCGGGATCCGGATCGTGAACGTCGTTCCGCGCTCGGACGACTCCACCTCGATCGCGCCCCCGTGCTCGTCGACGATCTTCTTCACGATGGCGAGGCCGAGGCCCGTGCCGCCGCGTTTGCCGCTCGTCACGAACGAGTGGAACAGCCGCTCGCGGATCTCGGGCGGGATGCCGCGCCCCGTGTCCGACACGCTCAGCACGAAGTCCGCGCCTTGCCGGAGCGCGCGCAGCACGACCTTGCCGCCGCCGTGCGGCTCCATCGCCTCGACCGCGTTGCGCACGAGGTTGTGCACGACGCGCGTTATCTTCGTCTCGTCGAAGCGCGCAGTGCCGCGGTCGTCGAGTTCCATCACGATCGTGACGCGGTTGCCCGCGAGGTCGAGCTGGAGCTGCTTCTCCAGGTCGCCGAAGAACTTCGTCAGGTAGACCTTGCGCACGAGGATGCTGCGCTCGCCGCGCGCGAACTCGAGCAGCTCGCGCTGCATCGCGCTGATGGCGTCGAACTGCTTGAGGATGAGCCGCGCGTGCTCGCCGCGCACCGAGGGCTCGCTCGCGGTCGCCATGAGCTGCACGTAGCCGCTGATCACCGTGAGCGGCGTGCGCATGTCGTGCATGACGCCGGAGAGCAGCCGCCCGATCGCCGTGAGCCGTTCGCTCTTCTCGCGCTCGGTGCGCGAGCGGAAGAGGCGCACCGCGGTCGACGCGTTCGCCGACACGAGCCGGAGGAGCGAGCGATCGTCCTGCGTGAAGCCGAGCGCGTTCTTCGCGTTGTAGAGGCCGAGCGCGCCGAGCGAGGTGTCCTCTTCGCCTTCGAGCGGCACGACGATCGCGCTCTCGATGTCCAGATCGAGCGAGGGATGCATGTGCGCGAGCGCGGCCTCAGCGATCGGACCGATGGGAGGATCCTTCGGGCCGAGGTGGACCGACTCGTTGTGCGTCATGGCCCAGCCGAGCAGGCCCTCGCCGCGCTTGACGGGCAGGCGCTTGACGTCGACGTCGCGCACCGAGACGCCGGGCGCCGACGCGTCGACGAAGTACAGGAACACGCCGGCCTCGCCTTCATCGACGAGCAGGCCGCCGGCGCGCGCCTCGCACGCCTTCGAGGCCTCAGCGATGACGGCGCGGCTCAGCTCTTCGAGCGAGGAGGCCCCGCTCATCGCCGTTTCGAGTTCGAAGAGCAGCTTCAAGTCGGCGACGCGGTGCTCGAGCTGCTCCTTCGTCTCGACGAGCTGCATGTTCTTCTGGATGACCGAGAGGAACAGGCGCGAGTTGTCGATGGAGATGGCCGCCTGCGTGGCGAGCGCCGAGAGCAGCTCTTCGTCGTGCTGCGAGAACTCGCCCTTGCCGCCGTGCTTGTTCAAGACCTGCACGACGCCAATCGTGCGGCCGACGTGGTTGCGCATGGGCGCGGCGAGGATCGAGCGCGTCCGGTAGCCCGTGAGCTCGTCCCACGTGCGCTGGAAGCGTTTGTCCCTGTACGCGTCCTTCACGCGGGCGATTTTGCCGTGCTTGGCGACGTGGCCGGCGATGCCTTCGCCCACGGGCAGCTCGATCGAGCGCACCTCGCCGCCGAGGATCACCCGCGAGAGCAGCATCTTTCGCTGCTCGTCGAGCAGGTAGAGCGTGGCCCGGTCGGCTTCGAGCAGCTCCGTGATCTTGCCGAGGATGAGCTCGAGGAGCTGGTCGAGGTCGAGCGTGGAGCCGAGCGCGAGCCCCACGTCGCGCAGGGCGCGGACGGTCTTCTCCGAGCGTTCGAGGCTGGCCTCAAGTTCTTCGACTCGGGCCGTGAGCTCTCGCAGGCGGTCCGCCTTACCGGTCACCATACGACGCTAACACGCCTCCGGCCGCCACTACAGCGCTCCCGTAAATTCGCGATGGATCGAGCGGTTTGCCCGAGGGTCGGGCAGGGAAGGGGAGGGTGGATGGGGGAGGGGAGGGGGCACGAGGAGGCCCCCCGTGGTCCCGGGGGTTTGGGGGCACAGCGTCGCGCAGCGAAGCGGAGCCCCCAAGCGGTTACTGATTCATCGATTCGAGGAACTCCTGGTTCGTCTCGGTGCGGCTCACCTTGTCGAGCAGGAATTCCATCGAGTCGATGACGTTGAGGGGGTGCAGGAGCCCGCGGAGCAGCCACACGCGCTGGAGGATCCACTCGGGCAGGAGCAGTTCTTCCTTGCGCGTCGCGCTCTTGTTGATGTCGAGGCAGGGGAAGATCCGCTTCTCCATGAGCTTGCGGTCGAGGTGGATCTCGCTGTTGCCCGTGCCCTTGAACTCCTCGAAGATCACCTCGTCCATACGCGAGCCCGTGTCGACGAGCGCGGTCGCGATGATCGTGAGCGAGCCGCCCTCCTCGATGGAGCGGGCCGCGCCGAAGAAGCGCTTCGGCTTGTGGAGGGCGTTCGAGTCGACGCCGCCGGAGAGGATCTTGCCGCTCGGGGGGACGACGGTGTTGTAAGCGCGGGCGAGGCGCGTGATCGAGTCGAGAAGGATGACCACGTCGTGCTTCTGCTCGACGAGGCGCTTGGCCTTCTCGATGACCATCTCCGCGACCTGCACGTGGCGCGTCGCCGGCTCATCGAAGGTCGAGCTGATCACCTCGCCCTTGATGTTGCGCTGCATGTCCGTGACCTCTTCGGGCCGCTCGTCGATGAGCAGCACGATGAGCGTGGTGTCCGGATGGTTCGTGCTGATCGCGTTGGCGATGTTCTGGAGGAGCACCGTCTTGCCGGCGCGGGGCGGCGAGACGATCAGACAGCGCTGGCCCTTCCCGATCGGGCAGAGCATGTCGATGATGCGCGTCGAGAAGCCCTTCGTGCCGTTCTCGATGTTGAACTTCTGCTGCGGGTAGAGGGGCGTGAGGTTGTCGAAGAGGATCTTGTCGCGCGCGACCTCGGGCGAGACGCCGTTGATCTTGTCGACCTTGAGCAAGGCGAAGTACGCCTCGCGCTCCTTCGGGGGCCGGATGGGGCCGCTCACCGCGTCGCCCGTGCGCAGGTTGAAGCGCCGGATCTGCGACGGGGAGACGTAGATGTCGTCCGGACCCGGCAGGTAGTTGTAGTCGGGCGCCCGCAGGAAGCCGAAACCGTCGGGCAGGCACTCGAGCACGCCCTCGCCGTAGACAGGCTGGTCTTGCGCGGCCAGGGCCTGGAGGAGCGCAAAGATGAGCTCCTGCTTGCGCAGGCCCGCGGCTCCTTCGATGTTGAGGCCCTTGGCCATCTGCACCAGATCGGCCATCGATTTCTGCTTCAGTTCACGCAGGTGCATCGATCGAAAACTCCACGGCGGGGCGTCGGCCGGTCGACGGCGCGTTCCCCGAGGTCGGTAGGGTTGTAGGAAGGTCGAGCTTCGAGTCGGCCCTTGGGCCGGCTCTCGTGGATGCCCGCCCCTGGGAAGGGCGGGTTTTCGGACTGTGACGAGGTGTCCCCAGCGAAGGGGCGCGGCCGGGCGTGTGGCTCGGCGGGCGGGGACTCTATCAAGCGATGCTGCCCTGTCAATCGGCCGTGTTGCCTCACAGGTTCGCTCCTTCGGGGGCGGATCGTTCCAGCGCCGTGTCCGCGCCGCGGGCCGACGAGGTTGCCTCGGCCCTTGCGTGCGGCTAGGAATCGAGCGGTCCGATGGGGCTGAAACAAGTGCATCTGCACGTGACAGGACGCGTCCAGGGCGTCTACTTCCGGGCCTCGACGCAGCGCGAAGCCAAGCGCCTCGGCCTCTGTGGCTGGGTCAAAAACCGCGCGGACGGAGGCGTCGAAATCCTCGCCGAGGGCGAAGAAGACGGCCTGAAAGAGCTCATCGCCTGGGCCCAGAAGGGACCCAGCGCGGCGCGCGTCGAGCGCGTCGATGTTCGTTGGCGCGGATTCCAAGGCGATTTTTCGGACTTCCGCATCGTCGAGTGATCCGCCCTGGAAGGGGCGCGCGCTCGCCCGTCGTTCTCGGGGGCACCGTGAATCACGTCTCGAAGCTCGCTTCGTCGTTCGTTCTGGTCTCTGCGCTCGCGCTCGTGCCGCTGCACGTGCACGCCGCGGGCGAGATTACGCAACCCTCGTCGTCGGCCGCCGCCGCGCCGGCCGCGCCCGCTTCTCTGCCAGATCTGCCCAAGCTCCAGCCGATCGTGCTGCAAGAGCCCGACGCCGCGGCGTTGCAGGAGCTCGACCGCGTGCTCGAGCGCCTCACGACGGGCGACGCGCGGGCGAAGGAGACGGCACGTACGGCCGTCGCAGAGGTGACGCCCTCGGTCGTGCCCGCGGTGCGCGCGCGCGTGCAGGAGCTGCGCGCCGGGCTCGACCGCAAGGAGGCGCAAGGCCTGCTCGACGACGCGCGCAAAGCCGGGCGCAAGTCGCTGCGCGACAAGGAAAAGGCGGAGAAGGCGGGCAAGGAGAAGGACAAAGCGGGCACTGGCAAGGACGAGAAGGCTGGCAAGGACGAGAAGGCCAGCAAGGACACGAAGGCGCCCAAGAAGAGCAAGGACGACAAGGACAAGGACGCGGAGGACGAGGGGGACTGGCTCGAGTTTGTCCTGGCCTCGCCCAAGCCGAAAAACGATACGTGGCGGGATCTCGTCCGCCTGCTCGCGATGGAGCGGATGCTGACGGCCGCAGGCACGACGGCCGCGACGCGCGAGCTCCTGCAGATGTACTCGTACTTCGGCGAGTTCTTGCGCGTCGATCTGCAGCGGCAGATCGCAAAGCTGCGCGACCGCGCCGTGCCCGCGCTCATCGAGGGCCGTCAGCACGACGCCAAGATCGTCCAGCGTTTCGCGAGCAAGCAGCTCGATCTGCTCGGCCGCGCCATCCCCGGCGAGGCCGTCGGCGTGACGGATCCGCAGGCCCTCGCCGACATCCTGCGCGCTTACGGTCGCACGCGCGACGTCGACGCCGTCCGCGTGATCCTTTCGTTCAGCAACAGCGACCGGATCCAGCTCCGCGAGGCCGCGCGCGAGGCCATTTCGGCGATCGGCGAGCCCGGCATCTGGCAGCTCCGCGACGCCTACCTGAACCAGACGGGCAACAAGGCCCCCCGCGAGTTCACGTGGGACCGCATCGCGCGGGAGCTCTTCGGCATGTACGACCGCGCGCGGCTCGCCGAGGTCTACAAGCTGATGGACGAGGGCGCCGCGCACGCGGCCGCAAGCCGCTGGGTCGAGGCGACGAGCGCGTTCGACAAGGTGCTCGCGCGCTCGCCGGTGTTCGAGCGTCGCAAGGAGATGGCGCCGGCGTACGTGGCGCACGCGAAGACGCTCGAAGAGAAGGAACCAGCGGCCGCGCTGGAGATGCTCCGCAAGGCGCTGCGGCTCGACCCGAAGGGCGAGGGCGCGCGCAAGGTCGAGGCAGAGATCGCGTACCTCGAAGGCGTGACGCTCATCGCGCGAGGCACGCCGGACAAGTTCCCGCTGACGAAGGCGATCGAGCTCGACCCGAGCAACGAGCGCGCAAAGCAGGCGCTCGCGTCGCTGGAGCAGGAGCGCATCGAGCCACAAAAGAGCTCGCTGCATCGCTACGTGGCGGCGGGCGGCGTGGGGCTCGTCGCGCTGATCGCGATGATCTTCCTGGCGAGGCGCAAGCCCGACGCGGGTCGCGATGCGGAAGGGCCGCCGGCGGGAGGCAATCCGCCCGGACCGCCTGGACCGCCCGCGCCGGATGCGCCTGCGCCCGTCGCCGGCGCGGATTGAGGGGGCCGCGGAGCACGCGCTCCAGACAAACGAAAACACGGACACCTTTCGGTACCCGTGTTCGTGTTTCCCTTGCAAACCCGTGAACGGCGGCGATCGGTCACCCGATCCGTCGTCCACGGGCTTTCGTGGGAGCGCTTTACTCGTTCGACGCGGTCTCGCCGGAGCTCGCCGTCGAGGCGGACTCGGACGAAGCCGACGCGGCCGACGTGGGCTCGGCCGTCACCGCCGCAGCCGGCTCCTCGGGAGCCTGCTTGTCGGTCACCGCGGCAGCATCGATGAACTCGATGTAGACCATCGGCGCATTGTCGCCGCGGCGATTGCCGAGCTTGATGATGCGCGTGTAACCACCGGGCCGGCCCTCGAAGCGCTTCGAGAGGTCGAGCATCACCTTCTCGACGACGTCGACCTTGGTGCCGTCAGCCTTCACGCCGAAGCGCGGCACGTAGGCCGCGACGAGGCGCTCGGCGTGGAGCCGGCGCGCCTTGTCGGCCGCCGACAGCTCGCTCTGCGCGGTATAGGCGACCTTGCCGAGGCGCATGGCCTTGCTGATGAGCCGCTCCGCGACGCGACGGAGCTCCTTGGCCTTCGCGTCCGTCGTCTCGATGCGCTCGTGGGTGATCAGGTTCGCCGTCAAGTTGCGCAGCATCGCGCGCCTGCTCGACGTGTCCCGACCAAACTGCCTCCCCGCCTTCTTATGACGCATATCGCACCCTCTAGGCTTGCGCCTGCTGCGCCTTCCAGCGCTCGAGCAGCTGCGGCCAGTTGTCGATCTTCATACCGAGCGAAAGTCCCATGTTCGCGAGGATCTCTTTGATCTCCTTCAGGGACTTCCGACCGAAGTTCTTGGTCTTGAGCATGTCCTGCTCGGTCCGCTGCACGAGCTCGCCGATCAGGGTGATGTTCGCGTTCTGGAGGCAGTTGGCGCTGCGCACGCTGAGCTCGAGCTCCTCGACCGAACGGAAGAGGTTCTCGTTCAGCGGCTCCTCGTCGCCCGGCACCGTCTGGTAGCTCGTCTCCTCCGACTCCTCGAAGTTGACCCAGATCGAGAGCTGCTCCTTCAGGATCTTCGCAGCGAACGCAACCGCGTCCTGGGGCAGCACCGAACCGTTCGTCCAGACCTCGAGCGTCAGCTTGTCGTAATCGGTCACCTGACCGACGCGCGCGTTCTGGATCGTGTAGTTGACCTTGCGGATGGGCGAGAACAGCGCGTCGATGGGGATCGTTCCGATCGCCATCGTCGGCGTCTTGTTGCGCTCCGCGGGCACGTAGCCGCGGCCGACGTTCACCGTCAGCTCCATCGCGAGCGGGCCCTTCTTGTCGAGCACCGCGATGAGGTGGTCGGGGTTCAGCACGCTGAGCCCGTCGACGAGCTGGATATCGCGCGCGTACACCGGCCCCGGGCCCTCTTTGTCGACGCGGACCGTGTAGGTACGCGCGGCGGCCGCCTTGAAGACGACCTCCTTGAGGTTGAGGATGATGTCGCTGACGTCCTCGACGACGTCGGGCACCGTGGTGAACTCGTGCAGCGCCCCCTCGATACGGACGGCAGTGATCGCCGCGCCCTGCAGCGACGAGAGGAGCACGCGACGGAGCGAGTTGCCGATCGTGATCCCGAAGCCGCGCTCGAGAGGCTCGCAGGTGAACTTCGCGTAGAAGTTGTTCGACGACTCGGTGTCGATCGAGATGCCCTTCGGCCGGATCAGATCGCGCCAATTTCGCGCGATCATCGTCATGCTTCCGCTGGTTTGCATCGTCATCAGCGTCCTCTTTCTTCGAGGGGTTCGCGCGGAGATCTCGCTGCCGTCACCGCACTCGGTGCGCGGAAGCCGTCTCCTGCCCGCGTCGCGCCGGTTGGCGCTTTTTTCCTGCAATCAAAAAGCGATCGGGGCCGCGCTCCATCGCACGCCCCCGATCAGCTTTCCGAAACATTCACCGCAAAACCACCGACCTGCGAACGGAAATCAGCGCGAGTAATACTCGACGACGAGCTGCTCGCGGATCTCCGGCTCGTTGAGGTCCTCGCGCACCGGGGTCGACTTGACCGAGCCCGAGAACGCTCCACGGTCGGCATCGAGCCACGAGGCGATCGGGCGCTTGTCCGCGCCGGCCACGGCGGCCGCCACGAACTTGAACTTCTTCGCGCCCTCGGTGAGGTCCACGCGATCGCCCACCCGAACCACGAAGCTCGGGATGTCGAGGCGCTTGCCGTTCACCTTCACGTGACCGTGGCGCACGAGCTGACGCGCCTCGGAGCGCGACGCCGCATAACCGAGCCGGTGCACGACGTTGTCGAGGCGACGCTCGAGGAGCGCCAGCATCTCTTCACCCGTGCGGCCCTTGCGACGGCTCGCCTCCTGGAAGTAGCCGTGGAACTGGCTCTCGAGAACGCCATAGATGCGACGCACCTTTTGCTTCTCGCGGAGCCGGACGGCGTACTCGCTGAGCTTGATACGACCCTGACCATGCTGGCCAGGCGGGTAAGGACGCCGCGTGTAGGCGCATTTCTCCGAATAGCAGCGCTCACCCTTGAGGTAGAGCTTCATGCCTTCGCGGCGGCAGAGCTTGCAGACAGGACCAACGTAGCGAGCCATGTTCGTAACCTCGAGCGGACTCCCGCGCGCGCTGCCTCAGACCCGGCGCCGCTTGGGCGGCCGGCAACCATTGTGCGGAATGGGCGTGACGTCACGGATCAACGTCACCTTGAAGCCGGCCGTCTGCAACGCACGGAGCGCGCTCTCGCGCCCGGCGCCAGGGCCCTTCACGAATACGGCCACCGACCGCATTCCGTGCTCCTGCGCCCGCCGCGCCGCCTCTTCGGCAGCGAGCTGCGCAGCGAAGGGCGTCGACTTGCGCGACCCCTTGAACCCGCGCGCACCGGCCGACGACCACGCCACGGCATTGCCGTTGATGTCCGTGATCGTCACGACCGTGTTGTTGAACGTCGACTGGATGTGCGCAATCCCAGCCGCGATGTTCTTCTTGACCTTCTTCTTCTGCTTGGCCTTGGTGGCCGCCGTCTTCGGACTCGCCATAGCGTCCTCTTCCTAACGTCCCGTCACGCCTTCGTCGCCGGGCGACGCTGCAGCATGCCCTTGCGGGGGCCCTTGCGTGTACGCGCATTCGTGTGCGTGCGCTGGCCATTCACCGGCAGACCACGGCGATGCCGAAGACCGCGGTAGCAGCCGAGATCCATCAGCCGCTTGATGTTGAGCTGAACCTCACGACGGAGATCACCCTCCACCTTGTACTCGGCGTCGAGGATCTCGCGGATCGTCCTGACCTCTGCGTCGCTCAGCTCCTCCACCCTCTTGTTCTCGGGGATCTTGGCTTTCGCGCAGATCTGCTTCGCGAGCGCACGTCCGATACCATAGAGGTACGGAAGCGCATACGCGAGATGCTTACGACGCGGGAGATCGACGCCAGCAATACGTGCCATGGTTGCTCCAGCTCAGCCCTGACGCTGCTTGTGGCGAGGGTTCTCGCAGATCACGCGCACGACGCCGCGACGGCGTACCACCTTGCACTTGTCGCAGATTTTCTTGACGCTCGGTCGCACCTTCATGTCGCGGCTCCGTTCCCTGTCCTCGCTCCGCTACTTGGGCTGCTTGGTCTACTTGTGACGATACGTGATCCGGCCACGCGTCGGGTCGTAGGGCGAAACCTCAACCGTAACGCGATCGCCGGGCAAAATCTTGATGTAGTACTGACGCATCCGGCCGCTGATGGTCGCGAGCACGCCGAGACCATTGTCGGCCTTCACCCGAAACATCGCGTTCGGAAGAGCTTCCTGAACGACACCATCGAACTCGAGCTTGTCGCCCTTCGGTTCTTTTGCGGGTTTCGAGCTTTGGTTCGATCGCCTCATGACTCTTCCGACTGCACTCGGCCAAGGGCCCCTAGCACCCTCGCCGTGACCTCCTCGGGTTTGCCGACACCGTCGACACGCCGGAGGAGACCTTTTGCTTCGTAGTAGGGCAGGAGCGCCGCCGTCATCGCCTCGTACGCATCGAGACGCTTTCCGACGGCCTCCTGCCGATCGTCCGCCCGATGCTCTAGCTCGGCATCCGGGGGCGGCGGATTATAGACGAGATGGTAGATCTGTCCAGACCTTTTGTCGGTCCGACGGTGGATCAAGCGCTCCTCCAGGAGCGATCGCGCCACATCAAGCTGCAAAACAGCATCGATCGTGAAGCCCCGACCCGCAAGCAGACGCTCGAGCGCCTCAGCCTGGGGCACCGTCCGCGGAAAACCGTCGAGCAAGAAGCCCTTCTTGCAGTCCGCGTCGTCGATGCGCTTGTCGATGAGCTCGATCATCGCCTCGTCCGGAACGAGGCCACCCGCGTCCATGATCGCGCGGTAACGAGGATCGAGCGTGCCGGCCCCCTTGGCCGCACGAAGCATGTCCCCCGTCGAGATCTGCGGGATCCCAAACTTGCCGCAGAGCACCTTCGCCTGCGTGCCTTTGCCCGAGCCGGGCGGACCAACCAAGATCGCGATCATCCGAAGATCCCCCTTCTCATCCCTCGGGGAGGCGCCGCGCACGAATGCGGCTCGCCCCAGGGCCGGTGAGCCCTTCGTAGCTGCGCGTGATGAGCTGCGCCTCGATCTGGTTGACCGTATCCAGCGCAACACCCACGACGATCATCAAGGACGTCCCGCCAAACGTGATCTGCACGCGCAGGAGGTCGCCGACCACCGACGGCAAGACACACACGGCAGCGACGTACATCGCCCCGCCAAACGTGATGCGGTTCATCACGCCCTGGATGTAGTCCGCTGTCTGTTTGCCAGGGCGGATCCCGGGGATGTTCGCTTGCTGCTTCTTGAGGTTCTCCGCCACGTCGACCGGCTGGAACGTGACGCTCGTGTAGAAGTAGCAGAAGAACACGATCAAGAGCGCGTAGCCGGTGTTGAACACCCAGCCGCCGCCGCTGATGATCGACTGAAGCTTGTCCGCGCCCGGCACGTTCATGTTCGCCAGCGTCGCGGGGAACATGAGCAGCGAGGAGGCGAAGATCGGCGGGATCGTGCCCGCCGTGTTCACCTTGAGCGGCAGGTGCGCGTTCTGCGCGCCGTACACGCGCCGCCCCACCTGCCGACGCGAGTACACGATCGGGATCTGCCGGCGCCCGTTCTCGAAGAACGCGATCACCGCGATCGCCGCCACGACGAACGCACCCACCGCAGAGATCGTGAGCGGCTGGATGTTACCCGCGTTCGTCGCGAGATAACTACCCACCCAGCCCGGCACGCCCGTCACGATACCCGCGAAGATCAGGAGCGAGATGCCGTTGCCGATCCCGCGCTCCGTGATCTGCTCGCCGATCCACATGAGGAACGCCGTCCCCGTGGTCAGCGTGATCATCGTCATGAGCTGGAAGCCGAGGCCCGGGTGCGTGACGATGCCCGCCCCCGAGTCCGAGGCCGACCAGCCCTCGACGAGCTTGGCGCTGCCGTACGCCTGGAAGAGCGACAGCGCGACCGTGCCGTAGCGCGTGTACTGGTCGATCTTGCGGCGCCCCTGCTCTCCCTCTTTGCGCAGCTCGTCGATGGGCTTGTAGACCATGCCCATCAACTGGATGATGATCGATGCCGAGATGTACGGCATGATCCCGAGCGCAAAGAGGGAGAAGTTTTCCAGCGCGCCGCCGGAGAACATGTTGAAGAAATTCAGCAGCCCGCCCGACTGCTTCGCCATGTACTTCGACATGGCGGCGCGATCGACGCCGGGGACCGTGACGAAGACCCCGATGCGGTACACGGCCAGCATCACGAGGGTGAAGATCACCCTGCGCCGGAGCTCCGGGACCTTGTGGAAGTTCGCAATTCCCGCGAGTGTGGCCATGGTACGTCGGTGTGCTGCCTTGGAGGGGCTCGAGCCGGAGGGACGTTAGGCTTGCGCCGAAGCCTTGCCGGGTGCAAGCACGATCGCCTTGCCGCCCGCCGCCTCGATCTTGGCGATGGCGCTCTTCGAGAACCGGTGCGCCGTCACGGTGAGCTTCTTCGTGAGCTCGCCGTCGCCGAGCACCTTGATGAGGTCGTAACGACCCTGGAGCAGGCGCTTACCCTCCAGCGCATCCTGGTTCACGTCCGCGCCAGCCTCGAAGATCTCGAGGTCGCCGACATTCACGTTCGCGACGATCGCCGCGAGCGGGTTCCGGAAGCCGCGCTTCGGGAGGCGACGCTGGATCGGGGTCTGGCCGCCCTGGAAGTGCTTCTTGCCGATGTTGCCCGTCGACCGGGCCTTCTGGCCCTTCTGGCCACGGCCCGCGGTCTTGCCGAGGCCGGAGCCCACGCCGCGGCCGACGCGGGTCTCCTTCTTGTTGGCGCCTTCCGGGGCCTGAAGCTTCGAGAGGATGTCCATGCTGCTACGCTTCCTTACTTCGACGCCTGCGCGCCGTTGCCGTCGACTTCCTCGACCGAAACGAGGTGGATCACCTTCTTGACCATGCCACGGAACGAGGGCGTGTTCGCCACGAGCACCTCATTGCCCGGCTTGCGGAGGCCGAGGCCCCGCAAAACCTTGCGCGTGTGCTCCGTCTGGTTCGTCACGCTGCCCGTCTGCCGCACGCGGAGATGGCTCTTCACGGCGTACCTCCTTCACCCCCCTCACGCGGATTGCGTGCCGGGGGAATCTGGCTCGCACGGCGGCGGTTCGTCGCGCCGCCCGTCGCGCTGCCACCCTTGCGCTGCCAACCCACGTCGTCCGCCTGCATCGAGCGCCGGCCCGCGACCTGCTCCACGCTCTTCAGCGCCTTGAGCGCCGCGACCGTCGCATGAACGACGTTGTGCGGGTTGCTCGTGCCGAGCGACTTCGAGAGAACGTCGTGGATGCCCGCGGACTCGACGACCGCGCGCACCGCGCCGCCCGCGATGACGCCCGTTCCAGGGCTCGCCGGCTTCAAGAGCACCTTGCCCGCGCCGACATGCCCGAACGCGTCGTGCGGGATCGTCGCCCCGTCGAGCGGGATGCGGAAGATGTTCTTGCGGGCCTGGTCATTGCCCTTCCGGATCGCCTCCGGAACCTCGTTGGCCTTGCCCAGGCCGACGCCCACATGTCCCGACTCGTCGCCCACAACGACGAGCGCCGAGAAGCTGAAGCGCCGCCCGCCCTTCACGACCTTGGCGACGCGGTTGATGTGGATCACCCGCTCCTTGAGCTTTTCTTCGTCGACCTGATCGAACGCCATACCGTGCCTTCTTCGTCGTCCGTGAAGTCTTCGCTATCGCCCGAGACGTCTTGCCCGAGGCCCCCGCGGGCTCGGCGCCTTCGGGGCTAGAACTCGAGCCCCGCCTCCCGCGCGGCCTGAGCGAGGGCGCTCACGCGCCCGTGATAGAGGTAGCCGTTCCGATCGAACACGACACGGTCGATCTTCTTCGACTTGCAGATCTTGGCGATGAGCGCCCCGACCTTCTTGGCCGCGTCGACCTTGTTGTCGTTGTCGAGCGTGCCCTTCAGGTCCTTCGACAGCGTCGACGCGTGCGCGACGGTCTGACCCGTCGTGTCGTCGATCACCTGCGCGTAGATGTGCTTCGCGCTGCGGAAGACGGTGAGGCGCGGGCGAGCGGGCGAGCCGTTCACCTTCTTGCGAATACGGAGCTTACGGCGCTCCCGTCCGACGATCTTCATAGCCATGGTCGTAACCCCGTACCTGTAGGGGCGACACGAGGTCGCCCCGCTCGGTTACTTCTTGCCGCCCTTACCGCCAGCCTTGCCGGCCTTCTCGCGAACGCGCTCGCCACGATAACGAACGCCTTTGCCACCGTAGGGCTCCGGCGGGCGGAAGCCGCGGATCGTCGCGGCCGTCTGCCCGATGAGCTCCTTGTCGGCGCCCGCCAGAACGAGGACCGTGCCCTTCGAATCCGCCGGGATCGTCGCCGTGAGGCCCTTCGGCACGTTGAACACGACCGGGTGCGAATACCCGAGCGCGAACGTGAGCGTCGTGCCCTTCAGGTCGACACGGTAACCGGTGCCCTTCAGCTCGAGCACACGCTCGTAGCCGTCGGCCGCGCCCTTCACCATGCTGGCGAGCAGCGCCCGCACGAGCCCCTGCAGCCGCGAGCCATCACGCCCGGGGGCCGTCGAGGTCACGTGCAGCTTCGTACCCTCGACCTTCACGTCGACCGTCGAGGGCAGCTCGCGAGCGAGCTGGCCCTTGGCGCCCTTGATCTCGACCTTGCGTCCCTGCATCGACACGGTGACACCCTTGGGGACGTCCACCGGTCGCTTGCCGACGCGCGAGGTCTTGGAGGCCTCGCCATTTTGCGTCGTAGCCGTCTGCATCACCACACCTCGCAGATGAGCTCGCCTCCGAGCTTGTTTTTGCGGGCGTCGCGGTCGCTCATCAGGCCGTGCGAAGTGCTCAGGATCGAGATCCCGAGCCCGGAGAGCACGCGGGGGATGCGGTCGTGCTTGACGTACACGCGTCGCCCCGGACGGCTCACCCGACGGACTCCGTCGAGCGCGCTCGAGCGATCACGCCCGTACTTCAGCACGATCGTGAGCTTCGCAGGGTTGCCATCGCTCGGCCGCACGTCCGCGATATACCCCTCGGACTTGAGGATCTCGGCAACGGCCTGCTTCATTTTGCTTGCAGGAACCTCGGTCCGATCGTGCCGCGCGAGCGCGGCGTTCCGGATCCGGGTCAGCATGTCGGCGACAGGATCGGTCATCATGGCATCACCAGCTCGCCTTGATCACGCCCGGCAGCTCGCCTCGGAGCGCGAACGTACGAAGACAGATGCGGCAGAGCTCGAAGTCGCGGTAATAAGCCCGCGAACGGCCGCACACCTTGCAACGATTCCGGTGCCGCACGGCGAACTTGGGCGGCCGGTTCAGCTTGGCGAATTCTTTTGCACGGGCCATCGAACGTTCCTCAATGCCTGAACGGGATCCCAAGCTCCGTGAGAAGGGCTCGTCCCTCCTCGTCGGTGCGCGCGGTCGTCACGAACGAGATGTTCATTCCCTTCACGACGTCGACCTTGTCGTAGTCGACCTCGGGGAAGATGATCTGCTCGCGCAGACCCATCGTGAAATTGCCCTTGCCGTCGAAGCCCTTCGGGCTCACGCCCTTGAAGTCACGCACGCGCGGCAGGGAGAAGCTGATCAAGCGATCGACGAACTCCCACATCCGCTCTCCGCGCAGCGTCACCATCACGCCGATCGGGAGGTTCTCGCGGAGCTTGAACGTCGCGATCGACTTGCGAGCGCGCGTCACGACCGGCTTCTGGCCCGAGATCGCCCGCATGTCCTCGACAGCGGAGTCGATGATCTTCGGGTTCCCGACGGCAGCGCCGAGGCCCATGTTGATCACGACCTTCTCGAGGCGCGGCACCATCATCGGGTTCTTGTACCCGAAGCGCTTCGAAAGCGCGGGCCCGACGGCCTCACGGTACTTCGCGCGCAGGCGCGGCGCGTAGCTCGGATCGCGCGGAACGTCAGCGACTTCGGCTTGCGGCGTGGCCTTCACCTCGCCCTTGCCCTTGCCGCCCTTCCCGGCCTCCTTGCCACTCTTGCCGGCCGCAGCCGCCTGCGGCTTCGCAGCCGCCGGCTTGGCGTCCTTGGGCTTTTCGCCCTTGCCCTTGCCCTTTTCTTCCTTCTTGTCCGCCATGGCTCAGCCTGCCGCGATCACGGCGCCGCTCTTCGCGGTGCGCTGCTTCTTGCCATCGACGATCGTAGACTTCACCCGCGTGGGCTTGCCCGTCGTCGGATCCACCGGCATCACCTTGGAGGCATGAAGCGGTGCCTCCTTCGTGATCTTGCCGCCTTGCTGGTTGCGCGGCGTCGGGCGCTGGTGCCGCGTCACCACGTTGATCCCCTCGACGACGACCTTGTCGTCCTCCGCGAGGACCTTCGTCACGCGACCCTGCTTGCCCTTGTCTTTTCCGCTGATGACCTGCACGAGGTCACCGACTCGGAGCCGTCGCATCAGAGCACCTCCGGCGCGAGCGAGATGATCTTCATGAACTTCTTCGCGCGGAGCTCGCGAGCCACCGGCCCGAAGATACGGGTCCCGATCGGCTCCTTCTCCTTGTTGATCAACACCGCGCTGTTGGTGTCGAACTTGATGTAGGTGCCATCCGAGCGCTGATACTCACGCGCCGTGCGCACCACCACCGCCCGCGCCGTGTCGCCCTTCTTCACCTTGGTGCCCGGCATGGCTTCCTTGATGGACACGACGATCACATCGCCGAGCCCCGCGTACTTACGACGCGAGCCACCGAGAACCTTGATGCACTTGACGACCCGAGCCCCGGAGTTGTCAGCCACTTCGAGATGCGTCGTGACCTGAATCATGGCTACTCCTCCACCGGGCGGGAAATGAGCTTCGTCACGATCCAGCGCTTCTCGCGCGAGATCGGGCGATGCTCCTGGATCTCCACGCGGTCACCGACCTTGTACTCGTTCTTCTCGTCGTGCGCCTTGTAGCGCTCGCGAGCCCGGACGTACTTCTTGTAGACCGGATCCGGCGAGTTGCGCACGACCTCGACCACGACGGTCTTGTCCTGCTTGTTGCTCTTCACGCGCCCGACGAGCTTGCGGCGGAAGCCGTGCGGCTTCGCGGTCGTATCGGCCTGAGCCTGTCCGGCGGCGGTCGCGTTCGCCTCGTTCGTTGCCATGGCTCTACTTGTTCCCTTCCGCCGCTGCCGGCTCGCTGGCACGCTGCTGGAGGATCGTCTTGACCCGGGCGAGATCGCGGCGCGCCTTGCGGATCGCCGAGGTGTCGTTCAGCCGGTTCGTGAAGTTCTTGAACTTGGCGTCGAACACCTCACGGCCGAGATTCTTCTCGAGCTCCTGCAGGTGCTCCGTCGTGCGTTCGCGCAGATCCTTCGCCTTCATCTCGAATACCTCACACGATCCCGCGAGCGATGAACTTGCACGCCATCGGGAGCTTGTGCCCGGCGAGGCGGAACGCCTCACGCGCCATCTCCTCGGGCACGCCCGAGATCTCGTACATGACGCGGCCAGGCCGCACCGCCGCGGCCCACTCTTCCGGCGCACCCTTTCCGCCACCCATGCGGACCTCGAGCGGCTTCTTCGTCACCGGTCGGTCCGGGAAGATGCGGATCCAGAGCTTACCCGCGCGCTTGCAGTGACGCTGAATCGCCATACGCGCAGCCTCGATCTGGCGAGACGTGATGCGCGCGGGCTCGAGTGCCTGCAGGCCGAAATCACCGAAGGACACGTCGCTTCCCGTGGTCGCAACCCCGCGAATGCGGCCCTTCTGCATCTTGCGGAACTTCGTTCGCTTGGGAGACAGCATCGGTCTGTCCTACTGAATCCGGCGCGATTTGCGCTGGAGAACCTCACCCTTGAAGATCCACACCTTCACGCCGATGATGCCGACCTTCGTCCTCGCCTCGGCGAGGCCGAACTCGATGTCGGCGCGCAGCGTGTGGAGCGGAACCCGACCCTCGCGGTACGTCTCGACCCGGCTCATCTCGCTGCCGCCGAGCCGGCCCGCGCACCGAACGCGGATGCCCTTCGCGCCGAACTTCATCGCCGTCGCCACGGCCTTCTTCATGGCGCGGCGGAACGCGATGCGACGCTCGAGCTGCGTCGCGATGTTCTCCGCGACAAGCTGCGCATTCGTCTCCGCCTTCCGGACCTCCTGGACGTCGATGAAGACCTCGTTGTCCGTGAAGGAGGCGACGCCCGGGAACACCGTCTCACCCTTGGTCGCGGTGCCGACGTTGCCGCCCTTCAGCGTCTCGATGCCCTTGCCGCCCTTGCCGATCACCATCCCCGGACGCGCCGTGTAGACGATGACCTTGGCCCGGTTCGCGGCACGCTCGATCTCCACGCTCGCGATGTTCGCGTTGTAGAGGTACTGCTTGATCGCCCGCTTGATGCGGATGTCCTCGTGGAGCCACTTCTGGTACGCGTTACCGTCCTCGTACCATTTGCTGCTCCACGTCTTGATGACGCCGACGCGGAAGCCGTACGGATGGGTCTTCTGTCCCATGGAAGCCGTGTTCCTTTACTTGCGCTCGCTGAGCTCGATCACGATGTGAGAGACGCCCTTCACGACTTTCGTCGCGCGCCCCATCGCTCGGGGGCGCCAGCGGCGGTTGAACTTGTTCGGGCCCTTGTCGACCGTCGCCTTGCTGATGAACAAAGCGTCGACGTCGGCGCCACCCTGGCGGGCGTTCGCCACCGCGCTCTCGATGATCTTCTTCATCACCGGCGCGGCTGACTTCTCCGTGAACTGGAGCAGCTGGATCGCATCCGCTGCATCGCGTCCGCGGACCAGGTCCGCAATCATGCGCGCCTTTCGCGGAGAAATCCGCGAAAACATCGCACTGGCCTTGCTTAGCATCCGAGAAACCTCGCAGACAGGGGGCCGGTTCGGCCCAGGGCGCCCGGTCGTTGGCCAACCCGGTCGACAAGCTTGCGCCTGTCGAACCGAGCCCTGCCGTCGTACGTTCCGGAACATCAGCCCGACGTCTCGCGACGAGGATCCCTCTTCGCGTCACCGGGGGGTGTCCCACGGCGGCCGAAGAAGCGAGCTGAGACCGAAGCGCCGTTACGGCTTCGGGAGAGACGAACGCCATAGGCGATCGCTCCCAGGAAAACGGAGCGCGGTGTCTAGCAAAGCCCCACGACGCTTGCAAGGCAGATCCGCAGAAAATCTGCGCGCTCCATCGTCCGTGAGGGATCCGGCTGAACGGATCTGCCGCGATCGCTGAACGGGCGTACGGAGCACGGGTCGGTTTTGAAGGATCCGTCGGCCTGCTCGTACTACCCTGTCACGTCTTGAAATCGTCCGCGCCGGAGCCCCCCGGGCCCCCGGCGCCTCCCAACTTCGGAGGACTCGGAACATGCAGTCTCGCGCTACGTTTGCCTTTGTTCTTACTTCCCTCGCGGTCGCGGCCTTCACCAGCGGCTGCGTCATCGTTTCGGACAACACCCCCACCGGCGGCGTCGGCGGCGACGGCGGCGCGGGGGTCGGCGGCAACGGCGGCAGCGGCGGCGTCGGCGGCCAGGGCGGCGAGGCCGGCGCGGGCGTG
>NZ_SSMQ01000082.1 GCF_005144585.1 Polyangium fumosum | reverse complement strand
CATGCCCGAACTCCTCCTGTGCCCACGCTTCCGCCGACGAGGCCACCTCTGCATCCAACATCTCCCTCGCTAAATGTCGTCAGAGGGGGGGAATGTACCGATCGGAGATGGGACCAATGCTCAGGGCCGTGCCTGGTCCGGGTCGAGGGGCGGACAGCCCCCGCGGGGTCCGGGGCAGCGCCCCGGCGCGGCGCGCCTACTTGCCGATCCAGGCCATTCCGTCTGGCGCTTGACCGGCGGAGATGCGCCGCACCACCGACATGGTCGCGAGGTCGACTTCGGCGACGTTGTCTTCGGTTGTCACGCCGATGCGTGCGTGTTTGCCGTCGGGCTCGATGAAGATGGCTTCGCAGCCTTGGCCCATGGGGAGGCTCTTGAGGGTCTGGTGGCTCGTGGGGTCGATGAAGAGGAGTTCGCCGTGCCAGGGATCGGTTGCCAGGAGGAGCTTGCCTTCGAGGGCGAATTTGACGCGGACGATGGGCTGGTTGGGCGTGGAGAAACGGTCGACGACCTTTTGCTGCGCGAGGTCTACGATGGCGATTTCGTTGCCTCCGCGGCATCCGACCCAGGCTTGGGTTCCTTCGGGGTTGACGTCGATCCCTTCGGGGTTTCGGCCGACGGGGAGGATCGTCTCTTTCCAGGATCCTGCGGCGAGGGGGTCGGGCTTCGTCAATTGGAGGATGGAGACGGTGCCGGAGCCGCGGTTCGTCGCGACCAGGGTTTTGCCGTCTTTTGTTGCGGCGAGCATGTGGGTTTGGTCTTGGCCGGTGCTCATCACCCAGGCCAAACGGTTTCTTACGGGGTCGTAGGCGCCGATGGCGCGGGCTCCTTCGGCGGTGAAGTAGAAGAGGCCGTTGCGCGCCAGGAGGCCGTGGGGGTTCCAGAGCGGTCCGAGGTCGACGCGATGGATCTCCTTGCGCTTTTCGACATCGAAGACCGAGAGGCTGTTGCTTGGTTTTTTGGAGCTGCCGGTGTTGCTGACGACGGCGTAGCGCCCGTCGGCGGAGACGGCCACCTCGTGGGGCTCTCGGCCGACGGGGACGTGGGCGGCGACTTTGCCGGAGGCGAGGTCCAGGAACGAGAGATTGCCTGGGAGGTTCCCGTTCGTCTTGATCTTGTTGACCACGAGCACGTCGGCCGGCGGGGGCGCGGCTGCGGCTTCGAGGTTGTTCCCCATGCGAATGTCGGCCGGTTGGGTCGCGGCGCACGCCACTGTCGACACGGAAAAGAGAAAACCTGCCAGGTGTCTTGGAATCGTTCGTCCTTGCATGGTCCGAGTCCTTTGCGTGTCGTTGGGCGTGGCGGCACCGGCATTTCCGGCCATGGGCGCGGGCGTGCGCAACGGGCACACGTATCCCGTGTGATTCGATTCTCGGCGCGCGAGGCTGTCCTCGAGCGCGCGTCGAGACCGTGGCGAAATGGGCGACGAGAAGGCGCTGCGCCGCCCGAGGTTGTCATGGCGCCGTGGCCAGGACGGACATCAACTACCATGGTAGTTGATGGAGAACAAGGAGAGCGCGGCGAAGCGAGCAACTTTTGGACGGACTCAGGCTAGACTCCCTCGCCATGTCCGGCGGCCTGATCTCCCACAACGACGGCCCTCCCGTCGCGCGTTGCGTCCGTTGCAGCGCCGTGGCGGCTGGTCCCTGCGCCCGTTGCCACGCGCCCGTCTGCGGCGACTGCTGCGTCCTCACCGAGGGCGGCGCCCGGGTCTGGGCCATCTGCCTCGCCTGCGAAGACCGCGGCGGTCGCTCCCTGCGCCGCGGCTGGATCACCCTGCTCGGCTGGATCGCCGTCCCCATCGCCGGGCTCGCCGCGCTCGTCGCCCTGCTGGAGTGGTTCGCGCGGAAGTGAGCTGCGCCCCTCGATCAACGCCAAACGATTTCGCGTAACCTTTCGCCACCCCCGAACGTGCCTCCCCTGAGAGGTGCGAACCATGACGACGAACACGGCGGCTCGGGTGGTGGTGGTGGGTGGTGGGCTTGCGGGGCTCACGGCGGCGGCGTACGCGGCGCGGGCGGGCCGGCGGGTGACCGTGCTGGAGAAGGCGACGGAGCTCGGGGGGCGCGCGGCGACCCATGAGAAGAAGGGGTTCTCGCTGAACATCGGGCCGCACGCGCTCTACCGGGGCGGCGAGGCCGAGCACGTGCTCGCGGAGCTTGGCGTGGAGACGAAAGGAGGCCCGCCGGCGACGAGCAGCGGCGCCTACGCGCTTCAAGGGGGCCTTCTCCGGGCCCTGCCGACCGGGCCTGTGTCGCTCTTGACGTCGTCGCTCCTGCCGCTCGTCGGGAAGATCGAGGTCGCGCGCTTGCTCGCTCGCCTCGATTCGCTCGACGTCGCTTCGCTCGCGGGGACGAGCTTCGAGGCGTTCCTCAGGGCGAAGGTCCGTACGCCCGAGGCGCGGGACGTGATCCGCGCGCTCATTCGGCTCTCGACGTACACGCCGGATCTGGAGCGGCTCGCGGCGGACGCGGCCCTCGAACAGTTCAAGCTCGCGACGACGCGCGGCGTGATCTACCTGCACGACGGCTGGCGGACGCTGGTGCAGGGGCTCGCCGAGGTCGCGCGGGCCGCGGGGGCCGAGATCGTCGCGAGCGCGAAGGCCGTGTCCGTCATCCGGGAGGACGGGCGCGTGAAGGCGGTCCGGCTCGTGGACGGCGCGGAGATCCCTGCCGACGTGGTGATCCTGGCTGCGAGCCCGTCGTTCGCGTCGTCGCTCTTGCCCGACGTCCCGGCCCTCGCGGACTGGGCGGCGGCGGCGATTCCGGTCACGGCTGCGTGCCTCGACGTCGGGCTCTCGCGCTTGCCGCAGCCGCGGAACACGTTCGCGCTGGGGATCGATCAGCCTCTTTATTTTTCGGTGCACTCGGCGTCCGCGCGGCTCGCGCCCGAGGGCGGCGCGGTGATCCACGTGGCGCGGTATGGCGCGCCGAACGATCCGCGCGCGGGGGAGCGCGAGCTCGAAGAGGTGCTGGAGCTGCTGCAACCGGGCGCGAAGCACCTCGTGGTGGAGCGGCGGTACTTGCCCTCGATCACGGTGGCGCACGATTTCCCGCAGGCGGCGCGCGGGGGCGCGCGGGGCAGGCCCGGTCCTCTGGTGCCGGGCGCGCCGGGCGTGTTCGTGGCGGGCGACTGGGTGGGGCCCGTGGGCATGCTCGCGGACGTGAGCCTCGCGAGCGGGAGGGCCGCGGCGCAGGCAGCGACGCGGCGGGAGGCGAATGTGCTTGGCCAGGTGCGCGTGAAGGACTTGGATGCGAGGGTGTGACCGTGGTGATGGCGGACGGGGACGGGCTCGCGCGGGAGCACGGGCGGTATCTGTGGGGTCTCTGCTATCGGCTGACCGGGTCGGCGGCGGACGCGGATGATCTCGTGCAGGAGACGTTTCTGCGCGCGATCGAGCGGCCGCCCGTCCGGACGGAGGAGCCCGTGCGGCCATGGCTGACGCGCGTGGCGGTGAACCTCGGGATCGACCGGCTGCGCGCGCGGCGGCGGCGCGCGTACGACGGTCCGTGGCTGCCGTCGCCGGTCGAGACGGAGGGCGATTTCGCGCCGGAGATCGGGATCGAGCCGGTCGAGACGGAGGGGCGTTACGACCTTCTGGAGAGCGTGTCGATGGCGTTCCTCGTGGCGCTGGAGGCGCTGACGCCGCGGCAGCGGGCGATCGTGCTGCTCTGCGACGTGTTCGACTGGTCGGTGAAGGAGGCGGCCGACGCGCTCGGGATGACGGAAGCGGCCGTGAAGACGATGCACCACCGCGCGCGGCAGGCGCTCGCAGCCTACGAGTCGAGCCGGACGCGTCGCACGCCCGAGCTCGTGGAGAAGACACGCGCGGCGCTCGGGCGGTTTCTCCTGGCGCTGGGGAGCGCGGATGGAAAAGCGCTCGAATCGATCCTGGACGCCGAGGTGCGGCACCTGAGCGACGGCGGAGGCGAATTTTTCGCAGCACGTTTGCCGATCCTGGGGCGGGACCGGGTGGGGCGTTTGCTGGTGGGCCTCGCCAAGCGGCGCGGCGCGGGCGCGCAATTCGCATTGCGGATGGTGAACGGGATGCCCGCCGTGGTGCTGGAGCACGCGCCAGGCCGGAAGCTCGCGCCGCGATCGGTGCTGCAATGCGAGATCGGCGAGGACGGGGCGATCCGGGCGATTTATTGGGTGCTGGCGACGAAGAAGCTGACGGCGGTGGGGCCTATCATCCTCTGAAGGCGCGGAGCTGGGGCGTTGCCCCAGGCCCCACCCGGGGCTGTCCGCCCCGGGACCCGGACCAGGGCCAGCCCTGGACCTCTGGGCATCGACTGCGCGATGCGCAGTCGATGCGGGGAAATGGTTTGTACCTGTCCGCCCCCCTTTGCAGGGCCAGCCCTGGACCTTGGGTCGATGAACTGCGCTCCGCGCAGTTCATCGAACAGCCGGGGTCAAGACCACAGGCGACCCTGCCCACCAAGACCGCAGCGCTGACGTTTCAACCGGCAACGTGCCGCTGCGTGCGACAACGTTCGTGGTCTTGCCACCGGCCCGTGGGAAGAACTGCGCATTGCGCAGTTCTTCCACCTTCGGTCCAGGCCGTGCCTGGTCCGGGTCGAGGGGCGGACAGCCCCCGCGGGGTCCGGGGCAGCGCCCCGGCGCCACGCCCCTCGTCAGAACGCCGCTCCATTCGCGCGCGTGCCGGGTGAGCTCCCGGCGGCGACGAGTGCCGTGTGCAGGACGAAGGTTGCGCTTTCGGCGGCGTCGGGGCTGCGGTTCATCGAGACGCCGTCGACGGCGGCGAGGGATGCGGGGTAGCTGAAGGAGTCTTTTGTCGTGCCTGTGGCGTCGCGCAGGTAGACGGCGTCGCCGGCGTTTGCGAGGCCCAGGTTGCTCGTGGAGCTTCCGATTGCGTTGGGCGTGCCGGCGGGGATGGCGGAGGTGGCGCCGAAGATGACGAGGCTCTTGCCTGGGGCGAGCGTTGTGCCTGCGGCGAAGGTGTGCCGCACGGATGTCGTGTCCGAGATCGTCCAGCCGTCGAGGGGGGCGGGCAATCCGCCGATGTTCACGAGCTCCACGAATTCGCCGGTGACGCTGCTGCCGGGCTCGTTGGCGCAGATCTCGTTGATCACGACCTGCGCGGGCTTGGCGGCGGCCCAGGTGTAGCGGCTCAGGATCGGGAAATGGTCGCTCGTCGTCGAGGCGTAGCTCGGGATGAATGTGGAGACCTTGTAGGCTTCGACGGAGCCGGGGACGAGGGCCAGGGCGAGCTCGTTCGTCACGAGGTGGTGGTCCAGGGTTGCGCCGCCGCTCGATGTCGAGGAGATGTTCGCGTCTGTCAGGGCTTTCGTGGCGAAGTGGTAATCGGCTGTGTCGGCGAGGAAATTCGCGTAGGGCGTGGGGTTGCCCGAGATCGACCCGTCGAGGTCGTCGTTGAAATCGCCGACGACGAATACCTTTTGGGTTGGGTGGTTCGTGTCGAGGTAGGATTTCAGCGCGGTGGATGCGTCGAGCCGGCGCAGGTAGCTCGCGGAATCCGCGAGCGCTTTCATGTGGAGGACGATGACGATCACGTTGTCCGTCGTGCCGTTCAGCGTGACCGAGAGCTTCACTTCGAGCGGCGGCCGCCCGGCGAACTCGTAGTCGTAGGCGGTCAGGATGACGCGCGCGCTCTGCACCGTGGCGACCGAGGTTTTGTAGAGGAAGCCGAGCTTCTGCTCCGACGTGGTGTAATACGAGGAGCCGTTCGTCACGATCGGATCGTTCGACAAGAAGCCTGCGTACCCGGCGAGCTGCGATTTGAGCGTGTTCCACTGCGAGACGCTCACGATCTCTTGGACGCCCCAGAGATCCATGTCTGCGCCGCTGATCACGTCGTATGCGTTCTGCCGCTGGAGCGTGTCGTTCGTGGGCCCGCGGCTCGCATCACCGAACCACTCGAGGTTCCAGCCCGCCACGTCGAGCGTCGTTGCTGTCCCCTTCGCGGGGACTGTGTACGCAAAGCTCGCCGTGTCGACGAACGGCTCGTCCTCCTCGGGCGCGACGCACGCCGGCGCCGCGACGATTACCAGCGAAGAAACGAGAACGACGAGCGATGCAGGAGCGCTCGTGCTGGATCCGGACCTCGATCGACCGTGCGCATATTCCATGGTTTCCATGGTACGCGAGGAGCTTGAGCCGGGGCGAGGAAGTTCCGATCAGGGACGCGCCATCGCGTAGGAGCCGAGGATTTTGAGGTAGCCGGCGCGCGCTTCCAGCTCGATGAGCGCGCGGCGGACGGCGACGTCTTCCGCGTGACCCTCGACGTCGACGAAAAAGAGGTAATCCCAAAGACCTCGCCGCGAGGGGCGGGATTCGAGTTTCGTCATGCTCACGCCGTGCCGCGAGAAGGGGCGGAGCAGCGCGAGCATCGAGCCTGGGCGGTTCGGCGCTGACATGACGAGCGAGGTTTTGTCGTGGCCCGAGGGGGCGGCGCTCGTTTCGCCGATCACCAGGAAGCGCGTGGTGTTCGTCGGATCGTCCTCGACCCCCTCGGCGAGGATGGCGAGCGCGTGGATCGCCGCCGCGCGTTTGCCCGCGAGGGCCGCGGTCTCCGGCTCCCGCGCGGCGAGGCGCGCCGCCTCGGCGTTGCTGGAGACCGCGACGCGCTCGGCCAGCGGCAAGGTATGTTTCAAGAATCGCTGGCATTGCGCGAGGGATTGCGCGTGCCCGTAGACCCGCGTGATCCCATCGATCCGCCCCTCGCGCCGGAGCAGGTGCTGGCGGATGGGGAGCGCGACCTCGCCGGAGATGCGGAGCGGCGAGGCGACGAGCCGGTCGAGGGTATGGCCGATCGCGCCTTCGAGGGAGTTTTCCACGGGCACGACGCCGAAGGGGGCGGCGCGCGCCTGCACCCCGTCGAAGACGTCGTCGATCGAGGTGCAGAAGACGGGACGGGCGTCTTGCCCGAAATGGCGCGCGGCCGCCTCCTCGCTGAAGGTGCCCGAGGGGCCGAGGCAAGCGACCGAGATCCCCTCCACGACGCCCCGGGCTCCGATCAAGCGGCGTGAGGCTCGGTCGCCGCCGCCGCGCCCGCGCCGACCTCGCGGACGATACCTTCGTATGCGTGCCGCACGCTTTCCACGTAGCGCGCGAACCGCGGCAAGGCCGAGAGGTCCAGGGCTTGCGGGCCGTCGCAGAGCGCCTCGTCGGGCCGCGGGTGGAAATCGACGAGCACCATGGATGCGCCCGCGATGATCCCCTGCCCGACCACGTGAAAGATGTCCGGCAGGCCGTCGGGCGCGTTGTCCATGCGGCCCACGGCGTGCGAGGGATCGATGCACACGGGCAGGCGTGTCTGCCGGCGAAGGACGGGCACGTGCGAGAAGTCGACCAGGTTGCGATGGGGATCGCCGAGGTGCGTCTTCACGCCGCGCAGGCAAAACACGATGTTCGGGTTCCCTTCGCTCGCCACGTATTCGCAGGCGTTCAAGGACTCTTCGAGCGAGATGCCCATGCCGCGCTTGAAGAGGACCGGGAAGCGGCGCTGCTGGCCCACTTGCTTGAGGAGCTCGAAGTTCTGCGTGTTGCGCGTGCCGATCTGGAGCATCACGCCGGTCGGCTCGCCCGCCGCGGCGAGCGCCGTGTTGATCTCGTCGATGTGACGCGCGTCGGTGACCTCCATGGCGATCACCTTGACGCCGTGCTTGCCCGCGAGCTCGAAGACCCAGGGCAAACAGGTCTTGCCGAGGCCCTGGAAATCGTAGGGGCTCGTGCGCGGCTTGTACGCGCCCATGCGCGTTGTCCGGATCCCCGCCTTTTCGAGCGCGGCCATCATGTGGCCGACGTGCTCGCGCGTGTCGACGGCACAGAGGCCGGCGAAGACGTGGACACGTTTCTCGTCGAAATGGACGCCGTTGTACTCGAACCCGTGGGTCGCGGCGTCCGGGTGGTGCCGGCCGATGAGCCGGTATTTCCGGGACACGCGGACGACCTTGCGCACACCGGGCAGGCTTTCGAAGGGCTCCGTCGGCACGGCGCGCGTCGAGCCGATGAGGTGCACCTCGGTGATGGAGGTGGATTCCCCCCGGAAGACGAATTTCTGGACCGAGACCCCCGGATACCGCGCCGCGAGGCGGACGACCGCTTCGGCGCGCGATTCGGGCGCGTCGGGCTCGAGCGTGACGATCATGAAGTTCCCCCTATGCTCCGTGTGCTGTTGGATGCTGTGGCGGCCTCAGCCGGCCCGTGAAAAAGATCAATCTGCTCCGTCGATGGGTTCCTCGTGCTGGAGGCGCCTGGAGAATCGGAGAATGGCGTCGAAGATTTCGTGCACCGAGGCCGGATCGAGCCCGCGCTCGGCCGCCCAGCGCCTCCGCGCTTCGAAAAGCTCCGCCTCGCGCTCGGGATCCCGCACGGGGCGGCCGAGCTTTGCCTTTTCGCGCGCCGCGCGCCGCGCGAGCTGGGCCCTGCGGCCGAGGAGCTCCACGATTTCACGATCGAGGTCGTCGATGAGATCACGCGTCTCGCGCAAGGCCTGCGAGCGGGCCGTGGAGGGCAAGAGGACGAGCGAGGACGACGGCGGCGGAGCCATCCCGTCCGATCCGGAGAGGTTCTGATCGGCGGCGACGAGCGCTTCGACGAGCTTGCGGCGGGCCTCGGCGGCATAGGGATTTTCACGGTGGAGCGCGGCATAGAGGTGCCCCGCGTCCGAGCGGGCGGCCTCCACGGTCCGCGCGAGCGCTTGAAAGGACGGAGGCGCGTACGGGATGTCGAGGGGCACGGCCGCGTCGAGCATACCCTTGGCCACGAAGAATGCGAGCGCGTGCGTCCAGGCCATGTTGCGATCGTGCGTGGCCTCGTCCTCCAGGACGACCGTGCAGCCGATGCGCTCGTAAAGCGCGACGACCCGCTCGACGGCCGCCGGGTGCGTCGCATTCGGGCACACCACCGCGACGAGCGGGCGCTCGCCGCGCGAGAGGCTGATCGGGCCGAACAGGGGATGCGTGGCGACCCAGGGGATCGCGGCGCCGAAGGATTCGTTCATGGCCGCCGAGGGGCCGAGCTTGACGCTGCCGACGTCGACGACGATCTGCGAGGGCGCGAGCAGCGGCCGCATCGCCGCGAAGGCGCGGGGCATGGCGGTGACGGGGACGGCGACGATCACGAAATCGCGGTCTCGGACGAGCTCCGGGATCGACGCGACGCGCATTTCGTCCGGCACGGGGGAGCGAGGGTCGAAGGCCCGCACGTCGACGTCCGCGTCGCGGAGGAGCGAGGCCATGGCCGCGCCGAAGCGGCCGTATCCGAGCAAGGCGACGTTCGTCATGGCGCGTGGTGGGGGACTTCGCCCGCACGAAGCATAGCGGATGAACAGCCCCTTGGGAGAGCCGTCCCCGAAGAGAAAATACTTCCGTCGCGGACGCGCTCGGCCGCATCTTCTCCGAGGTTTCTCGATTGTGGATGAAAATGCCGTTCAGGGGGCGCGAGGCGGCTCGGACTTCGTCACGACGAAGGCTCGGAGCGCGGCGATCGCGTCGTCGCGCCGCGGCTCGATCCAGTACATCCGGAAGGGCGCGGCCGATCCGATACGCCGCGCGAGCCCCGCCGCGACATCATCACAGGCGCGGAGGGGCATTTTCGTAGAGGACGGCGCGGCGCCGGGATCCCGCGGATCGACTTGCTCGTGCTCGCGGTCGAATTCGCCCGCTCCATCGCGTCCCCACTCGGCTTCGCCGTAGGCGTCGAGCTCGATGGTGCCGACCGCGGACCGATCCTCCAGCGCTGCGAGGACGAGCTCGCGCATCCCGGGAATCGGGAGCAAGGCGGGATCGAGCAGATCATCACGCTCGCCGCGGCGGAAGCGGACGGCCCAGGGCGAGGTTTTGGGCGCGAACATCGCGCGGCCGGCCGCGACGATGGAAGGGCGCGTGGGGCGGAGGGCCAGGGGCGCGAGGAGCGTGCGGAGCGTGCCTGCCTTTGGAGGGACGGTCGCGGGATCGATCGCGCGGATCCACGAGGCATATTCGTCGAACGATCGTTCGTCGCCCGAGGCGCCCCGCGCCACGAAGAGCACGGCGAGGCATGATGCGAGTTCCTCTGCGGCGCTCGGGTCCTCGTGGTCCTTCCACGCTTTGCGCAAGGGGGCGGTCCCCTCGCGGAGCGGGCGCGCGGCGCCCTTCGGGTCCCATAATGCGAGGAGCAAGCCCATCTCGCACGAGGCCCGCAGGTGCGCGGGGGATTTCATTGCGGTGAGTTGCGTCATGCGCTGCGCGAGGAGCTCGGTGACCGAGGGACTCTTTCGGGAAACAAGGCCCGCGAAGCGAGGTTTGGGGGGCCCGTCCACGCGCACGAAGAGCGCGAGAAAATCGGAGGCGTCGGGGCGCTGGCGAGGCGCGTCCGTGGGCCCGACGATGCGCATGGCGGCCTGGACCCACCGCGCTGGCCCCGCGGTCTCGTCCGCGAGATCGCGGAACCAGCGCTCGTCCGCGGGGATCGATTTGTACGTTTCCGCAGCCTGCTTGAACCGTGCGGCCTTTTGGATCTTCGTCTCGTTCGGCGGCGCAGGCGCGAGCGGAAGATCCACGGCGAGCGTGTCGAGGGCGAGCTCCGCGACGTCGCGCACGGTGAGCAGCTCGATGCCGTGCGCCTCGTACCATATCGATCGCGTGGAGCGTTCGTCGTTCGCGAGCGCCTCCGCGAGCGGAAGGACCGCCGCCTCGCCTTCCGCGAGCAGGGCCTGCAAGATCGGGTCTTCGAGGACCTGGGCCTGCGCGCCAGACCGCCCGAATGCGGGCTCGTGCACCTCGCCGAGCGCGGCGACGAGCGCCGCCACTCGCGCCGCTGGATCCGTGGGCAAGGGCGAAGGCAATCCCTTCGGTGCCTTCCGCGCGGCACGTTTCTCCTGGTCCACGAGCAAGGGCCCCGGCGGCTCGGCGAGGGTGTTTACGGTTTGCTCGCTGGCCCCGAGCACGGCGGCGCGCGCGGAGAGCGCGGGCGAGAGCCGGCCAAGGCCACGCAAGCTCGCGAGCGCGAGCGCGTCGTCTCCGCGTACGTGGGCCCAGAACCCGCGGTCCCGCAGCCCATGCAAAAAATGTTCGGCGAGGCGCGCGAAAATGTCCCGCTCGCGCCCCGCGATTTCGGGGACGGTGTCGAGATCCCCGCCTTTGATCCAGCTCTCCCATACCGAACGCGCGAGCGTGTCCTGACCGAGCTGCACGAGGATCGCGGCGTGCATCGGCAGGATCTCTTCGAGCCGGTGGGAAGGGAGCTCCGGCCGGGGCGCGCGCGTCCGGATGCAAGGCATGTCCGGGAAATGCGCGGCCTGCTGGTCGCAGATGCGCTTGTCGTTCGCCCGGAGCGCCTCGATGTCGGCGTACAGGTCCGCCGCGGGGCCGACGGAGACGAGCGGATACACGAGTCCATTCCAGAGGACGCCGAAGCGCGGCTCGTGCTCCGGCCCCGGGAGCACGAAGCCTTTTGTCGCGACGACCTCACCAGGCCCTTCCGGCTGCGTCGTGAGCGTGATCGAGACCTCGTGATACGGCAGTCCCCGTGGATCGGCCACCCCGCTTCGAAACAGCGTCTCCACGGCGCGAACGAGGTCCTCGGGCAACCCCAGGCGCGGGCCGGGCTTGGTCGGTTTTCCCTGGGCCGGCGGCGCGGGCAAGATCGTATCGGCGAAGGGCCACGGCGGCGGCGGCGCTTCTTCGAGGGCCTCGCGTGGTGGCTCGGTGAGGCGCGGCGAAGGAACGCTCGCGGGGCCGCAGGCAGCGAGGGCCAGGAGGGCGAGGCGAAACGCGCGGCGACGCATCACGAAACGAACGCTACCGCGGGGTTCGAGCCGCAAGCAATCAGGTGCGCCCTGGATCCCGCTGGCGTCGCGGGATACCGTGCGCGGGATGGCAGGAACGCACGACGCCGCAGTGCGGGGGCTGCTCGGGATCACGGCCCTCGGTCATGCCGCAGGAGGCCTCGCGTACGCGCTCTCGCAGCCGCGGGGATTTTCCGTGCCATCGGCGGCCTTTTTCGAGCATCAGGTCCTCGGGCCCCTCGTCGCCGTGCTCGCGCTCGTCCTCGGCTTTGCGCTCGTCACACGTCGGGAAAAGCTCGGCGCCGCGGTGACGGCTGCGTTCGCGGGGTTCTGGTTCGTCGTGGCGGCCTTCGGGTGGTTCACGGGCACGACGTCGTATGCGCGCCTCCTCGTCCTCCCTTTTGCAGCGGCGTTCCTGCTCGCCGCCCTCGCCCATCGAATGCACCGGCGCGCGGTCGGGGTCGTGCTTCCGGCCCTCGCGGGCGCGCTGATCGGCGCCGGGGTATGGGCTTCGGCGCGCGCCCCGAGGGCGTCGACGGTTCCTTCGAACCATGCCCCGAAGAGCGGGACGACGATTCCCGAGGGCGACGCGGCGCTCCGGAAGGGCGATCTCCGCGTGCGGGTCGAGGGGGCGTCGGTCGTCGTGGAGGCCGGCCCTCATCGGGCGGAGATCGTGCCCTCGTTCGATTACGACGCCGTGGCGGACGGCTGTGGGCTCACGGTCCTCGACCATCGCGCGGCGCGGGTCCCGCCGTTCCGCGCCGGCCGCGAGGGCGACCGGATCGTGTTCGCCGGGGAGAACGCCGATTTCGAGGTGTTCGGCGCGGTCGAGATCCTGGGCGCGTCGACCACGCGGATCGAGGTCTCCACGACCGTGCGGCGCGAGCTCTGCGCGCACCTCGGGTCGATTGTCGCCATGCGGCTGTCGCAGCTCCGCGGAGCCGACGACGGGAGAGAGCTCCAGACGGCCTCGATCAACGGGTTTTCCTGGCCCTCGGGGGATGCAGGCGAGCCCGCGCATTTCGTCGCGTTCCGGGGGGACGAGCTCGGCTTTTTTCGAGCGACGCGCGCCGAAAAAGGGCCGTTCACGGCGATCGGCAAGATCGACGAGCCGCTGATCACGGCCGGCGGGTTTCGCATCCGCGTGCCCTCGTGGAAGGAGCAAGCCTCGCGCGAGCCCTCGCCCACGGCCGGCTGGGGCATTTCGCAAGGGGCCATCGAGCATTACGGCGACTGGTTCTTCTGGCACATCGCCGCGACCTCGATCGGCCGCGGATGGCATACCGTGCGGACGGCGCCTGGCACGTACGAAACGACGATCCTCCTCGAAACACGCTGACGCCTCCCCGCCCCCGCCCGTTCGCGGTACAAGGCGGCATGGATCCGCGCCCGATCACCCTCGAAGGCCGCCACGTGCGCCTCGAACCCCTCACCCTCGCGCATGCGCCGGCGCTGCTCGCCGCGCTCGCGGAGGACGAATCGATCTGGCGGTGGATGTCGATCGAGCCGCCGCTCTCGCTCGAAGCGATGGAGGCGCACGTCACGTCGGCGCTGGAGGCGCATGCGTCGGGGACGACGGTCGCGTTCGTGCAGGTGAGCCTCGGCGACGGGCGCGTGTGCGGCGCGACGCGATACCTGAGCATCAGCCGGATCGATCGTGGCCTGGAGATCGGCTGGACCTGGATCGGCAAGCGCTGGCAACGCACGGCGATCAACACGGAGGCCAAGTTTCTCCTCTTGCAACACGCCTTCGAGGGGCTCGGCGCCGCGCGCGTGCAGCTCAAGACGGACGCGCGAAACCTGCAATCACAAGCCGCGATCGCGCGCATCGGCGGCGTGCGCGAGGGCGTGCTGCGCAAGTACCAGAAGACGCGGGGCGGCCACCTGCGCGATACGGTGATGTTCAGCCTCGTCGAGGACGAGTGGCCCGCCGCGAAAGAGCGGCTCGTCGCGAAGCTCGGCGGCTGATCCCCGTGCGCGTGGAGCGCCTCGCGCGGCGGCTCGGGGACGACCTATCGGTCATCCCGCCGTCGCGAGCGCAGCAAGTCCATGGTGCATGCGGGAAAACGTGTTCTGGTGCGCGACGAGCGTGATCGCCGCGAGGATGGCGGGGTCATCGAGGCCGTGCGCCCGCAACGCCGCGGCGTCGGCGGCGCCGACGGCCCAGGGCGTGCGGGTGAGCTTCGTCGCGTACGCCACGAGGGCGCGCTCGCGCGCGTCCTCTGGGCTCATGTCCTCGTAGCGAGCGACCGCGCCGGCATCACAGAGCTCGGCGGCGGCGGCGCGCGCGAGGAGACGGCGCTCGCGGCGGGAGAGCAGCGCGTCGCGGTCGAGGTGGTACGCGTGCCACTCTTCGAGGAGCGCCTGCGCAAAGGCGCGCCGCGGAAACACGGGGACGCGCGAGCCGTCGACGGCGGGGTTCCAGTCGCTCCGCGGGGGTCGCGGCAGGGCCTCGCGCGTGAGGTCGATGGAGATGCGCGGGAGCGGCGACTCGTAATCGAACGTGATGCCCGTGCCGTCCGCGACGCGCGTGTAGTAGTTGAAAAAAGACGCGACGCAGATGGCCTGCTCGACGCCGTCCTCGGACACGCCCACGGCGCGGAGGCGGTCGAGATCCGAAGCGTCGATGGACCACGGCGCCTCGGTCATGACGACCGCGAACCCGCCGAGGGCGCGCTCGCGTGGAGACGCGCGCTGCATGTCGGTCCCCGTCACGACGTCCGTGGCGAGGGCCTCATCCTGAGAAGCGACACGCAGAAACTCTGCGTGAGCTGACGTTCAGTAGAAGCACTGGTTCGTCCGCGAGGCGGACGCGGCGATGAGCTCACGCTCCGCCCACGAGAGGCCCTCACCGCGGTGGAACGTGCCGGTCGCGGCGAAGGTGAGCCGGAGCAACTCGGGGTCGAGGCTGTGCGCGCGTTGGATGCCGGCCGGGCCGCCATGAGGAGCGCGGTAGACCGCGGGGATGGGGCGGGACAACACGGCGTCGTAGACGGCGCGCAGGGGGGCGTCTGCTTCGTGGACCTCGACGATCCGGATGTGGGGCATGGAGGGAGGCTATCACGGATCGGACAGCCAAGTGAAATCCGGACGTGCAGGCAGAAACGCAAAGGCCGAGCGCCGGGGATTCCGGCGGTCGTTTGCGGAAAAACGGAAGGCACGACGATTATGACGGCCCCGATCGAACGAAAGAGCACGTGATATGGACGCGCCCGCGAGAACGTGCCATGGCGGACGGGTCGGAAGGGATGGGGAGCTTGGCGTGAAGAACCGATAACGGCCCGCGCGCCTCGATGGACGAGCACGAAGGACACCATCCGGGATGGTGACGGGCGTGAGGGTTCGTGTAAGCTGCGGGCACTTCGTTCCTGGGAAAGGACCTCGACGGGCGATGGACTCCAAGGAGATGCTTGACAAACGGATCGCGCTTGCAACGAGCACCGACAACATGCTCGGGATGGTGCTCGACGGCGCGCTCAACCACCTCGGCCAGGCCTACGGACCCGCGAAGGTGAACGCCATCCGCACGCAGGTGATGGGGGACAAGACCATCCGTTCGTTCTTCTGGTACCCCGTGAGCTCGCTGCTCAAGGTCGCGCGGCGCCTGGTCGACGAGCCGAGCCTCGGCTTGACCTGCGACGAGGTCATGACGGGCTGTGGCGAGCACGCCTTCAGCTCCCTGCTCGAGTCCCCCGTCGGCAAGATGCTCGCGCGGTTCGGCCAGGGCAACCCGCAGGCTCTCTGCGCCAACGGCCCCTATGCCTATACGCTGGCCGTGAGCTTCGGCGAACGCGAGTACACGAAGACGGGCGAACGCTCGGCCGACGTGGTCTTCACGCGTGACCTGTTCGGCCCCGCCTTCACCGTCGCGGTCTACCGGGTGGCCTACAAGCTCGTGAGCAACGTGGACGCGATCGTCACCGCCACGGTCGCCAACGACGCCGGGACCGACTTCATCATCCACACACGCTGGTGAGCCGCGACCCGGCCGCCCCCCGCTTGCGTACCAAGAGCAGGTGCAGGCAGCCGGTCGGGTCCGTCCAGACCTCCGCCCCCTCGACGTCCGGGAGCCCCGCCGAAAGCGCCAGCATGTCGGGCGCGTCCCTGTAGATGAGGTACCAGTCCATCGCCGCCTCGATGAAGCGGCGCATGGGGTCGTGGCCGTTGAAGTTTCCGATCGCCATGAGACCCCCCGGCGCAAGGTTGAGCCAGAGCCGCGCCGTGAGCGCCGTCGCGAATCGCGGCGACAGGTAGTCGTACAAGCCGATCGAATAGATGACGTCCTGGTCGCCGGGGACCAGCGTGGTCTTGCCGCGGATGAGCGTGAAGACGGAGCCGGACCAGGTGCGCACGTGGGCGGGATCCATCCGGCGCCCGAGCGCGGTGGTCGCCGCGAACAGGGCGCCCTGATCCTGGTCGAGCAGCGTGACTTCCTGGAAGGGGTTCGTCTCGACCACGTCGGCGAGCTCCGACGCAGAACCCGAGGCGACGTTCATGGCGTGCCGGGCGCCGTTCCGCCACTCCTCGCGGAGAAGCGAAATGAGCTTCTCCCGGCGGTTTCGGACCGCCACGAAGCCCGGCTGCTCGAGCACCCATCGGTCCATCCACCGCCCGAGGACCGTCTCGCCCTTGGGGAGGTTCCGATAGACATCGTCCATCATCAAGAAGTCGCCGGCGTAGCCTCGGGGTTTGGCGAAGCAGCGGTGGATGATGGGGCTCTGCCAGAAAAACCGTCCCAGGACCTCCTGAAAGCGGCGCTGGGCCGGGGAGTTGCGCTGGAGGCCGGAAGGGCCGAGGGCGTCGCTCGCCGCCCATATGCCCCGCAGCATCGCTCCGAGCCGGGCGCAATCCTCCGGCGACGGGGGCAACGCGCACCGGGGGGACGCTTCGAGGTCCCTGCACCAGGTGGCGAGCTCGGCGAGCCGCCGCTCGCAATCCGAGGAGACGGGAGGTCCTTCGACCTCGTCTTCTTCCACGAACTCACGCGACCGTCGCGTGGCTGACGGTTCGACCGCGGCCGACTCCTCGGCCCCTTTCGCGATGCTTTCCCTGGCAAGCTGTTGGGCCATGGCCGGGCTCCTGTTCTCGTCCTCTACGAACTGCCGCAGAGCATCGCTGAAAAACCCACTTCTGACAACCCTTCAGCAGCCCACGAACGACGCGCGCGCGCGGGTGAGTTCGACCACGCGAGCTCCGGACGGAGGGGGGTTTGGCTAGAGAACCTCTGCGCGCGGCGCGGCGCGAGGCGCGCGGAGGGGCGTCAACGAATGAACTCGGCGGACGGATGCGCCCGCGGGAATTTTCGCAGGTATTCGAGGAAGCGCGCGAGCGCCGTGTCGCTCTTCGTCAGGGCGCCGGGGCGGAAGTGGACGCCGCGGAGGATGGGCGCGTCGTCCGCGAGGATTTGCCGCTGCACGCCCATCGCAAAGTCGAGCAGCTCTTTCTGGGACGCCGCGTCTCCCTCGGATTTCCTCGTGGCCAGGACGTAATACACCTTCGTTTGCCCCGGCGCAGGCATGCCGAAGGGGGCGATGTATCCATACCAGCGGCCGTTGAAGAAGCTGCTCTGATAGAAGATCGTCGTCCCGAAGATGCCGACCCGGAACGTGACGCGCGGGCCCGCGGGGTGGATGCCGTCGAAGTCGTACATCATCGAATGATCGGTGATCACCATGTTCTCGGCGGGCTCGCCCTTGTCGAACTTGAAGCCGTGCACGACGCGGATGTGCTGCACGTCCGGCGTATTGCAGCAGACGACCCAGGGATCGACGGGAAAGACCTCGTCGTGCACCTCCACCCGAACGACGAGATCGTCGTCGGGATAAGGGAAGTCCGGGAGGTTGAAGAGCGGTGTTTCGCCGTTGAAGGCCCAGATCATCCCGTATCGCTCGACCGTCGGGAAGCGGAAGAGGCAGGCGCCGGGCGGCGGCGGGTCGCCGGGGCCGGTCTTGAGGCAGGTCCCCTCCTGGTTGTATTCCCAGTGGTGGAATGCGCAGCGGATGGCGTCTCCGACGACCGATCCCACGGCGAGGTCGCCGCCGAGGTGCGGGCAGTAGGCGCTCAGCGCTTGCACCCTGCCGCTCTCGCCTCGAAACACCACGATCCGCCCGTCGAGGAAGCTCGTGCCGAGGATCTTCCCCGGCGCGAGCTCGCTCGACATGCAGACGGGATACCACGATTGCGTGAAGACCCCGCCCTCCCCTTCGGCCGGGATCGGCTTGCCGAGGAGCCTCCTCCTCGCGCCGGTCGCCGCGCCCGATCCCCCATGGCTCTTGGTTTCCATCGTACGTCGTCTCCGTCCTTCGACTGCGATCGTCGATTCAATGCGGGAATGCCGCGCTTCGAGTAGACGGGAGCGCCGAGGCGCATGTCAAGCGATGCGGGAGCCCGTGTGCACGACGGCCTCGGCCTCGAACCCTCCATGAGCGGCCTCGGCTGTTTCGCGGCGCCAAACTCTTCGGGTGACATGGCGGCCTCGCCGTGTAGAATGGCGCCCGACACGAAGGGAGGAATCCATGACGGTGAAGAGCTCGTACGCACCCGGCCAGTTTTGCTGGACGGACCTGATGACCACGGATCCCGAGGCGGCCAAGGCCTTTTACACGACGCTGTTCGGCTGGAGGGCCCAGGCCTCGTCGTACCCCGGCGGCACCTACACGATGTTCCAGACGCGCGAGCACGACGTGGCGGGGCTCGGCGGGCAACCGCCCGAGGAGACGTCGCGCGGGATCCCGCCGCACTGGAACGTGTACATCTCCGTGGACGACGCCGAGGCCGTCTCCGCCAAGGCCGTCTCGCTCGGAGCGACCCTGCACGCGCCCGCGTTCGACGTGATGGATTCCGGGCGTATGGCGATCCTCGCCGATCCCACGGGCGCCGTGTTTTTTCTCTGGCAACCACGAAAGCACATCGGCGCGACCTTGTGGGGCGAGCCGGGCGCGCCGAGCTGGTTCGAGCTGCAGACCACGGATCCGGAGAAAGCAAAAGCGTTTTACGCGGCGCTCTTCGGCTGGTCGACCGGCGGCGACGCGACGTACGGGGAGTGGATCGTGAACGGCGAGCACGTGGGCGGGGTCTTGAAGATCGACCCGAGCTGGGGCCCGGTGCCGCCGAACTGGAGCTCGTATTTCACGGTCGAGAACGCGGACGCCACGGTGGCCAAGGTGCGTGAGCTCGGCGGCAAGGTCTACATCCCGCCGAAGGACATCGGCAGCGGGGGCAGGTTCGCCGTGCTCAGCGACCCGCAAGGCGCGCTGTTCTCGGTGTACGAGGAAAAGCGCCGCTGACCCGTCAGCGTCCCGGGTTGCTGCCGCCCCGGATCTTGAAGACCACCTGGAACTTCACGGGGCCTTTCACGTCCGGGACCACGATCTTCTCGAGTTTCTCGTAGATGGCCTGCGCGAACGGCTGATCCACGTCCGGCCGCTGGGCCATCTCGAATTTCTTCTTCTTGCCGGGCAAAAGCTCGCATTCGACGAGCAGGTCGCTGCCCGGCCCCTTCGACGTGCCCACCTGCGCCTCGACGATCGTGATGATCTGCTTGATGACCGCGGCCGCGTCGTCCACCGTGGTCCGTTGCTCGATCTCCTGCTCGCTCGTCAGGAGAACGACCGTCGCATCGACCTGCCCACTTCGCTTCGGCGCCGTACCGTCGCCCTGGGGTCGGGCCGTGTCCCAGCCCCCTTCGGCTTCGTATCGCTTTCCGTCGATGGGATTCTCGTAGGTCGTCGGGACGTGCTCCACGGCAAACGCCGGCATCTCCCCCTGCCCCGGAATCGTGATCTCGTTGCCCGAGCGGAGCGCTTCGCGGATCCGCTTCCACGTGGCGTCCGGGAAGATCATGACGAACCCGTCCTCGGCCACCCCGGCCTCGTTCGCCTCCTTCTTGCCGGTGAGGATCAAGAAGTTGCCCGTGAGCCGCTCACTCCCCGCCGCCGGGGAAGCGATCGCGGAGGCGGTCGTTTGTCCCGGATACCAGAAGAGGCCCGTGCCCGCCCTCGGATCCATTTCGAGGAGCATGACGAGCCCGTCCTCGTTCCCCTTCGCCGCCGCGGCCTCCTTCAAACCGCCTTCGCCGCGGGGAAGCACGCCGAGGACGATACGATCGCCCGGAAGGAAAAAGCTCTCCGTCTTGGAGACGTTCGCGAGGCCGCCCTTTCGCTCCAGGCGCACGGACACGCCGCGCAGATGCTGCCGCGAGGTCCGCGTGATCAAGGTCTTGTCGACCTCCCCGGGCCGAGCCACGGAAGCGCGCTTCCGGTCGGTCCAGAACGGGGTCGGATAAAACCTCGCCTCGGCGCCGAGCCGCGCCAGGATGCGCGCATAACCGGCCTTCCCCCCGACCTCCTCCTCCTCGGTCGTGACGATCACGGCCGTGAGGAACGGCGCGGTGGCCGTGATTCCCTCCACGGGCTGCGGCGGGCCATAGATGATGCAATGGAAGTCGTCACGCCCGAGGAGCGGCGGGCCGGCGAGCAAGGACCGGCCGTGGACGTCGACGAGCTGCCCCTGCTGCGCCAGCTCGTAGATGAGCCCGTAGAGCTTGAAGAGCTCGCGGTCGAAAGCGCCTTCCGCATCGCCGGGCTCCCGCTTGATGGAGAAGCGGATCTCGCGTTGTCCGAGCGGCCAGAGGCCCTCGCTCACGTAGGTCCAGAAGTGCAGCGCGCCGTCGGGCGTCACGAGCGAATGCGAATACACCGTGACCGCGAGTTTTCCCGGCACGACCTCCTCGCGCAGGAGCACCTGCGCGGGCGCTTGGGACGCGGAGGCCCCGGCGCGGGGCGGCGCGCTCGCCGAGGCCGGAGGTTTTTCGTTCGCCGGCCCCGCGCAGCCCGCGGCGAGCGTCGCGGCGAGCAGCGCTGCGCGCGCGCCGCGACGCGCCGTGATCCATGTTCCCTGCCGATGCATACGCCTCGTCTCCATCGGCCGACGAGGGTAGCCGCGCGCGGGGCGCGCCGTCACGTGTTTCGTGCTCTGCCTTCGTGTTTCATTCGCTGGGCAACGTCCGGAGGATCTCCTGCGCCGCCTCGAGGTGCCCCCGCAGAACGGGCAGGTTCTTCTCCGCGAATGCCTTCACGTCCGCGTCCTGCGAGGCGAGCGCCTGCGACAGGATCTCCACGTCGAACCGATGCGCCTCGATGACCGTGTGCAGGTAGACCCGATCGAATCGATTTCCCCGGAGGCTCGCCAGACGACGGAAGAGGCCCCCGATCACCGGATCGAACTGCGTCGGCATGGGAACGCCGAGCTTTCCCGCGAGCGCCTCGATCCCCTCGGTCACCTGGACGTGCTCGGCGATCTCCTGCAGCGCGAGCGCCTCGACCTTGGCGTTTCGCGCGAGCAGCACGGCGAGCCGCGCGGACCTCACCGACCAGAGATTGCTCTTCGCCGCCTCCCCCACGAATTTCGCGTCGTCGTGCACGACAGCCAATTCGGCCGTCGCTTCCTCGTCCGGCGTCTCCGCCCGCGCCGGCACGGACGACATCCCCATCGCCACGAGCGCGGCGGCCACGAATCCCTTCTTCATGATCACATCCCCTTCCCTTCCGCCTTTGGGTGAAAGCCCATTTGGCTGTCCTGGCTGAAACCTGCGACGCCCGGTGCGCGTCCGGAAGGCTTGTGGAACCCATCCGCGCAGCGTTCCGGGCATGAGGCCTGCAATCGGGACGGCGGATCGGAGGATGGTCATGAAGAACCTCGTGGGCGTCGCCACGGCGGCGGCATTGACGGCAGTCTCCGCGATGGGGCTCGCAGAGCCCTTCGAGACGTGCATGGATGCGCGGAACTACGGCCAGAACATCAGCGAAGTGGCCGTCGGCCAGGTCATGGCCCGCGTGAATTGCAATGCCTCCATGCTCCCGGGGGCGGAGGCCTCCCTCGTGGCCGCCCTGCAAAACCTCACCGCGACCTGGACCGGGAGCGCCGACCTCAAGCGCTGTTATTACGAGGGGATCTACGCGAACGCCGTCGACCGGCTGCAGCGTGATTACGCGCGCTGTAGTGGCCCGGCTTTTCAGGCTCCCTCGCTGGGGACGATCTCCCGGATCGCCGTGGCGACCTTCGTCGCCATGCTCGGCACCGGCGGGAGCGTCATCAGCCTGCCGAGCACGCGGACCGTGTTCGACATCGATTACGCATTTCTCGGGGCGCTCGATCCGCGCACATGCAGGCAGGAGGTCGAGAGCGCGGAGCGCGAGATCCTCGGGATGCAAGTACGGGTGTACACGCGGTTTCTGGACGTGATCGAGGCGCAGATCTGCCCGACCCGGTGAAGGGGGGCGCGCGGAATTTCCGTGGACGAGGGAGAGAGGGGGAGGTCATGAAGCTGAACACCGTATCGCTGGGCGTGTTTCTGGTCGGGCTTTGCTTCGCGGGCGAAGCGCTCGCGGTGATGCCGCCCGCGCGCTGCAGGCAGCCGCGCGAGCGGCGGGCCTTCGACGCAGGAGTGCGGTCCGGCGCGAGCCTCGTGGAGTCGGCCTGGAACGCGGTGAACGATTGTGATCAGGTCGAGCGGTTCGCCGACCTCGTGATGAACAACCTGGACAGCATCGACATCCCGCGAGAGTCGAGCGATTACGTGCTCTGCCGCGTGGCCGGGATCGTGCAAGGCGCCGAGGAGGTGGTCGATCACACCTGGAATCGCTGCGACTGGGAGTGCCGGAAGGAAGGCGAACTCATGGCGCGGATCGGCGGAAAGCTTTATTGCGACCTGTCGATCAGCCTCGGGGGCCTCGGCTTCGCGGCGGACATCATCCGGCTGCCGGTGCGGACGTGTGGTCTTGCCTTCCAGATCGGGTGTGACGCCGAGTTCATCGGGTACACGTCGAATTATCCCATGTGCGGGCCGTTCACGAGGGATCCCTTCACGCCGGTGTGGAACCAGACGCGGAACAACCAATGCGTCTACAACCCCGCCCCGTGAATCCGGAGGGGAAAAGGAGGTTTCCGATGAAAGGCAAAGCTTCCATGTTCGGGGTGTTGCTGGTGGGGCTCGGGCTCTCCGGCCCGGCCATGGCGCAAAGCGCGCCGCTCGGGTGCAGCGCGGCGCGCGAGGCGCGGGCCTTCGAGTCGGGCCTGCAGTCCGGCAAGAGCCTCGTGCAGCAGGCGTGGAACTCGGTGGCCTCGTGCGGGAACCTGGAGAGGTTCTCGTCCGTGGTCATGGAGACCTTGCAGAACGTCAGCCTGCCGCCCGGATCCGACGATTACGTCGTCTGTCGGACCGTCGGCACGCTCGCGGGCGCCGTGGAGCAGGTCGACGAGGTATGGGGGCTCTGCGCGATCGAGTGTTGCGAGGAGGGCGAGCTCGTCGGGTGGATCATGGGCAAGCTGTACTGTGATCTCTCGATCTGCCTCGGCGGGGTGCGTCTGACGAATTTCCTGGTGCAGCGGCCCATGGGCTTCTGCGGATCGACGGCGCAGGCGTGCTGCAGGAGCGAGTTCTCGAGCGTCACGCCGTCGTACCAGGGGCTCTTCGGGTCGTGCAGGCCCTACACGCAGGGCATGTTCCGCGCGACGTGGTCGCAATCGCGGGACAGCGTGTGCGCCTATCGCCAGTAAAAACGAGGAGCAGCTTCAATGAAGTGGGCCTTGGGTATCTTGGTCGTGCCGCTCTTCGGGTTCGGGGGGGGAGGCCTCGGCGCAGCCGGGGCAGCCCCCCCGCGCTTGCCCTGAGCATGGGTCTCATCGCAAACCGCCGCGCCGGGGCGTTGCCCCGGGCCCCGCGGGGGGCTGTCCGCCCCCTCGACCCCGGACCAGCCAGGGGCTGGACCCAGGGTTGAAAAACTGCGCTACGCGCAGTTTTTCAAACAGGCCGACGAACAACCCGGGTCGCCAGCCGAACCCACAGCGCGGCTGTCGTGATCGGCAACGCCGCTGCTGGTCTTGACCGGGGCCTGTTCGATGAACTGCGCATCGCGCAGTTCATCGAGCTTGGGTCCAGCCCCTGGCTGGTCCAGGTGCAGGGGCGGACAGCCCCTGCTGGGGCCTGGGGCAACGCCCCAGCGAAACGGCATCCAGATGAGACCCATGCTCAGGCGCTCGCCGGGGCGCGCGGCCGCGTCAGCCGCGGGAGGTCGGCAGGATCTCGCTGACCGGCGGCGCTTCGCCCTCGGCGAGCGGTCGGCTCACGAGGTCGACGGCCTTCTGCACCGAGCCCACGGATCCCGCGAGGTACACGATGTCGCCGAGCTCGAACGGTTTTTGGGGGTCCATCTGTTCGAGGAGCTTCTCGCCGCGACGCACCGCGACGATGAGCGCCCCGGTCCTGCGGCGCACGCCGAGCGACGCCGCCGAGCGCCCGACAGCCGCGCTCGCCGCGGTCACGGAGGCGCTCTCGATCTTGAGCTCGGCGAGATCCCCGTGCTCGCCGAGCGCGCGCCGCGGGACCTTGTGCGTGCGCTCGGTCGTCTGCGTGGTCGCGCGCGCCTCGTCCACGCGATCGTCGATCACGTTGCGCGGCACGTCGAGCCAGCGAAGGAGCCGCGCGAGGATCTCGACGCCGCCCTCGACCTCCTCGGCCACCACGTCCGTCGCGCCCATGCGCAAGAGCGCAGGTTTCTCCAGGAGGTAATGGGCCCGCATGAGGATCGGCACGTCGGGCGCGACGCGCTTGGCCGTGTCCACCACGCGCTGCGCGGCCTGCGGATCGTTCATGAGCAAAAGAAGCGCGCGCGCCTTCTCCAGGTGGGCGTGGCCGAGGGCCTCTTCGCTCGTCGCGTCGCCGTAGTACACGGGCTGGGCCGCTGAACGCGCGGCGCGGACCGTCTCGGCGTTCAGCTCGAGCACCACGTACGAGACGCCGCACGCTTCGAGCGCGCGCGCCACGAGCTTGCCCGCGACGCCGTAGCCCACGATGACCACGTGATCGGCGATCCCGTGCACCTCGCCCGCGTCCGCCTCGTCGATGCTGCGCACGCCGATGAGCCGTTCGAGCGGCGCGAGCAAGCGCTGGCCGGCGGTGACATGCGGCGCGACGCGCACGAAGACGGGCGTGAAGAACATGCTGGCGATGCCGGCCGCGAGGAGCGGGCGCGTGGCGTTCGCGTCGACGACGCCCGCGCTCTCGCCAAGGCGCGCGAGGACGAACCCGAACTCGCCGAACTGCGCGAGCCCCACGCCCGCGAGCCAGGCGACGCGCGCCGGGAAGCGCATGGCGATCGCGGCGATGGTCGCGAGCAAGCCCTTGGCGACGAAGAAGCCGCCGAGCAGGAGGAGCACGAGGAGCGGCCGTTCGAGGACGATCCGCGGGTCGAAGAGCATGCCGAGCGAGACGAAAAAGACGCTCACGAAGGCGTCGCGCAGCGGGAGCATGTCGCCCATGGCGCGGTGGCCGTACTCGGTGTCGGCGACGACCATGCCGCCAAGGAAGGCGCCGAGCGCGAGCGAGAGGCCAGCGAGCGACGTGAGCCACGCGGTGCCGACGCAGAGCGCGAGGACGGCGAGGAGGAAGACCTCGCGGCTGCGGCTCGCCGCGACCCAGCGCAGCGCCCGCGGGACGACGAGGCGCGCGACGACGATGGTCGCGACGACGACGGCCGTGGCCTTGCCGAGCGCGAGGCTGATGTCCTTCGCCATGTTCGTGCCCGCGGAGCCCTCGCCGAGCATCGGGACGACGAGGACCATCGGGACGACGCAGAGATCCTGGAAGATCAAGGTGCCGACGATGAAGCGGCCGTGGGGCGCGTCGAGCTCGCGCCGCTCGGCCAGGGCGCGCAGGACGATCGCCGTGCTGGAGAGCGCGAAGACGAAGCCGTAGAAGACGCTGCGCCTGGTCGGCTGCCCGAGGGCGATGGCGACACACGCGACGACGGCCGTGGTGAGGCCGACCTGGATGATCCCGCCGAGGGCGACCTGGCGGAAGATGCTCTTCAGCCGCGCGAGCGAGAACTCGAGGCCGATCGTGAAGAGCAGGAGGACCACGCCGATCTCGGCGAGGATCTCGATCGCGTGGATCGAGCGCACGAGCTTGAAGCCAAACGGCCCCACGAGCGCGCCCGAGAAGAGCAGCCCCGCGACCGTGGGGAGCGAGAGGCGCGAGAGGACGACGGTCACGAGGACGCCGAGCGCCGCGATGACGGCGATCTCGTCGAGGAGCGGGATGTGGCCCATCGGTGTTAAGAGGTCACGTCGAACTGGGTTGTTTGGACGACAAACGAACGGCGCGCGCGATCGTCTCCCCTTCCGCGGACCGAAGCAAGCCGCTTCGCGGGCCGAGCCAGAGATCGGGCGCGGCGCCTCACGGATCTCGTCGCGGTTGCGGGCGAGGAAGAACGGGCTCTCCGCGCGCCTTCCGCCTGAACATCGCTTTTCGGGGTTCTCCCGGCGCGCCGTCGATTCCAGAGGGACGACCCGGGGGCCGAGCGGCCCGGGCGTTGCTTCCGCCGCATTGCGGGGAGGCAACATGAGAGCACCATGGCTGCTGCGTGTCGTCGAGCGGCTCCCGCTCGATGAAATCGTCGATGTGTTTCACGCGCCTTTGCGTGGTTTCCTCGCGCGGCACCCACGCGTGCGAAGGGCGCTCGATGGATCGTGGCTCGGGCATCCGCTGCATCCGGCGCTGATCCCCCTGCCGATCGGAGCCTTCACGACGGGCCTCGTCCTCGACGCCGCGACGCTGTTCGGCTGCACCTGGGCCGCGCGCGGAGCGGATCTCGCCTTCACGATCGGGCTCGTGGCCGCCGTGCCCGCGGTGCTCACGGGGCTGACGGAGTGGAGCTACCTCGAAGGAACCTCGCGGCGCGTGGCCTTCGTGCACGCAGCGTCGAACGTGGCAAGCACGAAGCTCATGGTGGGATCGGTGATCCTGCGAGGGATGGAGCTCCGCGGCGCGGGAATGGTGCTTTCCGCGCTCGGCTTCGTGGTCCTCGGCGTCGGCGCCTGGCTCGGCGGAGAACTCGCGTTCCATTACGGCGCAGGCGTCGGGCGCATTTCGGAAGATCGAGGCAATACGGACAGGTAGCCGCGAGCGGCCCCCGAGCCGCTTCGCTGGGGCGTTGCCCCAGGCCCCCGCAGGGGCTGTCCGCCCCTGCACCCGGACCAGCCAGGGGCTGGACCCACGCTCGATGAACTGCGCTCCGCGCAGTTCATCGAACAGGCCCGGTCAAGACCGGCAACGGCGTTGCCCACCAAAGACAGCCGCGCTGCGGGTTCGGCGGGCACCCCGGCTTCTTCGCCGGCCTGTTTGAAAAACTGCGCACCGCGCAGTTTTTCAACCCTGGGTCCAGCGCCTCGCTGGTCCGGGGTCGAGGGGGCGGACAGCCCCCCGCGGGGACCGGGGCAGCGCCCCGGCGCGCGGCCTGCGGTTCAGCGCGCGGCGCGCCGACGACGGCGCATGCCGGTCGCCAGGAAGGCACCAGCCACGAGGAAGAGGCCACCAACTTTGCCCGTGGGGTCCGTCGTTCCGGCCACGCGGCAGCCGCAGCCGCTCTCGGATCCGGGATCGTCCGCCGACGCGCCGCCCGCGCCGCCGGACGCGCCTGCGCCGCTGCCGGATGCGCCCGCGCCGCCTCCGCCGCCTGCGCCCGGGCCCGAGCTGCTCGTCGAACCGCCGCCCACGCCGCCCGTGGGCGAATCCATGACGAACTCGTAGGCGCCCACCGCGGGGGGTTTGGCGCGGAGATATCCGTCGAGGTCCGCGGTGAAGCCGTCGGCGCTGTGGTCGATGCCGGCGCCGCGCGCGGGCGAGTTCTCCGTGAGGTGGTAATCGTCCGCGTCGGGCGCGACGAAGCCGGCCTCGGCGACGGTGGGCACGAAGAGGTTGCCCTCGGCCTTCCAGCCCACGTCGTTGCCTGCGCCGATGGCCGAGGTCGGCCCCACGACGAGGTTGTTGTACGCGAATGCGCCCTCGATCTTGTCGCCGAAGACCTGCACCGCGGCCTTGCCGAAGCCGACCAGCGTGTTGTGGGCGATGCGATAGGACACGGGGCCCGGGTTGTTTTGAATGTTCGCGTAAATGTTCGTCTCGCCGAAGCGCAGGACGACGTTGTCGGCGACGGTGGTGTCGTTCGCGCCGAAGACGAAGATGCCGTTCACCGGGCCGTCGGAGATGATGTTCCGGCGGATGTCGCACTTCGAGGGGCCCCCGATCTGCAGGCCCATCCATTGGTATTGCACCATTTCGCCGCCGACGCGACGGATGATGTTGTCGTGGACGCTGCATCCCTCGTGGGCCATGCCGACCTGCGCGCCGTCCCAGCCCGTGTCTTCCACGAGGCAGTGGTCGATCTCGATGCCCTCCAGGAAATGCGGCATGCGCACCTCCTGCTGGCCATTGCAGGTGATGGTGTGGCCGGCGCCCTGGGTGCTGCCCACGTAAAACCCTTCGCCGCCGGTGTCGTGGACCCAGAGGTGGTGCAGGTGCACGTTCTTCTGGATGAACTTGTCTTGATCGGCGCTGCCGTCGCAGAGGGGGTCGGTCTTCGACATGACGCCCGCGAAGCCGGTGTCGTAAACCTCGATGTGATCGACCTCGTAGTCGGTGCTCTTGTCGAGGAACCAGAGGCCCACGCCCGGATAGGGCTCCTTGTCCGGCGCGCTGACCCGGAAGCCGTACTCGACGCCGGCTTCGCCGGTTCCGGTGAGATGAAAATGATGGGAGCTACCCTGGAAATCGACGGAGTAGGCACGATCGAGGTTGCGCACGTTGACGACGCCGCCGCAGTTCTTCACGACGACGGGCGCCTCCTCCGTGCCGCGGATCTCGCGGAAGCGGATGTACTCGTAATCTCCGGCCATGACGCAGACGACGTCGCCGGGTTTGACGCCGAGCTCGGTGCCGTTCACGGACCAGGTACCGGGCGTGATCTCGTGATTGCAGCCGCAATCGGCGGCCGACGCGGAGGCTGGATCGAGGATCAGGAGCGAGAGGGCCGTGCAGGCCGAGAGGGCGAGCGAGGTGCGGGCGTGTTTCAAGGAGGGCATACCCACAGGGTAACGGGTTCAACGGCGACGAAACAAGGTGCCCGAGGGGCGCGGCACATAAATGGTCTTTCCCCCATCCGCCGAGTGCTGGAAGGTTCGATTGCGGCCACCCACGAAGATTTCACTCTTGCCGCGGGATGAGGTCCCGCGCGCCCACGGAACGGAGCATTGGTGTCCTCGGGGAGCCGCCGCGCCGGGGCGCTGCCCCGGGCCCCGCGGGGGCTGTTCGCCCCTCGACCCGAACCAGGGCCAGCCCTGGACCCTTTGGGGAAGAACTGCGCGATGCGCAGTTCTTCCCACAGGCCGGTGGGACACGTTGCCGGTCGAAACGTCAGCGCGGCAGGCGGCGGGACAAGGGGCCGGGGGTCGCCTCGAAGAAGGCTCGACGCCTCGGATGGAGGTCCGCGCCTCCAGGGATGGAGGCTGGAACCTCCATCCGAGGGGCGAGGCCCGTATCCGTTCCCTGTCCGCCCCGGGGACAAGCGAAAGCGCTCGACGCGGGGTCGATGTGCTGCGCGATTTCAACCGGCCACACGGGACGTCCGGACCTCACAAAGTCTCCGCCACGCGGTGGTAAGGAGGAGACGATGCGTGGAATGAGGCTGAACACGTGCCCTCGAGCGTCGACGGCGCTTGTTCGGCGGCGCGACGGATGCCTCCGCCGGACGACGGCCCGAGGGACGCGGCCGAACGCCTGACGTGGGCCTCGACACGGGTCGATCGTCCCTCCGGGACAAGCTCCATCGACGATCGACGGTCCGTGTTCGGCCGCTCGACAAGGACCGTCGACCGCCGCCGATCCTTGTCTCGAGGCTCCACCTTCCCCTGGGAACACGCCTCGTCACGTGTCCGACCGCAAGACACCTCCCCTGCCCCGTCGAGGCGCCTCCTTCGGCCTTCGTGCCCGATGTCCTGCGACGGCGACGTGGCTCGTGGCGGCGCGGAACATCCGCCGTCGAGGGCCGCTATCGTCTGTCCAGGCGCGTTTCAAGCCGCCCACGTACACCGCTGCCCGTCGACCCCGCAGCACCGCGGCCTTGCCTGGCACGCCCGTCGCCTGTCTTGCCATCGGCCGTGGGAGGAAAAGGGCCGGTCCCCCTCGGCGGCGGTCTCCCCATCGACCCTGGGTCCAGCGCCTCGCTGGTCCGGGTGCAGGGGCGGACAGCCCCTGCTGGGGCCTGGGGCAACGCCCCAGCTCCGCGCCTACGCGATGGACAGAGGCGCCTCTGCGCCGGCTCGGACCATCCGGACGACGGGGACTTCGCCTGTGATGCCTTTGAGGGGCGCGGCTCCGCGGGTGGCGATGAGCTCGGCGGCGTTCACGGCGGGGGCGACGCTGGGGGCGTCGAACACCTCGCTCGTGCAGACGATTTCTCCGGCACGCGCGAGGCCTTGGACGCGGGCTGCGATGTTCACGGTCCGGCCGAAATAGTCGAGCCGCTCGTTCAGCTCGACGGCGATGCAGGGGCCTGTGTGCAGGCCGATCTTGAGCAGGAGGTCTGCTTCTTTGAGATCGGCGATGGCGCGGTTCATGAGGATGGCGGCGCGCATGGCGTGGATGGGCTCGGCGAAGCTCGCCATGACGGCGTCGCCGATGGTTTTCACGATGGCGCCGCCTTGGGCTGCGGCGATCGCGCGGAGGACGGAGAAATGTTTGCGGACGAGGTCGTAGGCGCGGAGGTCGCCTACACGCTCGTAGAGGGCTGTGGAGCCGGTCAGGTCGGTGAAGAGGACGGTGACGCGCTTCAGCTCGAGTCCGCCTTCGGAGGGGATGCTCTCGGCGCGGAAGAGGTCGCGGAAGGACTGCGAGGAGACGAGCCGCGCCCCTGTCAGGTAGGGCAGGAGCGGGTGCGTGAGGGGTTTGCCGGGCGCGGCGGGATCGGGCCAGGTGCCGCCGACGGGGGAGACGAAGTATCCGACGGCGTGCGTGGTGCGGTTCAACATGCGGAGCTCGACGGGCCCGGGGCCGACGTCGACGCGGTGCGGGATGGCGCGGCCGTCGAGGAGGTCGAAGGAGGCTTCGCGCGGGCTGCCTTCCTTCACGTGGACGTAGACGGCGATGTGGCCTGCAGGGGCGAGCAGGACGAATTGCCCGGGTTCGGCGAAGTGGAGGGTCGCCGTGTGGGCCTCGCCTGGGCGTACGCGGCCTGCGGCGAGGATGCCCTCGCCGAGCGCGCGGTGTGGGCGTGAGGCAGGGGCGACGCTCGACGAGAAGTAAAGCCGGATGGCGTCTTCTCGTGGGTCGACGGTGTCAGGGGCGTGGAAGCGGATGCGGCGCACGGAAGGGGCCACGGTGAAGGCAACCTCGATGCGGTCGTCGAGGGTGCCCTCGAGGTTCAGGTTGCAGAAGTTGCAGTGCTGCGCTTCGAGCGAGCGCAATCCGCCGGCGGTCGTGAGGAAGGCCATGCAGCCGGGGCAAAGCATGCCCCACGCGAAATCGAGGATGCCGACGTGCGTCGCGTGGAGGAAAAGCTCGATGCCCTCTTGCTCGTCGAGGCCGTGGCTCGCAGCGTACCGGAGGGGGCTCATGCGGAAGAGGGCCTCGTCCGGCGCGCTCGTGATGTACGCCGCGAAGTCGTCGAGAGTGGCCACGGAAAACGGGCCTTTGCCGCGAAGGACGTCGAGCCGAAGGGAAAGGTCGGAGGGCGTCATGCGCCCCGATCGTACCAGCTCACCGGGGCGCGGCGAGCAGTCAGAACCTCACCCCCTTCCCCCTCTCCGCGCGGGGAAGCGCTTCGCTGGGGCGCTGCCCCAGGCCCCACCAGGGGTTGTCCACCCCTGGACCCGGACCAGGCACGGCCTGGACCGGGGTCGATGAACTGCGCTCCGCGCAGTTCATCGAACAGCCAGGGTCAAGACCGGCAACGGCGTTGCCAACCAAGACAGCCGCGCTGCGGGTTCGGCTGGCACCCCGGCTTCTTCGTCGGCCTGTTTGAAAAACTGCGCGCAGCGCAGTTTTTCAACCCTGGGTCCAGCGCCTCGCTGGTCCGGGGTCGAGGGGGCGGACAGCCCCCCGCGGGGTCCGGGGCAGCGCCCCGGCGCGGCGGCTTGCCATTGGGCTCAGGGCGCGTCCTTCTCGAAGGGGTCTGCGTACATCGGATCGGCGAGCAGCTTCTCGTCGGTGAGTGTCTTCAGGAATGCGACGAGGGAGGCTTTTTGGTCGGGCGTGAGGTTTAGCTTGCGCGGCTCGGTCGAGCCTTGGATGCGCAGGCGTGGGTCGAGGTTCGGGTGGGGCTTCACGCCGGCGTTGTAATGCTCGACGACCTGGTCGAGGGTTTCGAAGCGGCCGTCGTGCATGTAGGGGCCGGTGAGTGCCACGTTGCGGAGCGAGGGGGACTTGAAGCGGCCGTTGTCTTGTGGGTTGCCGGTGATCTCGCCGAGGCCGTTGTCGTCGCCGTCGGTCGTGGCGTCGAGGCCGTTGTTCGTGGGGATGGCGATGTAAAAGAACGCGTTGTTCCGGCGCGGCGGCGGGTGGGGCGGGCCCTCGTCGAGGTGGCAGGCCGCGCAGCCGCCCGCGGGGCCGAGGAAGAGGGCTTTGCCTGCGTTCTCCTCGGGCGTGAAGGTGGGGAAGGCTGCCTGGATGTCGCCGCCTGCGGCTTCGATGCCCTCGTCGAAGCGGGAGCGGTAGGAGACGATCGAGCGGACGAACTGCGCGAGGGCGCGGGAGATGCGGTCCGAGGTGATCGTGGGGTCGCCGAAGGCTTGTTCGAAGAGCTTCGGGTAGTAGGTTTGCGCCGAGACGTTCGCGACGAGCTCGTCGAGGGTGAGGCCCATCTCGACGGGATCCTGGATTGGGCGGAGGACTTGATCTTCGAGTGTGGCTGCGCGCTCGTCCCAGAAGAAGCGGCCGTTGCGGTAGAAGCGGGCATCGACGACGCTCATCGAGTTGCGCCCGGTCTCGCCGCCCTCGAAGCCGAGGCTCAGGCGCGCCGTGTCGGAGAAGGCGTCCTTCTGCTTGTGGCAGGAGGCGCAGGCGACGGCGCCGTTTTTTGAAAGGGCCGTGTCGTAGAAGAGCACGCGGCCGAGCGTCGCGCCGTCGTTGGTGATGGGGTTTTCCGCGGGCGTGTTGTCCTGGTCCTGCGCGAGCGGGCCCTGGAAATGCGCGGGGAGCTCGATCGCGGCGTAGTTGTACGGGGTCGCGGGGAGATCGAGGCCGTCGTCGTCGGTCGTCGCCGGGGGATCGATGGGATCGGGCGTCTCGGCGGCGGGGCCCTCGCAGGCGGCAAGGGCAGCCATGCAGATCAAGGTGATCAAGCCAGTCGTCGTCGTCTTGCGCACAAGGCACCTCTCGTCGTCGCCAGGGGGGAAAGCTCGACGGCGCGACGGAGCAAATCAGGTGCCAACGGAGAAAGCTGGTCTCCACCGAGAATTTGCCCCGGCCGGCGAGCGCTCGGTAAAGCCGTCGGGCATGCGCCTCCTCCTCGCGTCCCTCGTCTCGTTTTGCCTGATCCCGCTCGTGGCTTGTAGCTCCAGCTCCGACGAGGTCGCCTGTACCACGATCGCGGCCATTTCCGTGACCGTCGACGTCGTCGATGCCACCGGCGCGGCCGTCACCGATGCGGACCTCACGTATACGGTGAATGGCGGACCGTCGAAGGCCTGCGAGCAGGTGGTGGAGAACAGCTACGATTGTGGCGTGGAGGAGGCGGGCAACTTCGTCATTACCGCGACGCGCGACATGGCGACGAAGACCGCGAACGTCACCGTGACGTCCGACGAGTGTCACGTCATCGGGCAGACCCTCACGATCACGCTCGATTGAAGCGTTTTCCCATGAAGACCTCCGCCCGCCCGCGCGCCCGCGCCGCGCTCCTGCCCCTCGGGAGCGCGCTTTTTGGTGTCTCCTGCATCGCCCAATCGCCGCTTCAAGCGACCGTCGTCTCGGATCCGCAGTTCGCGTCGGCGCCGCAGCCGCCTCCGCCGGCACAGGGCGCCGCGCAGCCGCCGGCCGAGGCCCATCGGCCCGAGGTCGCCGTGCTCCCCTTCGAGGACGACAAGCTCTTCCGCGCCGAGCGTGCGGCCCTGCGCGCCGAGCTCGCGGCGTACCTCGCCCGGCTCGCGCCTGATTATCTCATTCTCGCGCCGGCGATGACCGATCCGAAATTGCAGCGCGTCTCCCCCAAAACGGGGCACCGATGCGCCTACGAGGGCGAACCCTTGTCTCGGCGCGCCCATGACGAGGGCTGGTTGACGACCGACGTGATGCATATCGCCGGGGTCGGCAGGGAGCGCGGCGAGGTGCTCTGGATCAACCTCGGATCGCGCTTCGGCGCCCCCGACGTGACGTTCGAGGGGCCCTGGAATCCGCAGCTCGGGCTCGTGGATCGGTATCGCGCGGCGTTCGCGTCGCTGGTCCGGAAAGAGAGCGCAGGCGTGGTCGGCGGCCTCATGGCGCGGGGGGACGAGAGAACCGCGCTCCGCGAAGGACCCATCACGATCTGCGAGGACAAGCCGTTTGGCCAGTGTGACGCCGGCTCGGTGGACTGGAAGGACCGCGCGGGCAGCCTCGTCGCGTGTTTTTCGAATGACGACGACGTGCGCCGCGATTTCCTCGTGCAGGGCGACGCGGGCGGGCGGTATTGCGAACAGGAAAACCTCGACGTTCGGGATGGACGCGAGGGCGCGCGTGAGGCGTGCGTGTGCCAGGCGCTGGTCGGCTCGGCGGCGATGGGCAAGCGGCCCGGGCGGCGTACGATCCGCGTGCGGTACGAGGCCCCGGATCTCACCGGAAAGCCGCGGCCTGAGGTGCGCGTGATCGAGGCGAGCACGAACATCCACGTCGAGGAGGATTGGCATTCGATGGATCAGGTGGTCGACGGGAAGAAGCGATATACGGCCGTCAAGCGGCTCGTGATCGACAACGTCGATTCGCTCGCCGCGCCGCTCGCGCGTTGCGCGGCCCCTGCCGGCAGCGTGATCGTGGCGGATCTCGACATCCGCGAGGACGGCGTGCCCGCCCTGGGCAAGGTCGTCGCCGGGACGGCCGATCGCGAGCTCTCCGTGTGTATCGAAAAAGCCCTCGGCCGCGGCGCGTTCGTCTGTACGGACGACGGGAGCAGCGCGCGGGTGCGCGTCGCGCTCGCCTGGTGAGCCGCGCGGGTCGTTACTCCCGCCGCTCCTTTTGCACTTCATCGACGAGGGTGAGCGTGAGGCGCGCGGCGCGCCCGATCTGGTCGAGATCGATCAGGTCGGGCGTGTCCGTGGGCTGATGGTAATCGGCGAGCGCGGCGTCGGAGAGGAAGATCGTGGGCGCGTGCGGGCCAAACGGGACGCTGTCGGAGGCGTATCCGAGGCGCCGAAACGCGGCCTCGGGGATGCCAAAGAGGGGCCGGTCCTCACGCGCGGCGGCGCGATCGAGGAGCGCGCGTGTCTTTGCGCCGTCCCGCGCGCCGACGACGAACCCGAGCGCCTCGGACGCGCGGGGGACGACGAGCCGGAGCGGTGATCCGTCGAGCAAGGGCCTGCCCACCATGTCGAGGTTCACCATGAGCGCGAGCCGCGCGAGCGGGACCGTGGGCGCCTCGACGAACGCCTCGGCCCCGAGCACGCCGCGCTCCTCGGCGCCAAAGGCGACGACGACGAGGTCGAGGTCGGATCCGCGGAGGGCGTGGACGCGCGCGATTTCGAGCAAGGCGGCGATGCCGGAGGCATTGTCGTCGGCGCCGGGGTAGACCTCGCCGCCGCGCTCGCCCTGCGCGTCGTAATGGGCGCCGACGAGGACGAAGGGGCCGTCGGGGCGGGCTTTTCCACGGAGGTGGACAATGACGTTCTGATCACGGACGCCGTCGCGCTCGAAGGGGACACAAGGGTCGTGGCCCTCGGGCGGGGAAAAACCGAACGAGAGGAAGGCGCGCGCGAGCAGATCGGCGACGCGGCGGTTGTCGGCCGAGCCGGCGGCGCGTCCGTGGAGGGCGGGGTCGGCGAGGAGATCGACCCACGCGCGGAGGTTTTCCCGTGAAGGCTCGGGCGCGCGGAGGTCGAGGCGCGGCGGGAGGAGCGGCGGGAGGTCGGCCGCGATGGCGCACGCCGGCTGCACGGGCGGAGGTGCGGGCGGCGGAGGCGCGGACGCCGCAGGGGATGCAGGCTGGGCCGCGGGGGGCGCCGCCGGAGCGCCGCACGAGGCGAGGACGAGAGCGAGGGCGAGCGGGAGGCGCGGCATCGGCGCGAGGGTACGCCGGACCGAGGCTGCATCACCAGATCAATGCTGCGAGGAGGCGGTGGCGCTCGGCACGGCGTTGTCGTCGAGCGGGAGGATCCAGGGTTTGGGGAGCAAGGAGTCCCGGACGGTCGTGAGATCCACGTTCGGGTCGATGATCCGCCGGCTCGGCCGGCCATTCATGGTCACCCACGCGTCGGCGTAGACGGCGACGTGTTTGCCCCGGCGCGCGTAATCGTCGGCGACGTGGTGCGCGAATTCGAGGATCATGTCCGGGGCCTGCGCCATCATCTTCGTCTGGAGCGGCGTGAGCCATCGAGAAGGATCGGCGTGGATCGTCCGGCCCGTCGCGTGCTCGTGCACACGGAGCTCGACGAAGCCGAGCTTCTCCACGAGCATGACCCTCCAGGCAAACCGGAACCCCTCCTCGGTCCACGCCGTGTTCCCGGGGTAAAGGAAATGGCGGAGCGGGAGCGCGATCTGCACGATGACGTGCGCCGCGACGAGGGCGATCCCGATGCGCCGCCGCGTCCCGAGCGGCCGCGGGGGCGGTGGGGCGGGGAGATCCTCGGGGATCGAACGGACAAACCGGCGCGAGAAACGCGCGAGGAGCGGGCGCGGCCAGCTCGGCGGGAAGAAGATCAGCGCGGACGCGGACATGATCCACGGGAAGACGCCGATCGGGAAGAGCATGCCCGTCACGAAATGAAACCCGAGCACTGCCGCATATGCGAAGCGCCGGGTGCGGTCGCGCAGGAGGAAAAACACGACCGTGAGGTCGAACGCGGCGCCCACGAAGCTCGCGGCGCGCGCGACCCAGCGCTCGGCGAGGAAGGGGCCGACGAGCGGGATGTCCGTGTGCGCCGAGAGCCAGATGCCGAGCGGTTCGCCGCGCAGGAGCCAATCCGGCCCGAGCTTCGCGATCCCCGCGAAGACGTACACGGCCCCGATCTGGAAACGCAAAAGCGCGAGCACCCAGGCCGGCGCCGTTTGGCTCGCGAGCGCGGGGTTTCGCCACGCATCGATCGACGCCGCCCGGTGGAGCGGCAGGAAGATCATCAAAAAGGAGAGGAGGCTGATGAGGTAATAGTGATTGAGGTAGGTCGCCTTCTCCAGGAGCTCGACGTACGTGAACGCGACGAACAGGACGGCCGCCGCGGCGCGGTAGAAGAGCCCGACCATGACGAGGGCGCTCGCGAGGCCGAGGACCACGAAATGGGCGTACATGCCCGCGCTCGGCCAGGGCGAGACCCACGAGAAACCGAAGTAATGAAAGTGCAGCGGGGGGGTGATGTAAAAATCGCGGATCCAGCCGTTCGCCCAGAACCGGACGATGCTCACGAGCATGAGCGCGCCGAAGAGGATACGGAACGCGGCGAGGGACGCGATGTCGGCGGGGCGGAAGAGCCTCTCGACGAGGCTCTCCCGCGGCGCGCCGTCAGTCGCCGTCATTGTCGCTCAAGGTGACGGCGACACCGAGGACGCTGGCAACGTCGGTGGAGAGGAGGCGCCGCACGACGCGCAATGCGTCCTGCGCCTTGGTGACGGCCGCGGGATGGTCCGTGATCGCGGTGCGCAGGGGCGCCGGGACCGCCGAGGTCGCAGCCATCGCGTCCGCGAGGGCCTTCTTGACGGAGGAATCGATGGCAGGGCTGCGCGCGGCGACGAGCTCCGAGATGCCACGCCCGCTGCGATCACCGTGGCGGCCGAGGTAGACGTCCTCGACGCCGCGGAGCGTGCCGAGCAAGTCTTCGATCGAGTCGTCGCTGAAGCGCGATTCGACGAGCGTGGGATCCGGGCCGGTGCCGCTCACGATGCCGAGCGGGCGCGAGACCCGGTTTTCGCTCACCGCAATCATGGCGGCGATGAGAAGGTTGACGACCCGCGCAATGCCGTCTTGCCCCGTCAGGAACAACGTGCTGCCCGAGCCAGCCTTCGCGACCTGATTCACGAACGCGCCGCCTTCGAGGCTCCACGCCTCCTGCGCTGTCGTCGTGTCCGCGGCGATCGCGTCGGCGAGCGCGCGTGCATAGGCGCAACGCTTTTTCCCCGCCGCATCCGCGCCCCCGAGGGACGCGAGGACCGCGGCATTGCCGCCCGCCGGATCGAAGAGCAGGAATTCGAGCGCGGGCAAGCCCTTCGTGCTCACGCCGAGCGAGGCGATGTGCGCGGTCGTGACGGGCTCGGGCGCGGCGGTGATCGCGGACTCGATGGAGTCGGTGCGCGCGGGCCAGAAATCGATGGCGCTGCCGATGCGGAGGTCCTCGACGGGGCCGAACCGGAATGCCTCGGCATGTTTCCACGGGACGCGCGCCGCGCGCCACGCCGCCTGCGCAGCCGTGAGCGTCGCCTCCGTCGGCCCGTCGCAGAACGCCGCGACGGCGGGCGGCAGCGGGAGCGCCCCTTGTTCGAGCTCGTCGTAGATCGGCAGCATCACCTCGTGGGCGAGGTCGTTCATCACCGCGCGTTGCGCCGTGTCGTCAGCCGTCGGCGTCCCGCACGAGGCGGCCGCGAGGGCGAGCGTGACGGTGAGGCCAAGGACGGACCGGGAAGGAAAGGCGGGCGGGGACAAGCTCATAACGACTCCAGGAACCGAACGAGCGCGCGGCGATCCTCGGTCGGCAGGGCGCGGAACGCCTCGCGGGAGCCTTCCGCCTCGCCGCCATGCCAGAGCACGGCCTCGACGAAGCCGCGCGCGCGGCCATCATGTAGCAGATTTTCGTGGCCATTGACGACCCGCAAGAGGCCGATCCCCCAGAGCGGCGCCGTGCGCCACTCGCGCCCGTCCGCCTTGAAGTCGGGCCGGTCGTCCGCGAGCGCCTCGCCCATGTCGTGCAAGAGGAGGTCGGTGAAGGGGCGAATCGTCTGGCCCGAGAGCTCGGGGTAGCCGTCGAAGGTCCCGGTGTGAAACACGGGCGTGTGGCATTTGCCGCAGCCGAGATCCAGGAAATGCCGCTTGCCGGCGAGGACCACGGGGTCGGAGACGTCGCGGCGCGCGGGCACGGCGAGGGTCGTCGAATAAAACGCGACGTCCGCGAGGATCTTTTCGCTCGCCTCGGGGGCGCCGCCGGTCGGGGTAGCCTTGCAATCGGCCTGGGCGTCGGTGCAGTCCTCGGTCATGAAGAGCGACGTGGTGATGCCGATGTCGCCGTGGAACGCGCCCGCCGTCTGCTGCATGAGCGTCGGTTGGTTCGACTTCCAGCCGAATCGACCGAGCGCGGTGGCGCCACGCACGACGTCCCATACGTGATTGGCCCGGCCCGAAATGCCGTCGCCATCGGCGTCGTCCGGATCTTCGGCCCGGAGGATGTCCTCCTCCGAGACGGCTTCGAGCAAGCCGAGGCCAATCATCACGGGCGCGACGCGCGGCGAGACCCTCGTGTCCGGCTGCATGTCGCCGCGCGCGGCGGCGATCGTGTAAATGGGCTTGCGCAGGCTGTACGTCTCGCCGTCCGGGAACGAGCCGGGCATTTCTTCATACGCGACGAACGCGTCGCCCTCGGGGAGGACGCCCGGGATCGCGCGCGGCTGGAGCTGGCCGCCATAGGTGGGCTCGGGAGCGGGGCCGCCCTGCGCGTCCGTGCCGGGGATGCTGAGCCGGAGCAGGACCGAGACGAGGGGCTCGGCCGGATCGTCCGGCGGGCTGCCGCGGCCGTCGAGGAGGTGGCAGGACGAGCACGAACGCGCATTGAAGAGCGGCCCGAGCCCGTCCCGCCCCTCGGTGGAGGAGGGAGCGATGACCCAGTTTTCCTTGAAAAACGAGTTTCCCACGAAGAACGCGCTGCGCCGCTCGGACGTCATGTTGCGGGCCGAGAGCGAGTAGGCGTTCTTCGAGGTGTCGTGGACCGTGGTCTCGCCGCCGGAGAGCTCCTCGCCCGGCTCGGCCGAGGGGCCGGTCTCGTCGGGAGGAGCCTCCGCGCCGCAACCGACGACCACGAAGACGACAGGAAACACGAGCCATCGCATGGCGATCACTCCTCGATGTTGAGCTTGATGCCGAGCAGCGTCGCGACCTCGACGATCGTCGCCGTCTGCTTGCGGAGCGCTTCGATCGCCTTCTTCACCTTCTGCCGACCGGGCGCCGTGTCGTCGCCGAGGATCGCCTGATCGAAGGGCTCTCCAATGGCCTTGATCGCTTCGATGCTCTCCTCCATTTCGGCCTGGAGGCGCGCGTCGAGCGCCGGATCACGCTCGCGCACGAGATCGTCGATCCCGGGCAGGTCGACCTGGCCGCGGCGGCCGAGGTAGACGTTCTGAATGCCGAGCGCGTTGTTCAGCAGATCCTTGTGCGTGTTGTCGCTGAAACAGGAGTGCTCGTCCTCCTGCTCCTTCGTGTCGTACGCGACCTGCATGCGCTCGCCGGCGAGCTCGGCGCCGCTCAGGCTGCCGATGCCGAGCAGGATGCGGCGCAGCGCCTCCTCGGGCGGGAGCGCGACGAACGACGCCCGATAAGCTCCGCCTTCCGGCGTCCACTCCGCCATGACCGAGCTCAGATCCTCGAGCACGAGTTTTCCTGCTGCGAGGAGGTACTGCCCGCGCCGGTCCTGGTTCGCGGCCGTGCCCATGTCGAGCACGTAATCGGTGTACGGCCGCTGTCCGGGGCCGTCGGCATTCGTGTCCTGCCCCCAGAGCAGGAACTCGATCGCGTGGTAGCCGGTCGAGATGTCCTTCTCACCGGGATTCTCGTTCAACGAGGCGATCGTGGCCTCGTCGATCGTCGGGTACTTCGCCGGGTCGTTGATGATGCCCGCATTCGGATCGCCCGCCACGTAATCGACGTGCGCTTCGTCCATCGGCCAGGCATTGATCTGGCCCTCGGGACCGTCGTCGTCGTCGATGGGGCCGCCGTAGAAGCGGAAGGCCTCGGTCAGGCCGTAGGGATCACGCGCGAGGAGCCACGCCTCGCGCGCGGCCTTGAACCTCGCCTCCGAGGGCTCCGCCACGAACTGCGCGAGCGAGGCGTTGAGCGACGAGGTCTCGTCGATGGCTTCGACGTACGAGCCATGCACGAGGTTCGCGTACGCCGCGATGACGGGCGGCGCGTCCTCGGAGAGAGGCTTCGTGCCGCTCGTCACGGGATCCGACCCGCATCCGGTGAGCAGCCCGGCCACCGCGCTCGCGAGGGCCACGGACTGCAAGATTCGTATCGTAGGCTTGGTCATGTTTCGGTACTCCAGAAATTGAAAGTGACTTTCACTTGTCACAAACGACCGAGCCCTGTCAAGCGGCAACGGGAGACGGCCCGTGTTCAGCGACCGGCCGGGTGGGCGATACCTGCGGCGCGGAAGGCTTCGTCGAGGTCCGCCTGGACGTCGCCCGTGGGGAGCGTCGTGGAGCGACCGTCCTCCACGACCTCGAGCGCGGAGCACTCGTAACAGATCACGAGGTCGACGGAGTGGCCATCGCGCACGGCATGCACGCCGTGGCGCGGGTTGAAGCATTTGGCCTGTGTGCCGCCCTTGCGCACGCCGGCATTCACGATGCCGACGATCCGCTCGCGCGCCTTCGGATCGGTGACGTCGCCCTTCGCGAGGACTTGATATCCGTGGAAGCTCTCCACGCCCGGCGGCGGTTCTTCCCCGTGGTCGGGATCGAGGGCGAGGACCTGGAACGAATCGGCCCCGTCGAGCACGGCCACCGCGGCGTCCGGCAGCGAGCCGCAGCCGAGGACGGATGCAGCGGCGAGCACGAGGAGGGCCGTCGTGCGGGCGACGAAGAAGCATCGCATGACTGCGATCGTGTCTCGCAGATTTGACGTATCGGCGCAATTCGAAACGCGTGATATCCAGCCGGAGTCGCGTCCGTATCGGCGCGCGGAAGGAGGAGTCATGGATCGGTCTTTCCATTTCCGGCGCCGGCTCGCGGCGCAATTGCTCGGCGTGGCGCTCGCAGGGATCGGCGCGGCGGCCGCCCCGGGTTGCAGCAGCGACGTCGATCAGCCGGGTCAGGGAGGTCAGGGAGGTCAGGGAGGTCAGGGAGGCGGGGGTGGCCTCGGAGGGTTTGGAGGCGGAGGGTCTACCGTCGATGTCACGGAGTGCTTCGCCTGGCCGGAGGAAGGCAGCGGCGGCGCAGGCGGGGCCGGCGGCGCAGGCGGGGCCGGCGGCGCGGGCGGCTCGATGGTGCCGCCGTGCCCACCGAAGGAAGAAGCGCTGATGCACGTTCCCAACAGCCCCAACTATTGCAGCGCCGTGGTGAAGACCGACGGGGTCTTCCAGGACGGCCAGTGCTGCTACGACGTGACGTACGAGACCTGCGGCGCCGCCGGTCGGCCCTTCATCGAGGAAGGACGCGCCCGGGCAGCGATGCCGGCACGAGGCCTTTCGAGCTGGATGGAAAGCGCCCTCCCCGCGCCCGATCTCGCCGGTTTGTCCCCCGACGAGCGCGCCCTGCTCGCCGCCGCCTGGACCCGCGACGGCCTGCTCGAACATGCGTCGATCGCCTCGTTCGGCCGGTTCGCGCTGGAGCTGCTCGCCGTGGGGGCGCCGGCAAACCTCGTGACGCGCGCGCACGAGGCCGCGCTCGACGAGGTCCGGCACGCGCGCCTCGCCTTCGCGCTGGCCTCGGCCTACGCCGGGGAGCCCCTCGGGCCGGGCGCGTTCCCGTTCGTCGGGGGCAACCTCTCCGTGAGCGCGGACCTCGCGGACGTGGCGGCGCGCGCCGTGCGTGAAGGCTGCATCGGCGAGACGCTCGCCAGCCTGGTCGCGGCCGAGCAAGCCGCGCGGGCGACGGATCCGGCCGTGCGGGAGGCGCTCGCCGCCATCGCCGAGGACGAGGCGCGGCACGCGGAGCTCGCCTGGCGGGCCGTGGCGTGGGCGATCGGGAGCGGAGATGCGGCCGTCGCGCGGGCCGTGCGGGCGGCCTTCGCGCAGGCGCTCGCCGCGGGAGCCTCGTTCGAGGTGCAGGCGGGCGGAGCGGGCGCGCTCGAAGCGCACGGGCGTCCGGATGCGGCGGTGCTGCGGGCCTCGATGGCGCGCGCGCTCGACGAGGTGGTGCGACCGGCCGCGGAGGCGCTCCTCGGCAGCCTACCAGCGCCGGCTCGTGAAGGCCGTGAGCGCGCGGAGCACGGGTAGGGCCGCGAGACCCACGGCAAACGCCGCGGTCAGGCCGAGGACGCTGCGCGCCTTGGCCACCTTCGGCAGGTGCGCCGCGCCGGCGAGGGCCATCGCCGGCGGCGCGCTCCGCTGCGGCGATGACGCGGCCGGCGCCCACGGCCGCTCGGGTGTCGGCTTCGTCCCGGTGAAGAAGTCCACGAGCGCGCTCGTGAACACCGGCAGATCCTGCGGCCCGCGGCTCGAAATGATGTTGCCGTCCCGCACGACCGCCTCGTCGCGCCAGGTCGCCCCCGCGTTCACCAGATCGTCCCGGATCCCGGGCCACGACGTGATGTGCCGCCCGCGCAGAATCCCCGCCGACGCGAGCACCCACGCCCCGTGGCAGATCGCGCCGATGGGCTTGCCCGCCGCGTCGAAGGCCCGGACGAACTCCCGCACCTCCTGGCTCTGCCGCAGGAAATCCGGCGCGATGAAGCCGCCCGGCACGAAGAGCGCGTCGTACTCGGCCGGGTCCGCCTCCCGGATCGTCCGCTGCACGCGCACCCGCCGCCCCGGCACATCGACGTTCATCCCCACGATCTTCCCGGGCCGGAGCGACAGCACCTCGACCAGGCCGCCCTCGGCGCCGATCGCCCGTGCCGGCGTGAAGAGCTCGACCTGTTCGAACCCGTCCGCCGTGAGCACGGCGATCTTCCGGCCCGCGAGCCTCCGATGCCGCGCGGGGCGCGCCGCGAAGAAGCTCGCGACCCCGAGGGCGAGGTACTTGGTGAGCGTGCCGGCCGTGCCCATCGCGCGGCGGAAGTTCGGGACGAGCCGCGCGGGCATCACCAGCGCGTCGAAGGCATATCCGCCGAGGGCCGAGAGCGCGCTGGCGAGGAGCACGCCTCCGGGCCGCTCGGGACGGGCCCGCGCGAGCACCCCTTGGTACGCGAGGCCCCAGCCGAGCAGGCCGCCGGTGAGCAGCAGGAACCCGAGAGGCGTGGCGTCGCCCTGGAACCGGAGGCCGACCCGCCGCGTCGGCAGGGCCGCCGTCGCCATCGCGTTGAGCCCCGCCCACGGCGCGCCCCGCTCGATCGCCGATGAGCTCATCATGGCCGTCGCGGTCGCCGCCGTCAGCGCGGCGCCCGTCCACAGTCCTCGCGTCACGATTGCTCGCATGGTCCCTCCTCTCGCGTCGTGCCCACGGGGAGAGCCGCGGATTGCATCACGAATGCCACGTCCGCGCGCAGCCGGGCGCTCTCGGCGGGCGCTTGCGGAGCCGCCGGGCGCGTGACGGGCATTTGACGCCGCTCCGCTCGCCCGAGCGGCGCTCCAAACCGTTTGCAAGGGACGAAACTTAGGGCCATCGGTCGTCCGACCTGCTACGGTGCGGCCCTTTGCAACACCCGGGGGGCGCTGCTTGGACGAACCGAGCTCTGGCCCCCCGTTCCTTGTCCCCGATCCGATGACCGAAATCGACGCCCTTTCGCCTGCTCTCGCGGCTGCCTTCCAGAGCCGCGGCTACACGTCCCTCACCCCCATCCAAGAAGCCGTCCTCGACCCGGCCCACGCGGGGCGCGACCTGCGCCTCTTCTCGCAGACCGGCTCGGGCAAGACCGTCGCCATCGGCCTCGTCCTCGCCCCCGACCTCGAGCGCATCGTGGCGGAGCGGGCGAGCACGACCCCGCCTTCCGCGCCGTCCGCCGCCGCCACGCCGGCCACGATCGTGATCGCTCCGACGCGCGAGCTCGCCGCCCAGCTCGCCCGTGAGCTCTCGTGGCTCTTCCGGCCCCTCGGCGCCAGCGTTTGTGCCGTCACCGGCGGGACCAGCATTCCGCAGGAGCTCTACAACCTCCGGCAGGGCCCGCTCGTCGTCGTGGGCACGCCCGGACGGCTCGTCGACCACCTCGATCGCGGCGCGATCGACCCCTCGCGCGTCTGCGCGGCCGTGCTCGACGAGGCCGATCAGATGCTCGACATGGGCTTCCGTGAGGAGCTCGAGACCATCCTCGGCAAGATGCCCGAGGCGCGCCGCACCCACCTCGTCGCGGCCACGTTCTCGCGTGAGGTCTCGGCCCTCGCGAACCGCTACCAGAAGGACGCCGTCGCCGTCGAGGGCACGAGCCTCGGCGAGGCGAACCAGGACATCACGCACGTCGCGCACCTCGTCAAACCCGACGACCGCGACGCCGCGGTCGTGAACCTCCTCCTCCTCGCGCCCACGGACCGCGCGCTCGTCTTCGTCCGCACCCGCGAGGGCGCCTCCGAACTCGCCGAGCGCCTCGGCCAGGCTGGTTTTACCGCGCGCGCCCTGAGCGGCGAGCTCGAGCAGCGCGAGCGCACCCGCACCCTCGCGGCCTTCCGCTCCGGCGCCGTCACCACGCTCGTCGCGACGGACGTCGCCGCGCGCGGGCTCGACATCCCCGACGTCAACCGCGTCATCCACGCCGATCCCCCGAGCGACCCGGAGACCTTCACCCATCGCAGTGGCCGCACCGGCCGGGCCGGGCGCAAGGGCACGAGCGTGATGCTCGTCCCGCCGCAGGCCCGCGACTACGTGGCGCGCCTCTTCCGCGGCGCCGGCATCCGCGCCACCTGGTCGCCTGCGCCCTCGCCCGACGACGTCCTCCGCGAGGCCGACGCGCGCCTCGCCGCCGAGCTCCGCGCCCCCGCGGCCGAGCCTGCCGATCCGCGGCTCCAGGCCCTCGCCGCGTCCTTGCTCGCCGACATGGATCCGACCGCGCTCGTCACCACGCTGCTCGCGCGCTCCCGCCACACCGGCCCCTCGGCGCCGCTGCCCGTCACCCCGCTCGTCCCGCACGAGCCGCTCCCGCGCCGCCCGCCGGAGCCTCGTGCCCAGCGAAGCGCGCCGAACGCGGGCGCCTTCGTCCCGTTCCAGGTGAGCTGGGGCGGCCGCCACGGCGCCGATCCGCGCCGCCTCCTCGCGCTCGTGTGCCGGCGCGGCGGCATTCGCAGCGATCAGGTCGGCGCGATCCACGTCGGCGACTTCTCGTCGAGTGTCGAGGTCGCGACGCCCGTCGCCTCGGACTTCGCCCGCTCCGCGGCCCGCCCGGACGAGCGGGATCCGCGGGTCCGCATCCGGCCCATGCCCGAGTTCCAAGGCGAGACCGCTCCCCGCTCGGGCCCTTCGCCTCGCCCTCGCGGCCGTGGTCCTCTCGGCGCGGACGAACCCCCGCGCCGCTTCCGCCATCCCTCCCTGACGCGCTGAAGCGCGCCCCTCGAAAGCCTGGACACGCGCGCGGGCCGCGGCGAAAGTGGCCTTCATGCCGCGCGCGCGTTCGCCCGCCCACGCGTCTTTCCACGCGTCGCCCCCCGTGAGCGCGGCTTGTGATGGACGCCATGGAAACCCGCCAGCACCGCTACGACCGTTACCGGAAAGCCCTCGCCGGCGAGGCGTTGCCCGTCGCCCTCGTGGACATGGGCGCCGTCGACGCGAATGTCGACGCCGTCGCCTCGCTCGTCCGCGGCAGCGGAAAAACCCTCCGCATCGGCACGAAATCCGTTCGCTCGGTCGATCTCCTCCGGCACATGCTGAACCGCGGCGGCCCCTCGTTCCGCGGCCTCATGGCGTATGCCCCCGCCGAGGCGCGTTTCCTCGCGACGCAGGGCTTCAACGACATCCTCGTCGCCTACCCCACGGCCCAGGCGTCCGACGCGCGCCTCCTCGCCGAGGCGAACCACGAAGGCAAACGCGTCTCGATTGCCGTCGAGGAGCCCATCCACCTCGACCTCCTCGAAGCCGCGGCCGCGACGTACGGCGTGCGTATCCCTGTCGTCGTCGACATCGACGTCTCCCTCCGCCGCCTCGGCGGCCGCGTGCACCTCGGCGTCCGCCGCAGCCCGCTCCACGAGGCCCGCGGCGTCGCCGATCTCGCCGAGCGCGTCGCCTCCTCGCCGCACCTCGAATTCGCCGGCCTCCTCGGCTACGAAGCGCACATCGCCGGCACGCCCGACCAAACCCCGCTCGGCCCCCTCCCGCCTCGCGCCAAGCGCGCCTTCAAGCGAATCGCCTGCGCCGCCGTCACCACGCTCCGGCACGAAATCACCACCGAATTCGAGCGCCGCCGCCTCCCCCTTCCCCTCTTCAATGGCGGCGGCACCGGCAGCGTCGCCTCCTCGCTCCGCGACCCCTCCCTCACCGAAATCACCGTCGGCTCCGCCTTCCTCGGCAGCCACCTCTTCGACCATTACGACGATTTCCGCCCCGCGCCGGCCGCCTTCTTCGCCCTCCAGGTCACGCGCCGGCCGGCGCCCGGCTTCGTCACCTGCCAGGGCGGCGGCCTCATCGCCTCGGGCGCCGCCGGCCCGGATCGCCTCCCAATGCCCTACCTCCCCGAAGGCCTCCGCTTGCTCGACCTCGAAGGCGCCGGCGAAGTCCAGACCCCGCTCGCCGTCCCGCCCCACGTAAAACTCGCCCCGGGCGATCCCGTCTTCTTCCGCCACGCCAAGGCCGGCGAGCTCGCCACGTTTTTCCGCGACTACCTCCTCGTCCGCGGCGACCACGTCGAATCCCGCGCGCTCACCTACCGCGGCGCGGGCGCGTGTTTTCATTGAAACCGAAAGCTCATTCGAGCACGGACAGCAAAACGCAACGCTGCGGCGCGACCTGCCAGCGAAGGGATTTGCCTTCCTCGCCCTCGCCCTGGTGAGGTGCAGGCGACCGTGGCCGCGAGCAGATGGCTCCCCATCCATCGGCCCCCTGATCCGCGGGCCTCACGACGAGCTGACTCCATGTCGGACCGGCGTCGAGCTGCGACAGCCATCGGATGTCACCACATCCGTCGAGCCCGGTGGTGACCTCAGGGAGAGCAGGTCCGGTGGGCATGGCTGATTCCCACTTGTAGACGGAACCCGGGACGGCGTGCAGGGCTTCGGACGTCACGCGGGCTCCCACGAGCGGCGCCCCTTTTTCATCCACGAAGCACATGTGCACAGGGGGCGACGACATGACCGCGGTCGTCGCGTCGTCGGCGGAACGTGGTGACGTACAGCCAAGAAGCAAAACTGCGAGGCCGACGGACAACTGGCGCAAGTTCGTGCTCACGTCGTTCCCTGACGTGGATTGCAGACGAACATTCAATCCGACCCCGGAAGGACCCGCCGGAGGGCTGAAAAACCCCCCCGGGCAGGCCGTCGACGGGCGTCTCGGGGCTCCCCAACCCCCTCCCCGGCCCGGGAGCAGGCGCCGGAGGGCTGAAAAACCCCCCCGGAGGGGCTGCGGGCAGCTTCCGGGGGCTGAGAAACCCCTCGGGCGAAGGGAGCATGGGACCAAGGTCCCATACCGGGACGCGCCCGCTTCCGGCTACGGTCTGCCGCGCGGAGCCAGAGAGGGCTCCCCGAACGCTTCCCTCACCCTGCACAGGAGGAACCTCATGACCGAGACGACGACGAAAAAAGAGCGGCCTTTGAGCAAGAAAGCCACCGAGCGCACGAACAAGCTTCGCGAAAGGCTGTCGGGCGCGCGCGAAGGCTCCCTTGGTGCGCGGAGGATGCAGAAGAATCGCGCGGCGAACCCCCTCTTCGGGGCGGCCCTTCATGCCGCGGCGCGCCTCGAGGCGGGCCACGAGCTCAGCGATCTCGAGCGAACCCTCGTCGATGCCCTCGAGCAAGGGATCAGCCCGGAGGAGATCAAGGCGTGGGGCAAGGCGTACCGCGAGACGAAGGGCGCCCGCACGAGGGAGATCTTGCCCGACGTGATCGCCGATCGGCCGATCGACCAACCCTTCACCATGAAGGACCTGGCCGACGCTCTGCCCGCGCAGGTCGAAGCGGTGAAGGCCCAGGGGAACGTGCGCGTCGTGGACGTCGCCAAGCTGGGGCCGGACCAGGAGCTCGATCAGAGGGACGAGGCGTTCCTCGCCGCCGCGAGAGAGTACGGATCGAGCTTCGTCTACTTCACGAGCAGCGCGCCGCAGCCGGAGCCCGCGCCCGCTCCGACGTCCGCCGAGGGCTCGGGCGAGGCGCTCGGCGTGAGCGAGGTCTTCATCATCCAGCCGTTCAAGATGCAGACCATCAAGAGGTCGGGCGATACGATGTTCGACCCATCCGACGAGATCTTCTGGTGCTTCAGCGCCGGGAGCGACGAAGATACATGGACGTTCCAGTCCAGGGTGTTCGATAGCTGCGACGACGGGGACTGGGATGAGCGCTTCCACCCCAACCATTTGGCCTTCATCGGACGGGTGAGCGATTCGCTCACCATGACCATCGATTGCTGGGAAAAAGACTCCGGTACGATCTTCGGCAAGACGTCGGAGTACCTGCGCACGGCGGCCGACCATTGCCTGAGGGCTAGCCAGGAGCTCGCGGGCGATCCGCATACCAAAGCCGATGACTGGGCTGTTTTCTGCTACATCACCCTCGCCCTCGTGGCAGAGGTGCTCGACCTCATCAAAAACGAGGACGACTTCGTGGCAGGTCTCCGCTTCGGCTGGGACAGGGCTGCCCTCCTTTCGCTCAACCAGCAGGAGCGACGCTTCCGCTTCGACGGCGAAAGCGATCATGGCGGCGGGATCCAGGATCTCTACCTCCGGTTCTGCACGATCCCCACGGGGAGCCCCGTGAAGCTCGTATCGCAGAAGAGCGGAAAGCTCATCTGCATCGACAACGCGGAAACCACGAACGGCGCTCGGGTCCTTCAATGGGAGTGGAGCGAGACCCGGAACACGCACCGGCAGTTCCGCCTCGAGTGGCTGGGCGGTGGTCTCTTCAAGATCGTCGCAGTGCACAGCGGGAAGGTCCTGGACGTCCCCAGCAGCTCTCGTGACTCCGAGGTTCCGCTCATCCAGTACAACTGGGTCGGAACCAACAACCAGAAGTTCCGTCTGGGTCCCCTGGGTGGCGGGCTTTATGCAATCGCCCCGGAACACAGCGGGAAGAATCTGGACGTCGGCGGTGGGTCCACGGCAAATGGGGCCGTGATCATGCAACATCATTGGCTCGGTGGTGAAAACCAGAAGTGGAGGGTCGTGCCCGTCTGACCGAACACTCGCGATCGGTACCTGCACGTGTCCTCATCGACGCCGTACAAGCTTGCGGCGTTCGCCCTGGGCCCTGCCAGCCAAGACGGCAGCGCTGACCTTTCAACCGGCAACGCGGCCCCAACGGCCTGTGGGAAGAACTGCGCATCGCGCAGTTCTTCCCCCTGAGGTCCAGGGCGGGCCCTGCAAAGGGGGGCGGACAGTTACAAATGATTTCCCCGCATCGACTGCGCTTCGCGCAGTCGATGCTTAGAGGTCCAGGGCTGGCCCTGGTCCGGGTCGAGGGGCGGATAGCCCCCGCGGGGCCCGGGGCAGCGCCCCGGCACGGCGGTTCCGGATACACACTTGCCCGCGCGCGAGCGAGCTAGCCCCAGCAGGCCCCGCCGGAGGCTGAGAACCCCCTCTCAATCGTCGCCCGCGCCGCGTTTTTTCGTGCGCAACGTCCCGATCCCTGCCCCGACGAACAGGAGCCCCACGGCCGAGAGCCCCAGCAAAAGCCCGAGGCTCACCGAGGGCGGGCGCTCTGCCCGTGCCTGGACGAGCAATGCGTCCGTCGGATCGGCTGGATTGTACCAGCACGGCACCCGCTTGCCGGGCAAAAGCTCGTGCTTCCTCCACGCCGCGTCGGCGTTGGCGACTTCGGCCCCTTCCCAGGAGAACCCGCTCGCGAGGAACGTCCCGGCCTGTCCCGGGACGTGCACCTGATAGTCGACCGAGAACCGCGTCTTCCCGGACTTCGGATTCGGATCTCCCCAGACGATGTCCTTCAGCGTGCACGTCGCCTCGGAGAACGTACGCATACGCGCGAGCCGCTCCGCCCGCGTCTGCGCCTGGCCCCGGAGGACCCACGGCAATACGAGGAGAATGCAGCCGATCACGGAGATCATGATCGCGATCCCCGGCGAGGACCGCGACATCATTGCACCTCGATCGGCACCTGAATCGCATACGCATTCGGGCAATCCTCGTGCAGGATGCCCACGCGCGCCGTGACCGTCACGACCGTTCCCGGCGCGACGTCGCTCGCGACTTTCACGTACCCCCCGGCGGACATCACGTCGCAAGCGAAGATGCCATAAAACCAGAATGCGTCACCCACGTCGACGCCGGGGTGGTCGCTGGTGAAGACCACGCCAGGATACCCGTAAAAGCTCTTGCCGGCGGTCTCCACGAGGCTCGTCTCGATCGTGGCGACCTCGCCCGCCTTCACGAGGCCGTCGCCGTCCGCGTCCATCACCGTCGCCTCCCCGAGCGCGAGCCCCACGGTGTCCGCGCAGCTCGGCTGAACCGGAGAAGGATCGTCCGGCCCCGGCACGCACACACCACCCGCGCCGCCGCTCCCGCCTCCGCCGCCTGCGCCGCCGCTCCCGCTTTCGCTCCCGCCTCCGCCTGCGCCGCCGCTCCCGCTCCCGCCGCTCTCGGCCTCCACGACCTCGCTGCCGCAGCCCCCCATCAGCAAACACCCCACAAGCAAAAGAATCGCGCGATGCATGCCTCCATGATGCGGCAGTGCTTCCCCGACTTCCATCGCCACAGCTTGACCTCCATCACATCCTCGAAGAAAGCTCGCCCCCCGATGTCCCTCGCGCCCCGCTTCCTTCCGCGCCTGCTCCTCGGCGTCCCGCTCCTCGGATGCGCCACGCCTCTCCCGCCGCCGAAGGCGCCCGAGGCCACCGCCTCGCAAGGTGCCCGCCGCGGCCGATTGCACAGCCTCCCCTGCGCTGCCAGGACTTGCCGCCTGGTATCGCTTCGAGGAGACCGAGGGCCCCGTCCTCGACAGCTCCGGCCATGGCCATCACGGCGCTGCCACGAGTGCAGGCCTCGTTCGTGGTGCGCCCGGGCGCATGGGACGAGGGCTCCCCGAGCACAACGCCCCCCTGGTCACGGGCTCGACCGTCAGCCGCGGCACCGGCAACATGGACGATAACGTCCTCATGAACACGACCTGCGGCAACATGCAGCTCATCTTCTCGCGCAAGGACGTCCAGAATTCCACGAACCTCACCAGCGCTTGCGGCGTGATCCCGGCGGGCCCGTGGACCCACATCGCCTACGTAAACGACGGCCGCACCCTCACGCTCTACATCAACGGCGCCCTCACCAGCACGGGCCCAGGCGGCTTCCTCGGCCCGCTCCGGTCCGACCTCTTCATCGGGCGCCGGGAGCAGGGCGTCTTCCCCTTCGCCGGCGCGATGGACGAGATCCTGTGGTGGCGCGAGGCGCGCACGCAGGCGCAGATCTGCGGCGATGCGGGCGGGTCCTGGTCGGGCGGCCGTTGCCTGCTCCGTCCTTGACAACCCCTGGAAATCCCCTTTGCTTTGGGGCGTGTCATCGGCAGACGTGCGAGAGGTGTACGCGGAGGGTGGCAATTACAGCATGACCCTCGGAGACGGGGTGGCCACGTGCCGCGTCTGGCGCCGGCCCGACGTGAGCCGCGACGTCGGCGCGGCGTATGCGCGTGAGATGGTCGGGATGTTCCAGCGCGTCGCCCGCGAGCCCGCCCTGCGCGTCCGCGGCGCCGTCATGGACCTCCGCGAGGCGACGCTCTCCTGGGGCCCCGTCACGCAGGCCGCGCTCGGCGAGATGTTCACCACGCTCGAAGCGGCGTCGCGGCGGATCGCGGTGGTCGCCGCGGACAACGCCCTGCAGATGATGAGCATCTCGAGCTTGCTCAAGGCGCACGCGCCGAAATTCGGCCGTGTCTTCGGCTCCCCCGACGACGCCTTCCGCTGGGCCGGCATGAACCGTCACGCCTTCGGCTGACGGGCCTCGAAGATCGTTGCGAACGTCCGCGGCGCCCTCCGCGTGCGCATGCACCGCGTCTCGCCGCGCAGATAACACACGGTCACGGCACGCCGCGGCTTGTCCGTCGTGTTCGTCCCCGACCGGTGCCACACGTCGTTGTGGATGAGCATCGCGTCCCCGGCGCGCGCGGGCGCGAGCACGGAGCGCGCCTCGGCCTCGGCCGCACGCGTCACCTCCGCCGGGATCACCCCGCCGAGCGGCGTCGCGAGCCCGCCGTGATGCGATTTCGGCACGATCTCCACGCACCCGGCCTCGGCCGGCGCGTCGTCGAGCGCCGTCCAGATCTGCACGAGCGGCGCCCGATCGAGCCCCCAAAAACTCCCCCCGTCCTGGTGCCAGGGCAGCGCCGTCCCCGCCCGCGCCGCCTTGTTGAACAGGACCGCGCGGTACAACGTCACGGACCCGTCCGTCAGGGCCCGCGTGATCCGCTCGAAGAGCGGATTGCCGAGGAACGCCCGAAAGACGGGATCCTTCTCCAGCTTTTCGAGCTTCCGATAATGGATCGAGGGCCCGACCCACCCTTTTCGGTGCTCGAGATCCTCGTACCGCCCGCTCGCCGCGTCGTGCTGAAAAAACAGCCCTTCGTGCACCACGCGGCCCAGCATGAGGTCATCCGCGCGGGCGGCGAGCGTGGTGATCCCCTCGTCCGAGAGCACACGCCCGAGCCGCGCGAACCCGGACGCCGCGAGCTCGGCGAGGGCCGCCTCCACCTCGACGGCCGAGGCCTCCGGCGTGAGGAAATTCATCGCGCGTAACTCGCGTTGGTCCCCTGGAAATCGCGATAGAGCGCGTCGACCCTTTCCCACGCCTCGTCGGGCAGCACCTTCGCGCAGGCGTCGATCGCGGCGTCGAGGTGCTCGATCGACCCGGGCCCGACGAGGATCGAATCCACGCCCCTCGTCCCCACGAGGTAGGCATACGCGAGCTCCACGAGCGTCATCCCCTGGCTCTCGGCGACCTCGCGGTAGGCGGAGACGAGCTCGAAGAACCGAGCGGTCCAGTACCGGCGCTGATACAGCGGATTCTTCTCGAACCGCGACCCCTTCGGCGGCTCGGCGGAAGGCGCGTGCTTGCCCGAAAGCAGCCCTCCCGCGAGCGGATTGTACACGGTCGAGTGCAGCCTGTATTTCCGCGCGAACCGGAAATACTCGATATCGAGCTGCCGGATGAGCACGTTGTAAAGCACCTGCGACATCACGGGCCTCGGCATCCCGCGCTGGTCGGCGAGGTGGAACATTTCGAGCACCTGCCAAGACGCGTAATTCGACACGGCCCACGCTCGGATCTTCCCCGACGCGAGCAGCGTCTGCACGGCATCGAGCGTCTCCGCGAGGGGCGTCCCGTCGTCCGGCACGTGGAGGTAATACACGTCGACGAACTCCATCCCGAGCCGCCCGAGGCTCTCGTCGATCGCAGCGAGCACGCGGGCCCGCGAGAGCCCCTCGGGCTTGCCGGCGGTCCGCCCGAACCCGACCTTCGTCGCGACGAGCGCGCGATCGCGCCGATCGGCGAGCGCCTTGCCCAGGATCCGCTCGGCGTTCCCGTCGACGTAGGCGTTGGCCGTATCGAAGAGCGTGAGCCCGCGATCGAGCGCGTGATGCACGAGCCGGATGCTCTCGGCCTCGGGCGTGCGCTTGCCGAAGTTCATGGTGCCCACGGCGAGCAGGGGTTTTTCCGAAGGATCACGCGGGCGGGTCCAGGGCGCGAGCAGGAAGGACATGGGCGGGAGGCGTAGCGCAAGGGAGGCGGAAGGGAAAGTGCGCCTCAGCGCTCGCCCAGCCCCCGCCCCCCCGGCCGACGCTCCTCCCGCCACCGCCACCGCGGATCCCCCCGGTCCCGCCACCCCGGCGGCGCGCACCGGATCCGCGCGCAAATCGGCAAGCACCTCCCCCGCGCACACGTCCTCCTGCAAAGCTCGCAAATCCCCTGCGTGAAAAGCGCCTCCGACGCCTCGTCCACCGCCGCGCTCTCCTCGCCTCCGTCCTCCACATCCTCCGCGCGTGCCTCGCCGCCCGCGCCGACGACCATCGCTCCCATCACCCAGGCCAGCACCCCCGCCGACGGACGCACGCGCATCGGCCACCTCCCCTCGGGTTTCCTGGGGCCCGGCCGGCCAGCGTCAACCGCGCGTTACTTCCATTCGACGAGGCTCGCCTTCCATTCCCCGTCCTCGAACCAATGCCGCTCCGCCGCCGTGACGAACGTGCCCATGGCCCGGCGGTTCACGACCAGCGCCGGAGGACGGCCCGCCTGCGTCTCGAAGCTCGACCCCTCGTAGCAACCGTGCGTGACCGGTTTGACCTTCAGGATCGCGCCGACGCCGGGCGTCCCCGCAGCCGGCCGCCGCTCCACCACGCGGCCCTCGTGCGGCACGAGGCGCCCGCCCTGGATACGCCAGAACGCATGCGAATCGCCGCACCAGCAGCTCGCGAGGCAACGAATCCGCTCGATCATCTCGATCAGGAACGCCCCCGGCCCCATCGATCGCAGCTCGACGTCGAGCTCCGGCGAGAAGCGCTCGACTTGCACCGTCGCGCCCTTCTCGTCGATCAGCTCCACCCGGCTCGGGAGCAAATCACAAGGCGGCAGCGACGGATGCGTGCCCGCGCGCGCCGCCCCGGGCCGCGTGACGCGCGCATCCTCGAGCACACGCAGCTTGCCCGCGCCGCCGTGCGCCCCGAGGTCCACGGGGAACGTCCGCCACACGGCATAAAGCCTGCGATCGGGCGACGGAATCGGCGGAGGTTTTTCAGGGTCGCAGGACGCGGGCTCGTTCGCGTCCGCGTCCCCATCCTGGGGATCGGCGCTCGGCGAAGGCGCGGGCGTCGGCGCGGGCGCCACAACGACCGAGGGAGCGCTGCTCGGCGGCGTCGCAGCGGCCTCCCCGGTCGTCGACGCGGGCGCATCCCCACGCGTGCAGGAAAGGAGCCCAAACCCCATCGCCGCAAGGAAAGGCCCGGCCGGGAGCGTCATCACCATCCGCACGATACGCCCGAGCCCCACCCGTGCATCCAGAATTCTCCCACGTCCACACGACGCCTCCTGCGCGCGCAATCCCGTTCGGCCTCATCCTTGCAATCGCCCTCGACATGTCCCCGCGCGCTGCCGTGCTCATCTCGCTCTCCGCCGCCGCCCTCGCGCTCCTCTCGCCCCGTCACGCCCGTGCCTATGCGCCGGACGACACGTGCGGCCACGATAACATGGCGGTCTATTTCCCGTCTCCACTCCCCGCGCGCTTCGATTTGCTCCTCGATGGCAAGCCCTGCGTCTCGGTCACCTCGTCCCAAGGGCAATGCACGGTCACAGCCGCGCGGCAATCCGCGTGTTACGAGCTGGGGCAGCTCACGCACGCTCCAAGCGGCTGCTTCGAGGACGAGGGCGGCAAGTTCGTGGCATTCCAGGTTTACCCCGGGCATCAACCGCGTCTCGGCGTCCCCTTCACGATGGTGGCGCGCATCTGGACCAAGGAGGGCGTCACGGTGCGCGAGGGGAAAACTTCCATGGACTTCTGGGTCCCGCCGTACACGGAATACGAGCGAGGGCACGAAGTGCGATGTTACTACGGCGTCGTCCACTTCTGACGCCCCCCTCCCCCAAACACAACCGCCACGCTGTTGCGCCGGGGCGCCGCCCCGGACCCCGCGGGGGCTGTCCGCCCCTCGACCCGGACCAGGCACGGCCCTGAGCACTGGTCTCATCTTACGAGCCCATTCTCCCTGAGGACGCGCAGCATCTCTGCTGCGGGAGCTAGGCGTTCCAGGCCGCGACTGATGGTGACGGAGCCGGGGGG
>NZ_SSMQ01000081.1 GCF_005144585.1 Polyangium fumosum | reverse complement strand
GAAGGAAAGGGCGGCGGAAAGGGCACCACGCTCGCGGCGGAGGCCCTCTCCATCCGTCGCAATCCAGCCAAGATCCGCGGGGTTGGCGACCCCGGGTCAGAAGGACCAGAACTGTTCCCCGAGGCGAGCTCGCTTCGCGATCTCGCAGAGCGCCGAACCGTTCGGCGCTCTAAAGGTCAGGGTTTGCGGAGCATGCCGGGGGTTCGGCCCGTCCAGCGCCGGAAGGCGCGCGCGAAGTTCGCCGCGTCGGAGTAGCCGAGCCGCTCGGCGATTTGCTCGCGCGAGAGGCTCTCGTCCCGGAGGAGGAGCATGGCGCGCTCCTGCCGCAGCTCGTCGAGGATGTCGGAATAGGAAGTGGCCGCGTCCGCGAGGCGCCGTTTCAACGTGCGCGGCGAGACGCCGAGGTGCTGCGCGATCTCTTCGAGCGAGCGATACCCTTCCGAAAGCGGCAAGAGCTCGCGGACCTTGGCCGCCGTCCGATCGTCCTGGCCGAGGGCCTGCATTTCCCGCTCGCATTGCTCGCGCGCGAGCTGCATCGCCACGGGATCGGCCATGTCGAGGGGCAAGTCGAGCACCGAGGAGGCGAAAATGATGCGGTTCGAGGGCTGCCCAAAACGAACCTTGCCCGGCGCGAGGTGCGCGAACCGCTCGAAATGGGGAGGCGCCTCGAACGCGAGGTCCGCGTCCCCCACGAGCTCCTTTTTCGTGATGTCCCGGCCAATCCGGGCAATGCCCATCATGAGCGCGCCGAGGATGAACTCCCGCGCCTCGCCGAGGGGCGCGCGCTCCTCGAAGACGAGGGACGCCGTCTCCCCCTCGACGTGCAGGTGAAACGCGAGCGCCGTCGTTCGTGTCGGCACGAAACGAATGGCAAGCTCGATCGCCTGGCGGATCGTCCCGGCCGTCATGGCCGCGAAGCCGAGATACCCGTGCGACGAGAGGCGCATCTGGAGGCCCATGAAAAACGCGAGCCCCGGCTCCCCGGTGAGCTTCATCGCGCGCTTGACGAGCGTGCCCGTGGTCTCCAGAGAAATCCGGGCCGCCGGGTTCGTCAAGGATTCACGCGTGAGCCCGAGCCCGGAGAGCAGCTCGTCGGGCGCGACGCCCCACCGCGCCGCGAGATCGACCAGGTGCAGCGCATAAGCCGCCGGTAGATCTCCCGTTGCGTGACCCGCGCCCATGAACCCAAGAGAATCGAATATGGCCGCCCCTGTCAAGAGGCGCGCGCAGGTTCACCGGTCCTGAAACCCATTCCTGCGGTACGTGAGGACCAGCGTATCGCGATGTCCGTACGGCAGCGCCCCCGATTCTCCGCCGAGGAGCGGCTGGATCGGCGTGGACTCGTGGATCACGCGTTCGTCGTCGAGCAAGAGGAACGACCAGGGCTCGGTGAGCGTGAAGCGGATCCCCTGCGGGCCCCGCGCGTCGAAGACGCGGGTCTCGCCGCCGCGAATCCCCTGGCGCTCGATGAGGAACAACGCGACGAAGTCGACGCCGTCGCGATGCGCCCCCTCCGGCGTGGGCCGCCCGATTCCCTCGCTCGTGTCAATGCGAAACTGGTGTGCCTCGACGTACCAGGGCGCCGGGCGCGTGATGTCGGAGCAGAGCCGCCCGAGGCCCGTGAGCAAGGTCGACCAGAACGGCTGCCCGATCAGGGTTTGCCGCATCGGCTCGAACCAGCGCTCCATGCCGCCGTGGAGCGCATTGTATTGCAGGGGCTGAAAGTGCGCGCGGTGCGGGACGAGCTGGCAGGAAGCTTCGTCGACGAGAAACGATGCATGCCGGCGCCGCCGGTAACGCCCGCCGTCCTTGAGGTACGGGTCGAGCGGCATGTCGTCCCATTCCGCGGCGAGCGCGGAGAAGTCCACGCGCGGCGCGCCGGTGAGGCCATGAAGGAAGGACGAGCTCGCGACGGCAAACCCCTGCCGCCGCACCACTTCCACGATGTCGGAAGGCGCGGTGATCGGCGGTTCGAACTCGGCAGGCGGCATGATGGGCGCTACCCTAGCACGGTCGCGAGGATACGCTTCCCTCCCGCGCGGCGCGCGTCACCGCGGGCCAGCGGTGCCGCCACGGAGCGGCCTCTTCGAGCTGATAGGCGAGGCCGAGCAGGGTCGCCTCCTGTCCGAGCTTCGCTGCAAAATGGCTGCCGACCGGCAAACCCGATTCCGAGGAGCCGAGCGGCACGGACATGGCCGGCACACCCGCGATGCTGTAGATGGGCGTGTACCCCGCGAGCACCTCCGTGCGGCGAACGAGCAGCTCGCGATCGAGCCCCGGCGCGAGCGTGCCGAGGTCGTACGGCGCCACGGGGAGGGTCGGGCACAGGAGAACGTCGTAGCTCGCCATGTAGGAGAGCATTTGCGCGGACGCGTGGGCAAACGCGGCCTCCGCGCGCGCGCGGGCGCCCTCGGGCAAGCTGCGAACATGGTGGATCAGCGCGAGGGTGAAGGGCTCGAGGTCGTCCTCGCCGACGGGTCGACCGAGCATGCTCTCCATGGTGCGGGCGAGGTCGTGCATTCCGCTGCCGGGCAGCGTGAAAAACGCGTCGGAGAGCGACGCGCCGTCGACGGGCGGCGGCGGCGCTTCCACCACCTCGTGCCCGAGGTCGGCGCAGAGCCGCATCGCCTGCGCGAGCGAATGCATCACGTCGGGATCGGGCGCCCGGCCGCGGAGCGTCGTCGTGTACACGCCGATACGCAAGGTTCGATCGAGGGGGCGATCCACGTATCCGACCGCGGGTTTGGCGCCCGGGTCCTCCGTCAATGACAACAAGAGCGCGCTGTCGCGCACGCTCCGGCTCACGCAATGCTCGATGAGGAGCTCGAAGGCGTCGGCGTACCCCGTGGACACGCACCGCCTGCGCCCCGGCTTGAAGCCAAAGAGGCCACACGCGGACGCGGGGATGCGAATCGATCCTCCGCCGTCGCTCGCATGCGCCATCGGCACCATGCCGCACGCGACCGCGGCCGCGGCGCCGCCGGACGAGCCCGTCGCCGATTTCGCGAGGTTCCACGGATTGCGGGTGATCCCGGCGAGGAGCGTCTCCGTGCTGCCGAGGAGGCCAAACTCGCTCGTCGTGGTTTTTCCGAGCGTGACGAGCCCCGCGGCGTCGAACCGCTCGGTATAAGGCGACCCGGCCGGCGCGACGTGATCGCGGAAGAGCCGCGAGCCCATCGTGAGCTTGTGCCCGGGATACGCGAGCAGGTCCTTGAGGAGGAACGGCACGCCGCCGAGGGGGCCGGTCGGCCGCGATCGGGCTTTCGCCCGGGCCGCGTCGAAGTCCACGCTCGCAATCGCATGGACCACGGGTTCGAGTGTCTCGATACGCGCGATGGCCGCGTCCACGAGGTCGAGCGCGCTCACCTCGCCGGATTGCACGAGGGCTGCCTGCCCGACCGCGTCGAGCTCCCAGAGATCTTGGCTCATGACTGCACCCATTTGGCGAAGCCGGACAAACCGGCGAGCTGATAACTCCAGAACCCTTGAAAGGCCTTGCGGATCTGCGCCTCGTCCTCGTGGGATTCGAGGATCGACACGATCGTACGGACCGTGTTGCGGAAGATCGTTTGGAGGACGAAACGCGCGACGGGGCTCACGCGCCTTTGCGGCGCGTCTTTGCGGAGCCTGGCGAGCGAGGGGCGCATGAGCTCCCGCACGAACGCCTCGGCGAACCCCTCGTGCCGGGATCCCTGGGCCCGATCGAGGAGCGTGATGATCTTCCATCGATGCTCGATCCAGAAACGGAGCAGCTCCTCGCCGCGCTCCTCCGCGCCCGCGTCGAGCTCCGTGGGCGCGGGCGCGCGCACGAGCGCTTGCACGCGTCTGCGCGTGAGCCGGAGGAACCGCGCCGCGAATTCATCCGGGAGCACCGCGTAGAACAGCGCGTCCTTGTGCTCGAAATACCGATAGATGTTGCCCGTCGAGACCCCGGCGCGCGTGGCGATGGCCGCCATCGTCGCGCCCTGGTACCCGGCCTGGGCAAACACCTCCTCGGCCGCGCGAAAGACCCGCTCGCGCACCTGTTCGTTGAGATGTCTTGCCACGTCGTCTCTCTAAAGTGAACCGTACGTTCACTTTAGAGAGACGTCAAGGATGGGCAGGCGAAAAGTGAACGAGGCGTTCACTTTTCTGGAGGGGGCTTCAGAGGTGGCTACTCGTCTTCCTCTTCTTCGTCCTCGTCGCCCTCGTCCTCTTCTTCTTCGTCCTCGTCGCCCTCGTCCTCTTCTTCTTCTTCGTCCTCGTCGCCCTCGTCCTCTTCTTCTTCTTCGTCCTCGCCTTCCTCGTCGTCTTCCTCTTCTTCTTCGTCCTCGCCTTCCTCGTCCTCGTCGTCTTCCTCTTCTTCTTCGTCCTCGTCGCCCTCGTCCCCCGCGGGCTCGATCTGCCAGTGCTCGACGACGGAATCGACGAAGGCCTGCTCCTCCTCGGAGACGTCGTCGTCCGAGCCGACGATCTCCTGGAGCTCGGACGCAATCGAGGCGAGGACTTCCTGCGAGAACACCTCGCCGAGGATCTCGACGGTCTCCTCGACGAGCCGCTCGTCGTCGAGGCGGCGCAGCGCATTGCGGAGCACCTTCTCCGCGCTTTGCCGCGAGCCGAGCTGCTCCAGCACGGGCAGGATGTGCTCGGCCGTGGCCTGAATCTCGCTATCCGCGAGGTCCCCGTCCGCGCCCGCCGCGCGCAAGAACAGGAGCGAGAGCCGCACGTCGAGCGGGACATCGCCCATTCGATCGAGCAGCCCCGTGTATTCCTCCTCGTCGAGCTGGGCAAGGACGCCGGCGACGTCTTCCAGCACGGACTCGTCATCCTCGGACCACGTCTCCTCATCGGGCGGGAGCACGTCGATGCGCTTGATGATCCACGAATCGCCGAAGTTGTAGTCCTCGTTCATGAGGTACCGATAAGGGATGTAGCAATATCCCTTGTCGCCCCACTCCGGCCCCCAGGAGTTGCGGACGATGAAGACCTGGTCCGGATCCGAGTAGCCGACGCAGAGCATCGCGTGGCCGCCGTGGCTCTCGCGCCCCGTCTCGCGCGGGGTCGGGACCGGCACGAGGCCCGCCTTCTTGTGCTTGTCGAACGAGGAGAAGAGCTTGACCCCGAAGATGATCGGGTGGCCCTCCGCGATCGCCGTCTTCCAGGCCTCCAGGTCCGTCGGGACGAGCTCGGTGTCCTCGATGAGGAACTGCTTGGCCTCCTCATAGGCTTCCTCCGAGGGCTCTTCGTTGACGGCCTCCGGGTCGAAGGTCCAGGTCTCTTCCGAACACGCGCCGTACTCCTTGAGGCCCGCGATGACGGATTGCAGGTAGCTGCCCTCGTCCTCGATGTTCTCGGGCTCGTCGACGTAGCGGCCGTTGTAATAGATGAAGAGGCGGCTGACGTCGTAGGCGTCTTCGCCGAGGTGGCGCTTGACGAGGTACTCGTAGGCGCCCGCCGTCGCGTTGGCGGCGCAGCTATTCGTGTCGCTCTGGTCCTCGATCGGCGACATGAAAGGCCGCAGGTCGACCTTGGGGGGGAGCCGCGAGACATTGCCACGACCGGCGACGTAACGCTTCGCGGCGGCCTTGGGCGGCGCATACCGATATCCAACGACGGCCCGTGACGAGCCGTCGGCTTGCGTGAAATTGAACGAATTCATGGCGGCTGTCCCTCGACGGCGCGGCAGGGAGCACCGCGCCCATTGGGACTCATACAACGACCGCCGAGGAGGGGGATACGAAAAAAATCGCGGGGACCGGGAGCAAGCTCAGAGGTCGACCCCACAATCGAACCGCTGGAGGTGGATGCGCGAGGTCTGATCCACCTCCGAGACGACCGAATACGCGACGAGCACGGCGTCCGCCGTGGGGGAGCCGAGGACGGCGATCGGCTGGGACACGCTCTGCGTTTCTTCGATCGTCGCCTCGGGGTTGCCCGTGCTCCACGTGGAGAGGCGCCGCACCTCGATCCGCGTGGAGGTCTCTGCGCCGGTGGACCACGCGACGACGAGATCGTCGTTCAGGCGGCCGACGCCAAGCGTCGCCGGATTGAGATCACTCGACCCCGCCAAGAAAAACGGCTCTCCCACGAAGGCCCCTGCCGCGTCGAGCCGCTGCGCCTGGATCGTGGCCGTCGCTTCGATCCATCCCGCGCGCCCAAAGGCCACCCACGCGCCGTCGCTGCGGCCTGCCATGCCGAGCCCCTGGATCTCCGACGGACCGTCGGGGGTCGACGCGGCGAGCTCGGCGACGACCGCGCTGCCATCGATGACGCGGGCGATGACGACTTGTTTTGCGTTCGAGAGCGAGCCCGTGCAGCCGGAAGCGCTCGCCGGATCGTCATTGCTCGCGAAGGCGACGAGCGTGCCTTTCTCCGTGGGGACGGCGTCCATCAGCACTTCGTCTTTCGTGCAACCGACGGGCGTGAATCCCTCCACGCTCGGCAGCTTTCCACTGTAGCGACCGAATCCGACGAGGAGCTCGATCGTGTTCCCGGCGTGGGGGCGCCCGTATCCGAGGACGTGCCCCCCGGGGTGCATTCGCAGGAGCGCCGCGTGGGTCGCGTCCGGCGGGAGGTTTGCGGATTTGGGAATCATGAGCTGGGCGGGCACGACCGTATACGGCATCGGACCTGTGCCCGTGTCGCGGAGCAACGCAACCTCCATGGCCGCGCCTTCCGATACCACGAAGGGCCCTTGCGCGTCGGCCAGCACGTGATTCGACCCCTCGACCGGCGGCCACGTGCTCCACGGGTCCAGAAGAAAGCGGAGGTGAATGTCATTCAAAGCGCCCGCAGGCCCGTTCACCGGCACGCCCATGAAGGCGAGCACCGCGGTCTTCGGGTCGAGGCCTGATCGCACGAGCTTCGGCGAAAGCGCGGACTGGTCCAGCGGAGGATCGAGGACCACCGGCGCTCCCACGGGGAGGAAGAAATCACATACCGGTCCGTCCCCTCCCCCGCTCCCCCCTGCCCCGGCCCCGCCACTCCCGCCTCCGCCAGCCCCGCCAGCCCCGCCAGGGCCCGCCGATGTGGCATCCACGTCCTTGACTGTCCCGCCGCAGCCCATCGCAGCCGCGAGCGCGACGACCCCCATCCACGAAACAACACAAGTTCGCCTACGCATGTCGCCGACGTTACCACGAACCGCTCCGGGCATCGTGGCTGTCGAGGTCCTGTGTCCAATCCTCGCGGCTCGCGGCGTAAGGCCTCGTGTTCTCGATTTCGAGGTCCTCGCCCCCGTGCCCGAGCCCCCCACTTCCTCCCTTCGATCCCGGCTTTCACGCACGATCGCGCTCGCGTGGCGCGCGAGCCCCTTCGCCCTCGCGTCCATGGTCCTCGCCGCCCTCCTCGCCGGCGCCGCGCCGACCGGCATGGCCTGGTACGCCCGGCGTGTCCTCGACGGCGTCGCCCGCGGCGAAAGGCAGGTCGTGCTCGTCGGTATCGTCGCGGAGGCGGTGCTCCTCTTCCTCACGTACGTCGCCGGAGGCCTGAACCAGTTCGCGACCGCGCGCCTGCGCCTCACGCTCGGCTTTCTCCTTCAGCGGGCGATCCTCGAAAAGGCGATCGCCGTTCCTTATGCCTGCTTCGAGGACGCAGGCTTTTACGACGCGCTCACGCGGGCGCGGCGCGAGGCCGTCGGTCGTCCGGTCGCGCTGCTCGCCGGCTTTTTCGCGATGGTCCAAGCCTTCGCGGTCCTCGCGGGCTCCGCGGCGCTCCTCTTTCGATTCTCGCCGCTCTGCGCGCTCGCGATCCTCCTCGCCGCGTTGCCGAGCTTTTTCACGGAGACCCGCTTCGCGACCGCGATCTTCCGCCTCCAGAATCGACGGGCCACCGAGGCGCGGGAGCAAGCCTATCTGGAGCAGGTGCTCACCCGCGACGACCATGCCAAGGAGGTGCGCCTCTTCGGCACGGGACCGACGTTCCTCGAACGCGCGCGGCGGGTCTTTTCGCTCGTGTTCGAGGAGGATCAGGCGCTCGCGCGAAGGCGGCTCCTCGTGGGCCTCGGCGCGGACCTCGTCGCGCTTGCTCTCTTTTATGCGGTCTACGTCTCCGTGGCGGTTCGAGCCCTCGCAGGAGCGCTCACCGTCGGGGATCTCGGCCTCGCGCTCGTCACGTTCAAGCAGGGGGACGGCGCGCTGAAGCAGGCGCTCGGGGGCTTGCGAGGGCTCTACATGGACCAGCAGTACCTCGGGAACCTTTATGGGTTTCTCGATCTGCCGGTCCCTCCGAAAAGACCGCTCCTCCCCGCAGCCCGCGCGCGGGACGAACGAGGCCTGCGCTTCGAGAACGTCGGCTTCACGTACCCGGGCGCGAAGCGCCCTGCGCTCCTGGGCGTCGACCTTTTCCTCGCCCCGGGGAAAAAGCTCGCGCTCGTCGGCGAGAATGGCTCCGGGAAATCGACGATCCTGAAGCTCGTCGCCGGCCTTTACGAGCCCACCGAGGGGCGCATTTTCCTCGACGGGCGGGATCTCGCCGCCTGGGATCCCGAGGCCCTCCGCGCGCGGCTCGCCGTGGTGTTCCAGGACTTCGTCCGGTACCAGCTCCCGGTCCGCGACAATGTGGCCCCGCGCGCCGCCGAGGATGCCGTGCCGGACGAGGGGATCAGGCGCGCGCTCGCGCGCAGCGAGGCCGGCCCGATCGTCAAAAAGCTCGCGCAGGGACTCGATCAGCGGCTCGGCAAATGGTTCCCCGGCGGCGTCGAGCTCTCCGGCGGCGAATGGCAAAAGCTCGCCCTCGCGCGGGCCTTCCTCCGCGAACAAGCGGACCTGCTCCTCTTCGACGAGCCGACCGCCGCCATCGATCCCGCCGCGGAGGCCGCGCTCTTCGCGCGGGTCCGCTCCGAGACGGAGGGGCGCATGGCGATCCTCGTGTCCCATCGATTCTCCACGGTCCGCCTCGCCGACGAGATCCTCGTGATGGACGGCGGGCGCGTCGCCGAGCGTGGCGACCACGACGCGCTCCTCGGCGCGGAGGGACGTTATGCGGCTCTCTTCCGTCTCCAGGCGGCTGGCTATCGTTGAAAAAAATCGAGGACCTGTCCAACCCGAGCAGGCAGGCGCGTAAGGCTGGATGTCGAGAGATTCGACGCTCACCGAATCCAAGGAGAACCCCCATGTCCCTGCCGAACGACGAAGAAAACATGACCCCGCTCTTCGCGCACCTGCTGGTCGACGACGAGCAGACGCAGTCGACCGAGATGAACACGAGCGGCGGCACCAATCCTGCCCCGACGTACCATTGCCTCGACAGCGAGTGCACCAAGAAGTACCCGTCCGACGCGGACGATTGTTACACGTACAAGCCTTCCTGCGATTACTTCTGACAGGCGAACGATCCCGAGGAGCCATGGACCCGCGTGAACATCGCAACGCGACGACCTCGTTTGCTTTGATCGGGTGACGCCCATGGCTTCACGGGTCGTTCTTTTGCTCTCCCACGCGAGAGAGCCCTTCGTCACCGAGCGTGTCGCGGAGGAGCTCCGCCTCCGCGGCGCGCGCCCCTATCGCCTCGATACCGATCGCCTCTTCGAGGAGGGGACGTTCGGCGCCTCGCTCGCCGCCGAAGACCCCGGTACGGTCTGGGTCCGCGGCGAGCGTGTGCGGCCGGATGCCATCTGGCTCTGGCGCGCATGGCCGCGCATCGAGGCGAAAGGAATGGCGGCGGCGGAGAAGGAGACCGTCAACCGGGAGGCGCACGCCCTCTTTTTCGGGGCGCTCGCCCTCCTCGAAGGCCTTTGGGTCGACGCGCCCGAGCGCGTGCACGCCGCGGAGAACAAGCTGCTCCAGCTCCGGCTCGCGCGGGAATGCGGGCTCCGCATCCCCGACACGCGGTTCACCTCGGATCCGGATGCGGTGCGCGCGCTCTTCGAGGCGCACGCGGGGCGTGTCGTGTGCAAATTGCACGCGCCGCTCGACTACGGAATGCGAGGGGGGCGCGCGTTCCCGACACGTCGTTTGCGTCCCAAGGACCTCACGCAGCTCGACGCATTGCGACGGGGGCCGATGATCTTCCAGGAGGAGATCCCGAAGGCCCTGGAGCTGCGCGTCGCCTGGGCGGGCGGGGCGGCCTGGACCGGCGCCCTCGACGGGAAAGCGTGTGGCGCCGATTGGCGCTTCTCCCAGGCAGGTTCCTGGAAGCCGCACGTCCTCGATAGGGCGACGAAAGCGAACCTAAACAACCTCATGAGGCGCCTCGGGCTCCGGCAGGGCTGCCTCGATTTGATCGTCACGCCGGACGGCGAGACGGTCTTCCTCGAAGTGAACCCCACCGGCGAGTGGGGGATGCTCGAAGCCGAGCTTGGGCTCCCGATCGCCGCATCGATCGCAGAAACCCTCCTCCGGGAAGGCGACGAACCATGAACGTCCTCATTCTCACGCACCAGAACGACGCCCCTCCTTTCATCGAGCGCGTGGCCGAAGAAATTCGCGGCCGCGGCGCCGAGCCCGTCGTCTTCCACCTGAACGATTTCCCGGTGAAGGCGACGATCTCGTTCCACCAGGAGCCGGAGGGCGAGTCGTTCCTGTGGAATGGTCACGCGATCGGCAAAGACGACGCGATCTGGGGGCGCCGTTATCACAAGCCCGTCGGTTTTCCGGAGAAGATGCACCCGGGCCACCAGCGGATGGCCCTCGCGGAGTCGGAGCGGTTCCTCCAGGGCGTGCTCGCCGCCTGCCCCGCATTCAAGGTGGACGCCTTCGCGCGGGTCCGGGCGAGCGACCACAAGCCGCTGCACCAGCGCATCTTTCGGGAGGCGGGCATTCGAACGCCCCGCACGCTCGGCACGAACGATCCGGCCAAGGCGCGCGCCTTCCTGTCGAGCTGCCCCAAGGGCGCCATCGTGAAATTGCTGAGCGCGGAGCCGTTCGTGAAGGACGACGGCAAGCTCCAGGTGATGATGACGACCGAGGTGCGCCCCGAGACGATGGACCGACTCGAACAACTCCGCCTTTGCCCGATGTACTTCCAGGAGCGCGTCGAAAAAGCGTACGAGGTGCGCGCGACCGTGTTCGGCACGAAGGTCTTCGCCGCGCGCATCGACTCGCAGCGATTCGAGGGGGCCGACGTGGACTGGCGCAACAAGGGCCTCGCGATGATCGATGCGTGGCGCCACCACGACCTGCCGAAGCACGTCGAGGACGCGCTCGGCCGGTACCAGGAGGCCGTGGGGATGCAATACGGCGCGGCCGATTTCATCGTGACGCCGGAGGGCGAATACGTGCTGCTCGAAGTGAACCCCGCCGGCGAGTTCTTCTGGCTCGAAGCAAACCCGCCACATCACCCGATGGTCGCGGCCCTCGTCGACGTGCTCGTCGGCGTCCCGGGGGCGCGCCGCGAGGTCCCTCAAAACCGGTAACGCACGATCCGCCCGGCCTTCTTGAGCGCCGGAATCGCCATGAAGACGCGGTAGCTCAGGCGCGCCACCCTCGACATCCTGGCGAGCTGCGCCGGATCGTGGCTCGAGACCTCCGTCAGGAACACGAGCTTCGGGACCTGAACTTCGAGCTCGTGGGGAGCGTCGAGGCCCCAGTGCACGGACGCGCCGGTCGCCTTGATCGAATGGTGGCGACGGAGGAGCCGCACGCCGAAGCGGCTGTAACAGTCGAACGCACATTCGCCCGCCGGGAAATGCGCCGTGAGACGACCAAAGAGGCGGGGCACCTCGTCCTCGCGGAGATACGGGAGGACCCCCTCGGCGACGATCATCACCGGGCGATCCGCCGGCACCTCGTCGAGCCATTGCGGGGCCGTGAGCGACGAGCCGAGGAGGGTATACCCGGCGCGCTCCGGATAGAGGCGACGGCGCAGCGCGATGACCTCCGGATAGTCGACGTCGAACCAGCGGACGGTCGCGGGCGGATCGACCCGGAACACGCGGCTGTCGAGCCCGCAGCCGAGATGCAGCACGGTGGCGTCGGGGTGGCGGGTGATGAATTCGCGCGTCCAGCCATCCAGGAGGTGCGCGCGTATCGCCAGGGAGATCATGTCGTCCCGGCGGACCTTCAGCTTCGAGAAATCGTAGTTGATCCGCCGGATCGCGTCCGCGGCGAAGCGATCCCGCAGAAGGGAATCGGGCAGGCGGCTCTCCTCCGCCTTGCCGTACACCGTGATGAGGAGGGTCTCTTTCTCCTCGCTCAAGGTCACCTTTTCGTCGGTCGTCATGATGTCCCCTATCACGGCGGGTCCGGTGTTTGGAAGATCATGGGCTCGGGAGCACGGGACCGTCGTTCCGCTTGGGCGCATCGGGCGACGAGGCCCACTTCAGCGATGCATCCAGCGCAGGGCATAACGCCTTGCCCCGGACGGTGAGGCTGTATTCGACCTTGGGCGGCACTTCGGGGTACACGGTGCGCGCGACGACGCCGTCCGCCTCGAGGTCGCGGAGCTGCTGGATGAGCATCTTCTGCGAGACCTCCGGAATCGCGCGCTCGAGCTCGGAGAAGCGCATCACGGGCTGCACGAAGAGATGGAAGATGATGACCATTTTCCAGCGGCCTTCGAGGATCTGGAGCGCCTCGGTCGTGTCGTGCGCGGCCTGATGTGCCGGGGACTTACTTTCGGGTGAGTACCTTACTTTTTTGTCCGTTCTTGTCACGCGGAGAGCTTAGCCCAATCTTGCGCCCATCGCGACGCGGTCGGGACGTCCGTCGTTCCCACGCTCGCCAGAAGGGAAGCCCCATGCCTGCAGGAATCGCTGATCTTTCGGAAAAACGCGCCCTCGTGACCGGTGGAACGAAGGGAATCGGCCGCGCGACGGTCTTACGCCTCGTGCGCGGCGGCGCGAGGGTCGTCACGACGGCGCGGTCGGACGCCGACGAGCTGCCCGACGGCGTGACGTTCGTCAAGGCCGATGTCGGCACGGCCCGAGGCGCCGCCGCCGTGGCCGCGGCGACCCTCGAACAGCTCGGCGGCATCGATATCGTGGTGCACAACGTCGGCGGATCGACGTCCCGGGGCGGAGGCGTGCTCGCGCTCGACGACGACGAATGGCAACACACGCTCGACGTGGACTTGCTCTCGGCCGTTCGCCTCGACCGCGCCTTGCTCCCCGCCATGCTCGCGCAAGGCTCGGGCGCGATCGTGCACGTCACGTCCATCCAGCGGCGCATGCCGCTGCACGACGCGACGCTCGCGTATGCCGCCGCCAAGGCCGCGCTCGCGACGTACAGCAAAGGCGTTTCGAACGAGGTCGGGCCACGCGGGATCCGCGTGAACACGGTCGCGCCGGGGTTCACCGAGACCACGGCAGCCACCGCGCTGATCGCACGCTTGGCCGAGCACACCGGCATCGGGATGGATGCCGCACGGCAAAAGCTGATGGATTCGCTCGGCGGTATCCCCCTCGGTCGGCCCGCGCGGCCCGAGGAGGTCGCCGAACTCATCGCGTTCCGGACCGACCGTACGATCGACGGAACCATTGACGCGACGGCCGGCCCGTGAGACCAGAGGGGCGCCGACGCTCGGCGGCGGCGGAGGTCCGGGGTGAGACAGCCGGTGTACCCCGCGCCCGGCGTCGAGGCGCTCCTCATCACCCTGCATCACCCTGCCGCCTCCGCAGGCGCCCACGGCACGGGGTACGCGTTCAACAACATCTGGCTCGTAGTCGACGAGGGGACCACGAGCGGCGCGAGCTTCAAGGTCAAAGGCAGCGTCTCCTGCTCCCGCGGGAGCCGAGCGCAGTCGGTCGACGTCAGCCTCACGGGCTACGGGGCGCACAACGTCGAGAGGAAGGGCGGCAGCGGGTTCTCCGGTTGGTTCTACCTCATGGACGAATACGAGCGTTCGTCGGGCCGGCCCATCGAATGCTCGGGCGTGATCGCGCCCTCCACGGGCGCGTGGACGAAGGCGCGCGTCGTCGTCACCCAGCGGCAGCGGCCCAGCGATTGGTTTGCCCAGTAGGCTGCTGCCCAGCACCTTGCGCCCCTCCCCGGTTCGCCGCAGGTACATCGGCGAAAAACCGGAACGTGAAGGGAGGGCGTCATGGCCGAAGGTTTCATCAGCATCCTCGATGGGTCGACGTTCGTCACGTCCCATCGAACGGGGGACATCGACGCTGGGCCGGATCAGCCGCACGGGCTCTTCTACAAGGACACGCGTCACCTCTCGCGCTGGACCCTCCGCGTCAATGGCGAGTGCCCCGGCTTGCTCACGGCAGACAACGTGGAGTACCACTTCGCTCAGTTTTTCTTGTTCCCCCGCACCGGCAGCATCTATGAGAATCCCTATCTCTCGATCCTCCGGCGACGGTATGCCGGGGAAGGCTTCCGCGAGGAGATCGAGGTCATCAACCATTCCCTGAAGCCGATCACGATCGAGCTTCGTATCGAGGCCGCGGCCGATTTCGCCGACCTGTTCGAGGTCAAGGACGCGCTCGCCAAGAAGGGGGAGGTCTCCCGTGAGGTCCGGGGCCACGAGCTCCTGCTCGGGTACCGGCGGGAGAGCTTCGTGCGGCGCACCCTCATCGCGTCCAGCCAACCCGGTGACGTGAGCGAGGAGGGCTTCGTGTTCAAGCTCGAATTGCAGCCCAAATCCACGTGGACGACCACGTTCTCCGTGCGCCCGCTCGTCGGCGACGTCACGGCGGTCGAAGCGACGAAGGCGTTGCCCCTGCTCAAGCAGGACCTGCGCGAAGACTTCACGCGATGGATCGAAAACGCGCCGCTCGTGACCAGCGATCCCCCGATCATCCAGCAAGTCTACCTGAGGAGCCTCGTCGACCTCGCCGCGCTTCGCTTCTACCCCTACCCCGACATCTTCCCGCAATTCGCGCTCCCGGCCGCGGGGCTGCCCTGGTTCATGGCGCTCTTCGGCCGCGACAGCTTGATCACCAGTTATCAAGCGCTGCCCTTCCGCCCCGAGCTCGCCGCGACCTCGCTCGTCGTGCTCGGCGGGCGGCAGGGCCGGGCATGTGATGATTTCCGCGACGAGGAGCCGGGGAAAATCCTGCACGAGCTGCGCTTCGGCGAGCTGACCGCCTTCGGCGAGCGGCCGCAGTCGCCCTATTATGGCACCGCCGACGCGACCCCGCTGTTTTTGATCCTGCTCGACGAATACGAGCGATGGACCGGCGACGCGGCGCTCGTGCGCCGGCTGGAGAGGCCCGCGCGCGCCGCGCTCCAGTGGATCGACCAGTACGGCGACCGCGACGGCGACGGGTACATCGAATACGAACGAAGGGCCGAGACGGGCCTCGAAAACCAATGCTGGAAGGATTCCTGGAACTCGATCCTGTTCGCGGACGGGACGCTCGCGCCCACGCCGCGCGCGACCTGTGAGCTCCAGGGGTATGCGTACGATGCGAAGGTCCGGTGTGCGAGGCTCGCACGGTCGATCTTCCGCGATGCGGCCTTCGCCGAGCGATTGGAGCGCGAGGCCGCCGACCTCAAGGCGCGGTTCAATCGAGATTTCTGGATTCCGGAGCGAGGCTTCTTCGCCCTCGCGCTCGATGGTCGGAAGCGCAAGGTCGACAGCCTCACCTCGAACATCGGGCATCTCCTGTGGAGCGGGATCGTCGAGGACGACAAGGTCGAGCCGATCGTCCGCCACCTCATGGGCCCGGCGCTCTTCTCTGGCTGGGGCATCCGGACGATGGCCGACGGTGAAGCGGGGTTCAATCCGATCGAGTACCACACGGTACGGTCTGGCCCCACGACAACGCCCTCATTGCCGCGGGCCTGGCACGGTATGGATATCGCGAGGAAGCGAGCCGCATCTGCGCGGCTCTCTTCGACGCCGCGAGGTTCTTCCGTTTTCGCCTGCCCGAGGTCTTCGCCGGGTACGAGCGCAAGGCGACCGGCTTCCCCGTCGAATACCCCACGGCATCGAGCCCGCAGGCCTGGGCGTCCGGAGCGCCCTTGCTCGCCATCCGTATCCTCATGGGTCTCGAGCCGAAGGGCGAAGAGCTGACCTCGGCGCCCGTGCTCCCGGACAGCATTGCGTCGCTCTCGCTTCGCCGTGTGCCAGGGCGATGGGAGCCTGCCGATGTGAGCGCGGAGCGCCCGGACGCTCGGTCGCGGATCGACGTGATCCGGGATTGGCTTGCCGAGAGGGAGGGGTTCCGGAAGGCTGCGTGAGCCGGTCTCCTACGCGCCGGGGCGGCGCACGTTCACGCGGCCTTTTGGCCCTGGAGCGCCGCCTCGAGCTTCTGCTCCGCGTCCTTGGCCAGCGAGGTCCGCAGCACGGTCCCGCCGTACTTGGCGAGCTCCGGGACGACCTTGTCGGCCGTGACCTTGCGTGTGAGCGTGAAGATCGCCGAGCTCCCTGGTTTCATCTGCTCCGCGAGCCGCTTGATGAACGCATCGTCGATCCCATAGTCCGCCGCCTTGCCCGTGATCGCGCCGCTCAAGGCGCCGATCGCCGCGCCAAACACGGGGGCGAGGAAGATGAGGCCGATCAACATGCCCCACAATCCGCCCGACAGCGCGCCGGCGGCCGTGAGGTCCCTGCTCTGGTGGAGCCGGATCTTGCCATCCGGGCGCTTGGTCACATAACAGGCGTCCTCGAGATCAACGAGGTTCTCGCTGCTCAGCCGTTGGAGGGTCGACATGACCTCCGCCGCTCGGTTCTCCTCGGGATAGGCAATGACGACGAGATCGCTCATGGATGTGCTCCTTTTGGTCCCTGGGAAAGGCAACGGCCATGCCGAAGCGAGCTTCACGTCGAGGTTTGCTCGGGCCGAGGACGCCCGGTGTTTTTCGGGAGGAACATCGCCGCGGCGAGGCCGATCAGCCCGAACAGAAAGACCGATCCCAGGGCCAGGCCGATCGCTCGGTCCCGCGCCTCGGCATTGATCCTCGTCACCTCGTCCACGACGGACGGGGGTTTGCCCTGCAAGACCTCGCGGACCTCCGCGTCGCTCACGGTGCTGACGCTGCGTTCGAGCGCTGCCGTGAGCTCTTGTTTCTCGTCCGCCGACAGCACCACGCTCTCCGCCGCGCGGGAGCCGATGCCTGCATGGAGGGCCGAGATCAGCACAGCGCCCGCGATCGCCGTGCCGAGCGACGATCCCAGGTTCGACACGCTGCGCGATACGCCGGAGATCTCGCCCTGCTCCTCGTCCGGCACGCTCGACTGCACGGTATTCACGGAGGCCGTGAGCATGATGCCCGCGCCGAAGCCCAGCAAAAAAAGCCCGGGCGCGAAGAGGGCGACGCTGGCCGTCGCGCGCACGAGCAAGATCAGGAGGGCGATGCCCGAAAGGGCCGTCGCGAATCCAGCGCGGATGATCGCGCGCTGGGAGTACCTCCGTGTCATCCGGTCCGTTCGCCCCGAAGCGAGCAGGATCCCGAGCGTCGCGGGCGTCACGATGATGCCGGTTCGAATGGCGTCGTACCCCCGGCTGACCTGCAAGAAGACAGCGATGACGAAGGACGTCCCGAGCAACAGGAACCACTGTGCGTTTTGGGTCACGAGCCCGAGGTTCACCGTCCGGCTGGCGAACAGCCGGGTCGACAAGAGCGGCGTTTTTCCCGACCGTTCCCGGCGTCGTACGTGGACGAAGAAGAGAGCGAGCAGGAAGGCGCCGATAGCCGTGAAGACGATGACCGGCGAGACGTCCCCTCGCGCGAGGATCACGGAATCACCGAGCGCGAAATCCTTGCGAGCGCGCAGCCAACCGTACGTCCCGGCCTGGAGGATGCCGATGACGATGGAGGCGAGGCCGGCCGCGGACAACGCCGCGCCCACGAGATCGAATGCGGGCCTCGGACCGGTGGGGCCTTTGTCGAGGATCCGACGGCTCGAATAGAGAATCCCGAGGGTGATGAGGGCCTCGGTGAAAAACGAGGCGCGCCACGAAATCGTCGACGTGATGAGCCCGCCGATGAGCGGGCCGCTGGCCGAGCCGAGGCCTGCCGCGGCGCTGACCAGCGCGAACGCCTTCGCGCGCGAGACCGGATCGGCGAACGAGACCGTCGTCAAGATATAGATCGGAGGGATCATCAGCGCCGAGCCGATGCCTTCGAGCAGCGACCACCCGATCACCATGACCGAAAGGGCGGGCGCGATGGCCGTGACGAAGGCCCCGAGCCCGTAAATGGCGATTCCGAGCACGAAGCAGCGCTTGCGTCCCCAGATGTCGCTGAGCTTGCTGCCCGGGATCATCAGCGCCGCCATGGTCAACGTGAACACGGTGATGGCCGTCTGCACGCCGGTGACCGTCGTCCCGAGGTCCGCCGTGATCCGGCTGATGGCGACGTTCATGCTCGAGGAGTCGTAACTCGCGAGGAACTGCGCCAGCACGAGCGGCACGAGCATCGACCGCGAGGAGCGGGCCTCGAGCTTGCTCCCCCCCTTCGCTTCGCCCCCTCGCCGGTGGCCGAGCGCCCTCGCCACGCGCGCCATGCCTGTTCCCTCCCCCGACGTGCGGAGCCAGAGCGCCGCACGCGGCTCGTAACGCCGGCCGGTGGCCGTCGCAAGACGGGGTTTTTCCGAGCCCGCGCAGGACGGGCTCGCACGCACGCGGGATTCGAGCCCGCCGCGCCTTCCTTCGCGCTCGTGTCTCCAAGGCACGACCTCGTGTCTCCGGAGGCTCGGCCGCGCTCTCCCGAGACGCGTCGTCGTCCCTCCAAGGCGCGACCTCGTGTCTCCAAGGCTCGACCTCGTGTCTCCGGAGGCTCGGCCGCGCTCTCCCGAGACGCGTCGTCGTCCCTCCAAGGCTCGACCTCGTGTCTCCGGAGGCTCGGCCGCGCTCTCCCGAGACGCGTCGTCGTCCCTCCAAGGCTCGACCTCGTGTCTCCAAGGCACGACCTCGTGTCTCCGGAGGCTCGACCTCGTGTCTCCGGAGGCTCGGCCGCGCTCTCCCGAGACGCGTCGTCGTCCCTCCAAGGCTCGACCTCGTGTCTCCGGAGACTCGGCCTCGCCTCTCCCGACCCTGCCCCCCCTCTCTCGCGCACACGTCCCCGTCGCCTTTGGGCTCGCCCTCGATACCCGGAAGCGACGGCCTCGTCCCACCCGAACGCTGCAACCCTGCGGCGCGAGAGGAGCCCCATGCTCCGGTCGTTCAGCCCTGGCGCGCCCTGTACAGGAGCCTGAGCTGGCCCACCTCGGCGGCATTCTTCATGAGCTCGATGTTGGCCCAGGCAATCACGTGGCCCAGGGGCTTGTCGAACCACGCCACGTGCTGGTCCAGATCGGCCTCCGTGAGACCGTCGAGCGCCTTCGACCATTGATCCCGCAAGCGGGTCAGCCACGCGGCGGCGGCTTCGGCGCTGCCGGGCCAGTCCACGGTCTTCGCGTGCTCGATCATGTCGAGCGGCTCGCCGCGCTTCGCGCCGAAGGTATGGGCATACGCGCCCGTCCACCACCAGCCGATATGCCAGGTCACCCAGCCGATCGTGGTCGTGGGCGGCGGGTCCGGCTCGGGCAGGACGAGATCGGCGACCCAGCGGCCGTTCGCGGGCCGCACCGTCCACGCGCCGGGCGCGGGCTCCCACAGGCACATTTCGTCGCGGAGGCCGTCCAAATGCAGGGAGAGGAGAGCCCAGGAGATGTCGAGCTGGTAACGCAGCGTCGGGAGAAGCATGGCGGCATCGTACCGCACGCGGCTTGCTGGGTCACACCTCGGGAAAAATAGATCTTCGGCGCGTCTCGCTCGTACAGTAGGGCCTTCCATGACGCCGCCCCGCCCTTCGAAGTGGATCGCCCTCGCTCTCCTGGTTTCCGCAGCCCTCGGGTGCACGAGCACGCCCCCGGCCGTGACGCCGCGCGCGGAAAACACGCCGCCGCAAAGCACGCCGCCCGTGTTCGCCCTCGCCGCGAGCGTCGCCGATACGGCCGAGGACCCCGCCGACCGAGGCGTGGCGTCGCGGATCACGAAGGTCACGGTGTACTCCGATCGGGCCCTCGTGAGCCGCGAGGCGGCGGTGGCCCTGACGACCGAGCCCACGGTCTTCCGTTTCAAGAAGCTGCCCGGCTGGGTCGACGAAGGCTCCGTGCGCGCCGCGACGAGCGCCGGAAAGATCGTGGACGTGGTCGTCGAGCGGCGCTTCCTCGCGCGATCCACGGACGAAGGGTTTCGCAAGGTCGAGGAGAAACACAGGGCGCTGCTCCGGAAGCTGCAAGCGCTCGACGACGAGCTCGCGATCCTGAACGCGCAGCAGCAGCACGTCGAATCGATCAAGGTGTTCTCCGTGGAGAAGCTCGAAGGAGACGCCGTCACGAAAGACATCAAGGTCGACACGTACGGCCAGGTGATCGATTTCGTCTCCGGGGCGCTGCGCAAGACGAGCACGTCGCGGCGCGAGGTGCAGGCCGCGCGCGAGCAGCTCGCCCCCGACGTGGAGGCGAGCGCCCGCAATCTGGAGGAGCTGCGCCGCCTGACCAAGCTGGAAGAGACGACGGTGCTCGTGACCGTGCAAGGCACCGCCGCCGCGAATGCGTCGCTGACGCTCACGTATGCCACGCCCGGCGCCACGTGGGAGCCGATGCACGAGGTGCGCGCCAGCGCGGCCGATCCCGACTGGGTGGAGCTCACGTCGTTCGCCGTGGTCACGCAGACGACGGGCGAAGATTGGAGCCACGCGGAGCTCTCGTTCTCGACGCAGTCCTCGTCCGACAGCGAGCGGATCCCGGAGCTCGAAATGCTGGCGCTCGGCAAGACGCAGGAGGTGACGAGGAGCGTGACGCGGCAGGTGACCTCGTTCAGCTCCGCGCAGAAGAAATTCGAGGAGCAAAACCGCCACTGGAACCGGATGAACCAGGCGATCTCGCAGCGTGTCTCGGAGGTGGAGCAGTTCGATCAATCCTATTCGTCGAACCTGGCGCTGCTCGAGCGCGTGCAGAGCAAGACCGTGCAGATCTTCCAGGGCCTGCAGACGCGCGGCACGACGGCGCATTTCGTCGCGAAGGATCCGGCGATCGTGCGCTCGGACGGCCGCTCGATCCGGCTCCGCACCGGGTCGAGCCGCATCAAGGCGCAACGCCGCATCATCGCCGCCCCGGAAGAGTCGCTCAACGCCGCCGTCACCCTGGAGATGGCCAACAAGACGGGCCAGCCGCTCCTGCCCGGCAGCGTCGCCCGATACCAGGACGGCGCGTTCCTCGGGATGACCGATATCGATTTCGTCACCAAGGACGAGGATTTTTCCGTCTTTTTTAGTGTGGCCGACCAGGTCAAGCTGACGCGGGAGCTCGACAAACACCAGAGCTCGCTCCAGCGCAACGCGCGAAACCGCATGCAGCTCTCGTTCGTCAGCAAGGCGAAGAACCTGTCGGATCGCCCCGTCACCGTGGTCCTCGCCGAGCGCATCCCCGTCTCGGAGAACACCGAGATCCGCGTGAGCAACGTCAAGATCACGCCGAACGAAAAACCCGACGCGAAGGGGATCGTTCGTTTCACGATGACGCTCGCGCCGCGCGAGGAGCGCGAGTTCCGCGTGTCGTATCAGGTCGAATACCCGCCCTCGCTCGTGTTCGACGTGCGGCGCAAGCAGATGCAATCGCCGCCCTCGCCGAGCCCGGCCGCCCCGAAGCGGAAGATCGATTTCGAGGAGCGGCTGATCGACATCGAGCAGCAGTTCTGAGCCGCCGGGCGTCGGCCGATCCGATCGGCCGACGCCAGCGGTGGGTGCGGCGCCGCGGGGTGGCGATGAGCGTCCACGGCTTTATGGATCCAGCGCGGCCAAGGGAGTCATTTCCTATGGATTCCAGCGCATCTGGACGACAAGGGGGCCCGGAACGCTCGCGGCCGAGTCCACGCGAGAGGCCGGTCGGGACGAGGGGAGCCATGAACCCGAGTGCACGCGCGGAGCTCGAAAGCAGGGGGACCACGCACGCAGCGCCGCCGCCGGCGAACAACCTCGATCAGGTGCGCGAGATCCTCTTCGGGGCCATCGTTCGCGATTTCGAGCGAAAGCTCGCGCGCATCGAGGGCCTCGTCGCGTCCCAAGGCGAGGAGCTGCGCGCCGATACGAGGCGCATGATCGACGTGCTCGAAGCCCACGTGAAGCGAGAGACGGACGCGCAGGGCACGCAGCGGGAGTCCGACCGCGCGGCGCAGGTGGCCGCGCTGAACAACGTGGCGCGCGAGGCGCGCGACGCCGTCGCCGAGCTCGACCAGCGCATCAAGAAGCTCGAAGACGGGCTCGTCCGGGCGCAACGTGATTTCCGCCAGCAGATCCTCGACGAGGCCAAAGGGTTCGTCGAGCAATCCCGCTCGCTCCGGGACGAGCTCATGTCCACGCTCCAGCGGGAGCTCGCCGTGTACACCGGGGAGCCGTCCGAGGCCGGCGGCCCCGCGAGCGGGGTCGTCGAGGGAGCACGCACGCCGGAGCCTCGCGCCGAGCAGTCATGAGCGCCCGCCTGCGCGCGCGGGCGCGGCGGCGAGACCACGACTACACCCTCGACGACCTCCGCCCGCTGCTCGTACAGCCCGAACAAGAGCGGCTGAAGTCCCTCGAACACAAGCTCGAGACGCCCGAGGCCCTCGCCGAGGCCATCGGCGAGGTGCTGGCCCGCGCGGCCGTCGTGAGCCAGAAGCGCGGCGAGGAGCTCGCGTCCGCGATGCAGCCGCTCCTGCTGGCGAGCATCCACGACGCTGTCCGCAAGAACCCGGAGCTCTTCGCGGAGGCCATCTTCCCCTCGATCGGCCCCGCCGTCCGGAAGGCCGCCCGCGCCGCGCTCGAAGCGCTCGTCCTGCGGATCGACGACATGGTCCAGCGGACGATGACGCTGACGAGCCTGCGCTGGCGCATCGAGGCGGCCCGCACCGGCCTTCCCTTCGTCGAGGTCGTGATGCGCCACAGCCTCGCCTACCGGGTGGAGCACGTGTTCCTGGTGCACCACGAGAGCGGGATCGTGTTGCAGCACGTGGCCGCGGAGGACGTGACGTCGGAGGATCCCGATCAGGTGTCAGCGATGCTCGCGGCCATCGACGATTTCGCCCGCGACGCCTTTCGTGAAAAAACAGAAGCCGGGTTGTCGCGCTTCTGCGTCGGTGAGCTGACCGGCATCGTCGAGCACGGCCCGCGCGCCATGCTGGTCGCCATCGTCCGCGGCGTCGCGTCGAAGGACGTGGAGGTGTCGCTCGCCGGAACGCTGGAGGAGATCCACCGGACCTACGCGGACGCCCTTTCGCACTTCCAAGGCGAGGTGGCCGCGTTCGAGAAGGCCCGCGACGCGCTCGTCGGGTGCATGCGGGAGGAGCGGATCCAGAAGCCGACGAGCCGCCGCCGCGGGGTGCTCGTGCTCGCCGCCATCGCAACGCTCGCCCTCGTCGGCGCCGGGATCGGGTGGAAGACCGTGCACGACCGGAATCGACGCTTCGACGCGTACGTGGATGCGCTCCGCGAAGAGCCTGGCCTTTTGGTGACGAGGACGGGGCGTCAGGAAGGGCGCAGCTTCGTCGAGGGGCTCGGGGATCCCCTCGCGAAGGATCCGGCCGCATTGCTCGCGCGCCATGGGCTCGACGTCTCGGAGGTCGAGCTGCGCTTCAAGCCGATCTACTCGCTGGATCCACCGCTCACGGAGCGACGCGCCTCCCAGGTGCTCCGGCCGCCGGCCGGGGTCTCGCTGGGCCTCGCCGACGGGACGCTTCGGATCACGGGCGTCGCCGAGCGCGCTTGGATCGACCGGGCGCGGCTGCTCGCCACGAGCCTGCCGGGCGTCACGGCGCTCGATGATACGCGCCTCTTCGAGGCCGAGGCCCTCCGTACCGCAAAGGCGGCGGCGGCCACGCTGGAGGGCATCGAGATCGTGTTCCCGCGCGGCTCGGCCCGCCCGTCCCAAGCCGAGCGCGCCCGCCTCGACGCCGCGGCGCGCGCCGTGCAAGGGCTCCTCGACGCCGCTCCACGGGGCGGCCTTTCCGCGCGGATCGAGATCGTGGGGCACGCCGACGCCACGGGCACACCCGAGAGAAACCAGCGCCTCAGCGAGGAGCGCGCGTCGAGCGTGTCGACCGCGCTCGGCGCGCGGGGCGTCCCGACCGAGCCGCTCGCCGCGCGGGGCGTCGGGGACGCGGTTCGGGCCGCGCCCAAGGTCACGTTCGTCGTGCGCCTTTCGCCGGCGCGCGAGGGCTCATGAGCACGCTCGCGAAGCGCAAGGTGTGCCTGCTCGGCGCCACGGGCGTCGGCAAGACGAGCCTCGTCCTGCGCTTCGTCCGCAGCATCTTTTCCGACACGTACCAGACCACGATCGGGACGAGGATCGAGACGAAGCACATCCACTACGACGATCACGAGATCGTCCTGGTCCTCTGGGATCTGAGCGGCGAGGACGAGTTCCAGCGCGTCCGCCTCTCGTACCTGCGCGGCGCCGCGGGGTATCTCCTCGTCGCCGACGGGACCCGCCGCGCGACGGTGGAGACCGCGCTCGCCCTGCACCACACCGCCGCGGCGCTGCTCGGCGACGTCCCGCGTGTCCTCGTGCTGAACAAGGCCGATCTGCGCGCCTTGTGGGAGCTCGACGACGCCTCCGAGCGGGAGCTCGCCGCGCGCTGGCCCGTCTTCGAGACCAGCGCCAAGACCGGCGCGGGCGTCGAAGAGGCCTTCCGCGCGCTCGGCCACGCGCTGCTCCCGCGCTGAAGGGCTCGCTCGCATGGAGACCTCGATCGCAAGCTCGATCCTCGCGTCCCTCGGGAAGGTCGTCCTCGAACGCCAGCCGGACGGGACGTTCTTGCAACGCGGCGACGCGCCCGCCTGGTTCGCGCACCGGATGCGGGGCGTGCTCCACGCGGACACGCCCATCCGCGTGGAGAGCCTGTTCCCGTTCCTCGAGGTCTTCCTGCCCGAGGCGGAGGCCGTCTGGCAGGGCGAAGGCGCGACGCGGATCGACTCCGACGTCTGGTGCGAGACGGCCGAAGGCGGCGAGGAGCTGCCCCTCGAAGCGACCGCGCTCCTCGTGGGCCCCGCTCGCCTGCTCGTGATCACCCGCTGCGACGAGCTCTTCCACGAGCGGCGCCTCGTCCTTCAGCGCGCGCGCGAGCTGCGCATCACCTACGACGCGCTCGCCCGCGAGATCGAACAGAAAGACATCCTCATGCATTGCATCGTCCACGACCTCGCGAGCCCGCTCCAGACGATCCTCGGCGTGCTCTCGTCCCTCGACGAGCGAGATCCGCCCGGCGAGGACGGCGTCCTCCTCGACGCCGCGCTCGACGCCGCGCTCCGGCAGCGCTCGATGATCCGCGAGATCCTGACCGTGTTCGCCGCCGAGCACGGCGGCCTCGACGCCACGCACGAGGAGGCCGTGGTGTGCGATCTGCACGTCGTGCTCCCCCACGTCGTGGCCGAGCACGAGCGCACGGCGCGCGGCCGGAACGTGCGGATCGAGCGGGACGCGCCGCCGCCGGGCAGCTTCGTCGTCGCGGACGAGCCTCGGCTCGTGCGGGTCCTCGCGAACCTGCTCGACAACGCCGTCCGCCACAGCCCGGTCGGGGGCCACGTGCACGTCCGCGTGCGCGGGGACGACACGAGCCTCGAAGTGAGCGTCGAGGATGAGGGGCCGGGCGTGCCGCCTTCGCTCGCGGCGCGGCTGTTCGAGCGGTTCGGCCGGGGGATCGGGCCCGAGGCGGGCACGGGGCTCGGGCTTTATTTCTGCCGCATCACCGTCGAGCGCTGGGGCGGCGCGATCGGGTACGCCGCGCCTCCCGAGGGAGGGGCCCGGTTCTGGTTCCGCCTCCGCAGGGCTGCCACCTCGACAGGGGCCAGGGCGGCGTGAAGGAAGGAAAGCGGAGCGAGGGAAGGACGGGCCATGGCGAAGCTCCTGATCGTGGACGACGACGACGAAACCAGGCTCTGGATGGCCTCTGCGCTCGCCGACGTCGGGCACGAGGTTCACACGAGCCCGGGCAGTCGTGACGCGCTCCGGATGCTCTCGACGTGGAAGCCGGATCTCGCCCTGCTCGACGTCCTCATGCCCGAGATGGATGGGTTTGCCCTGAACCGCGTGCTCAGGAGCCAAGGCATTCCCACGGTCTTCGTCACCGTGGTCAAGCGCGAGGCCGAGGCCATCCTCCACGGCGTGTCGGGGTACGTGGAGAAGCCGGTCACGGCCGGGGAGCTGCGGGCGGTGGTGGCGCGTGTCCTCGGCGGGGCCACGGGCGGGGCCATCTTGCTCGTCGAGGACGACCCGTTCCTGCGCCACGTGTATCGATCGGTGCTGGAGCCACGGTTTCAGGTGCTCGAAGCCGAGAACGGACGCGAGGCGCTCTCCCTCCTCGCGTCGCACGCGGTCGCGCTCGTCATCACGGACATCCACATGCCGGTGATGAACGGGGTGGAGCTCGTCCGCGCGATCCGCAGCGACGCCCGCATCCGCGACGTGCCCGTGGTCGTGCAGAGCTGCGATACTTCCTCGGTCCGCTCGCCCATCTGGTCGGGGCTCCACGTCTCGAGCGTCATGCCCAAAGAGCATTTCATCGGGTGGTTGATCGGGCAGATCGAGGAGCAGCTTTCGGTCGTGACCGCGAGGCCCGCCTGAGCGACGCGTGGCGCGGGCGTGGGAGGAACGACGACGGCCATCCGATCGTGCCATCGACGTTCGAGCTCTGCGGCGAAATGCGAATCATGCGGCCGGCGCAATCCCCAGCCGGGCGCGCATATTCACCGCTTTCCCTTGCGCCGCGCCTCGCCCGATCCTCGCCGGAGCACGACGATCCGCCCCGTCGGCGTCGCGACCGTCTTTTCGTGGGTCGTCCCTTGCTCGACGAGCACGCGTTTGGCCTCGGCGAGCTCTTCGTCGGCGCGCTGGCCCTTCACGAGGAGCACGAGCCCGCCCGGCTTCGCGAACGGCGCCGTGAGCGGCACGAGCGCATGCAAGCGCGCCACGGCGCGCGCGGTCACGACGTCGAACCCCCCGCGAAGCTCCGAAGCCCCGAGCTGCTCGGCGCGGCCCGCGCGTGCTTCCACGTTCGTGAGGCCAAGCGCTTCCGCGACGGCCGAGAGAAACGCCGTTTTTTTCTGCGTCGCGTCGACCAGCGTGACCTGGAGATCGGGCCGGGCGATCGCGATCGGAATGCCGGGCAACCCGCCGCCCGAGCCGATATCGACGAGCCGTGATCCCGCGCCGACGTCCCCGAGCAAGGGCAAGAGCGTGAGCGCGTCGAGCGCGTGTTTTTCCCAGGCTTCGGTTGGATCTTTGATCGCGGTGAGGTTCATCTGCTCGTTCATCGCGAGCAGCCGCGCGAGGTAGTCGCCGAGCTTCGCGAGGACGGGCGCGTCGAGGCGAACGCCTATCTCCGCGAGGCGCGCGTCGAAGCCGTCGGGCGGCGCGAGGGGCGTGGAGATCGGGAGCGGGAGCGGAGGACGGGCGGCCGTGGTCACGCCGAGGGGGTAGCACGCCCCGACACGCTCGGCACAAGCCGGCACAGCCCGAACGACGCATCGGACGCAAAAACCAACGTGCCGGCGGCGGCACGCGAGTTGCCAAGGGGATCCATATGCGTGTCTACCTGCATCGCCTTCTCATCGCTTCTCAATGGGGCGCAAGCCTCCTCCTCGCCTCGGGGTGCGGGGCCAACGTCGAGGGCGGCCCGGGTGCCCCCGACACGGAAACCGCTCCCCAAACCCTCGAACCTGCCCCGGCGCCCGCCTGTTACGGGCCCGTGTACGACGACGGTTTTGGTTTTCATGGCCAATGTTGCGACATCACCCTCTGCACCACGCCCGTGAACGGCGTTTGTCCTGACGTGGACAAGGTCGAGCTCGCGGGACGGCCGCCGGGCTCCGGGGAATGCGAATGCCAGCCGCTCCGCGGGCCGTATGCCAATGAAGACGCCGGCAGCACCGAGAGCTGCTGTTATCTCGCCGGCTCGATCGGCTGCGATGGCCGGCCGCTCCTCGTGCAAGGAACGCCAAGGCTCGCCGACGTGCGTGAAGGGCCGAGCGCCTGGTCGAGCGCGCCGGACGCGCCTGCCGATCGCGCCGAGGGCCTCCGCGATTTCAATGCCGCGCTCCGTGAACTCGATACGGCACATCTTCCGGCCGACGTGCGCGCGCGCCTCGCGCAGCGCTGGGCCGAGCGAGGTCGATACGAGCACGCTTCCGTGGCCTCGTTCGCCCGATTCTCCATGGCGCTGATGGCGATCGGCGCGCCGCCTGCGCTCGTCGAGGCGGCCCATCAAGCGGCGCTCGACGAAGTGCGGCACGCGCGCCTCGCCATGGCGCTCGCGTCGGCGTATGGCGGCGCGTCGCTCGGCTTCGGTCCGCTCGCCGTGGACGGGGCCTTCGAGGATCTCGGCTCGCTCACGGCGGCCACGCTCGCCACCGTGGTCGAAGGTTGCGTGGGCGAGACGCTCGCGGCCATCGAGGCCGCCGCGGCCGCGCAGGAGGCGGGGCCACGGGCGGTGCGCCTGGCATTGCTGGAGATCGCCGAGGACGAGATGCGCCACGCCGAGCTCGGATGGGCCTTCGTGCGCTGGGCGATCGGCACGGGCGGCGCGTCGCTCGCCCGCGAGGTCGCGGCGACGCTGGAACAGGCGCTCCGGGTGGCCTGCAAGGACACGACGGTCCCGGGCGAAGCGCCGCCCCGGGAGCACGGTTTTCTCCCCGCGGAGGAGGTCACCTCGTTGCGGCGGCAAGCGGCGGCGCAGGTGCTCCGGCCGGCGGGCGACGCGCTCGTCGAACAAGGGCGTGCCAATGGCGCGGCGCGCTCGCCTCGCCTTTCGACCCAGCCCTTGCTTTCGTGAGGGCGAACGGGCTCGCTCCGCCAAACCCTCCGCGTTCGCACCAGGGAGGGATGCTCACCGTCACCTCCATGACGTCCCACGCCTCCCCGATCCCCCCGTAGCGAAGCGTACTCCCGCGGGAGGACAGCGCTTTCCGGCCGGCTGCTCTTTTGGTACACGGGCCAGATGGGGATCGAGGAACGTGCTGCGCCGGCTCATTTCGAGGATGCAAAATTGCTGGGTGCGCTCACGCGCGAGGCGCCGATGGGCATCGTGGGCCTCGACACGAAGGGCACCATCGTCGCGTGGAACCCCGAGGCCGAGCGGATCTTCGGCTACGTCGGGGTCGAGGTCATCGGAAAAACGATACGCGATCTCCTCGGCCCCGATACGGACGCGGACCCGGGCGCGCTCGTCTCGCAGCTCGACCCCACGAGCCCGCAATCGTTCACGGCCCCGTGCGTCCGGAAAGACGGCGCGCGTTTTCATTGTGAATGGCTTTTTCGCGCCCTGCGCGACGAGAAGGGCGAGCTCCTCGGCCGCGCCGCTTTCATTCGCGATACGACCGAGGAGACCGAGACACGCGCCACGCTCGCCGCCGAGCGCCGCTTCCTGCGGCGCATGCTCGACAATACCCCACTCGTCCTCTGGTCCACCGACAAGAACGGCATTTTCACGCTGTCCGACGGCGCAGGGCTGCGCGCGCTCGGGTTCGCGCCCGGCGAGGTCGTCGGCATGAGCGCATTCGAGGTCTACCGGGACGTCCCCGAGATCGTCGGCGCGATCCGCGGCGCCCTCGCCGGCACCTTTTCGACGACCCTCGCCGCGACGAACGGCACCGTCTGGGAATGCCGATACATCCCGATCACGCGCGAGGACGGCGGCCCCGTGGAGGGCGTGCTCGGCGTCGCGCTGGACGTCACCGAGCGCGTCGAAGCCGAACGCACGCTCCGCCGGCAGCTCGACCTGATCGCGCAGCAAGAGGGCGCGATCCGCACGCTCTCCACGCCGATCGCGCGTGTATGGGAGGGCGCGCTCGCGCTGCCGCTCGTCGGGACGATCGACGGGGCGCGCGCCGAGCAGATCCTCGCCACCTTGCTCGAAGCGGTCGTGCGGGAACAGGCGCATTACGTGATCCTCGACATGACGGGCATCGGCGAGGTCGACGCGACGACCGCCGATCACCTCTTCAAGGTGCTACGGGCGCTCGGGTTGCTCGGCGCGACGGCGCTCGTGACGGGCGTCAATCCCGGGGTGGCCACGGCGCTCGTGGGCCTCGGCGTGGATCTCGGGAGCGTCGTGACGCTCGGAAATCTGGAGGAGGCGCTCCGGTACGTCATGAAGCGCCGCGCCGGCAAGCCACGCCGCGCCCCTGCCCCTTCCGCCCACCGGGTTTGACGGCTGCCCGGGTCGTTTTCCATACCAGGCGCCCGTTGTCGTCCTCTACACTCGGGGCGGTAGCAAGGAGCTTCCCCATGTCGATGAAGATGGCCTCTCGGGTTCTTCTGTGTCTTTTGGCGGCCGGCGTCGCCGCGTGTTCGGGCGCGGATTCCCAAGGAAGCGGCGGTGAAGGCGGGGCGGGTGAAGGCGGCAGCGGCGGCAACGCCGGCCAAGGAGGAATGCCGAGCAGCAGCGCGTCGAGCGGCAGCGGCGGCAACGGCGGCGGCGGCACGACCAGCAGCAGCGGCGGCGGGTCCGATCCGTACGAGGCGGCCCGGCAGGCGTGTGTCGACACGATCAACACGCACCGCGCGACGATGGGGCTCCCGCCCTTCGCGCGCTGGAAGGAAGCGGAGCCCTGCGTGGATCAGCAGGCGACGTGGGATCAAGAGAACAACAAGGCGCACGGGTCGTGGGGCATGGGCCTCTACCCGACCTGCAATGGCAGCGGCCAGAACGAGTGCCTGGGCCACGGGGCCGAGAATGTCTCGGGCTGCCTCGACGGGATGTGGGCCGAGCGGGACCAGAACGGATGCTCCGGCTGCGACGCCTGCAACGAAGGGTACAACCCGGACTGCCCGAACTGTGATTTCTACGGGCAAGCCACGGGCGATGTGTGCGGGCATTACGTGAACATGAGCGCGAAATACTTCTCGAAGGTCGCCTGTGGCTTCAGCGCGGCCGGCGGGTGGATCGCCATCAACTTCCAGTAGCGCTCATTTCGGCGTCTCGATCGGCGCGCAGGTGGACACGCCCGCGCCGACGATGTTCGTGCCGAGGCCCGTCTTCACCACGGTCGTCTTTCCGGTCGACGGTCGATACTGCTGGATCTGCGAGTCGCCCGTGGGGCTCGTGAACAACCAGAAATCGCCGCCCCACACCGCGAATGCCCAGCCGCTCCCGATCGTCACCGTCGGCTGCGGGGCCTGGCTCAGGATTTTGCCCGAGAGTTTGTCGATCTCGGCGATGATGATCGGGCTGTAATTAAAAAACCCGAAGATACGCGCGTCGCCCGTGCCCGTGAGCTCCGCCGCGCCGGAGAGCTGGTCCCACGGGCCGACGAACGAGAGCTCGAACGTCTTCGGGTCGATCTGCGCGAGGCCCTTGCCGTTGTAGTCGGCGACGTAAAGCGTCTCCTCCGCGCTGCCCTTCGCATTGGAGACAAACCCCATCCCGAACGTGGTAAACCCCTGCTGTCCCGGGGTGAACGTGGTCGCCGCGCAGGCCGCCGTCTTCACGTCGACGTGGTAGATGCGGCCGTCGCTGAAGAGGATCCACGCCGTCCCTCGGCGGTCGACGGCCATCGAGAACGGCGTGCCGAGGCCGCCGGTGGGGCAATCGATCACGCCGATGAGCTTCACCTCGAGCGTGGGCGGGTTGAAGCTGTAGAGCTCGTTGTCCTGGCCGATGATGTACACGAGCCTCGCCTCGTCCACGCAACCGTCGCCGCCGGATCCACCTCCCGCGCCCATGAATCCGCCTTCGCCGAAAAGATCTCCGCCCTCGCCGCCCATTCCGGCGTTCCCGCTGCCCATTCCACCGGCCCCGGCGCTCCCGCCCTGCCCACCGCTCGATTCGCCCACCTCGGCGCCGCTCTCCGAAGAGAACGTGCCATGGGGCGTGACCGTGCACGCGGAGAGGACGAGCACCGCAGGGACTACAAATTGCAACGAGCGGTGAAGAAAATGCATGGGAACCTCCGATCCCGAGGATAGGAGGTAACCCGAGTCACGTCACGCGCTCCGTGACGTCTGATTTACCGAAGATCGAGAATGAAGTCGGCGATGAGTCCGACGACGAACGCGCGCGTGTCCAGGGCGCCGGTCGCGGGCGAATAGAAGCGCGTCCAGGTCACATAGGGCGTGAGCGCCAGGAAATCGAGCTCTGGGCCCGCGCTGTAGCCGCCGGTCAACCCCACGGGAATGGACGTGGTCGCTCGCGGATCACGGAGGTCTCCAACGATGAGGACGCTCGCCCCGCCGATGTGGAAACGCTCCGCGAGCTGGACGTACACGTTCATCGGGACACGAACGCCGACATGCGAATCCGTGGTGGGATACCAGGGGACATAAACGCCGGTATCGATACGGAGGTGCTTGTTCGGACGGAGGATGGCAGGCAGGCCCGGCTGAACGTAGCTGACGAACGGGTGCGTGGGGTTCGGGTCGAAGACGGTCATGAAGGAGGCGCCGAGGTCGACGGGCCGGGTTTTGACGAACCGACCGGTGAAGGTGAGGCGGTTCGTGCCCGGGAGCGGCTCCTGGCCGATGTAATAGGGGCCGATCTGGAGATCGACGTGCACCTCGGGGACGATGCCCCATAACGTGCCGATGCTCGCCCCGAAGCGATGGAAGCCTCTATCGATGGGGCGCTCGGCGAAGGTGCTCACGTAGGGATCGAGCAGCCCCGTGGGCAGGATGAGCCCGCGTTGCACCATGGGCGTGGGACCGCTCGGTTTGCTGCGGTCGACCCTGGCCGTGCCCGCCCGCGCCGAGACGGGTGGCGGCGTGACGGCCGAGGCGCGAGCGCCGGACACGAGGACGAGAGCGATTGCGGCAAACGCCGGCAATGGTCGGTACGAGGCCACGGGATCTGCGATCGTCATGGAGCCTCGACCCTCCGGACGTCATCCCCAACCGCCCGAAGACCCACCGGCCGGAGAGCGGCCGGCGGCTCAGCCTTCGAGGCTCGACAGCACGCTGAGGTCCTCGGGTCCGCCGAAGACTGTCGCGGGGACACCGAGGATGCCCATTTCCAGCAATTCGTGGAACGACCTCGACGATGTCGCGAAGTAGCCGGTGCACGGAGAGGCTTTCAGCTCGGGCCTCGCGCTCGTCAGGGCGTCGAGCCTGCGCGCACGCTCGCGCAAGGCGGCCGAGACTTCCTGGGGACGGGCAGCATGTTCGGTGAGCGCCGCATATCCGATTCGAAGGCGTCCTTCGTCCTTCGGCAGCTCGGCGAACACGTCCCGCGTCTGCTTCCGGAAGCGCTCGGGCACGATGCAGATCCCCGCGTGATCCGGGACGAGCCAGCCCTTCGAGAGCGACGTGAGAAAAACGGCGCTCTCGTCTTCGAGCAAGGCCCGCGAGACCTCCGTCGGCGGCGTCGCATAAACCGAATCGAGGATCAGCATACGACGGTCGTCCGCGCGCGCCCAGCGCCGAAGCGCGTCCGCTTCGTGGGGCGCAAGCGCCGTGCCCCAGGGCTTCAGGGGCTCGCAAATCAACAATGCGTCGAGCGCGTCGAGCGCGGGAAGACCGGCGCGCGCCTCCCACGGGACGATCGTCGCGCCCGCCTCCGCCGCGAGGTGCAGATAGACGGGGTAGACATCGGCGGGCACGCCAACACGCGCGTTCCGCCTTGCGAGGAGACCGAAGAGCGCGCGGAGCGAACGGCGGACGCCGTGGCTGACCTGCGTGCGTGGCTTCAGCGCCTGCGGGAGATCGAGGTGCGCGAGGAATCGCTCCGCGAGGTGACAACGATAAGGCGCTTCCGGGTGGGTCGAGGGCACGATGGAGGGGAAGGCACGCCCGAGGCTCCGGTAGACGTTCAGCTCCGCGAGGTCGACGAGCGAAGGCCGCGCGGCCCGGAGCTCGGCGCGGCGCGCGAGGAAGGTTTCGTGGTTCATAACGTGGAGCTCGGATCTTCCAGCGAGGCGAGGCAGGTTCCGTCGGCCATCACGTTCCACGAGCGAACGATCCCATGCGTGCGCTCCCAGCCGACCGAGGGCTCCGTATACGCGGCCACGCGCAGCGCGCGGCCTTGGATGTCGCCTTCGAACACGGGGCTCCCCCAGGGCAATTCCGCGCATTTCTCGAAGCCGAGCTCGGCGAGCGTGTGGAGCACGAGCGAGAGCGGCACCTGGTTCGTCTCGCAAAACTGGTTCGCGCGGCTCGGCGCCCACGGGTTTTCCGAGAGGCTCGAAACGTAGAGCTCCTTGAAACAAACCTCCTGAAACCCCTCGGCGGCGCTGCGTTCGAGGTAGGCGCGCACCTTCGCGGCGTCGTCGACGCCGCCCCGCTGGAGCACACAAATCGCCCGCGTGCGGAGCCCCGGCGCACGCCCGAGCGCCCCGGAGTCGACCTCGATCCCCATGATCCGCGCATCGTCTTCTCGCGTCACGCCGTGGCGGCTCACCGCGAGCGTCGTGAGCCCGGCTTCCCGGAGGGCTTCGAGCTGCGCGAGGTCGAGGCGCGCGCCATTCGTGATGAGCAAGGTTGTCGGGAACAACCCCGCGAGGCCACGCACGAGCGCGCGGAGCTTCTCGGGTTCGAGCAGCGTCGGCTCGCCGCCCCCGGTGATGACGGCGCGCTCGGCGCCCCGCTCCTTCGCGAGCTTCGCCCAGGTGAGAGAATGCGCGAGCGTGCCACTCCGCTGGCGCGCGAGATCGGACACGCTCGCCTTCGAGAAGCAGAAGCCACACCGCGCCTGGCAGGCCTTCGCGACGGGCAGCACCGACACGCTCCGCGGCCGGCACTTCGCCCATTCGACGAGCCTGTCGTCGTCGAGGCGGAAGGCCTCCGCGGTGATCTCCTCGTGCCGCGTGGGGACGAGCGAATCCTTCTCGTCGACCCACGCCACGCCGGAGAGCGGGATCTCGCTCGCTGGCCAGCGCCAGCCAATGCCCGTGCCGGTCACGTCGTTCGGGCGCATCCCCGCAGGCCCGACCGGGAGCCGCGCCCGCAGCGCCACCACGCGATCCTGTGGCCGACCGAGCTTCGCCACGAGCCGCCGCGCCTTTTCGAGCCCCGGCGCCCAGCGCTCGTCCTCCTTCAGCATGTAGAACGCGTCGGGAAACCTCGATTCGCCGATCAGCGCCTTCGAATACCGCATCCCGTAGCGGTCGAAGCCCCGCAGCCAGTTGGAAAGCGGAATGAAAGCGAGGAAGGAATCCATCACGACATGGTTCTCGACGTACAGGCTCAAGTCAACCCGACGCGTGGGGTCTTCGCCGCCGATCCACCCGCTGGAGGAGCGCCGCGACCTCGGCCGGGAACGCACCGGCATACGCCGCGAGGCTCCTCTCGATCTCGGCTGCGAAATCGATGTTCATCGCCTTCTCGGCCTTTTTGCCGGCGAAGGCGAGGTACCAGGGGGCCGCCCCGAAACGACAAAACCACGCGACGAAGTCCGAAAACAAAAGATCGAGGGGGAAGAGCTCGCATCCGTCCTGCGCGAGGCCGATCCGATAGGGTGCGCCCTTCGGATCGAAGGGGTCGATGGTGAGCCATGCGGACGCGCCGGGGACGGATACGAGCAGCTTCGACCGCTTCAGCGTGTTCAGGCGATCGAGATCGCGCTTCGACGCCACCTCGAATCCGTCGCTCCAGAGCTCCTCGCAGAACGGCTGATCGTAAAGATCCCCCGCTTCCACGTCGTTCTCGTAGTCGCTCCTGCGACGGTATTGTCGGTGCGGGCGAAAGCCCGCGAAGGCCGCTTCGAGCCCGCAGATCGAGGCTTCCTCGCCCAGGGGCACGCCGCCGCGGGTGGCGCGGAACGTGAGGCCGTCGCTCCTTTCGTAGAACGCCGCGACGTCGTCGGGGAGGTCTTTTCCGAGCACCACACGGACCCGACCCGCGAGCTCCGCGAGCCTGCTCTTGGGTCGCAGGATGGTGATCGTGACATCCCCCACGGTTTTGCTCTCGGTCGTCTCGCCCATCGCCCCTCAGCCCATCGTGCGCTCGCGCTCGTGTCAACGATCCGACGGGGAATTTCTTTCGGGCGAGGCGCTTCTGATCGTACATGCCTTGACAAGTATATGCCTTGATGGGCATATACGCGTCCATGTTGAGCGCGTTCGAAGTCGTTGCAGAGCCGAACCGAAGGCGCATCCTCGACGTTCTCCGCGAGGGACGTTGCCCTGTCGGGGAGCTTTCGCATCGGCTCGGGCTCACCCAGCCCACCGTGTCCAAGCACCTGCGCGTGCTCAAGGATGCGCGGCTCGTCGATGTGGAGCAGGACGCGCAGCGCCGGCTCTACCGCTTGCGCCCGGAGCCCCTCGTGGAGCTCGACGCCTGGCTCGCGCCGTATCGCGAGCTCTGGTCGCAGCGGCTCGACGCGCTCGAGCGCCACCTTACCACGATGGCGGACGACCCCCCCGCGAGCGCCCGCCCGAGCCCGCCCCCGAGGAGGAAACGATGAAAAACGGGACCCTGACCACAAAAGGCAATCACGTCGAGCTTCGATTCGAGCGGCGCCTCGCCCACGCCCCCGAAAAGGTTTGGCGCGCGCTCACGGAAACCCAGGAGCTCGCCCACTGGTTCCCCGCCCGCATCGAGGGCGCCCGCAAGGCCGGCGCCGAGCTGCAGTTCTTCTTCGAGGAAGGCGCGCCGGGCGCGGGAAAACTTTTGGTCTTCGAGCCGCCGCGCTTGCTCGAATACACGTGGGAAGGAGACCTGCTCCGGTGGGAGCTCGTGCCCGAGGGCAAAGGCTGCCTCTTGATCTTCACGACGATCCCGGCGGAGCGCGCGAACGTCGCCCGCGACGCCACGGGCTGGCACTTTTGCCTCGACAACCTGGAGGCAGCGGTCGACGGAACGCCGGCCGCCGGATTCGACAAGGCGCGCTTCTCCGCGCTCAATGCGGAGTACGCCGCGCGTTTCGGCCTGGGCAGCTTCCCGGCCTTCCTGACGAGCGCGGCGAACCACGTCGCGGCGGATTCCCTGCACATCCCCGGCGTCGAGGCCTACGTGTTCGACGGCGCGGATGGCACGCAGATCCTGCTGTGCCACGCCAAGACCGACGCGGATACGGACGAGCAGTGGCGCGACGCCGACGAATACCTCGCCGTCCTGGAAGGCAGCTACGTGCTGCGCATCAATGGCATGGATATGGAGCTTGGCGCCGGGCGGGAATTCGTGGTCCCGAGGGGCGCGCGGGTCTCGGGGAGGTTTTCCGCCGGCACGCGGACGATGCATGCGTTTCGAGGACGGAGCCTCGGGCGGGGTGGGGCGTAGGACGTCCCGCGCCTGGCACGCCCAGGGCAAACCTCAGCGCGCTCGCCGCCGCCGCATGGCCGCGAGCCCCATCATCGCCAGCGCCGCCCACGCGGCCCCCGTCGTCTCCTCGTCTCCCGCCACCCGGCATCCGCACGACCCTTCGCTGCCGCTCAAGTCGGGGCCGCCGGGACCACCACTCCCGCCGCTTCCCGCCATGCCGCCCATCCCGCCGCCCCCCGCGGCGCCGCCCTCGCCGCCGGTGCCGAAGATCCCCGACGAGCTGCTGCTCGCGTCCGAGCTGCTCGGGTTCTCCACGCATTGCCCCGCCATGCACGTCTGGCCCGTCGGGCACACCGCGCCCATGCAATCGTCCACGCACGTCCCGCCCGCGCAATGCGTCCCCGCGTCGCACGTCACGCCAATGCACGCCACGTCCACGCAGAGGCCGCTCATCGTCTCGCACGCCTTGCCGCCGGCGCAGGGCAGGCAATCGCAGCGCGTGACGCACACGCCGCCGTCGCAGACCTGGCCACTCTCGCACGTCACCCCGGCGCACGGATCGACGCACGCACCCACGCGACAAACCTGCGGGAACGGACACGTGACGTCGTCGCACGGGCCCTTGCACGTGCCACCGACGCAGACCTTGCCGGCCTCGCAGGACACGTCCTTGCACGCGGCATCGACGCAGTAGCCGCTGCTGTTGCAGGCCTGATCGGGCAAACAGTCGAACTCGCCGCCCTTGCAGCTCTGCACGCAGGTGCCCTTGTCGCAAACGTACCCCGCCGGGCAGATGTCCCCCTCGTCGACCGGCCCGTTGCAATCGTCGTCGATCCCGTTGCAGCTCTCGCCCGCCGGCTGCGTGAGCTGCTGGCACACGACGCCGTTCGAGGTGCATTGCGTCACGCCCGCCGCGCAGACGCCGGGATTGCCCGTCTCGCAAGGCTGGCCGCCGCCGGAACAGGTGATGCCGGTGAGGAAATAGACGTCGTCGTTGAAATCGCCGTCGTTGTTCCAGCCCGACGCGCTGGTCGACCCGTCCTCGAAGGCGATGTAATAGGCGTTCGGCGTGGTCTTCGAGGCGTAAATCATCGCCGTGACCCACGGCGCCGCCGGGTTGCAGGCCGAGCAGAGGTTGTTGTAGGCCGGGTTCGTGTAGTGCGTCTCGCCGCCCACGAGCGCGAAGCCGACGAGCCCGCCGGCGTAGCCCGGATCGTTCTTGATCGACGTGCCGTTGAACATGGTGCCGACCGGCGAGTTCGGCGGCACGAGGACGTGCAGATCCGCAGGCTGCGGCTTCTGCCCGGTCTCGTTGTACCAGGCGAGGCCGAAGTGCGAGCCGGCCTCGTTGAGCACGAACCTCGCGGTGAAGCCGCACAGCGGCGAGAACGCGTTCGGCGTGGTATGCGCGTCGGCCTTCCAGTCGACGGGATCGTTCAGGTTCTGGAACATGGTGTAGAGCTGGACCTCGCCGTTGGCCGAATCGAGCGGCACGACGAGGCCGTTCGGCTCCGTGACGAGCGCGTCGGCGGTGCTTGCGGCGAGGACGAGGGCGAGGGAGGAAGCAAAAAGCGGTGTGCGGCGCATACCTCAGGCTACCGCACCGCCGCGCGTTTGGGGGAGTACCCCTGGAGAAGAATTCGTGCGATCCCGTTCCCTCGGCCGAGCCGGGACGACGTCCTTCAACCGAGCCGCGTGATCACCGCCGCGACCCTCGTGAGCTCCTCCTTGTTTGCCTCCGGGCCCAGAAGATCCGCCGCAATCCGTCGGGCCGTCGGCACGGCGTCCGCGAGGAGCTTTTGCCCCGCTGGGGTCAGCACCGCAAACGTGACACGTCCGTCCTCTTCGCTCGGCTGGCTCGTGACGAGCCCGCGCTGCGTCAGCGGGCGCAACATCCACGTCACGCCCGAGGCCGTCACGCCGAGCTGCGCTGCCAGATCGATCCGCCGGAGCCGGCGCTCGGGCGCGTGATCGAGCACCTGGAGCAGGTGCAGGTCGTTGAGGCCGATGCCGTGCACCCCGCCGAGCGAGGCGTCGAAGCGGCGGATCACGGTCGCGTGTGCCCGGTTCAAGTCGAAAAAGAACGTCAGATGATACGCCGACATGTGCGCCTCTCTTTTGTTGAGCACTCAAATAAATCACTTGCGAGGGAGATGCAAGGGTGTTAGTTGAGAACTCAAGCAACGACAAGGAAGAGGCGCATGTCCACCCGCGAAGAGGCCGATGCTCGTTCTGCCGCCCAGCCGTTCTGGTTGCGCGGTCCCTTTGCGCCGGTCGTCGACGAGGTGACGGCGCACGACCTGCCCGTGGCGGGCGAGCTCCCGCGCGACCTCGCCGGGACCTACGTGCGCAACGGACCCAATCCCAAGGACGGCGCCTCCCGGCATTGGTGGTTCGGCGACGGGATGGTGCACGGCGTCCACCTCGACAACGGAAAAGCGCGCTGGTACCGAAACCGTTACGTACGGACCGCCAGGTATGGCGGGACGAACCTCGACGCGGCGGCGAACGGCGAGGACACGAGCGCGGCTCGTGCGCGGCGGCTGCGCGGCGGCGGCACTTCGAATACGCACATCATCGAGCACGCGGGCCGGCTCCTCTCGATGGTCGAGGCGGCGCTGCCGATGCAGCTCGATCGGGAGCTGTCGACCGTCGGCATCTTCGATTTCGACGGAGCCCTCGACACCCCCATGACGGCGCACCCGAAACGTTGTCCCTCGACGGGCGAGCTCCACTTCTTCAGCTACCAGACGGTGCGGCCTTACCTCACCTATTACATCGCCGATGCGGGGGGGCGGGTGATCTCGAAGCGGGAAATCGAGGTCGACAGCCCCTCCCACATGCATGACTTCGCCCTCACGGAGCACGATGCGGTCTTTTTCGATTCACCCGCCCGCATGACGCGCGACTGGGGCGACGGGATGCCCTTCGCGTGGAGCGAGACCCATACGGCGCGCCTCGGCGTGGTGCCGCGCGCGGGAGGGGCGGCGCGCTGGTTCGACATCGAGCCGGGTCACCTCAGCCACACCGCCAATGCATTCGAGCGCGACGGGACGATCGTCCTGGAGGGGACCCGCTGCGCGCGCTTCGAGGCCAGCCCACCGTGTCTCCATCGCTGGGAGATCGACCTCGGGTCCGGGCAAACCCGCGAACGGGCGATCGACGAGCGTATCGTCGATTTTCCTCGCATCGACGACCGCCGCGTCGGGCGGCCGCATCGCTACACCTACGTCGTCGAGCTGTGCGATTTCGTGGGCGGCGCCCCGACGAGCGCGCGCTTGCGCCGCTACGACGCGGCGACGGGCGCCTCGGCCGCGCAGGATCTCGGACCGCGGCGCATTCCGGGCGAATGCGTCTTCGTCCCCAGGGGCGATGACCCTTCCGAAGACGCAGGTTATCTGCTCAGCATCGTCTACGACGGCGAGCGTGACGGCAGCGAGCTCGTCGTACTGGATGCCGAGACCTTCGGCGCGGCCCCGGTGGCCCGTGTCCAATTGCCCCAGCGTGTCCCCTTCGGCTTCCACGGGACGTGGGTGAGCACACCGTGAGCACGTTTACGACACGAAGGCCACGTTTACAAGGAGCGAAGAGTGCGACTACCCTCCGAATTGTGTAGTCTGCGTCGCTGCCCACGCACGATCGGACGACACCCCCTTGAGCCGCCCGAGGGCGCGCATATGCCCTCGGGGCTCGTTTCCGGAGGATCCTTATGAAACACTCATTTCTCGGGATGGCCAGCGCGCTCGTGTTCCTGCCTTGCGTGCTCGGGACGGCTTCCTGCGGCACCGCCCCGGCTGGAGACATCGCCAGTTCCACACAAACGCCGCCGGATCCCAGCGGCAGCGGCGGCAGCGGCGGCAGCGGTGGCAGCGGCGGCGACGCAGGCAGCGGCAGCGGCGGCGGCGGCGGCGGCGCGAATAGCTGCGGCGAGGGCGTCCAGAGCCCAGGTATCGTGCCCCTGCAGGTGAGCTCGGCCGTCGACGTCGACCCTGCGAACAACGTGGCCGTCACCGGAACCTTTTCGGGTGTTTTGGACCTCGGCGACGGTTCGCCCGTCCAAGCGTACGACGTGGGGCCGGACATCTTCGTCGCAAAACTCGACGCGGAGAGCAAGCCGCTCTGGACCCGTCAACTCCACGCAAGGAATGGCGATGGGAACGGAGTCGCGTTCGATCGAGAAGGCAATGTCATCGTCACCGGGTATGTCTTCGGAGGCATGATCTGCGACGACATGCCCTCTGGCCTCCCGGTCAATCAGGACATCCTCGTGTCGAAGCTGGATCCGGACGGGAACCTGCTCTGGACGCGCGTCTTCCCTGCCCCGGGAGACCAAGCGGGCGTCGACGTGCTCACGAACAGCGACGGCGATATCGTCGTGGCTGGTTACATGACGGCCGGCGACCTGACCTTCGACGAGATCGGCACGACGCTCCACACCAATGGCCTGATCAGCGCCGTGCTCATGAAATTGAGCCCGAACGGCAGCGTCGTATGGGCCAAGAGCTTCGGAGGCTCGCAGAGCGCCGCGTTGGCCGTCGACAGCGGGGACAACATCGTCCTCACGGGTGACATCCTGGGGACGACCGATTTTGGCGGAGCGCCGCTCACGGCGGGGTACGATCGCGATACCTTCCTCGCGAAGTTCGACGACGCGGGCAACCACCTCTGGAGCCAGAGCTTCGAAGGTACCGCCTCCGGGACGATGCATGACGTCGCCGTGGACAGCGCCGACAACATCCTCCTCTTGGCGCCATTCAACTGGTCCGTGGACATGGGGGGCGGTCCGATCGTGAACCCGGGCAGTCCCGACACGGCTCTCGCCAAATACGATCCTTCGGGCCATCACCTCTGGAGCCGAGGCCTCGTCAGCGTCGTCCAGGCGGCGAGCACGCAGGGCATGTCCATCGACGTGGACGGCGCCGATAACGTCATCGTCGGAGGGAGTTACGTCGGAACGGCGGATCTCGGCGGCGGTCCGCTCGTGAATACCAGCGCTCTCGATATCTTCCTCGCGAAGTTCGATCCGTCCGGTGGCTGGCTCGCGAATCAGCGGTTCAGTACGCAGGCCGAGGACGAGACCGCGGCGATTCGTATGGATCACACCGGGCGCGTCATCCTCACGGGGCGCAACGCCTCCATCGATTTCGGCGGAGCCCCGAAGGTGCACAACACGGTCCCCGGACAGAGCGACTTCTTCGTCGCCTGGCTCGCCCCCTGAACGCGCCTCCCGCTCGACACTCCATTCCGTAAGCTCACGCCTCCGTTGAGCTCTCCGCCTCGTCGGCCGTCTGCGCGGCGCCCGCCGTCTGCACGGGCGCGAGCAGCAGCCGTCCGAGGACGAGGCCGACGATTGCCGCCGCGCCGCTCGCCGCGAGCACGCCGAGCTTCGCCGCGGCGAGCAGCGACGCATCCTCAAAAGCAAGCTGCGCGATGAACAGCGCCATCGTGAACCCCACACCCGCGACGACCCCCAGCACCACGAGGTGCCGCAAACGCATTCCCCGCGGCAACGTCGCGACGCGCAGGCGCAACACGATCGCGCTCGCGAGGAGCACACCGAGTGGTTTGCCCACGACGAGACCCACGGCGACGGCCACGAAGACACGCCACGCAGCGGGATCGAGCGAGCCACCCGTCACCGAAACGCCCGCATTCGCCAGCGCAAACACCGGCATGATACCAAAGGCCACCCAGGGGTGCAGGGATTCGATCAGGCTCTCGGCGGGCGACATGGCTTCCCGGCGCAGGGCGTCCACGTGACGCAGCGTCGCCGCGAGCTCGTGCGACGAGAGCGCCTCCGGCGGGGCCTTCGCGAGCTGCTCGATGTCTCCGCGAACGCCGGCGACGAATCCCTCCGGCCCGAGCCACGCGCGCACGGGCGTCACGAGCCCGACGAGCACACCGGCGATCGTCGGATGCACGCCGGCCGCATAGATGCCGGCCCACGCGACGAGGGCCGGCAGGACGTACGCGAGCTTCACGCGCACGCCGAACCGCTGCATCAGGAGCACCCCGCCAAACCCTGCCGCGGCGACGAGGAGCCCCGAGACCACGATTCCCGACGAATAAAACAGCGCGATGACGACGATGGCCCCGAGGTCGTCGATGACGGCAAGCGCGAGCAGGAGCACGCGCAGCGCCGCGGGGACACGCTTGCCGAGCAGGGTGAGGATACCGACGGCGAAAGCGATGTCCGTGGCCATTGGGACGCCCCACCCCGAGCGGGTCGCAGGAGCCCCGGCGAAAGCGAGGTACAGCGCCGCCGGCGCGAGCATGCCGCCCAGCGCAGCCGCGGCGGGCAGCGCCGCGCGACGCCACTCGGAAAGCTCGCCGTGGTGGATCTCGCGGCGGATCTCCATTCCGACGACGAAAAAGAAAATCACCATCAGGCCGTCATTGACGAACCCCGCGAGCGTCCGCTCGAAGGCGAACGCGCCGACACGAATCCCGATCGGCGAGTTCCAGAGGTGGAAGTAACTCTCGGCCCACCGCGAGTTTGCCCAGACGAGCGCGACGGCCGCCGCGACGAGCAGCAGAATGCCGCTCGCGGCCTCGATCCGGAGGAAACGCTCGAGCGGACGGCCCGCGAGCCGCGTGAAACGCAAGAGCGGCTCCCAGGCCTCGGGAGGCGACGAAGGCAGGGAGCTCCGCCCCGGATCGTTCTTGATCGACATGCATCATCCCTCGCCGGCGGAATCACCGGCTGGGATGGCGGCCCGACCATCCTCGATCCTGCAGCGCCCGTCTCTGCACCCTTCCTGGCGCCTCCTGCCTTTGCCCATGACGGCATCACCCCCGCGCGGCCTCGATCTCCGCCCTCGGCAACGAAAACCGGAACGTCGTCCCCGCGTCGTCGCTCTCGACCCAGATCCTCCCGCCGTGCGCCTCGACGATGCCCCGACAAACGTACAGCCCGAGACCCACCCCGAGCACGGGCCCCTTGTGCAGCCGCCGAAACCGCTGAAAGAGGCGTGGAATGTCCTCGGCCGGAATCCGCGTCCCCCGGTTGTGCACCGAGATGCGCGCGCCCTCCTCCGTGCCCTCGACCCATACGCGGATCGGCGTATCGGCCGCTCCATAGTTCACGGCATTCGAAAGGAGGTTCCCGAGCACCTGCTCGATACGCGTGGGATCCACGAGCACCCGCGGGATCTGCCCCACGATCACGATCTCGCCTCGCCCTCCGAGGGAGGCGCGCTCGACGGCGCCCCGCACGAGCAAAGGCAGATCCGTCGGCTCGAGCGCGAGCTCGAGCTGCTTCGCGTCGATGCGGGTGGTATCCAGCAGATCCCCGATCAACCGGTTGAGCCGCGCGGCGCTTTGCGAAATGTTCTCCGCGCGCCGCTTCTGCGTGGGCTCTTCGGTGCGCGCGAGCAGCGCCGCGTGGCTGGCGATCGCCGTGAGGGGCTGGCGCAGCTCGTGCGCCACGATGGAGCTCCACTCGTCGCGCATTTGCTCGAGCCACTTGAGCCGCGTGATGTCCTCGTACGTCGCAATGGCGCCGACGATGTGGCCATGCGCGTCGCGGACGGGGCCCGCGCTCTCGAGCACTGGCAACCCAGGATTGTCCGGGCGGCCCACGCGCAGCTCGCGGCTGCGCGTCTCCTCGCTCGCCGCGCAATGCGCGCGCCATGGCGTGCTTCTCCGGGGAAAGGGTTTTTCCGGACGGATCACAAAGGGCCGCGAGGTACGACGACGAGACCTCGTCGGGCCGCGGGGGTCGGCCCAGGATCTCCGCGGCCCTGCGGTTCGCCAAGAGCCGATCCCCTTTCGCCCCGACGGCCAGCACGATCCCCACCGGCGTGTGCTCGATGACGCTCCTCAACCGGCTCCGATCGGCCTCCATTTGTTCGAGGAGGAGCTCGCGCTCCTGCTCCGCTCTCTTTCGCTCGGTGACGTCGCGCGCCACAGCGATGAGCCCGATCGGGACACCGAACTCGTCCCTTATGGTCGTGCCCTTGATCTCCGCCCACACGAGCGCCCCGTCTTTTCGATGAAACCGGATGAGGAGCGACTCGGCCTCGTTATCGCTCCGAAAACGCTCGTAGGCCTCTCGATCGTCCTCGTGCGCGATCTTCATGCCGAGATCGGGATCGGCGTACCATTGCTCGACGGAATAGCCGGTCATGGCGAGCACGGAGGGGCTCACGTATTCGAATCGACGGCGCGGCTTGAAGGAGACCTGATACACGACGTCCGAGGCGTTCTCCGCGAGGAACCGGAAGCGCGCCTCGCTGAGGCGCAGCGCCGCCTCGGTGCGCTTGCGGCGCGAGACGTCGCGCAGGGTCACGAGGTGAAACCCCGGGACGAAATGCGCCCTCGCGCCGAGCTCGACGGGGATCGTGCTGCTGTCGTGGAGGTGCAGGGTGATCTCGAGGTCGAGCTCCCCTTGCACGGAGAGGCGCCGCCACGGCTCTTCGAGCAGCGCCACCGTGGTGGGCGTGACCAGGGACGTCATCCGCCGCCCGATCAGCGCCTCGCGCGTCTCGTGAAAGAGCTCGCACGCGGCCGGGTTCGCGTCGACGAAGCGCATCTGCTCGTCCAGGAGCACGATCGCCTCGCGGGCGCTGTGGAAGATCGCGTGGTACTTGCGCTCGCTCTGCCGCAGCCGATCCTCGATCCGTCGTTTTTCGGTGATGTCCTCGATCTGTGAAATGTAATGGAGCGGGATGCCGCGGGCGTCGCGCACCATCGAGGCGCTCTGCATGACGTCGACGACCTCGCCCGTCTTGCGAACGTACCGCTTGGCGAGCTGATACCGCTCGATGTCCCCACGCAGCAGCCGCGCGACTTGCTCGAGATCGACCTCGAGATCTTCGGGGTGGGTGATGTCCTGAAAGCGCAGGCGCTCGAGCTCTTCGCGACCGTAACCGACGATATCGCAGAGCGCACGGTTGACGCGGACGAAGCGGCCGTCGAGGCCCACCAGCGCCATTCCGATGGACGCGTCGTCGATCGTACGGTTGAGGCGTTCTTCCACATCGCGGAGCACCTCCTGGGCACGCGCGAGCTCGTCGATGTGTTTGAGCAATCGCTCCTGCGACCGGGCCCCGTCGAGCGCCCACGCGAACACGGAGGCGAGCGCCACGACGACGGCTTGCTCCTCGTCGCGATCGGAGAGCTCGTGCCCGATGCCACACGTGACCGCCCCGAGGATTTGCCCTGCGGCGACGAGAGGCGCCACGATCACGACCTTCACCTCGCAACACGAAACGATCGTGCGAGCATCGACGAATGTGCTGGCCTCGGGCATGGCCGCCTCGACACGAAGGGGGCTCCGCATTGCGATGACCTCGGTCACGAGGGTGGGTCCTTGCGCGGGCGCGATCTCCGATACCCCGGCAAGGGCCGCGCTCGGGATGCCGTGCTGCGCGAGCAGCCGAAGCGGTGGACCGTCGACAAAGCCGTACAGGCAGGCGATCCGCGCGTCGAGATGACGCTCGAGCTGCACGAGGAGCGTTTCGATCACGTATTCCGGCGAGCAGGCGCCGGCAGCGAGCGCCGCCACGGATTCGCCGACGGCGAGCGCGACCCGCCCCCGGGCGGTTCGCCTCCCTGTCCAGGCTTCGCGGCGCGGAGCACGAGCGACTTCGCACGGTCCGGACTGGAGACCGATGCCTCCGGCTCTCGCTTTACGGCCAGGCTCATGCAGGCGGCTCGTCCTCCGACGAATATAAGACCCACGTGGTGCACGGGCCACTCGCGCTCGTCGGCGAACTGCCGCGCACGACAGGAACGGGCACGCCTGCGCGTGCTTTGCCAAACCGACCCGCGGCCCTCCCGACGCACGGCGCCCTGGCACGCCAAGCGGCCCGCCTGCTAAGGTGGGGGCCGCATGAAGCCTCACTGCTATCACGACGGAAAGATAGTGCCGACGGAGAAGGCGACGTTGCCGGTCACGGATCTGGCGGTCTTGCGTGGTTATGGCGTGTTCGATTTCCTGAAGACGGTGAACGGCAAACCATTCTTGTGGAAGGAGCACTGGAGGCGCTTGCAACGCTCGGCGAAGCTCCTCGGCATGAAGATCCCGCTCCCGGAGAAGGCCGTGCGCGAGGCGATCGATCGGCTGCTCGCGAAGAACGAAGGGGAGGACTGCAACATCCGGCTTCTGCTCACGGGCGGCGTCGCCAGGAATGGGCTCCTCGTCGACGAGCCGCGTTTGTATGTTCTCTCGGAGCCCATCCAAATGCTCCCCAGGAAGGTCTTCGAGAAGGGAGCGAAGGTCATCCGGTGCGCACACGAGCGAATCGTGCCGGAGGCCAAAACGACGGACTATCTCGCCGCGGTGCGCCTGCAGAAAGAGCGAATCCGCGCCGGGGCGGTGGAAATCCTCTACGTGGTGCATGGCAGGGTCCTGGAGTGCTCCACGAGCAACTTCTTCCTCGTGAAGGACGGGCGCCTGATCACCGCGCGTGACGCGGTGCTCCTCGGGACGACGCGAAATCTCGTCCTCGATCTCGCGAAAAAAGCCGGAATCGTGTTCGAGGAACGAGACGTCGCGGAAACGGAGCTCGCCTCGGCCGAGGAAGCGTTTCTCACGGCGACCAACAAAAACATCGTGCCGGTGGTCCAGGTCGACGACCTCGCAATCGGCAACGGAAAGCCGGGCGTGGTGACGCGCCGGCTGATGACCCTGTCTGCTGACTACATGGCTCGTTATTGAAGCTCCGCTCGGTTCGAGCGAGCCGACGCTGCCACGAGGGCGTCAGGTTCGTGGGAGCGCCTGATCCGACGAAGCCCCCGGCGCACGAGCGCGAGCAGGCTCCTACTTTCGACGAACTTTGTAAGCGTGACACGAAGCCTTGATCATGTTTTACTGGCGCGGCGTGGGACAAGATGGCGGGCGCCGACACAAGCATCGTTGCCAGCAGCGAAGATACGTTTTCCACGCTCGCGGCGCGCCTCCTGAGCAGCTCCGTCGAGCCTCGGGACGCGCACCGCATCGCCGTCGACTTCGTGGCCTCGGCGCTCGACACACACGTGACGCTCTTTTACGGCGTCAGCGAAGACGGGCGTACGCTCGCCGTTTCCGCGCATCACGGCGCACCTGAGGCGCTGCTCGCCCGTCTCGCCTCGCTCCCGCTCGAATCCGCCAGCCTGATTGCCCGGGTGGCGCGCACGCGCAAAGCCGCGGAGGTCGACGCCGCAGCAAAAAACGCCCCCTCCGACGCGCGCGTGGCCGCGGAGCTCGGATGCGGCCAGAGAGCCCTCGCGGCGCCCCTCGTGGCCGGGGAGCGTCTGCTCGGGCTCCTCCTTTGCTTCGCGGCGCCTGCCAAAAACGGTGAGGACCGGACACTCCCCATGCTTTCGGCCCTCGCCAGTTTGATCGGGGCCGCGCTCGGCTCCGCGCGTCCGGCGGAGGAGAATGCGCTGCGACGGAGCCGGGAGCGCCTCGCCCGCGCCCAGCGGATCGCCCATCTCGGGAGCTGGGAATGGGAGATCGACACAAACGAGGTCTTCTGGTCGGACGAGTGCTCCCGCCTCTTCGGCCTGCCCCCCTCAGCCGAAAAAAAGACCTGCGAGGACTTCCTTTCGTTCGTGCATCCCGACGATCGCGTGGAGGTCGAGGAAGTCATACGAGGCGCCCTCGACGGGGCCGCCTCCTCGTATTCGATCGATCACCGTATCCTCGCCGCCGACGACCGGGAGCGGATCCTGCACGTGGACTGCGACGTGAGCCGCGACGACGCGGGGCGCGCGATCCGCATGTGGGGGACGGTCGAGGACGTGACGGAGCAGCGCCGCGCGGAGAAGGCGCTCCAGAAGAGCGAGGCGCTCTTCCGGAAGGTCCTCGAGACGTTGCCGGTCGGGGTATGGGTCTCCGACGAGCACGGCCACCTGGTCCTGATCAACCCCGCCGGACACCGCATCTGGGGCGGGGCGAGGTTCGTCGGACCCGAACAATTCGACGAATACAAGGGATGGTGGGCCGACACGGGCAAGGAGGTCAAGTCGGACGAATGGGCCCTCTCTCGCGCCGTGAAGAAAGGCGAGACCGCGCTGAACGAGCTCGTCGAGATCCAGACCTTCGACGGCATCCGCAAGTTCGTGCTGAACTCGGCGGCGCCGGTGCGAGATCCGAACGGCCGGCTCCTCGGGGCTTTCGCCATCAATGACGACGTGACCGAGCAGCACCGGCTCGAAGCGGAGCGTGAACGGCTCGTTCACGCGTTGTCCACGGAGCGGCGGTGGCTCCGGACCGTGATCGATCGCTCGCCCATTGGAATCGTGCTCTGCAAGCTGGACAAAGGGCCGGAGTTTCTCATGAACCACAAGGCGGAGGAGCTCATGGGGCAGGCCATGCCGACGGACGTGCTCGGCCTCTTGCGGCAGCGGCTCCACCTGCCGGACGGCTCGCCGGTCCCCGATGAGGATATCTCGCTGGATCGTGCCCTTCGCGGCGAGATCGTCACAGGACGGGAGCTCATCATCCGGACGCCCCACGAGCCCGACGTGCCCGTCTTGAACAATGTGTCCCCCATTCGCGACGAGGGCGGCGAGATCGTCGGCGCCGTGGTGACGTACGAGGACATCACGCCGCTGAAGGAGCTCGAACGATTGCGCCAGGAATGGACCAGCGTGGTGGCCCATGACCTGCGCCAGCCGGTCGCGACCATCATGACGCTCGCCGGGGTCCTCGCGCGCTCCGGGGCCGACGCCACGGCGCGCAGCCGCGGCGAGCGGATCGTCGGAAGTGCAGCGCGGCTCAGCCGCATGATCGGCGACCTGCTCGATGTGTCGAGAATCGAGGCACACAGGCTGGAGCTCTTGCGCGCGAAGGCCGACCTCCCTGCGCTGCTCGGGCGCGTCCTCGAGGCGAGCGGCAGCCGCGAGCGCGTCACGCTCTCGATCCACGGCGAGATCCCGGCCCTCTTCGTGGACGCGCAACGGATCGAGCAGGTCGCGGAGAACCTCCTCTCCAATGCGATCAAATACGGCTCCCCCGGGACCCCCATCGAGCTCGTCGCGGAGCGGCGCGGCGACGAGGTGGTGGTGGCGGTGCGGAACCAGGGGCCGGGCATCGCCGCCGAGGACATCCGCACCCTGTTCGAACGATTTCAGCGAGGGCGCGCGAAAGGCAGCATGATCAAGGGGCTCGGGCTCGGGCTCTACATCGTGCGGGGCCTCGTGGAAGCGCACGGCGGGCGGATCGAGGCCCACAGCGTCCCCGGCGAGACCACCACGTTTTCGTTTTCCTTGCCCATCGAGGCCTGCGTGGAGGGGATACGCGAGGACACGTCGAAAGAATCGGCGAATGCCACCAGAGATGAGCAGGTCGCGCCCTCGAAGGCCGGAAAGACAACCGGGCGGTAGACGAAACCGCAGGAGCGACGTTCCGGATTCGCTGGCGCGACCGAAACGGCGGCGCTCGTCTGCGAGCCTTGGCGAGGTGCGCTCGCTTGGCTGTTTTGATCCGGATCTCCCGCGTCGAACGTGAACAGGTGGGCGCCTGGACGTACGCGCGCCCTACCCCACGTTCGGGGAAAGGGGGGGAGTTCTGATGTCCATTGGAAAAAAGATCATCGCAGAGGCTGTCGGGACGTGCTGGCTCGTGCTCGGCGGCGTCGGCAGCGCCGTCATCGCGGGCGACAAGATCGGAAACCTCGGCGTCGCGTTCGCGTTCGGCCTCACCGTACTCACCATGGCCTACGCATTCGGCCACATCTCGGGCGCGCACCTCAACCCGGCCGTCACGGTGGGGCTCGCGGCAGCCGGGCGGTTCCCGCGCGCGGAGGTGCTGCCGTACATCGTGGCCCAGCTCGTCGGCGGCGTCGTCGGCGCGGGCCTCCTGCTGCTCATCGCGCGAGGCATGCCCGGCGGCTACGACCCCGTCGCGAGCGGCCTCGGCGCGAACGGCTACGGCGCGCACTCGCCGGCCGGTTATGCCGCGTCGTCCGCGTTTTTCGCCGAGGTCGTGCTGACGTTCTTTTTCGTCGTCGTGATCCTCGGCGCCACGTCGAAGCGCGCGATGAATACGTTCGGCGGAATCGCGATTGGCCTCTGCCTGACGCTGATTCACCTCGTCGACCTCCCGATCACCAATGCCTCCGTCAACCCTGCGCGCTCCACGGGGCCAGCGCTGTTCGTGGGCGGCTGGGCGCTCGCGCAGCTCTGGATGTTCTGGATCGCGCCGCTGCTCGGCGCCGCGCTCGCGGGGCTCACGGCGCGCGCGCTCGAGCCGGATCAGGTGCTCCGCAAGGCGCGCCCGGGCCCGCCAGGGCCGGCCGAGCAGGTGCCCACGCGGGCGTGACAGGGACGATCGAAATCGTCCTTCCGGGTCACCCATCGCCGATCTGAAAGCCGCCGCCCCCCTCGTTGGGGAACCGGGCGCGCGCTACCCACCACGGCTCCGGAAACGCGATCGCGATGGCGACGATTTCGTCAACGGAACCCTGTTCCAACCCTGGAGTCCCCTCCGTTATGCCCACGAGCGACGTTTCTTGACATCGCGAGATCGTTTGCTTAGCTGACTTTCCGAACATGCGCCCCTCGAATTCTTTCCAGTCGTGCCTCTCGGGAATCGCCGCAGCCATGCTGGCGGTCCCGGGTTCCGCGTTTGCGTGCTCGGGTCCGGGTGCGATGGAAGCGATTCTTCGCGCCGAGCGGCTCGGCTGGATCCTGTGGCTCGTGACGCTGCTCGTGGCCGGTGGCGCGGCCTTCACACCTCGGCTGCGCTCGGCGGGCTGGCGAACACAGGGGCCCTTGTTCCTCGTGGTGGCGCTTCATCCGGGCTCGTGGATGAGCGCGCGCGCCGGGGACTGCGGACGCACGCTGGTGGCAGGCTCGATTCTCGTCGCGGCGCTGGCGCCCCTGGTGGCCGGCTTCCTGTACTGGCGCTCCGGACGCGCGGCGAACGCGGCTCGTTGATCCGAGGCCGGCGCGCGCGTTTTCGGCGCGAATCCTTTTGACATCCGCGCTTCGTCGGTCGTGCTCTGCGTTGCGCGGCGCGCGCAGGCCATTGTCGTCCCGCGGCGCAACGCGTAAGGTGCGCGGCCCATGAGGTACCTTTTGGATCGCCGCGTTCGCGGCATTCTCCTTGGCAGCACCCTCGCCCTCGCCGCATGTGGCGGGGAGGACAGTCCCCCGCCGCCCAGCGGCCCGGGGAAGCCGGAGATCCCGGCCCCCGAGGTCGCGGGGACACCCGAGACCAACGCCCTCGCCGATGCCCCGGCCCGCTGCGGGCAGCCCGATCACGCCTGGCAGAGGGATCTCTCGCTCGGCGAGATCACCTCGCACAGGGCGACGGCCACGTACCCCAAAGGCCTGCTCGACGCGCTCGCGGCCGAGGCGCTCGGCAACCTGCCCGTCTCGCTGCAATACGACGTCGTGACCCATGTCTTCACGTACGTGACGCAGGATCGCGGCAAGGCAGTGGAGGCGACGGCGCTGCTCGCGTGGCCGACGAGCGTGCCCGAGGACGCCGAGGCGCTGCCGACGCTCATGGTCCTGCACGGCACCAGCGGCTTCACCGACGGCTGCGGCCCGAGCGCAGAAACGGATACCGCGGCGCTCGCGGCCGCGCTCGCGTCGATTGGGTATGTCGTCGTGGCGCCCGATTACATCGGCCTCAAGAACGAGCCGCCGCCCACGGGCTTCTTGCACCCGTACCTGGTCGGCCAGGCGACAGCCATCGCCTCGCTCGACGCGGCCCGCGCGGTCCTGCGTTTGCCCGAGGAGATCCGCGAGGGCGGCGCGCGGCCCTCGACGCGCCTCGCCGTGGTGGGTGGATCCCAGGGCGGGCACGCGGCGCTTTGGGTCGATCGTCTCGCGCCTTATTATGCGCGCGAACTCGAGATCGTCGGCATTGCGACCACCGTCCCGCCCGCGGACATGCTCGGCGAGGGCACGCTCGCGCTCACCACGAAGCGCGAATCGACGGACAACATGGTCGCCTTTTATGGCGCGAGCGCGGGCTGGTACGGCGCGGCGGACAAACTCGCGGAGGTGCTGCTCCCGCCCCTCGACGCGGAGGTCCCGGCCGCCCTCGGCGCGGGGTGTGATCCGGGCGATCTCCTTTCGGGCAAGGACATGCTGACGTCCATTTTCCAGCCCGAGGCGCTCGACGCCGCCGCGTCCGGGAAGCTGGATGCGTTCGCGCCGTGGGGATGCATGGCCGCCGAGAATGGGTTGACCACCACGAGCGTATCGCGCATCCAGAAGGACGCGGCGAGTTATGGCATCCTGTTCGTCACGGGCGAGGCGGACACGCTGGTCGATACGCCGACCGAGCGCGTCGCGTTCGGGGCGCTGTGCGACGCGGGGATGCCCATGCGTTACCTCGAGTGCGCCGGCGCCTCGCACACGAGGGCCACGACCTGGGCGCTGCCGGAGATCCTCACCTTCCTCGGGGATCGCGTCGCGGGCAAACCATTCGAGAAGGCCTGCGCCACGAGCGCCCCGGTGACCTGCGCGGGAACCCCGACACCTTAATCGTGGATTCCGCGTCCCAGAAGGACGCGAACTCCATGGAGGGTGGACAACACACGTACGCCAGCGCGATGCGGGGCCCCAATCACCGTGGTCTCTACGTTGACCATGCGTCGCGCGATGCGGGGCGAGATCGTCATCGTATTGACGTCACTCGCGGCCTCGACCGGTGGGTCGAGCCGGTGGACGGGTCTGGGCATTTTCGTGGACAGACCACGGTGATGGCGATTGACGCCGGGTTGTTGATTGTGTTAATCCGAACGATGGGGAGAGATTTTGAATCATCGCAACACAGCCCTCAGGGTTCCGCGGCGGGGGGTGATCGCTGCACCTCGGAAAAAAGTCCTCATCATCGACGATGACGACGACTTCGGCCGGCGTGCGGCATGGACGCTCGACGGCGCGGGCTTGGTCGCGCGTTTTCACCACGGGCCCCAGGGGAGCTTGCAGGCGATACGGGAGACGGGCTGCGAGGTCGTGTTGCTCGACGTCAATATGCCGCAGCTCGACGGCCCGCGTCTGATGCGGATGATCCGCGAGACCTTCACCGCGCCGCGTGTACGCGTGATCCTGTGCAGCAACATGCACAAGGGTGTCTTGCAGAAGCTCGCGGATCGCCTCGGGGCCGACGGCGCCATCCAGAAGCCCGAGGACACGCAGGAGCTCGTCGGCGCGCTCGAAGCCGCGATGCTCATCGAGCCGTCGAGCCGGGTGCGTATGTCTGCGACAGCGTTCCTCTCGGACCCTCTCGGCGAAGCATCCACCCGGCAAAGCGGCGGCGAAGGTCCCCCTTCCACGCGGAGGGCGCAGGCCCCGGAAACCGGCAGCTTCGACATCACCATCGAGCCGCCGGACCTCGTGTTGCTCAAGGCGCGGAGCTGTGGCGGGAATGGCAGCGACAAGGCCGGACTCTCGCGGCTGGAGGAGTGGGCGGGCCCGCGTCCCTATTACCTCATCCTTTTTGATATGTCCGAGACCGTCGCCCTCGATGCAGCGGCGCGGGATCACATGAGCGCTTGGGCCAGGCGCGTGCCGCCCCACGCGATGGCCGCGTTTGGTGCGGACTTCCATATTCAGGTGGTCCTCGAAATGGTCCAGCGTGCGGTGTCGAAGCTCACCGGGAAGCCCCTGCACCGACATTTCTCCCGGGACGAAGCCGCGGCGAGGGCGTGGCTCGACAAGGTGCGGTCGGGTCTCCTCCCAGGGAGCTGAGATCCTGGCGCCGTCGCTCGGCCGCCCGGCCCGCGGCGCGTCGACACGATCCGCGCAGAGAAAGACAGAGCATACGAAATGGCCTCCGAGCACCCGCTCCTCATGAGCGATTTCCTTGCGGAATCCGAGCTGCTCCTCGCCTCGATGGTGCGCTCGCGGGACTCGCTGCGGGCCTGCCCGTCGGATCGAGCCGCCGTGCGTGAGCTCTCCCGCGACGCGCACACGCTGCGAGGCATTCTCTTGATGGTCGATCTGCCGGCGCTCCGGGACCTCGCGTATCGGCTCGAAGGGGCCGTGGGGGAGCTGCGACGGGACACGAGCCGGAGCCCCGAGGACGCGCTGCGGCTCGTCGACGAGACAGTTCGGGCGCTCTCGGACGTGCTGCGGGGCGCGGCCACGCAGAGCAGGAGCCACGCCCCGGCGCGCGCCGAACGTCGGGGGCGCGAGGCCGTCTCCCTCGCGGCGCGACCGCTGCTGCAGACCGTCCTCGTCGTGGACGATAGCCGCACCGTGCTCCGCGTCGTGCAACGCGCGCTCGAAGAAGCGGGGTTCCGCGTGCTCACGGCAAACACGTCGACGGCTGCCGTCGAAGCGCTCGCCGGGGAGCCGCCCGCGCTGATCCTGCTCGACCTGTCCATCGCGGAGCAGGATGCCGGCGCCCTGCTCCGACGGCTCTCGCAGAATGGCGTCTTCCACCGGACGCCCGTCGTTCTTTTTTCCAACCAACCGGATACCTTGCTCCGCGCGACGGCCAAGCGCCTCGGCGCTGCGGGTCATCTGCGCAAGACGGGCGACGCGCGCGCGATCGTCGCGGCGGTCTCCGCGCAGCTCGCAAAGCCGGCACGCGCATCGGGGGGACCGTGAGCACGCGGCACGACATCGGGCGGGAAATCGCCGAACTCAAGCGACGCCTCTACGAGCTCGAGTGCACCACGTCGGCGCACGAAGCCGACGAACCGCTGCCCCTCGCGGGCGAGATCCAGGCGGTCGTTTGTCGGGTCGAGCAGACGCGGGTCGCCTTGCCCCTCGACGTCGTCGAACGCGCGGTCCCCGCGGCCGCGATGGCCCCCTTGCCCGAAGCGCCTCCGTGGGTGCACGGGCTCTTGAACCTCCGAGGTCGGGCGCTCCCGGTGCTCGACGTGGCGGCCCGGATCGAACGCCGAGGGCGAACGCTCGATCTCGACGATCAAATCGTCATCTGCCGGCACGCCGAGCAGCGGCTCGGCCTCGTCGTGCAGGAGGTGCTCGGCGTGAGCGAGTTCGCGCTGGGAGAACGGACGAACGGGCCGGGGGCGAGTTTGCCCATCGCGCCCTACGTGCGGGCGACGCTCCGCGACGCCAAAGGGCTCGTGCTCCTCTTCAGCCTGAGCCGCCTCATCGCCACCTCGGACATCCCGCCCCTCGACGAACCTCCCGAGGCAGAGCGCGCGGGGCACGAGGAGACGCCGGGGCGATGAGCGGCGAGGGTGGGCTCGACGCGTTGCTCGACGCGATCGCGCGCGCGAGTGGGCTCTCGCCCCGCGACGACTGGGCGGACCAGGCCTCGCGCGGGCTCGAGCACATCGCGGTTCGTCGCGGCACCACGGTCGAGGCGCTGAAGCGGGAACCGGCGACGTGGCCCTCGCTCCTGCCCGAGCTCCTCGACCACCTCACGGTCCGGGAGACGTTTTTTTTTCGGCACAACGGCCATTTCGATTTTCTGGTCGACGCGCTCCATGCGCGGCTCTCCGCCGATCCGCTCGCGGGCGCGTGTGTGCTCTCGGCGGGCTGCGCGACCGGCGAGGAGCCGTATTCCATCGCCATCGCCGTCCACGCGCGGCTCGGCGCGAACGCCCTCGCGCGCGTCCGCATCCTCGGGTCGGACATCAGCCCCGAGGCGATCCGCAGGGCGCGCGCCGCCGTCTACGGCGCGTGGGCCTTTCGCGAGGCGCCGGCCTGGCTCTCGGCCAGCTACTTCCGGCGCGGCGAAGGAACGAGCGCCGAGGTGGCGGACCTCGTCCGGCGGGCGGTGAACTTCGACGTGGGGCACGTGGTGCACCACGCGGCGACGTTGCCCGCGGCCTCGGTGGACGCCGTGTTTTTCCGGAACGTCGCCATCTACCTCAGCCCGAGCGTGATCGTCGACGCATATCGCGAGTTTCATCGTGTGCTCCGGCCCGGCGGATTGCTCATCGTGGCGCCCGCCGATCCTCGACCGAACACGGCGTTTTTCGCCGATGTGGGCCACGACAGCACGAGCATCTATCGCGCACGCGCTCCGGGCTTCGAGCCCGACCAGCCCGTGCCGTCGAGCCGCCGCGGCCGCGGGCCTCGCTCCTCGCGCGCTGGGCACGCCGCGGTAGGTCGGCCGACGCGCGCGTCGGTCCGCGCAGCCCCGGCGCGCGCTGCGGCCCCGGCGCGGCC
>NZ_SSMQ01000007.1 GCF_005144585.1 Polyangium fumosum | reverse complement strand
GCTCCGACATCTCCCCTCTCGCGCCCCGAGGGCCGTCGAGAGGCTCCGTTTCGTCACGACCATCGCGCGTCCCTGCTCCGACAAACCCAGCCGCAGCCCCAGCCCGCGGTGCGTCCACCACGCGGCGTACGCATCGCTCGAGCCCGGCGTCGGCCCACCGTCAAGCGCCATCCCCTCCCAAGGTTTGCCGGCGTACCCTCCGGCAAACCGCAGGACCGGCCGAGGGGTGGGTCCGTTACGACCTGGTGGCCATGTCACATCGGAATCGATGCCCACGTGCCGTCGGAACGCGTGCCCACGTGGGTTCGGAATACGCAGGCATGATGGGCCACACCGTCGTCAGCTCCAGCGTCGGCGTCGGCGGGACGGGCGCGGGCGGCGCGCTCCCCTGTGAGAACCCGCCGCCCCCGAATGCCGAATATCGGTTCCTTTGCCTCGAAGGCTCCGTCGGCGGAAATTGTCCACCCCTCGCCGACGTTCAGAAAGAGCTCATGAAGCAGGTCCACGGCACCGACGAATGCGCGGGCTCCGGCTCCTGCTGCTATGACGTCCCCGGCGCCGGCTGCCAGGACCTCGCGATCAGCGCGCAATGCTGCTATCACGTCGCCATCATCTTCGAGTCCTGCGAAGGCCGCCCCTTCATCGTCGACGGCGAAGCGCGCACCGCGGAGCCCGCGGCCCGCGTCGATTGGCTCCTGCAAGCCGGGCAAGGTTTGGTCGAGTCGCCCAATGTCTCGAACCTCGACCCCACCACGCGTCGCGCCCTCGCCGACCATTTCACGCGCGCCGGCCTCTACGAGCACGCCTCCGTCGCCTCGTTCGCGCGGTTCGTCCTCGAGCTCCTCGGCGTCGGGGCCCCGGCCTCGCTCGTCTCCGCCGCGCAAGAGGCCCTGGCCGACGAGGTGCGGCATGCCAAACTCTGCTTTGGCCTCGCTGGCGCCTACGCGGGCGCGCCCGTGGGTCCGGGCGCGTTGCCCATGCCCGCGCTCGCGATTGGGCGGACCCTCGCCGACGTCGCGCTCGCCACGGCCCTCGAAGGTGCCGTCAACGAGACGCTCTCCGCGCTCGTCGCGGGCGAAGAGGCCCTGCGCGCGACCGATCCCGCGGTGAAAGCCGCCCTCGTCTCGATCGCTGAGGACGAGGCCACCCACGCGGAACTCGCATGGCGTACGCTCGCATGGGCGCTCGACGCGGGCGGGCCCGAGGTCGCCCGCACCCTCGAAAAGGCATTCACCATGGCCATTTGCCCCGAGTCCGAGGACCTCGTCGCCCTCGGCGCGGACCCGGACAAACTCGCGGCCCACGGCTGCCTCTCCGCCGCGGAAAAACGCGACGTCATGCGCCGCGCCATGGCCGACGTCGTCCTGCCGGCTGCGCGTACGCTCCTCCGCGCGCCGCGCGCTGGCCGGTCAGTGCGAGATGACGCGCACGGATTGGACAATCTGGCGTAACGCCTCCGCGACGCCCTCCGTCTCCGGGTGCCGGACCAGCACATACCCTTCGCCCTCGTAGCTCGCCGAGCGCGGCTCGCCGACCTTGGGCCATTTCACGTCCGTGATCATCTCGCCGAACGCTTGCTCGGCCTCCTCGACCCCCCACACCTCGCGCACCACGCCTGGCGCCTGCCCGCGCAGGAACGCCGCGCCCGTCGCATACTTGCGCTCGCGCGGCGCCTCGAACGTATCGAATGCGATGAGCCGCGCGACTTGCCCGTACATGTCGAAATCGTGGGCGCGCGCGTTCAGGTTCATGAGCTGCGCGCCGCCCGGCCGCGCCGCGACCTCGGAGAGCACGATCCTCCCGTCGTCTTGCCGGAACCATTCCATGTGGCAAATGCCCGTCTCGAGCCCGAGCACCGAGAGCGCCCGGAACCCGAGCTCCCGGATCGGAGCGAACTCCGGCCCGCTGATGTCCCGCGGCAGGAGCACGCACCACTGGATCCACGGATTCTCCACGACCTCGATCGGATTCGGCAGGTACCGCGAAATCGAGTACCAGACCGGCTTTCCCCCGATCACCACCGCGTCGAACGTATGCTCGGCTCCGCCCACGAACTCTTCGAGCAGCACGGGGGACGCGGGGGTGGGCGAGGAGAGCGAGAGCACGCGATCGAACTCGGCCGTGTCCTTCACGATGAACGTGCTCGCCGAGCCCACGCCGGCCGGCGGCTTCGCGACCAGCGGAAACCCCACCTCGTCCGCGAAGCGCCGCGCCTCGGCCTCGTTCGTGGCGAGGCGGTGGCGCGCGCACGGCAATCCCGCCGCGCGCAGCACGTCTTTCATGCGCGGTTTGTCCCGGAAGTTGCGGATCACCTCCGCGCCCGGCCCCGGCAGCCCCAGCGCGTCGCGCGCCTCGGCCACCGCGACCTGCACGAACTCGCTCACGCCGAGCAGCCGGTCGACGGGCGCGACGTTCGCGTGCAGCCACCTCGTCGCCGCCACGAGCTCCGCCGTGTCCTGCACGTTGCTCACGCGAAAATGCTTCACGAGTCGGCCGAGCAGCTCCGCCGGCAGGTTCTCCTCGACGTCCTGGCTCACGACCGCGAGCCGGAGAGCCGGCACGTCGAGCAAGGCGGCGATGAATCGGATGGCGCTCTCGTTGAAGAAAGGCGTGACGAGGACGGCGAATCGCATGGCGGGCGCCACCATACTCCGTTCGTCCCGGTCTTCAAGGCGTCGTTCGTGACGTCTGCGTGGCAGCGTCGGCGTCGTCTGCTGGGGCGGTCGCTCCGCCGACCACGATAACCTCCGTGTCCCCCGCCTCGGGAGGCGCCTGCAATCGCGAAAGGAGCTCCTCGTACCGCCGCCGGAGGGCCGGGCGATCCGGCGCGTTCCGTGCCGCTCGGTACCGCGCGTCGAGCGCCCGCTGGAAATCCCCGCGCGTGATCCACGACGCGGCGATCCGATCGAGCGCCGTCGCGTCCTCGGGATCGAGCGCGAGCGCCGCCTCGTAGGCCGCGTGCGCCGCTTCCTTCTCCCCGCGCGCCTCGCGCAACTTTCCGATCGCCACGTGAATTCGCGGGCCATCCCGCCCGAGCATCACGAGCCTACGCGCTGCGACCTCGACCCGCGCGAGATCCCCGGCCGCGGCCCCGCGCCGGATCCCCATTTCTTTCTCCCAGGCCGCGCCCGCCCACGCGCCCGCCGCCACGAGCCCCGCTGCAACGAGCGCAGCCCGCACCCCCCACGCCCCGAGGCCCCTTGCTGCCGGGGCCGTCTGCGGTGCGGTGCTGGGTTGTCCAACGAGCACATTGCCGACCGAACCGTCCCGGAGCTTCCAGATTGCGCCGTCGAGGAGGAAGTGATGCACATTCACCGCGGCCGCCACGAGCAGCCCGAGCCCCGATTCGAACGGCAGGATCCCGAGCGCGCCCGGCGCGCAGACGAGGGCGGGGAACACCCAGATTGCCGCGCCCGCGAGCACGGTTGTCCCGAGATACGAGAGCCCCGCCGGCGCCGCCTTGGCCACGCTCCCGGAGGCGCGCGCGTAATGGTACGAGATCCAGAGATATTGCACGCTGTGCGCGATCGCGACCCAGATGAACGCGAGCGCCGTCGCGCCCCCCGGACCATAAAGCGCCGGTCGCAAGAAGCCGAGCAGCACGGGCAGGACGAACCACGCCGCCTGGCTCACGACGAGCGCGACCGCCGGCACGAGCCGCGCAATCCCGGCCATCTGCGTGAGCTTCCGGAGCGCGACGCCCGTCACCACGACATACGAAATTCCCGCGACGGCCAGTGATCCCAGGGCAAACCGCGCGGGAATCCCGAGCGGCGCGAATCGGTAGGCCGCGCTCGCGGCTTGCAGGGGATCGGCCCCGCCCGCGGAGGCCGAGCCGTGGATGTTCACGAAGACCAGCACGAACGAGAGGACGAACGACGTCCAGACGAGCCGCCGGAGCGCCGGGCTCGGCGTGATCCCGCCGCGTCGCAGGAACATCATCACGAGCCCGAAATTCTGCGCCGTGTAATGCCACGGGCTCCACGTGAGATAGAGCGTGATCAGCCACGTCCCGAGCCTCGGCGCGGCGAGGGACCCCGTGAACGCCGCCCAGACCAGGAATCCGAGGGGGAATGCATAGAAAAAATACCGCTTGCGCGCCGATTCCGTCCCATAGACCCGGAGCAACGTCGCCCCGTAATGCGGGATCCCGGTCACGAGCACGACGAGCGGCAGCCACCCTTCGAGCGAGCCCATCGACGCGCCCGACGCCGCGAGGGCGAGGACGAGCAGCCCATACCCGATCCCACATCCGAGCAGGAGATCGGGCCACGGACCGAGCAGCCAGAGCCGGGGCGCCGCGACGGCGGTGGACATCGCGGCGCACTCTACCGCGACCGAACCGCCCAGGCCATCCCGCGAATGCGCCGGATCAGCTCCCCTCGACCTCGGCCTTCAGCGCGTCGACGAGCCGCTTCTGGTCGGCGCCCGCGGGCACGCCTTCCTTGGCGAACATCACGCGCCCCTCCTTGCCCACCATCACCACGCCCGTGATTTCGTTCTTCAGCTTGTACGCCGAGCGCATCCCGCCGGTCCAATCGCAATAGACCGTCGTCCCCTGCTTCTTCGTCTCGTCGCGGACGGCGTCCTTGACCGTGCCGCGCGCCGGCCAGAAATCGTAGGGGCTCACATCCGCGACGATCAAGAGCGCCACCTTCGACGTGTACGGGCCCGATTTCAGGAGCTTGACGAGGTCGCGCCGGAACGCCTCGCTTTTCGGCGCCGACGTCCGGTCGTCGTAGACGATGACGATCGGCTTGCCCTTCAGCGATTTGATCTCGACCGCCTTTCCGTCGGCGTCCTCGACCCGCGCGTTCGGGGCGACCGCCTGCTCCGACAGCACGGCCAGGGCGGGCGTGCTCGGAAGCGCCGTCGCCGCGAGAAGGGTGATTCCGAAGGCGAGCAGGGTTCGTCGGGCAGAAATCATTGCCCACCAAACAAACCGCTTTTTTCGGAGGCTGTCAAGCTCTCCACGATCGGCCACGAACGGCGTTCGCCCCGGACATCAATTTGCCGTCAGGTAGAAAAAGGCGATGCACATCTCGTCGTTCGTGCCCTGGCCCCAGGTCGTCGTCGTGTCGCGCCCGCGCGTGTCGTACGTGCACGTGATGCGCATCGAGCCGCCCGACGAGAGGTCGATGGGTTTCGTGTAATGGGCGAACCCCTGCCAGTGGAAATCCCAGTTGTTCACGCGGGCCAGGCATTTCTCCTCCCCGTCGTGCGTCGCGGCGACGTGCATCCCCGTCCCGAGCTTGTGCATGTGCGGCCAGAGCCCCCACAAGGTGAGATCGATGGACACGGGCTCGACCGCGCTCTGATCGACGCTCGCTTGTTTCGGCGGCAAGAGGAGGTTCGTGGCCGCGATGCGCTGCACGGTGGCCTCTTTCGGCACATTCCGGGCGAGCATGAGGTCGATCCGGGTGCGATCGGCGTGGCGCCCATTTTCTTGATTGTAATGGATCTGCAGGATCGTCTTCCGCCCGGCCCGCATGCGGAGCCCCGTGCCCTCGGGGAAGCGGAGCGCGCCGCTGCCGGGGCCCGCGCCGACGAGCCAGCGCGCATCCGGCACGTGGATGTCGTCGATGCACGAATACCCGAACCCGGGCTCGGCCGCGTCGAGCGCCTCGGCCGTGGCCTCCGATTCCTTTGTGTCGATGGAGAAGAGCGTGAGGTGATGCAACATCGAGGCGGCCCCCGGGCGCACGTGGAAGCCGGTGATGAACACGTCCTCCGCGAGCCCGGGATCGAGCACGAAGCACCGGTAATCGTCGAATTTCGCGGCATCCGGGGTGTACGTGTCCTTCATGTCGATCGTCATGTCGACGCGATCGAGCTCTGCGAGGGCCCGCGGCGCGGGGGCCGTGCCCTTCGGCGGCTCTCCTTCGGGCGCGCCGGCGCGGGCCCACGCCTCGATCGTCCTGATCTGCGCGTCCGTGAGCCAGCGGCCCTCGACGTACGTGTTGCATTCGCCGCTGTTGTCGAGGACGAACGGGGGCATGCTGCGCGACGTCGTGGAGATGCGGATCGCCTCGGCGGTCCGGCGCGCGTCCTCGTAATCGACGAGGGAAAACGGGGCAATGCCGCCCTCGTCGTGGCAACTCAGGCAATGCTCGGCGAGGATGGGCGCCACATCCTCGTGGTACGTGGGGATCCGGAGCGGGGCGCTCGCGTCGTCCTCCTTGCTGCTGCACGCGACCAGCGAAAACATTGAAATCGTAGCCAGAATCCACTGTGTCCGCGTCATCGAGCCCTCCTTGACGGGTCGGGGGCGACCTGCATGGTCCGGCGCGGCCGCTGCACGGCGCGTTCCAGAAGCCGGCGGGTCGACAATTTGTGGCACGGCCCGTGCACAGCTTGCTCGGGCGGGAGGCCGCGTCTCGTAGGCACGAACCGCGACATCACCGCGCGGAGCTGTGGTACGCTCGCCGCGTGGATCGTTACCGAAGTTTACGCCTCTCCCTCCTCGTCGCGATCGGCGGAGCCGCGTGCTCGGCCACTCCTCCCGCCTCGTCCGGCGCAGGGGAAGGCGCCGTCGTCGCCATCCCCACGACGCCTTCGAGCGCGACGGTCGAGCCTTCGCCCGAGGGCGAACCCGAGCCGGAGAAACCGAAGCGTGTCGGCTGGGTGGCCGAGAAAAACGGGAACGTCCACCGCGCGAGCCGCGTGACGTGCGACGCGACGATCGACATCCCTGCCTGCGCGGGCACGGAGATGCGCCAGTCTTGCAAGACGGACGCCGATTGCACGGAGCATCCGCACGGGAAGTGTACGAGCGGGGTGGGGCAGGTCGGCACCTATTGCGGCTGCACGTACGCGTGCGAGACCGACGACGAATGCGGCGCCGGGAAGGCCTGCATCTGCAAGGGCACGGGCGCTTTGCGCGCGAAAAACTCCGTCTGCGGGGACGCGTCCTGTAGCACGGACGCCGATTGCGGGGGGAGCACCTGTGGGTTGTCGGCGTATCACAATGGTTGTTTCGAGCAGGTCACGCTCGCTTGCCGGACCAAGGAGGACACCTGCAAGAGCGACGCGGATTGCGGCAGCTCGCCGAGGCCCGGCGGGTCCTGCGTGGCGATCGGCGCGAAGGGCGCGAAGCCGACCTGGCAATGCGCGTCGATGTCCTGCGTGATCGGCCGACCCCTCGTCGTGGAAGGCGAGGCCCGCGCCGCGAGGCCACGCGCCCGCGCGGACTGGCGCGCGCCGCTCGTGTTCGATACGGAATCTCTCGACGCACACGCGCGCGAGGCGATCGCGGCGCACCACGCGGCGATCGCCTCCATGGAGCACGCTTCGATCGCGAGCTTCGCGCGCTTCTCGCTCCAGCTCCTCGCGCTCGGCGCGCCCGCGGAGCTGCTCGCCGAGGCGCAAACCGCCGCGCGCGACGAGGTGGAGCACGCGCGGGTCGAATACGCCATCGCCTCCCGGATCGGTGGGCGGCTCATCGGCCCAGATAAACTCCCGGAGGCGACGGCGTGGCTCGCGACGGACGTCGTTTCATTCGTGGAGGCGCTCGTGGTGGAGGGCTGCGTGGGCGAGACGCTCGGCGCGGCCGAGGGGCAAGAGGTGGCGCGTTCCGTGAAGGACGAGGGCCTGCGGGCTGTGCTCGCGCAGATCGCGGAGGACGAGGCGCGGCACGCGGCGCTCGCGTGGAAGACCTTGCAATGGGCGCTCGACGCGTTCGGCGCCGAGGCGCGCGAGGCCGCCGTGCGGGCGTTCGAGCGGGCCCGAGCGAAACACGAAAAGGATCCCGCGGCCGGGCCCGTGGAAAACGAGGAATTCGGCGTGCTCGGGGCGCGGATGCTCGGCGCGCTCCGGCGCGAGGCGCTGCGGGAGGTCGTGGCGCCGTGCCTCCGTCAGCTCGGGCTCGTCGCCTGTTCTTGAGATTCGGCCGAGCGCGAGGCAGACTCCGCGCGTGGCAAGCAAAGGACGACCGTACCGTACGGTGACCGTGGAGGGCTTCGAGGTCCTCATCGGCCGCGGCGCCGAGGACAACGACTACCTGACGTTCGACGTCGCCAAGCCGCACGACGTGTGGCTGCACGTCGCGGGGGGGACGCCGGGGAGCCACGTCGTCGTGCGGAACCCCGATCGCGTCGAGGTCCCTCGTTCGGTCGTGGAGGTCGCCGCGGCGGCGGCGGCCTGGTATTCGAAAGCGCGGGGCGCGCCGAAGGTCGAGGTGCATTTCTGCCGCGCCTCCGAGGTCTCGAAGCCGCGTGGCGCCCCCGCGGGGCTCGTGGAATTGGGGCGCTGGAAGAGCGTCAAGGTGAAGCCCGCGGCGCCCGCGGGCGCGACGGATTGAGGGGGAGGCGGGGGCGGTCGCCCTCAGCTCGCGGTCGAGCAAGGCGTCGACACGGTCAATAAGGGCGTGCGCGGGGTCCGGGAAGGCGTGCGCGGGGTCTGAGAAGCCGTGCGCGGGGTCTGAGAAGCCGTGCGCGGGGTTCGAGAAGCCGTGCGCGGGGTCCGAAAAGGCGTGCGCAGGGTTCGAGAAGCCGTGCGCGGGGTTCGAGAAGCCGTGCGCGGGGGTCCGAAAAGGCGTGCGCAGCGTTCGAGAAGCCGTGCGCGGGGTCCGAAAAGGCGTGCGCGGGGTTCGAGAAGCCGTGCGCGGGGTCCGAAAAGGCGTGCGCAGGGTTCGAGAAGCCGTGCGCAGGGTTCGAGAAGCCGTGCGCGGGGTCCGAAAAGGCGTGCGCGAGGTCCGGGAAGGCGTCTACAGGGTCACGCCCCGCCCTCATCCGCCCCGCGAAACCCGTATTTCCGGAGCAACGACCGCAAATGGCTCCGGTCCATCTTCACCCGGCGCGAGGCCTCGGAAATGTTGTCGTGTGTCGCCCGCAAGAGCGCCCGCACGTACCGTCGTTCCCATTGATCCGAGGCCTTTTGCTTGCACACCCGGAAGGGGACCTCGAGGTCGATGTCGTCGTCCCGATCCTTGTCCCCCGGGGCCAGCTCGACGTCGTTTCCGAGCGCCAGGATCGCCGGGTCGTTGAAGAGGACGGCGCGCTCGATCGCGGCCCGCAGCTCGCGCACGTTGCCGGGCCACGATTGACGGCGGAGCGATTCCAGGAGGTCGTCCGGGAGGGGGTTGTCAGGGACGAGCTCGGCGTGGAAATGGCGCGCGAGGCGCTCGATGTCGCCGGTGCGCTCGCGCAGCGGCGGGACGTGGATGCGCACCACGTTGAGCCGGTAGAACAGGTCGGCGCGGAACGCGTTGCGGTTGACCTCCGTGCGCAGGTCGCGGTTCGTCGCGGCAATCACGCGGACGTCGAGCTTGACGCGCTGGTTTCCGCCGACGCGCTTGACGCTGCGCTCCTCCAGGGCGCGGAGCAGCTTCGGCTGCATGTCGAGGGGCAGCTCGCCGATTTCGTCGATGAAAATGGTGCCGCCCTTCGCCTGCTCGAACGCGCCCGCGCGGTCGGCCTGCGCGCCCGTGAACGAGCCCTTGACGTGGCCGAAGAGCTCGCTCTCGATGAGCGTCGGCGCGATGGCCGCGCAATCGAGGACGACGAACGGCCCCGCGGCGCGAGGGCTCGCCTCGTGAATGGCCGCCGCGAGGACGCCTTTTCCCGTGCCCGTCTCGCCTTCGAGGAGTACGGTGCTGTCGGAGTGCGCGACGCGGGGCAAGGCCGCGAAAATGCGGCGCATGGCCGAGCTTTGGCCGAGCAGCGGGCCGAAGCCGTCCTCGGGGCTCAGCGCCTCACAGATGTCCTCGTTTACCTGATCGACGAGGAGCGTCGTCCGGCCGACGCGCACGCGGGCGCCGGGCTCGACGTACCCCGCGAGGACACGCATGCCCGAGACCCACGTCCCGTTCGACGAGCCGAGGTCCTTCAAGAGATACCCCTCGGGTGTCGCCGAGAGGCTGAAATGGTGGCGCGAGACGGTGGGATCGGGGAGCACGAGGTCGTTTCCCTGGGCCGTTCCGACGGAGACCTCGCGCATCTCGGCGCGGAACGAGGCGCCGGCGCCGGGGCCCTCGATGACGGTGAGCGAGAAGCCGTCGAGGCGCAGCTCCTTGGCCCGGGAATGAAGGGGCAACGTGCTTTTCGCCGACATGGCCGCGGAGCCTACCACGGCGAAGGCCCCGCGTGGGCATCCCGTGGTATCCTCGGAGGGAGGGTGCAATCATGCAAACAGGGAAAGCAGCGTGGATCGCCCTGCTTCTGGCGACCTCGGGCCTCGTGGCCTTCGGCTGTCAGTTCGTCGCCGGGATCGCGGGGCTCGAAGCAACGGACGAACCCGGCGAGGCGTGTGACGAGGCGGCGTGTGGCCCTTATGCCTGCAATGCGGCGGGGACGGCCTGCAATACGAGCTGCAGCCGGATGATGGGGGGGTGCAAGGAGGACGCGGTCTGCGTCGCGCCGATGAACCAGCCCGGGACCTGCAACGAATGCGGATGGTCGGCCATGAGCGGGGTCTGTCCGAGCGCCGAATGTGATTCCTGCGCTGGGAACGTGTGCACGAGGATCTGCGACGCGTCAAACGAGTGCATGCAGTCCGACATGGACGCCGGGACCTTCACCTTGACCCTCGATACGAGAGCGGCGCCCGTCCGGCTCGAGTGCAAGGACCAATGCAACGACATCCTCGTGGGATGCATGGGCGGCTCGCCCTGCGAGATCGTCTGCGAGGAAGGAGGTTGTCAAAACTTGACGGTGAAATGCGGCCCGGACGGCGAGTGCAGCCTCGTCTGCAAGGGCCAGAGCTGCGCGGGCGCGACCGTGGTTTGTGGCGACAACCGATGCTCGGCCACGTGCGACACCGCCGTCGAGATCGAGCAGACCTGCGGCGGCTCGTGTGACTGCACGTCGAACGGATGCCTGTGAACGTCAGAACGTGCCGCGGAGCCCGATCGCAAAAGGGCCGACGAGCGGCATGACGGAGACGGCGCGCGGGGGAGCCTTCTCGTGTTTCGGCGCGAGGGCGATGCCGGCGATCCCCACGCCGAGGCCGAGGACGGCCACGCCAAACCCGATGTTCGAGACGTTCGCCAGGGTATTCGCCGTGGCGAGCGCGTCGGCTTGCCCCGGACACTGCGAGCCGTTGCACTTCGGCAGGATCTCGCTCGCCTCGACCAGCGTGAGGATCCCCGTCACGGCCCCGACGAGCAAGGCCGCGCCGCCGATACCGAACCCCGTGACCAGGAGGACCGTGGAGGCGCTCGGGCCCGTCGGCGCGGAGATGCGGGGCTCCGCGGGCGGTGGCTTCGTCTGCGCGAGGGGGGGCGAGGGTTCGGGCGGCGGTGGAGGAGGGGTCTCCGTGGGCGGCGGCGCCGGCGCGTCTTCGAGGGCGGGGATCACGACGGGAATCTCGCCCGGCTGCGCGGGCACGAGGATCTCGCCCGTCCAGGACCGTTTGCCCGGTGCCATGGCCGCGACGGTGTGGTTGCCCGGATCGATGGGCAAGGGGACGTTCAGCGCGGCGACGTCGATGGGTTTGTCGTCGAGCTTCATTCCGAGGCCGGCGGGCGGCGTTTCCATGCGGAGGACGACGTAGGCGAGCTTCTTCTTGAGCTCGGCCACGTGGTCGCGCGCGAATTGCTCGCGGTCCTTTTGCCCCTTGCCGCGCGCGAGCGAGGCGGCGGAGATGTATTCGGCCCACGCCGTCGCGGTTTTTCCTTCCTTTTCGTGGCAGACAGCGAGGTTCAGCAGCGTGCCGAGCTTCGGGTCGAGGCGCTGGCTCTCGGCGAGCTTGAGGCAAGCCTCGGCATAACGGCCCTGGTCGAGGAGCGCGCGGCCCTGCTGGAAGAGCGCCTCGGCGACCGCGATGGACGCGCCTTCGGGTGATTGCGCGCGCGCCGCGGCGGCGGAGGTCGTCACGCCGAGCGAGAGCAAGAGGGCAAGGGCCCAGCGCTTCATTCGCGCTCCCCGAGGATCGGATCGAGGTTCGGCGATTTCGACGGCATCTTGATCTTCACGGGTTTGGCCGAGCGTGGCGGCGGGGCCGCCGAGGCCGAGGTCGTCGGGGCGGGCGCGGGGGTGATTGCCGGCGGCGCGGCGGACGGCGGGGGGCTCGGGATTCGCTCGGGCTCGGGGGATTCGTCTTGCAGGCCGGAGCTCGCGCCGGACCCGAAAGGCACGTCGCTCGGGGCGCGTGAGCGCAAAAGGAACGAGGCCGCCCCGCCGAGGGCGGCGATTCCGAGCAGGGCGAAGAGCCACCGGGCGGACGGGCCATTCTTTCGATGCACGCTCGACGAATCGAGGGCGGACATGCGCTCGGTGGACGAAGGTTCGGCGCGCGCGTGGGGCGTCTCCGCGGGGGCTGCGCGGCCGGGCTGCGTGGTGGCGCGAAGTCCCCCGCTTTCGAGCGGGCCGCGGGCGCTCGTGAGGCTCGACGGGAAGGGCAGAGGAGGGGCGAGCCCGAGCGGGGCCGCCTGCGCGACGAGGGCGGCGACGGCCTCGCCCGCCGACGCGGGGCGATTGCGCGGGCGTTTTTCGAGCATCGCGAGGACGGGCGCGTCGAGCGCCGGGGGGAGGTCGGGACAAACGCTCGCCATGGCGGGGGGCGGCTCGGTGTCGTGCTTGAGGACGACGTCCATCGCGGAGTCGCCGGCGAACGGCACGGAGCCCGTGAGCATTTCGTGGATCATCACGCCGAGCGAATAGATGTCGGACCGGGGGTCGACCTTCTTGCCGCGCGCCTGCTCGGGGGACATGTAGAGCGGCGTGCCGAGCAGGACGCCGGAGCCGGTCTTGTGGGCGACGTCGTCGTCCATGAGCTTCGCGATGCCGAAATCGAGCAATTTGGGGAAATGGGAGCCGTCGCGCTCGGCGGCGAGGAAGACGTTTTCGGGCTTGAGGTCGCGGTGCGTGATGCCCGCCTCGTGCGCGGCGTCGAGCGCGGAGGCGACGCCCTGGGCGATCTGGAGGGCCGTCGGGAGGGGCAAGCGGTGCTTCTGCTGGAGGAGCGCGGCGAGGGTCTGGCCCTCGACGTACTCCATCACGAAATAATGCCGGCCCCCGGGGAGGGTATTGAAAGAAAAAATGTCGATGATGTTGCGGTGGCGGATCTTGTTCACCGCGCGCGCCTCCGCAATGAACCGGGAGACGGTCTCCGGATCCGAGGCAAAGCGCCGGTTCAGGACCTTGACGGCGACCTTCTTGCCGATGAGCGGGTGCTCGCCCGCATAGACGTCGCCGAACGTCCCGCCGCCGATCTTGCGGTCGATGCGGTACTCGCCGACCATCGTGCCGGGCCCGAGCGTGTCATCCGTCGGGAAAACATCGGGCGATACGAGCGCCGCGTCGTGCGCCGGGCATACGGGCACGTCGTCCTCGTAGCTCGCGCGGCACTCCGGACACATTCGCATAGGGGGCCGGATGGTACCGTTCCCGGGCGTTCCTTGGCTACACCTTCGAGGGGCGATCGGGCCCACGAAACCACGCTTGCCGAGCCCCGAGGACGCGCCATGATGCGCGAGATTTCCAGGCAGGATGCTTGGAGGACCCATGGCAGGGGAGGGGTACGTGACGAAGAAAGGCCATCCTTTCGTGGTCTTGGGCGCGTGTGTCCTGGCGGTGCTCTCCGGGTGCAGCAACGACGTCGACGGGGCGCATCAAGGCGTCAAGGAGAGGAAGAGGGCCACAGCGGAAATCATGCCCTCGGCGGGCCAGAACGTGATGGGGCTGGCCGTGTTCACCGCGGAGAATGGGCAGGTCGAGCTGACGCTCCAGTTGAATGGCCTCACGCCCGGGGTCCACGCGGTGCATATTCACGAGATGCCTGATTGCGGCATGAACGGCAACAACGCCATGGGGCACTGGAACCCGACGAACGAGGCGCACGGGAAGTGGGGGACGCCCCCGTTTCATCGGGGCGACATCGGCAACGTGACGGCGGACGCGACGGGGAAGGCGTCGCTCTCGTTTCGAACGGATCTCTGGACCCTCGGGGAGGAGGCGTCGTCGACGGACGTGTTGAACCACGCATTCATGGTGCACGCGGACCCGGACGATTTCACCACGCAGCCCACCGGCAATGCAGGCGCTCGGGTTGGCTGTGGCGTGATCAAGCGGAATCCGTAGCCTCAGGGCCCTCCGCGGACTCGGGCTCGCTCGCGAGCAGCTCCAGCACGGGAGGATCGGGGACGAGGAGGAGCGAGGGCGCCGGGGCCGGGAGGGGCGCGGCGATTTCCGGGGGCGCGGGGTTTGGCGCGGCGGCCTCGGGCTTGGGCTTGTGCGTGAAATAAAGCGCCATGCCCGTGAAGAGGCAGCCGCCCACGAAATTGCCGGCCGTGACGGGGAGCTGGTTCTTGAGCCACCAGTCGGCGAACGTCACCTTCGCGCCGAGCAACATGCCGGCCGGAATGACGAACATGTTCACGACGGAGTGCTCGTAGCCGTGCGCGAAAAACACGAGAATCGGTAGCCATGCGGCGACGATCTTGCCGACGGTCGCCGTGGACGTCATGGCCATGACGACGCCGAGACAAACCATCCAGTTGCAGAGGATGCTGCGGACGAACACGCCCACGAGGCCGGCGAGGCCATACTGGGGGAACTGGGTCTTGGCGTGGGCGATGGCGACGATCTTGTTCGCGACGGCGTCGGGCGGGACGCTGCCCATCATCGTGAGCGAGATCGAGAGGAGCCACGCATAAAAGAGGCTGCCCGCGAGGTTCGCGAAGAATACGACGCCGAAGTTGCGGACGAGCTGCCAGAAGGTGGCGCGCTTGTCGAGCATCGCCATGGGCAGGAGCGCGAAGTTGCCCGTGACGAGCTCGAGGCCGAGCAGGACGATCATCACGAAGCCGACGGGAAAGATGACCGCGCCGGCGACCGGGAGGGTGGTCTGGACGGTCGTGGTGATGGCGAGGCTCGTGGCGAAGCCGAGGAGCGCGCCCGCGAGGAAGCCGCGGATCACGAGGTCCCGGAGCGACGCCGCGGCCTTGGCCGCGCCCGCGTCGAGCATGGTGGAGACGACCTTCGACGGAGCGACGTAGTCCATGAACGGGGCCATCATCACCCGCGCGCGGCGCCCTTGGGAAGCCCCTCGCCGGAGGATCGTGGGAACACCACCAAGAAACGGCGTGTCGCTCCGTCTATCTGCGGTCCGAGGACCCAAGGAACCGATCGGGTCCGCGGGTGTGATACAACAAACCAGCCATCGAGGTGCACATGAACCCGAAGCGGTGGAGCTCGCGCGTGATTCTGGGGGTGTCGTTGCTCGTCACGGGGGCCGCGTGGGCCGAGACAGCGCCGGCGCCGGCGCCGGACGCAGGAGGCGCAGCGGCGCCGGATCCGGCGGCCGAGGCGGAGGCATTCCTGAAGACGTGGGAGGAGAGCGGCAAGCCCCTTTGCGAGAAGAACGAGCCGGGGTGCGCAGCGGCCGGGCAGGCGCTGGTGAAGGCCGCGGCGGCGTTCGAGGCGGCGCACAAGCGAGACAAGGCGATCGTCGTGCGGAAGATGATCCTCGACCCGAAGAACCGGCTCGACTACACGGAGTACGGCAAGAACGCGGCGTTTCTTCTCGCCGCGAATCTGGAGTCGATCGGCGAATACGCAGAGGCTGCAAGTTATTACGAGTCGGCCGCGCGCAAGTTCCCGAACATGGCCCAGGCGCCTGCGGCGCTGATGGACGCGGTGGCGCTGCGGGCCGGGCTGAAGGATCAGAAAGCGGCGGTCGAGGACGTCGAGCTGTTCGTGAAGAATTACGGCGCGAAGCAGCCGGAGACGTCGGCGCAGCTCGCCGTGGCGGTCGCGGATTTCCTGGTCCGCGAAGAGAAATGGGCCGACGCGCGCGCGTGGCTCGGGAAATGGAAGGCGGCGGTGGACAAGGCGGGGAGCCTGCAGGAGCGGATCCACGCGCACACGCTGCTCGGGCGCTCGCTGGAGAAGCTCGACGACAAGAAGGGCGCCGCGAAGGAATACGAGATCGTGCGCGCGGCGTGGAAGGATCCCGAGGCCAGCGTGAAGCAACTCGCGGCGGGGGGCGGCAGCGAGCTGGAGCAAACGCGGCGGCTCGGGCGGTCGTTGACGGACGTGGGCGAGGCGTTGTTTTTCTTCGCCGAGCAAAAGCGGGCCGAGGTCGACGCCATCCGGTATCCCGAATACAAGGGGCCCGCGAGCCGTGACGAGGTGATGAAGCACATCAACACGAAGGTCGTGGATTGGGTGAAGAAGAAGCGGCCGGCGATCGAGGAGGTGGAGAAGGCGTATGCCCAGGTGCTCGCGCTCGAGCCCGTGCCGCCGCCGCGGTGGGTCGTTGCCTCGGCGTCGCGCGTGGGGCAGTTGTGGGGGAAGTTTGTCGCGGAGTTCCGCGCGGCGCCGATCCCGAAGGAGTGGAGGGGCAACGGGCCCGTGCTCGGGACGACGATCACGTACGAGGAGCTGCGGAGAGCTTATTATGAAAAGCTCGACGAGGCGAGCGAGCCCCAGAAGCTACAGGCGAAGAAGTCGTTCGAGGTTTGCGTGAATTACTCGGCGAAGTATCAATACTTCGACCCGTACACGCGGAGTTGCAGCGTGTGGCTCGCGAAGAACTACGGGAAGGAGTACGTCCTCGTGGAGGAGCTCCTCCCGCGTCACGCAGGGGCGAACTTCGTGCTCCAGCCGTCGCCGGTGGCGAAGGCCGATCCCTCCCGCTAGTCCCGAGGGGGACGCCTCGCGTCCCCCTCTCGGCCAGGCGGAGCCCGGCCGATTCACCCCCTGGAGGCGAGCTCGCTACGCGAGCTCGCGGTGCCGAACAGGTGGCTGTGCAGCGCTCCGGCCGTGCTAGGGAGAGCGCATGACCCCCGACGAACCCTACCTCATGCCCTCCCACGTGAGGCTGCTCGTCTCGGACACGGCGCGCGTGACGGCGTTTTACGAGGCGCTCGGCTTCTCCTGCGTGAATCGCGACGGCGTGTTCGTGCACCTGCGCTGGGCCCGATACGCCGACGTGTTCCTCGTCGGCATGCCGGCCGGCGTCGAGCTGCCAGGGCAACGTGGGCTCGGGGTGATCCTGTGCTTCCACGTGGGCGACGAGGTGTCGCTCGACGACCTACGCGCGCGGGCCGAGGCCAGCGGCGCCGCCGTCGACGGGCCGCGAAACCAGCCTTGGTTCACGCGTGAGCTCGTGGTGACGGATCCGGAAGGGTACAAACTCGCATTCGTGACGCCGAGCGAGCGCGCGGAGGCGTAGCGCTCACTGGCAAGCGAGTCGGCAGCGCGAGGCGGCCGAGAGGCATTGGGCCTGGCAGGCTTGCCATCGGCCGTATTCGCTGCTCAGGGTCGGCTCGCTCCCGCAGCCACCATTGCATTGTTTCTGCGTGGCGGAGCAGCGGTTGACGCAGGCCGCGCCATTGTCCGGGAGCGCAGGCTTGTCGGTGGTGGCGGGCGTTTTGCGAGGCTGCGTGGCGGGCGCCGCGCGGGTCGGGGCGGGGGCGGGCGAAGGTGTGTCGAAGAGGTCGGAGCCTCCTGCGGGAGGCGCGCCGCCGGCGGAGTCCGCGGGGCGCGTGGGGCGGGGGCCCGAGGGCGGACGGCCGATCATGGGGCGCATGCCGCATTGCTCGTAGGCGCTCTTGAAGAGGTCGGTGCCGGGCTCCTCGCTGGGGGCGAGGGGCAAGTCGCAGCCACGCGCGAGGTTGCCGAGGCTGCGGCGGACGGCGTCGGCCGCGAGCCGCGAAGGTCCGCTCTCGCGGAGAGGTCGTTCGCCTTTGGCCATGGCGTCCGTGCCTGCGAGGAGCGGCGCCGGGCCGGCGTTCGAGCCAGCGCGGCCGACGAGGAACGCGCCGACGGAGGCGATGACGATGACGACGGCGGCGATGGCGAAGAGCAAGGTGAAGCGGCGGCCGTCGACGGGTTGCGCAGGCTCACGTGGAGCCGTACCGGGCCAGCCCGGAGCGTAGGGATCCCGGAGGAGCGGAGCTTCGGGGCCGCGCGGAGGTTCGATGACGGTGGGAGCGGGAGCGGAGCCGGCCTCGGGAGCGAGAGCGGGAGCGGTTGCGGCAGCGGGAGCGGCAGCGGGAGCGGGCTCGGGAGCGGCAGCGGGCGCGGGCGCGGACTCGGCAGCGGGCGCGGCAGCGGCAGCGGGCGCGGACTCGGCAGCGGGCGCGAGCGGCGCGAGTGGCGGCGGCGGCGGGAAGGCGAGCGCGGCGACGGGAGCTCCGGCGCGGGCGATCGGCGCGGGCCACTCCATCAGCGGTCGCGCTTGCTTCAGCGCTTCGACGAGCCGATCGAGCGAGCCTTGCCGCTCGAAGTGCCGGACGACCTCACGCGCGACGTCCTGGATGCCGCGACCCTCGCCGGGCAGACCGGTCGCGCCGAGGCCCTCGGCGAGCTCGCGTAGATCCTTGGCGCTGAAACAAAGCGTGATGCATCGGCGCACCTCGGCCGGGTCGTAGCTCGGCCGTTCCCCTTGGTCGCTCACGCCGGGGAGCTTACCCCGGCCCGCGGGTCATGGGCACCGGAAGCGCTCCCCCGCCCGTTCGAAACGAAACGATCGGGGTGGAGGCGCAGCTCGGCTCGTCCGAGCGCAGCCCCCGCGCGTCGAAAGGACTCGGCACGCGCCGTGAAGGCGAAAGGGAGGGACATGAAGCAAGCAACGCCCGCGCCCGCCCGGATCGAGCAGACGTCGTACCACGCGGAGCCCGCCGAGGTCGTGCTCGCAGCCCTCGGCAGCTCCGAGAACGGCCTGCTCACCACGGAGGCACAGCGCAGGCTCGCCGAGCACGGTCCGAACGTGCTGCCGCGGGCCGCCCGGGAAGGGCCGCTCGTGCTTTTGTACAGGCAAATCAAGAGCCCGCTCATCTACGTGCTCCTCGCGTCCGCGGCGCTCGCCTTCGCGCTCGGGAAGATCACGGACGGCGCCGTGGTGCTCGGCGTGGTCGTGCTGAACACGCTGATCGGGTTCATCCAGGAGTACCGCGCAGGGCAGGAAATCGAGGCGCTCGCGAGCCTCGTGCCCGAGCTCGTGACGGTGATGCGCGACGGAGGAAAGATCACCGTTCCCGCGGAGGAGCTCGCGCCCGGCGACGTCGTGCTCCTCGCAGCCGGTGACAAGGCCGCGGCCGACATGCGGCTCTTGCGCGTGAAAAACCTCGCGGCTGACGAGGCGCCGCTGACGGGGGAGTCGGTGCCGGTGCGCAAGCACGTCGAGCCAGTGCCGAAGGACGCCGCCGTGGCCGATCGGAAGAGCATGGTCCACGGCGGCACGTTGATCACGGTGGGCACGGGGCAAGCCGTGGTGGTGGCGACGGGCGCGCAGACGGAGATCGGGAAGATCTCGTCGATGCTGCGCGAAGCCGCGGAGCTCGAGACGCCCCTCACGCGCTCGCTCGCGCGCGTGGCGCAGGTGCTGACGGTGGCGATCGCGATCGTGGCGGCGTTGATGGTCGCCGTCGCGCTCGTGCGCGGGTATCCGTTCATCGAAGCGATCCTCGCGGGGATCACGCTGGCCGTGGCGGCGATCCCGGAGGGCTTGCCGGCGATCATCACGATCGCGCTGGCGATCGGCGTGCGACGGATGGCCGCGCGCCGCGCGGTGGTGCGGAAGCTGCCGGCCGTCGAGACGCTCGGGCAAGCCGGCGTCGTGTGCACGGACAAGACGGGCACGCTGACGCGGAGCGAGATGACGGTGGCGGCGATCTGGGCGCCGTCGGGGGGCTACGAGCTCTCGGGCGTGGGATATGCGCCGGAAGGGGAGCTGCGGCGCGAAGGAAAGCCCGTGGGCGCGACGCCGGACGACGTGCGCGCGCTCCTCCGGGCCGCGGCGCTCTGCAACGACGCGCGGCTCGTGCAGCGCGAGGGCGGGGGCTTCGGGATCACGGGCGATCCGACGGAAGCCGCGCTCGTCGTGGCCGCGCAGAAGCTCGGGATGAAGGGCGACGTGCTGCACGAGGAGGCGCCGCGGCGCGATGCGATCCCGTTCGAGTCGGAGCACAAGTACATGGCGACGCTGCACGTGACGGCGCCCCGCGCGCAGGAGATCCTGATGAAGGGCGCGCCGGAGGTGGTGCTCGGCCGCGCGGCTCGGCGCGTCGATGGCGAGCCGCTCGATCGATCCGCCGTGCTCGAACACGTGGAGGTGATGGCGTCGCGCGGGATGCGTGTGCTCGCGGTCGCGTCGCGCAAGCCCGAGGCGTGGATCGAGGGGCTCGGCGAGGCGGAGGTGGCGAGCGGCTTCGAACTGCTCGGGCTCGTGGGGATGATCGATCCGCCGCGGCCGGAGGCGATCGAGGCGGTGAAGGCGTGTCAACGCGCGGGCATCACGGTCAAGATGATCACGGGGGATCACCCGGTGACGGCGAAGGCGATCGGCATCGAGATCGGCCTGCTCGTCGCTGCGGACGAGGTGGTGACGGGCCGCGAGCTCTCGGCGATGTCGCCCGCGGATCTCGCAGAGGCGGCGCGGACGCGGAACGTGTTCGCGCGCGTGGCGCCGGAGCACAAGCTCAGGCTCGTGGAGGCGCTGCAAGCCGCGGGGCAGGTCGTCGCGATGACGGGCGACGGCGTGAACGACGCGCCGGCGCTGAAGCAAGCGAACATCGGCGTGGCCATGGGCATCACGGGGACGGCCGTCGCCAAACAAGCGGCCGACATCGTGCTGACGGACGACAACTTCGCGAGCATCCGCGCGGCCGTGGAGGAAGGGAGGCGCGTCTACGACAACCTGATCAAGGCGCTCGCGTTCGTGCTGCCGACGAACATCGGCGAGGCGCTCGTGCTCCTCATCGCGGTGCTCTTTTTCCCGCTGGTCGACGGGCGGCCGCTCCTGCCGATGGCGCCCGTGCAGATCCTCTGGATCAACCTCGTCGCCACGGTGACGCTCTCCTTGCCGCTCGCGTTCGAGGCCAAGGAGCCGAACCTGATGGAGCGGCCGCCGCGACGCACGAGCGAGCCGATCCTCGGGCGGTTCGTGCTCGTGCGGACCGTGATCGTGGCGCTCTTGATGACGGCCGGCGCGCTGGGGCTCTTCCTGATGGAGTACCACGACAAGCTCGGCGAAGGCCTGTCCCCGGAGTTCGCCCTGCGCGAGGCGCAGACGATGGCCGTGACCACGATGGTCCTCTTCCAGGTGTTCTACCTCCTGAACTGCCGCTCGCTCCACGGCTCGTCCCTTTCGATCGGGCTCTTCTCGAACCCGCTCGTGTACGTGGGGATCGGGACGCTCCTCTTGCTCCAGCTCGGGTTCGTGTACCTGCCGTTCATGCACACGCTCTTCGGCGCGGCCCCGCTCGGCGCCGCGGAGTGGGCGAAAGCCGTGGCCGCCGCCCTCGTGGTCCTGCCGGTCATCGGCCTGGAGAAGTGGTGGCAACGGCGGCGCTCCCTGCGACGGACCGGACGTACCCCGGGCGGACCGAGCTTCCCGGTCGTCCGCCCGCGGCTCCGGCCTCACCCCTCGTAAGGTCGGCGGATACGCGAAAATGCCGCCGGCGCCGCTTTCCTCGGAGCGGGCAAGGCTATACCCTCGCCGCGTCGGAGAAAAACCTCCCTCGCCAGACCCCCGCGGAGCTCGATGGAGACCGAGAGACCAAACGTCAGTGCGCCACGCGCGCCCGCGTGTCCGCTCGTGGGCCGGGACGAAGAGCTTTCCCTCCTCGCCGCCAATCTCACGGCCGTCGAAGAGCGGCGCGACACGCGCATCGTGACGATCGTCGGACCCGCAGGCATCGGCAAGACACGGCTCGTCGAAGAGTTCGTGGCGTCGCGCACGAACGAGGTCCGCGCGTTCGAAGGCAGCGCGCGGGACGGCTCGGTGTCGTTCTCGCCGTTCGCGCGGCTCATCCGCTCGCGCTTTGGCCTCGTGCGCGGCATGGATCCGGACGAGGCGCGCGCGACGATCCGGCAGAAGCTCGAAGGCGTGCTCGAACCGCGGCGCGTGAGCGACGCCGTGACGTTCCTCGGGCAGCTCCTCGGCCTGACCGAGGAGGAGAGCCCGCTGACGCGCGCCGTGAGCGACGACCCGCACGAGGCCGAGCTCGTGCGGCGCGCCGTGGTGAAGGCGTTCCTCGAAGCGGACGCGCAGACGGGCCCGCTCATCCTGGTGCTCGAAGACCTGCACGAGGCGCACGAGGACGCGCTCTCGCTGCTTCGGTACCTGCTCGAATACCTGACGGGCCCGATCTTCGTGATCTGCACGGGCCGCGACGACCTCGTCTACCGGCAGGAGGACTGGGCGCGCGTGGGCGAGCGCCGGCACACGCTGCTGGAGCTCGGTCCGCTCGGCGAGGAGGACAGCGCGCGTGTGTCGAGCGCGATGCTCGCCGTGTACACGAACGGCGGCGAGGTGCCCGCGCCGCTCGTGGAGACGGCGTGTGCGTTCGCGCGAGGGAACCCGGGGCTCCTCGCGCAGATGGTGGAGATCTACGCGGCCGAGGGCGTGATCGGCGAGGCCACGACGGAGGAGGGCGAGGCGCGGCTCGTGCTCTACCCGGAGCGGCTCGCGGCGGCGCGGCTGCCGGCGACGGTCGAGGACGCGGTGCAAGCGCGCGTGGCCTCGCTCGACGAGGACGAGCGCATCGTGCTCGAACAAGCGGCGGCGATGGGCGCCGTGTTCTGGAGCGGCGCGTTCGTGGCGCTCGCGCGCACGGGCCTCGAAGCGCCCGACCTCTGGGTCGAGGAAGAGACGGGCGACGTCGCGCGGATCGGGCGGATGCTCGATGGGCTGCACAAGAACGGGTGGATCCTCCGCCGCGCCGGGACGATTTTTCCGGGCTCGGTGGAGTACGCCTGGGCGCGGAGCGAGGAGCGCGAGGCGATCACGGCGCGGACGAGCGCGGAGGCGAAGAGCCTGTCGAACCGCGTCATCGCCGACTGGATGGAGCACCAGCCGGGCGTGCGCACGAGCGAGGAGCGGATCGCATCGCTGGCGCGCCACCGCGAGCAAGCGGGCGAGTCGATCCAGGCGGGCATCGCGTACCTGGAGGCGGCGGCCGTGGCGCGGCGCAGGTACGCGAACGGCAAGTCGTGCGAGTACTACCAGCGGGGCCTCGAGCTGCTCGGCGACTCGCACGACGGCGCGCGGATCGACGCGCTGCACGCGTACGGCGACGTGCTCCAGTCGATGGGCTACATCGACGACGCGATGGCCGCGTTCCGCGGGATGCTGACGCTCGCGTACCGGCTCGACATGAAGAAGAAGGGCGGCGCCGCGCACAACCGCATCGGCCGGCTCTTCCGCGACATGGGCTCGCTCGACGAAGGCGAGCGGCACCTGGCGACGGCGATGTCGCTCTTCGAAGCCTCGGGCGACGAGCGCGGCGTGGCCTCGACGATCGACGACCTCGGCAAGATCGCGTGGCTGAAGGGCGAATACGCGTCGGCCCTGACGAGCTTCCGCGACGGCCTCGCGCGGCGGCAGAAGCTCGGCGACCGGCGCTCGATCGCGCTCTCGCTCAACAACGTGGGCCTGGCGCTGCAGGACTCGGGTCAGTTCAAGGACGCGCTCGGGGCGTTCGAGCAGTCGCTCACGATCCGGCGCGAGGTCGGTGACCTCGTCGGCGTGGTGACGACGCTGAACAACCTCGGGACGATCGCCGAGGAGCGCCGGAACTTCCAGAAGGCGCTCGTGATGTTCGAGGAGGCGCTCGAGGTCGCGCAGCAGATCGGCGATCGGAACAAGATCGCGCTCGTGCTGACGAACATCGGGACGACGTACTACCGGAGCGGCGAGCCGGAGAAGGCGATCGGCGTGCTCGTGCGCGCCGAGGGCCTGTGCGACGAGCTCGGCGATCGGCTGAAGCTCGCGGAGACGCTTCGCGCGCTCGGCAAGGCGTACCTGATGCAAGGCGACCTCGCGAAGGCGCGCGACTGCATCGGCCGCGCGGTGGACCTCTTCGCCTCCGTGCGCAGCAAGGTGCACCTCGCCGCGGCGCTCCGGACGCTCGGCGAGATCACGGCGGCCGGCGGCTGGGGGCACGCGCATACGACGAGCGCGCGCGAGTACTTCGACCGCGCCGTGGCGATCTTCGAGCAGAGCGGCAACGAGGTGGAGCTCGCGCGGACGTTCAAGACCTACGCGCGTTTCCTGCGCAAGAACCCGGAGCTCGCCGGCAACGAAGACGTGCAGAAGGAGGCGGGCACGATGGATGCGCGCGCCGAGGCGATCTTCGGGCGGCTCCAACTGACGAGCGGGAGCAAGTCGGAGCTGCCGCCGTCGCCGGAGGCGGAGATCGAGGTGGGGTGAGGGGCGAGGGGCGGGGGAGCTCGGCCGGTCCCTGCCCGTGGTCGCTCTGCCCGAAACCCGCTACGATCCCGGCATGTCCGCGCCGGTCGAGTCGTACCGCGTAGAGCCCGACGATCCCCGCGCTCCGCCCGAGGACGTGTGGGAGCGCATGTCCGAGGAAGAGCGCGCTCGCGTCGTCGCCAGCTTGCCGTCCGCGTTCCCGGCCTCCGAGGCCGCTCCGCCCGAGGGAGACGCGCACTTCGACGCCAAGGCCCGCACGCGCCAGACGCTGGGCAGCTTCTTCCAGCGCTTGGGCCGCAAGGTCTACTTCGCGTGCGAGCTGCCCGTGTATTACCCGGGCGAACGCATGTTCGCCCCCGACATCCTCGCGGTGCTCGACGTGGAGACGCACCAGCGGATGAGCTGGGTCGTGAGCGCGGAGAAAAAGGGGCTCGATCTGGCGATCGAGGTGTACGTGGCGGGCAACCGTCGCAAGGATCTCGAAGGCAACGTCGAGAAGTACGCGCGCCTCGGCATCCGCGAATATTTCATCTTCGATCGGGGCATGCTGCGGCTCACGGGCTACCGGCTCGCCGACAAGGGGCGCGTGTATCGACGCATCGTGCCCCAGGGCGGCTTTTACGCGTCCGAGGTGCTGGGGCTCGAGCTCTGCGTGCAGGATGAGCGCCTGCGGTTCTTCTCGGGCACCGCGCCGCTGCTCGAAGCGGACGAGATGATCGTCGAGCTGCGCCGCATGATGGAGCAGGTCGAGGCGCACCGAGAGGGAGAGGCGCGGCAACGCGAGGAGGCCGAGCGCAAGCTGGCGGAGGAGGAGCGCTTGCGAATCGAGGCCGAGCAGAAGCTCGCGGAAGCGCTGGCGGAGATCGAGCGGCTCCGCCGCGAGCGCTGAGACGCGCCTCTATTCCCCGCGCCCTCGCCTCCGTGCTACCCGGCTTTCATGTCAACGTTTGGTCCCCGTAACGTCAGCGACTCGATCACGACGATGACCGAGTACGTCCTCCCGACGCACGCGAACGCGCTCGGGAACGTGTTCGGCGGGCAGATCCTCGCGTGGATCGATCTCTGCGCGGCGATCTGCGCGCAGCGCCATGCAGGGAGGCTCGCGGTGACCGCCGAGTTCGACGACGTCTCGTTCGAGGCGCCCATCCAGGTCGGGCAGGTCGTGCTCCTCCGCGCGCGCGTCACGGCGGCGTTCCGCACGTCGGTCGAGATCCTCGTCGACGTCGAGGGCGAGGACGCGCCCTCGGGCAAGCGCTGGCGCTGCGCGCACGCGTTCGTGACCTTCGTCGCGATGCAGGAGGTCGACGGCACGCTCAAGCCCGCGCCCGTCCCGTCACTCGTCTGCGAGACCGAGGAGGATCGGGCGCTCGCCGCGGAGGCGAACGATCGGAGGACTCAGCGTTTGGCGCGGCGCAAGCGCCGCGATGCACAACGAAGCTTGGGGTGAGTAACGGGGATCGAACCCGCGACAACTGGTACCACAAACCAGCGCTCTACCAACTGAGCTATACCCACCACGGTACGACCCCGGAGGGGCAACACCAGGCGCGCACTATACACGGTTCACTGTAGCGCGCAACGACTTCGTTTCAGATCCCTCGCCAGCGCTCGGCGGCCGTCGTCCGGGCTTGCGTGACCTCGCCCGTGTGCCGGAAGGAGGCGGGCGGCGCGCTGCTCGACGTGGACTCGGCCGTCACCGCGCGCGTGGCGCCGAGCAGCGTCTCCGCGAGCGAGCTCGAGAGCGCCGCGAGGTCGTAGCCCCCCTCCAGGAAAAACGCGAGCCGGCCCTCGGCGCTCCGCTGCGCCGCGCGCGCGACCAGCGCCGCCATCGTCGCGTAGCCCTGATCGGACACGCACATGTCCGCCAGCGGATCCCGCTGGTGCGCGTCGAACCCCGCCGACACGAGGATCAGCTCCGGCGCGAACGCCTCCAGCACCGGATCGACGATCTGCCGGAACGCCTCCGCGTACACCCGATCCCCCGCGCCCTGCGAGAGCGGCACGTTCACCGTGTAGCCCTCCGCGTCGCCCGCGCCCTTCTCGCGCAGCCCGCCCGTGCCCGGGTAGTACGGGTACTGGTGGAGCGAGATGTAGAGCACGCGTGGATCGGTCCAGAAGATGTCCTGCGTGCCGTTGCCGTGATGGACGTCCCAGTCGAGGATCGCCACGCGTTCGAGGCCCTTGGCGAGCGCGCTCGCGGCCGCGACCGCGACGTTGTTCAAGAGGCAGAAGCCCATGCCGCGGCTGCGCGTCGCGTGGTGGCCGGGCGGGCGCAGGAGCGCGAGGCCGGGTGCGCGCGCCTCGCCAGGCTTCTGGCTCGACGGGTCGAGCAGCGCGTCGACGAGCGTGATGCCGGCGCCCGCCGCGCGCCGCGCCGCCGCGACGGACGAGGGCGCGAGGTACGTGTCCGGATCGAGCGACGCGTGATGGCCGGCGAGGTTCGCGAGGCTCGCGAGGTAGGCCTCGTCGTGCACGCGCGCGAGCTCCTCTTCCGTCGCGTCCCGTGTCTCGACGGAGACGACGCCGAGGCCTTCCGCCGCGCAACGATCGAGCGCCGCGCGCGCCGCGTGCAGGCGCTCGGGGCGCTCGGGGTGGTAGCCGCGCGAGCGGTGGTCGTCGAAGAGCGCGTCACCGACGACGAGGATCTGCGAGGCGGGGTTCGTTGCGATCATGGCACTCCGGCGGGGACGGTTGAGGACTCGCCCGGGCGGATGGTAACGTCCTTTTCTACGATCGGGGGCTACGCTCGGACAAGCCGAGCTACGCCCCCGCACCCCCGCCCGTCGCCCCCAAAGGAGGGCGGCCTTTCATGCGCGCAAAAATCATTGCCGTTTTTACGGTCGTCGTGCTGGTGGTAGGGGTCCTCGCGTTTGCCTTGACCCGGGCCTCCTTGAATCCGGGGTCGCCCAGGGCTGACGCGGCCCGAGCGCTCGTCGCTGCCGAGGCGGTCCTTCGGGTCCAGGCGGGGGAGGCCGAGCGGTGGCTCGCGTCCCAGGCCGCGGATCCGCTGGTCCGTGAGCCGTTCAGCGCAGGCACGGGCCAGGCCAGGAGCGACGGCGCCACGAGCGTGGCGAACGGTATCAAGAGCGCCACCGGCAAGGCGCCCGTGATCGCTGGGCTCGGGCCCTCGCTCGTCGTGCTCGTGGATGCGAAGGGCACGGCGCTCGGCCGGGATGGCTCGCCGTTTTTGCGCGGCGATGACCTGGGTGGGATTTACCCGGCGCTCCGGGCCGGGCTCGCCGAGGGGCGGACGGGCTCCGACGTATGGGTGACGCCCGCCCGGAACGAGCAATTGCTCGTGTCCTGGGCGCCCATCCGGGGCGAAAACGGGCAGGTGCTCGGCGGGCTCGTCCTCGGGACGTCGCTGAGCGACGGGCGCTTGACGGACGTGGCGAACCAGACGAGCGGGGCCACGCTCTGGTTCGAGGTCAAGGACAAGGACGGCTATCGTATCGTCGCGCAATCGAAGGGCGGCACGCCGGACCTCGCCGCGGCGATCGATACGAAGCAGCTCGAAGCGGGCGCGGCGTCGGCGCTCTCGTCCGGGCAGGCCGTCGACGTGACGGCATTGCCGCCCGATTTCGGCGTGAAGGTGGGCCCGCTCGGCGGGTATGGCGACGGCAAGCGCGCGCTGCTCGTGGCGGTGGCGCGGGCGAACGCGCCGGCCGCGACGACGCTCTTGTTTCCGTTCCTCGGGGCCATTGCGCTCGGCATCGTGCTCGTGGCCATTGCGGGGCATATCCTCGGGCAATCGATCATGCGTCCGATCGAGGAGGTCGAGGAGGGGCTGCTCGCCATCATGAACGGGCGGACGGACCTGCGCTTCCAGATCGAGCACCCGGAGTTCGGCGGGCTCGTCTCGCGGCTGAACAGCCTTTTGAGCCAGCTCCTCGGCATGCCGGAGGACGAGACCGGCGCGCCGCCGGCGGCGATGGTGGTGCGGGGCAAGGAGCCCGAGGAGGCGCTCGCGGTCGACGAGTCGCTCGCGCAGAATCGGGCCTCCGGCGAGGCGACGGCGCTCGGGGCGGAAGACGAGGCCGCCTATCACCAGCGGATCTTCGACGATTACATTCGCGCAAAGAAGAGCGTCGGGGATCCGGTCGATCACATCACGCGGGATGCGTTCGTCGCGCGTATCGTGGCGAGCGAGAAGCAGATGGCGCAGAAGCACGGAAAACCCGTGCGGTACAAGGTCGAGGTGCGGGGCAAGGAGGTCGTCTTGCTCGCGGTGCCGCTGGCCTGACAGACCCGGTCGAGGGACCTCCTGGAGCGGGTGGAGGACCTGCTGGAGGAGGTCGAGTGACCTCCTGGAGGAGGTCGTGGACCTGCTGGAGGAGGTCGTGGACCTGCTGGAGGAGGTCGTGGACCTCCTCGACCTGGTCGCCGATCGGTTGGAGAAGGTCGGTGGATGGTCTCGACCCGGTCGAGGGACCTCCTGGAGGCGGTCGTGGACCTCCTGGAGGAGGTCGAGTGACCTCCTGGGGCCGGTCGCGGACCTCCTCGAACCGGTCGCGGACCTCCTGGAGAGGGTCGGTGGATGGTCTCGACCCGCTCGTGAACCTCCTGGAGGCTGTCGGGAACCTCCTGAAGGCGCTCGTGAACCGCCCAGGGCGCCATGGGACCAAGGTCCCATATCCGGCGCTCCGGGGTCGTCGTAGAGGCGGAAGCGAAGACATCAGGGAGCGCATTCCTGATGGGAGAAAGGATCGTCATGTCAGCATCCCCTACGCAAGCCGCGTCCGCCGAAGCGCTCGACCTCGTGTTTTGGGACCCGTCGGGGTACCGGTGGAATGGCCCCGGCGACTGGAACCAGTGGCGTTACATCCCCGACGGGTTGGGCGGCGAGATCGGCGTCCGCTTCGGCGTCAGCGCCGGCTTCGGCACCTTCGATTGGAACCTCGGGGGCGTGGCCCCGCACGGCTCGGTCAAGGACGGCACCGGCACCTCCTCGTTCGGGAAGAACGAGCAGGCGAACATGGCATCGGCCAGCGTCAATGCCATCCGCATGCAGGCCAACAAGCAATTCACCGGCGCCAGGAACAATTTCACGGTCGAGTTCGACTTCACCCGCTACAAGGGCTCGAAGGTCGGGGGCAAGGACGGCGTCGCGGGGGCAAACACGCTCATCGGCGTGAGCGACATCTACGCGGGCCTGACCTACGCGAGGACGACGGTCACCATCACCGGCACGCTCGAAAACGGCAGCGCCGTCAGCCCGGCAGGCTGGAAGCTGTACAACGGCGGCGTCGCGCCGAATACGGCCGGCGGCAACCAGCCGAGCGCGCAATTGAGCCTCGCGAACGGCGTTCTTCAGGGAACCAACAGGCCCGCCCCCGGCGGCCAGGCCAATTCGATCGACACCGTGATGGGCCTGGTGCGGCTCGACGCGGCCGGCTGCAAGACCCTGCGCTTGAGTTATGACCTCTACCCGATGCCGGGAAGCTTTGGGCCGCGTATCGACAATTCGGGGCTGTACGTCGCCTCCGCCTTCCCGCGCAAGCCGGTCGAGCCGCCGAAGGCCGTCGAGCCGCCGAAGGCCGTCGAGCCGCCGAAGGCCGTCGAGCCTTCCACGCCCGCGAAGCCGGTCCCTCCCACGGTCGTGATCAAGGACCCCGGGAAGCCTGGGACGACGACCAGCTATACCTACACCGTGAAGAACCCGGACGGCTCGATCGCGGGCAAGGGCTGCTTCACCTACGAGACCCCGGCCGACGGCGGCCCGCCCAAGCTCGTCGCATTCTATTACCACGACAATGTCGTGGGCACGATCAACCAGAGCAACGTCCAGACGTTCTATTTCGATCCGGAAGGTGACGACAAGCGCTTCACGTTCGTCACCGGGACCCCGGCCAAGGGCATTTGCAGCCTGACCGCGGACACCACCCTGCCGGCGCAGCTCACGGGAATCGGCGGCGAAGGCCCGCAGAGCTACCTCGGCAAGACGATCGATTTCCCGAAGCTCGCCACGGGGACCACGACCACGGACGAGAGCACGTCCATTCCGGCGGTCGATCTCGTGGTGGTCATCGACTCCAGCGTCTCGATGAAGGACGAGGCGAACGCGCTGAGCGAGGCGGTCACCGCGGCCATCGAGGTGGCCAAGACGAAATGCCCCTCGGACCTGCGCGTCACGTACCTGGGCATCGAAGGGACGTTCAAGAACACCCGCTTCGACACCACGGTCAAGACGTACCTGACCACCACGGCAAAGGCGGACGAGGCCGCGCTGCGGGGTCGAAAGAAGGGTACGGTGGAGGGCGGCGGCGCGCAGGAGGACGGGGCGCGCGCCATCGAGGACGTGGTCGCGCATTACGACTGGCGGCCCAGCGCCAAGCGCGCGGTCTTTTTCCTGGGCGACGAGGCCTTCGAGGGCGGCGGCGCGGACATCGACAAGGAGGATATCGCCGCCGCCAATCGTGCCATCGACGCCGCCAAGAAGGGCGACGTCCGCGTCCACACGTACCTCGGGACGAGCGGCGCGAAGGAGAAGCAGCGCAAGGCGCTGGAGGAGGAGTTCGCGCGTGTGGCCAGCGAGACCGGCGGCAAGGCGTTCACGTCGAAGGACGCGCTGAACGGCTTCCAGGCCCTCCTGGAGAAGGTGATCTGCGGGAGCAAGACGAGCACGAGCACCACGACCGAGTTCTGCTGCTGCCAGGAATACGTGGAGCAGCCCGAGGCAAAGCCCTGAGCGGGCGGCCGTAGGCATGAAAGGAGGGCGACCATGGCGACCGTGAAATTCTCAGCGGATTGGACCCATCAGCAGAGCGGCGACATTCGATCCGGGGAAGCCTTGCAGATCGACTACGCGACGGAGCGGGTGTGTCATTGCAGGGCGACGCGTTATGGGCAGAAGGCGTGGAGCATCAGCGCCAACGTCCGATTTCACCCGAGCGGGCAGGAGCAAGCCGCCGATGTGTCCTCGGGCGCGTGCCAGGTGAACGTGCCCGCGAACACCAGCCGGCTCGAGATCTGGTTTCACAATACCGATCACACGGGCTGCTCGGCCTGGGATAGCCGCTACGGCCAGAACTACGGGTTCGACGTGAAGGCCGCCGGCTGAACCGTCCCGCCCCCGCCTCCGCCTCCGCTCCCGCGACGCGCAGTCACGCCTTCGCGCGAAGCGCCGCGAGGAACGCCCGCAGGGACGGCGATTTCTCGTTCGCGCGCCAGGCAACGTCGATATGGAAACTGGCGTCCAGCCCATCGACACGCACGGCGGTGAGGTCGCCCGGAAGCTCGTACCCCTTGGAAATGGGCTTCAAGAGCAGGCCGACGCCCTCTTTGACGAGCGCAATCCCCATGGGTGGCTGCGTGACGTGGTAAACGACGCGCGGCTTGAAGCCCGCCTGCTCACACTGCGCCATCATCCAGTCGTACATGTGCGGACCGAGGTCCCGCGCGAAGAACATCAGGCGCTCCTCGGCCAGATCACCGAGCGCGACGCGCTCCTTGTTCGCCAGTCTGTGCCTGTGCAGAATCGACGGCCACGTCGTCGCGGTCGACCCGACGGACGGGAGCGGCGGGCAGCGCGTGTCGCTCGGGAGGCTTTTCGAGGGATTCACGCGGGCCGTCCGTGACGGGGGCGAGCCGCCGGCGAGCTTCGCGCGTGCGGTCGAAGTGCAAAGGATCGTCGAGGCGCTCTACGCGTCGCACCGGCGCAAGGCGTGGGTCGACCTCACGCCGGGAGCGGACCTCGGCTGACTCGAAAAAGGCGTGGGCCTCGCGAAAACCACCTCGCGAGGCCCCCACCCGAGCGGGCGAGATCAGGGCATCATCGAGCCGCCGCCGCCCATCCCACCGGCGCCGCCGGTGCCGCCCATTCCACCGGCGCCCATCCCACCGGCGCCGCCGGTGCCGCCCATTCCGCCGCCGCCGCCCATTCCACCGGCGCCGCCCATTCCACCGGTGCCGGCGCCGCCCATTCCGCCGGCACCACCGGCCCCCGTCGTGCTGCTGCTCGACGAGGTCGTGGCGTTGTTCCCGACGGGAATGTTCTCCTCCTCCACGTCCCCGCAGGCCACGAACGCAGCGCCGCAAAGCACGGCGCACGGGAGGGCCATGGCAAAGGTTCGCATGGAATCACTCGACGAAGATCGCCCCCGTCATCCCTCCGAGGGCGTGCGTGTCACAGTAATACCCGAACGTGCCCTTGTCCGGGAGGTTGAAGCTCGCCCCCATTCCGGTGGTCGTCTTCTGGATCGGCGAGGCGGCGTCCTCGTTCTTCATGAGCCCCTCGACCGTGCCGCCCACGAGCGGGTGGATCGTGAAATTCGACTCGAAGATCACGTCCGCCCCCGCCTTCACGCGAATGCACTTCGGCGCGTACGCGAGGCCCATGGTCTTCACGGTCGCCGACGCATCGGCCGTGTGATCCTCGGCCATATCCACCGTACAGCCATTGACGGCCATCATCCCGCCGCCGCCCGCGCCGCCGCCGCCGCCCGCGCCGCCCATCCCACCGGCGCCGCCCATGCCACCCATTCCCCCGGCGCCGCCCATGCCACCCATTCCCCCGGCGCCGCCCATCCCCCCGGTGCCGCCCATACCGCCGGTGCCGCCGGTGCCGGCCGTCCCGCCGGTGCCGCCGCTGCCGCCGGTATCGTCACCACAACCCGCGCCCGCAGCCAGCATCGCGCCCACGACCAGAAGCATACCGATTGTTCGCATGTTCAAGCTACCAACCTTTCTCGCGTGGTCCGGCTCCCCCCGGATGCCGGATCCACATAGGACGGCAACCCTATCACCGTTTCCGTATCCGCGTCTTCACGATGCACGACCTCGACGTGGCTGGAATCTCCGATGACCATCCTTCGTGCATACAGATCCCGGCGGATCTGGAGTCCTGGAGAACCATCCTCCGCGGATGCCATCGTTCATCCGCTCGGCCCTTCCGCCCGGGCGAGGATCGGCTTACCTTTCCAGGTGTCGTGATGCGCTGCGCACCTCCGCCGGATTTTCGGTACGTGTGGCTGGTCCCGGGTCCGAGCTTCCGGGCGCTCACGCTGGCCGCCGGCACGGTGGGGCTCTCGAGCCTCGGGCTCGCGCTCGGGCCGGAGACGGCGGCCTGGTCGCTCACGTCGGGCTCGCTCCCGATCGGGCTCGCCGTGGCCGGCGGCGCGGCGTTCGCCGTGGGCCTCGTGCGGCAGATCCAGAGGCCACGGGCGCCCTTCGGGGCGCGCGAGGTCAACATGGCCATCGTGCCCTGGGGCGTGCTCGTCGATCCGGGCGCGGAGGCGCGGATCCTGCGCTGGTCGGCCATTCGGAAGGTCGAGGTCGAGGTGAAGCACACGCTCCGCGGCGGTACGCCCGCGATCGTGTCGAGCGTGGTGACGGTGCAGACCGAGCACGACGTGCTCGCCGGGCACGCGCCCGGGGCCGTGGGGCTGGAGTCGCTGACGGTGAACCTCGACGCCTACACGGACGAGGCGTCGCGCCCGCTCGCCACGGACCTCGAAGGAATGGACGCGCTCGACGAGGACGGGCTCGGGCCCGTGGTGGGCCTTCTCCTGCGGCACGCGCAGGAGCTCTGCTCGACGAGCCGGGGGGCGGCGCGGCTGCACTTGCCGGCGGGCGATTATCGCCGGGCGTTGCTGCGGGCGCCGGGCCCCGAGACCGTGGCCGTGCTCGGACGCGCGCTCGCGGGCGACGTGCCGGGAGCGGCGGATCCGCGGCCGATCGCGGCGCTCTGCGCGGCCTTGCTCGGCGCCCAGGCCGTGACGCCGAAGCTCCTGCGCCTGTCGAGCTCGCCGCATCCGATCGTCGCCGCCGTGGCGCGCGCGGCGGCGCTGCGGCTCGGGGTCGCCCCCGCGAAGGTGGGGTCGATCGAGGAGGTGGACGAATTTTTGTTCGAGGAGGATCGCGTGATCATCGCCCGGATCGCCGCGGGAATCGATTGAACGGCGCGTCGGATCCTTTGACCACATATTGGTATCGAAAGGAAAAACAGACGGGACTTTCTTGCGGGTCCCCTTGTTCCCCTGCTAGCTCTCTTGGAGGAGAAACGGTGGTGCAGAGGCGGCGGATCGTGATGGGGCTCTTCGGGCTCGGGGCGCTTGGGCTCGGCGCTTGCGCTCGTTCGATGCCGATGCCCGGGGAGACCACGTCGAGCGCCGAGGGCGGGCCGTCCGCGTCCGCGTCGGCCGCCCCGTCCGCCTCCGCCGCGGCGCCCGTGGCCACGGCCCTCCCCGCCGGCACGACCGCGCCTGCGCCCTCGCCCGCGCGCTGGGCCGACGCCGTGCGCCTGGAGCGCTGGGACGAGGCCGAGGTGCAGCTCGACGCGTTGCCCGAGGCCGATCGGCAGCGGCCCGAGATGCGGTACGTCCGGGGGCGCGTCGCGCTCGAGCGGGGCGATGCGGCGCGCACGGTCGAGCTCTTCACGGGGCTCGAAAAGGAGCTGCCGCTGCTCGTGGACGACATCGTGCGCCGGCGCGCCGAGGCCGCGTCCGTCGCGGGGCCCTTCGCCGAAGCCGCAGCGTTTTTCGGCAAATCGAGGTCGCTCTCCGACCAGCATCGCGCCGCGCTCGCGCTGGAGAAGGACGGGCAGCTCGCCCAGGCGCGGACGACCCTCGATCGCGCGCTCGCGGGGGCGGGGCGGTCGCGCAGGAAGAGCGACGAGGCGAAGCTCCGGGCCGCCCGCGCCCGGATCGCCGAGGCGCAGGGCCTCTTGCCCATCACGATCGCCGACCTGCGCTGGCTCGCCGTGGAGGCCGCCGGTTTGCCCGAGGGCGAGGCCGGCGCGGCCGCGCTCGATCGGCTAAAGCAATCGCTCGCGCCGAAGGATCAGCTCGCCCGCGCGCTCGCGCTCGTCCGGGCGGGCCAGGCCGAAGCGGCGGTTCCGATCCTCGACGAGCTCGAAAAAAAGAAGACGGTGCCGCACCTCGACGTGCTCCACGCGCGGGCCGAAGCGAAGCTCAAGGCGCGCGATTATCCGGAGGCGGAAAAGGCGTTCCGTGTGCTCTCCACGTTGCCCGGCCCGCGCAAGGTCGAGGCGATGTATCAATCCGCGAATGCGCTCGCCCGCGGCGGACAGGCCGACGAGGCAATCAAGCGCTGGCTCGACCTCTCCTCGCGGTTCAAGAAAAATAGCTGGGCCGAGCGTTCCTTGTACCAGGCCGCGCGCTGGCTCCTGCTCCGCGGTCGTTATGACGAGGCCGCGCCGCTGTATACGCGTTACCTCGCGCTCTTCCCGAAAGGCGCGTACCGCGAGGACGCCGAATACGAGCAGGCGCTCGCGCAGCTCTCGGCGTCGCAGCCGAAGCTCGCGCAAAAGACGCTCAGCAGGCTCGCGAAGGCCGCGAAGAAGCCCGACGAGGCGCAAAAGCTCCGCGAGCTCGAAGGGCTCGCCGCCTTCCGCGCCGGTGACCGCGACGAGGCCGTGCGCATCTGGACCGAGGTCGCGCGTACGTTCCCGCTCTCCTTCGCCGCGCTCGCCGCCCGCTCGCGCCTGGCCGCCGCGGGCGCGCCCTTGCCGCCGTTGATCGAGCCCGCGGCCGCGCGCCCGGCGAATCCGCTCGACCTCGATTTGCCGGACCCGGCGCGGATGCTCGTCTCGGTCGGGCTCGACGCCGAGGCCGAGGGGAGGCTTCTTCCCTTCGAGCGCGAGGCGGCCGCGCGGTTCGCCGGTCGCGAGGCCGAGGCGCTTTGCGGCATGTATGGCAAGCTCGCGCATGCGCGGCGCCGGTATCGGGTGGGCGTGGCGCAGGTGGGAATGCCGCAGCTCCTGCGCGCGCCGGGCGAGGCCGATCGGTGGGCCTGGGAGTGCCTTTATCCGCGGCCGTACCTCGACGAGGTGCAGAAGCTCGAAGGGGAGCACGAGGTGCCCCGCGGGCTCGTGCATTCGCTCATGCGGCAGGAGAGCGCATTTGATCAGGAGGCGCTCTCGCCCGTGTTCGCCGTGGGCCTTTTGCAGCTCATGCCGAAGACGGCGGAGAAGGCCGCGGCCGAGGTCGGCATGAGCTTCGAGCCGTCGCGGCTCAAGAGCCCACACGTGAATCTCCGGCTCGGCTCGTATTACATCGGCAAGTTGCTGAAGACGTTCCGGAAGACCCCAGTCCTCGCGGTGGCCGCCTACAACGCAGGGCCGAAGGCCGTGGGGCAATGGATGCGGCCGGGCGTGGACGCGGAGGCGGATCTCTGGGTCGCGCGGATTCCCTACGACGAGACGCGCAATTACGTGGCGCGCGTGCTCGGGAACCTGGCGCGCTATCAATGGATGGAAGGCGGCGACGCGGCCGTCGCGCCGCTCGCGCTGGAGGTGCCGGTCGACGTCGAGGTGCCGCCGGACGCTTATTGAGGGGGTAGGGGAGGCGGGAAGGGGGCTCGATCGAGGCGAGCCCCCCTCGGGTTCACGTCACGGGCAAGCCATGACGTTGTTCGCCGCGCCGGGCGTGGGCTGCCCGACCTTGAACTTGTCGCCATTCTTGCGGCCGTCGCCGCAGCGCTGGATCGATTGCGTCTCCTGCGCGCCGCCCGAGCCTTCGCTCACCTGCGTGCGGCCCGGCGTGCCCGCGGGCCCGATGAGGACGTCGAGCAGGCCGGCGTCGGCCGTTTGCCCCGTGGAGTAGACGAGCACATCGATGAGGTTGTTCGCCGTGACCGCCGTGCCCGTGGGGAACGACGCCGGAGCGGCCTGGTAAATCACCACCGCGTCCTGGCCATTTTGGAGCACGCTGGTCGAGCTGAAGGCGATGGTTGGCGTGGGCGTCATCCCCGGGCTGCCGACGAGCAGCATGCCATTGGCATCCGTCGTGCCGGAGAGCGCTGTCACGGGCGCGTACGAGAGATCGTTGCTGCCATTGAAGAGGACGAGCGTGTAGCCCGCGAGGCTCACGTTCGGCACGCCCGTCGAGATCTCGACGAACTCCGCGGTGTCCGTACCCATCTGGTCTGTGTCGAACTCGTTGATGAGCAGGTGAATCACCGTCACCTGGAACGGCGCCGTGTCGCCGCTCGGCGTGGTGACGACGAGGTCCTGCAGCGCGATCGGCGTCGTGTCGGGCACGTTCGTGATCGTGATCTGCGTGTTGTTGTCGACCGTGAACGTCTGATCGACGCCGCCGATCTTGACCACCGTCGCGCCCGTGAAGCCATTGCCCGTGACGACGAGCTTACCGCCGTGCGCGAGGACCGGGTAATCGACCGACGTGACCTTGTGGGCGACACACGCCATGTTGCCCGCGCAATCCGTGTCGGCGCAGTCGACGAGGCCGTCGCAATCGTCGTCGACGAGGTCAGCGCAGGCCATTTCCATCGTCATGCCGCTCGGGCAGGCGCACGTCATCGACGCGGCCTCGCAGACGAGGCCGTTCGTCCCGCACGACTTGCCCGCGCAATCCGTGTCGGCGCAGTCGATCGCCATGTCTGCGTCGTCGTCGGTGCCGTTGCTGCAGTTCTCCTGCGGCAAACACGCGGGATCGGCGGCGCAGTCGGGATCGGCGCAATCGACCATCATGTCGCCGTCGTCGTCCTTCATGTTGCCGCAGTTCTCGACACACTGCGGCGCCATCGCGCAATCGGGGTCGGCGCAGTCGATGAGGTTGTCGGCGTCCTCGTCGAGCATCGCGGTATCGCAGACCTCGGGCGTCGCCACGTTCGCCGCGCCCGGCGTGATCTGCGTGGTCGCGCGCCAGTCGACGCTGTCGTCGCTCGTGTCCTGCCCGTTCGGATAACGGATCATCGAGCGGATCGGCGAGGCCGCGGCCTGGTTGTCGGACGCGGTCGTCGCGGTGCCCGAGACCAGCGAGAACGTCTGGCCGCCGAGCATCACGGCCGTGATCTGGCCGTCGGGCGTGCCGTTCTCGTACGAGAGCCCGTCGAGCAGCGTCTTCGACTTCGTATCGAAGAGCGCGATCCCGTCCGGCGCGCCGTTCTGGATGTTGTCCATCGGGTTCGGGAGCGACACGACGATCGCAGCCGGATCGATGTTCGTCACGCCCGTGGACGCGACGACGACATACCCGCCGGCCGCGAGCAACCCGGAGAGCTTGCTCGGGGTGCCGTAGACGACGTCCGCGCCGCCGGGGCCCGTGCCATTGACGAGGATGACCTCGACGCCGTCGAGCATCACGTCGCCGCCGGCATTGTAGATTTCGATGAACTCGGCCGTGTCGGCGCTGGCCTGGTCGTAATCGACCTCGTTGATGACGAGCTTGCCGCACACGGGCGCCATCGCGCAGTCGGCGTCGGCGCAGTCGATGTCGCCGTCGTTGTCCTCGTCCGCGCCGCCCGTGCAAGCCTCGGCACACGCCGCCGCGCAGTCGGCGTCGGAGCAGTCGACGTCGCCGTCGCCGTCGTCATCCATCCTGTTGTTGCAGGCCTCGGTCGGAGGATTGCCGCCGCCGGAGCCGCCCATACCGCCGGATCCGCCCATGCCGCCGCCGCCCATGCCGCCGACGCCGCCGGTGCCGCCCATGCCGCCGCCGCCCATGCCGCCGGTGCCGCCCATGCCGCCGCCGCCGACGCCGCCGTCGCCGCCCATGCCGCCGACGCCGCCCTGGCCGCCCTGGCCGCCCTGGCCGCCGCTGCCGCTGCTCGACGAGCTCGTGGTGGTGTTCTGCGTCGGTTCGTCGCTACAACCGGCGACGCCCACGGCGAGCGCCGCGAGGACCCCCGCCACCGAAAGAGATCGAAGCTTCATGGAAAAACTCCTCATCGAGGTCCCACGCCTGGGATGGGCACTACCAGGCGTGCGGACCGGATGAAAGGGGCTTTTCGGGACAGGAGGGTTGTTCGGGGGAAACGCGGAGGGGGATCGTCGGGACGATCACGGGCAGTTGATCTTCGTGCAACCCACGAGTCCCTCGGGGCTACACGTGCACGTGTTGCAACCGTCACTCGCCTGCCACGATTCTCCGGGTTGGTAGGTCTGTTCATTGTAGGTGCAGACGAGGCAGGCTTTCTCGGTGCACGCGACCGCGCCGTCGGCCACGCAGGTGCACGTATTGCAGCCGTCCGTCGAGGGGAAGGCGTCGCCGGCCTGGTAGGTTTGTCCGCCGTACGCACAAGGTGGGCAGGCCTTTTCAGTGCAGCCGACCATGCCGTCTTCGCCGCACGTGCACGTATTGCACCCGTCGCTCGAAGGGAACGTGTCGCCGGGCTTGTAGCCGATGCCGTCGACGATACATGCAGGCTCGGGGCAAGCCTTCTCGGTGCAAGCGACCGCGCCGTCGGCCATGCAGGTGCACGTATTGCAGCCGTCGTCCGCGGGGAAGTTATCGCCCTCCGTGAAGACGTTGCCGTTCACGGTGCAGGTCCCGACGCACGCCAATCGCGTGCAGATGGTCGACCCATCGGCCTGGCAGGTGCAGGTGTTGCAGCCGCCGGGCGCGGGGAATTCTTCGCCGACGGAGAATTGCTTGCCGTCCACCTCGCAGGCGCCGCCGCCGGCGCCGATGAAGATGCAGCCCGCGGCCGTCGCCGAGAGCGCCGCGAGCGTGAAGATCGAAAAGAAGGAAGAAAAGGTTCGTCGGATCATGTCGACTCCTGTGCCAGCATGGGCCAGGCCCAGGGGGCTGGCCGAGTGGCAGAGGGGCCTAGGAAGAACCGTGCCAGGGCCGGCGCAGGCGTTCGTGGGACGTCCAACCGCCGGACGTCCAAAGGTTTCGGGTCAAAAGAGGGGCGGGGAGAGCTCCCAGCCGAAAAGTCCCGGGGTGCGGGCGCGGTGCCTACCCAGGTTGTCACCCAGGATCGCGGGGCCATCGGCGGCCCAGCGCGCGGTGAAGGCGTCGCGGAGGACGAGCTCGGCGAGCTTGCCGCGCGGGGAGAAGCCCCACGCGGCCTCCTGGGAGACATCGTCCGGGTCGGCGTAGTACCGCCACACGAAGAAGCCCGCGCACGAGCGGCTGTCGAGCAGCGGCGCGAGGAGCGCCTCGTACGCGAGGGCCTGGGCCTCCTCGTCGATCGTCACGTCCTTCATGCCGTCGGGCCACTCCCAGGGCCGGATCGCCGGATCCTTGCGGGTCGTGTACCCGATCTCCGTGAGCACGACCGGCCGCCCCCACATCGCCGCGAGCCGCTCGATCCCCTCGGCCACCTTGCGCCCGCCCGCGAGGAGCGCCTCGCGCCCGGCGCCGTCCTTGTCGGCGAGCGGGTAGAACGCGTTGATCCCGACGAGGTCGAGCTCGCCGAAGATGAGCGTGTCCTCGGCGTCGTCCCAGTTCGCCGAGTAGGTCAAGAGGCCCGGGTAGACCCGGCGGACCTCCTGGATGATCGGGTAAAACAGGGCGGCGCGGCCCGTCGTGACGAAGCTGCGGAGCTCGACGCCGACGCTGAGCATCTCGGCGCCGCCTTCGGCCGCGACCTCGGCCCAGGTGAGCAGGAAGCGCTTGTACGCCGCGGCCCAGCGCTCCCAGGCCGCGTCGTCGCCCGGATCGATGAGCGCGCGCCATCCGCCGGTCTCGACCCACAGGTGCGGCACGAGGAAGACCTTGAGGCCACGCGCGTGCGCCTGCGCCATCGCGTGAAGGACATTCGCGCGGTTCTCGGCGAACGGCGCCTCGAAGGTGAGGTCGATCCCGTTCGGCGCGAGGTCCCACACGCGGCCGAAGGGGGTGAGGCTGACCCACGTGGAGCCGAGCGCCTTGGCCTCGTCCATCGCGCGTCCGCTCGCGGGGCTGCCGTAGCCTTTGCCGGCGTGGCGGAGGCTCTCGATGGGGCCGATGGTGAGCCCGCGGATGCCGCCGCGCGACGCGTCGGCCCAGGCCGTCGGGCCATGGGGCGCGGCGTTGGGCGCGGCGACGGTCGCCGAGGCGGGAGCGGCAGCGGCCAGGACGAACAGGCTGGCTGCGGCGAAGGAGGTCCTCACGGGCGACGGGATATAGCGCGAGAAACCCGACGTGTGATTTGCTTTTCGCAGTCTGGTCTGGCGCGAGCAGGCGAGCGAAGAGGAAGAACATGGACAACGAAACCATCGGGAGCACGCTGGATCAGGTCGCTGATCTCCTGGAGATCGAAGGCGCGAGCGTGTTCCGCGTCCGCGCGTACCGGGGCGCCGCGCGCACGGTCTCCGCGCTGGCCTCGCCCGTGAGCACGTTGCCCGAGAAGGGGCCGGGCTCGCTGGAGGAGCTGCCGGGCATCGGCAAGGACCTGGCCGGCAAGATCCGCGAGCTCGCGGAGTCGGGTGAGCTCGCGCTCCTGCACGAGCTGAAGTCGCGGACGCCGGAGAGCCTGATCCACCTGCTGGAGCTGCCGGGGCTCGGGCCGAAGCGGGCGAAGGCGATCCACGAGGGGCTCGGGATCGACACGATCGAGGAGCTGGAGAAGGCCGCGCGGGAAGGGCGGCTGCGCGCGCTGAAGGGCGTGGGGCCGAAGCTCGAAGGGCAGATCCTCGAAGGCATCGCGGCGCGCGCGGCGCGCGGGAAACGGATCTCGCTCGCCGAGGCCGAGGCGCAGGTCGAGCCCATCGTGGCGCGGCTGCGCGAGACGGAGGGCGTCGCGCAGATCGAGGTCGCCGGGAGCTACCGCAGGCGAAGGGACAACGTGGGCGACGTGGACATCCTCGTCGCGGCGGAGACGAGCGTCGCGATCGGGAAGAAGCTCATCTCGGATCCGGCGACGGACAAGGTGCTCGCGGACGGTGACACGAAGACGAGCGTGCTCTTGAAGAGCGGCTTGCAGGTCGATCTGCGCGTGGTGCCCGTGGAGTCGTTCGGCGCGGCGATGCACTACTTCACGGGGTCGAAGGCGCACAACATCGCGATCCGCACGCTCGGCGTGCGCCGGAAGCTCAAGATCAGCGAGTGGGGCGTGTTCCAGGAGGACAAACGCGTCTCGGGCGAGCGCGAGGAGGACGTGTTCGCCTCGGTGGGGCTCGCCTGGGTGCCGCCCGAGCTGCGCGAGGATCGCGGCGAGATCGACGCGGCGCGGGAAGGGAAGCTGCCGAAGCTCGTCGAGCGCGCGGAGCTGCGTGGCGATTTCGTGGGGGGGAAGCTCGACGCGGACGGCATCGCGGCGATCGCGTCGGCGTGCGAGGCGACGGGCGCAGCGTGGCTCGTGGTGCTCGGCGCGTCGCGACACGACGTCGAGCACGCGCAGAAGCACGCGGGGAAGGTGACGCTCTTCGCCGGCGCGGTGGTGTCCATCGGCGCGGAGGGTTTGGTCGGGGCGAGCGAGGACGTCGACGTCGTGGTCGGGGAGATCCACGCGGCCGACCTCGACGAGAAATCGCTCACGCAGGCGCTCATCGCCGCGGCGAAGTCGGGGCGTATCCACGTGCTCGCGCGTCCCTTCAACGGCGGCAAACCGAAGCAGTTCGACGTCGAGGCCGTGGCGAAGGTTTGCCGCGCGCAGGGCGTGCTCCTCGGGCTCGACGCGCGCCCCGCGTTCCTCGCGGGCGCCGACGGCTACGCGCGGGCCGTCAAGGACACGGGCGCGCAGCTCGTGATCACGAGCCGGGCGTCGAACGCGGAGCAGGCCGCGCACGTCCGCTTCGGCCTCGATCAAGCGCGGCGCGGCTGGTGCGAGGCGAAGGACGTGGCGAACACGCTCTCCGCCGAGGCCTTCGGAAAGCTGCTCGCGCGCCGCTGATCAAGCGTCGAGCATCAGATCGGCGTCTCGGGCGGCAAGCCGGCGGCCCAGACGAACAGTGCGTCGACGCTTTGGACCACGAGCCCGATCAGCAAGGTCACGATGGCGCCGAGCGCAAAGCCGAAGTGCGCGTGCAGGCGCCCTTTTCCGCGCCGCGTCACCCAGCCCCAGGCCGGTATGCAGAGGGGCCCGAACCACAGGAGCGCCGCCCCCCACGTCGCCGCGTTCCAGGCGCGTTCCCTCTGCTCTTCGGACAGGCCGCTCTTGTCCCAGCGCAGCAGCGCGTAGGTCAGAGCGATTCCGAGCGCAAACTGAAGGACAAAACGAGCGACCTGCATGTGTCTCCGAGCGGGAGGCGGATGCTATCCGAGCCCGCTCCCGTCTGGGGCGGTCCGCGCGGGGCTTGACGCGCTGCCGTCCTCCCATGGGCTCGACGCGCAAACCGCAATGCTTCGAACCCAAACCCCCTGGCAAGGGCGACCGAACAGGCGTAGAGGGGAGATCCGCCCTGCGACAAGGGGAGCGCGAGGGCGTGGACAGGAACCGACCATGACGACGACCGCGCCCAGCGACATTCGCAACGTTGCTCTGATCGGACACAAAGGAGCCGGCAAGACGTCGCTCGCCGAGGCCATGCTCTTCGTGGCGAAGGCGACGCCCAAGCTCGGCAAAGTGGACGACAAGTCGAGCGTTCTCGACGACTCGGCCGAGGAGAAAGACCACGCCGCCTCGCTCGAAGCGAGCGTCGCCTACCTGCATTGGAACGGCAAGAAGGTGAACGTCGTGGACACGCCCGGCGAGGGGAGCTTCCTCGCCGAGACGCGCCTCGCGCTCGGCGCGGTGGACGCCGCGGTCCTCGTCGTGAGCGGCAAGGACGGCGTGCAGCCGATCACCGAGCGCGTCTTCGGCTGGGCGCGCGCGCAAGGCCTGCCGATCCTCGTGGTCGTCACGAAGGTCGACGCGGAGAACGCGCAGCCCGACGACGTCGTCGCCGAGATCAAGGCGCGCCTCAAGGCGCCGCTCGCCGTGATGGAGCACCACGTCGGCGAGGGCCTCGACTACCAGGGCATCATCACGCTGCGCACGAAGAAGGCGTGGATCGGCAAGCCTGAGGCGCCGAACGTGATCGCGGCGGGCGCGGTGCCCGCCGACCTCGCGAGCGTGCTCGAGACGGGCCGCGGGAGGCTCGTCGACGACGTCGCCGGGACGAACGACGAGCTCACCGAGAAGTACCTGACCGAAGGTGATCTCACGCAGGAGGAGCTCGATCAGGGCCTGCGCGACGCCGTGCGCGAGGGCAAGATCGTCCCCGTGTACTTCGCCTCGGGCACGCGCCCGAGCGGCGTCGCGGCGCTGCTCGACGGCATCGTGGAGCTCGTCCCGCCGCCCACGTCGCATCCGACGTGGAAGGGTACGGTCCCCGGCGGCAAGGTAGGTTCGACGCCGGCTGCGGCCGAGCGGCCGAGCTCGATCGACGCGCCGACAGCGGTGTTCGTCTTCAAGACCTCGATCGATCCACACGCGGGGCGCACGTCGTTCGCGCGTGTCCTCTCGGGCACGCTCAAGGCCGACAGCTCGCTGCTCAACGCGTCGACGGGCAACGCCGAGCGTGTCGGCAAGCTCTTCAACATCGTCGGCAAAGACGCGAAGGCCGTCGACGAGGTGAAGGCCGGCGACATCGTCGCGCTCGCGAAGCTCAAGTCCACGCTGAGCGGCCAGACGCTCTCCGACGAGAAGCACGCGTTCCAGTTCACGGCGCCGGAGCTGCCGCCGGCCTTGTTCTCGCGCGGCGTGAAGTTCGAGGGCAAAGGCGCCGAGGACAAGGTGAGCTCGGCGCTCTACAAGCTCACCGAGGAGGATCCGGGCCTCACGGTGTCGATCGAGGAGACGACGCGCGAGCTCGTGGTGTCGGGCCTCGGCTCGTTGCACCTCGAGATCACGGTCGAGCGCATCCGTCGCCGCGTGGGCATCGACTGCCGCCTCGGCGCGCCGCACATCGCCTACAAAGAGACGATCACGAAGCGCGTCGCGGGCGTCGAGGGCAAACACAAGAAGCAGACGGGCGGCCACGGCCAGTTTGGCGTGTGTTACATCGACATGGAGCCCATGCCGCGCGGCGAGGGTTTCGTCTTCGAGGACGCGGTCGTCGGCGGCGCGATCCCGCGCCAGTTCATCCCCTCGGTCGAGAAGGGCATCGTGAAGTCGATGGCGAAGGGCTTCCTCGCCGGCTTCCCGCTCGTCGACCTGAAGGTGCGTCTCTACGACGGCAAGTACCACGACGTCGACTCGTCCGACGCGGCCTTCCAGATGGCCGGCAGCAAGGCCTTCAAGGCCGCCGCGGCGCAGGCCGGCGCGGTGCTGCTCGAGCCGGTCGTGAAGATGCAGGTCGTCGCGCCGAGCGTGGCGACGGGGGACGTGATCGGCGACATCAACAGCCGTCGCGGCCGCATCCTCGGCACGGACACGGTCGAGGATCAGACGATCGTGAACGCGTACGTCCCGCTCTCCGAGGTGCTCGAGTACGAGTCGAAGCTAAAGAGCATGACGCAGGGCAAGGGCACGTTCTCGATGAGCGTCGACCACCTCGCGATCTGCCCGCCGATGGTCCAGGACAAGGTCATCAAGGACAGCGGCTTCAAGGTCACGGAAGAGGAAGACTGATCTCGAAGCGCCGTCGTTTCCGATCGGTCAGGCTCCGCATCGCCGCCGCAGGCTACGTCCTGCGGCGCATGGGGCCGCCTCTCCTCTACGCCGCCCTGTACCTCATCGTCGCGACGCTCGTCCTGCGCTGGGATCTCCGGCGCGGCGGCGAGCCTCTGCCCGACTTCTCCGAGACGGTCTGGTCGCTCTGGACGCTGCTCGTCTTCGAGCCGACCGAGCCTTTTCCTCACACGCCCGTCGCGCGCGCCGTCTTCTGGTTGACCCCGCTCGCGGGCCTCTTCCTGCTCGCGCAGGGCGTCTTCAAGATCGGCGCGTCGCTCCTCGACCTCGCGACACGCCGGGAGGTGTGGACCTCGATCATGACCGACATGATGAGCGGGCACGTCGTGGTGTGCGGCGTCGGGCACGTGGGCTACCGCGTGATCGAGGAGCTCTGCATCCTCGGCGAGGACGTCGTGGCGATCGAGCAAAACGACACGAAGGGCTTCATCGAGCAGGTGCGCGAGAAGGGCGTGCCCGTGCACATCGGTGATGCGCGTCGTGACGAGCTGCTGGAGAAGGTCGGCGCCAAGCGCGCGAAGGCCGTCGTGTGCGCGACGAGCGACGACCTCGCGAACCTGGAGATCGCGCTCGATGCAAAGCGCATGAATCCGAGCGTGCGCGTGGTGATGCGCATGTTCGATCAGAGGCTCGCGGGGAAGGTCGGCGGCGCGCTCGGGCTCGATCAGTCGTTCTCGACGAGCGCGCTCTCCGCGCCGCTCATCGCCATCCAGGCGACGTACGAGGGGGTGCACGCCGCCTACCGGATCGACGATGTCGTGCGCGTGACGGCCGAAGTCACGGTCGGCGCGTCGCTGGCCGAGGCGACGGTGATGGACCTCGAAGACCGCTTGCCGTGCCGCATCGTGAGCCGCCGGAAGAAGCCCGACGAAAGCTTCACCCCCGTACGACCGCGTGACGTGGTCCGCGGCGGCGAGACGCTCGTCGTCGACACGGCCGCCGTGGATCTGCCGGCCGTTCGTTTTCAGCTCGGCTGAGGGAGGCGCTCAGCGCGCTCGCTCGGCCGTCGCGCGTGCGCCTTCGCTCGATCGTTCGGGCGTGAACAATATCCGAAGCGCCATCGCCGCGATCGCGCCGCCGACGATCGGACCGAGCACGAACACCCAGAGCTGATCGAGCGCGACGCCGCCCGCGCAGAGCGCCACGCCGAGCGCGCGCGCCGGATGCGCCGGCAGCCCCGTGACGGGCATGCCCACGAGGTGCACGAGCGTGATGCCGATGCCGCCCGCCGCGGCCGAGAGCGCATGCTGCGTGGCCGGGCGCGCGCGCTCTGCCCCACCGAGCAGGACGAACGCGAGGATCGCCGAGAGGCCGATCTCCGCAGCGAGCGCGGCGTTCGCGCCGTAGAACCCGGGCGAGTGCCGCCCGAACCCGCCGGAGAGCGCGTCGAACACGCCCGGCGCCCCGCCCGGCCTGCCCCGCGCGATCGTCACGGCGAGCCCAACGCCCGCGGTCGCGCCCGCGCTCTGCGCTGCGACGTAGGGCAACACGTCACGCGGCCGCATCCGCCCGGCGAGCGCGGCGGCCACGGTGACGGCCGGGTTCAGGTGCGCCCCGCTCACCGGCCCGAGCGCGAGCGCGGCGGCGGCGAACGCGAGCCCGAACGCGAGCGCGATCCCGATCGTCCCGAGCGCCGCCCCGCCCACGGCCGCCGCCCCGCACCCCGCGAAGACCACGATGAACGTCCCTACGCCCTCGGCCCAAGCTCGCCGCATGCCCGCGCCTCCTTTGTCCCCCAAGCGTACCCCAGGGCCGGCCAGGCGTTTCAGGCGCGCCGCGATTTCAGGCGTCCGTCCGGCCTCCGCTCCACCACGACTGGGCGAGCGAAGCATCCTCGACGGTGTCGATCTCCATGTACCCGCCGAACGTGTCCACGCGGTGCATCGCCTCGCCCCGCTCCAGCATGTGCTGCAAGAGGTCGATCAGGTACGCCTTCTCGAACGTGCGTCCCTCGCGGAATACGCCCTCCGGATGCGCGGCCTTCGCCTCGTCGTAGGCGTGCACGAACCGCCGCGCGCCGCCGGCCGAGAGCTTCATCACGCCGATGAACTCGCCCGCCGCCTGCTCGGACACGATCCGCCGGGACAGCTCCACGACACGCCGGTCGTCCGCGCGCATCTTTTCCGCGTCGGTCTCCGGGTGCTGCGAGCGGCCGTGGTAGCGCCTGCGCCAGTCCGTGTCGCAGGCGAGCGTGATGTCCCAGGGTGCGCGCACGAGGTCGGCGACGATCTCGGGGCGGTAGACGATGTCCGCGTACGTGGACACGAAGCCCTCGGCGAGGTGCTCGCGGGCGCAGAGCAGCGAGGCGAGGATGTTGTTGTGCTCCCAGCGCGTGTTCTCGACGTAGGTCAGGTCGGGGTACCGCGCCTTGATGACCTCGGCCTTGTAGCCGCAGATGAAGATGATGTCCTTGCGGGAGAAGCCGCCGGCGGCGAGCGCCTCGAGGATGCCGTCGAGCATCGGGCGTCCGAGGACGGGGACCAGGGTCTTCGGGATCTCTTCGGTCAGGTGGCGGAGCCGGCTGCCGCGGCCTGCGCCGATGATGATGGCCTTCACGGAGCGGCTCGTTAGCACGCCTTCGCGCCGGCGTCCTTTGGTGCACAAAAGGCCGCGAGCGGCCCCGGAGAACCGGAGGCCGCTCGCGCGATGGGTGAATGCGTGGCTGATCAGACGTCGTTCGCGCAAGCGCTGACCGCGGGGCCGCACTTCGCCGGATCGTTCATGCAGGCGAGGCAGTCGGCGCTCGGGGCACCGCCGGTGCAGAGGCTGTCCTTGCAGAGCGCCTCGCAGATGTTGCCGGACTCGCAGGTGCAGCTATACGCCGCGGTGTAGAGCTCGTCCGCGGCCTTGCCGTCGGGCGTGTCGCAGAAGGTGAGCTCGGGATCCGAGGCCGCCTCGCCACAGGATTCGGTGCAGGCCGAGCCGCCGGAGCCGCCGGCGCCGCCCTGGCCGCCCTGGCCGCCGTTGCCGCCCTGGCCACCGCCGCCGCCGACGCCCGGACCCGAGCCGCCGTCACCACCGGAGCCGCCGCTGCCGGTGTTGTCGACGACGACACATCCCGCCAACGCCATACAAGCCACTGCACCGAGCATCGCAAAGAATCGCATGTTCATTCGAGTTCCTCCCAGGTAAGCACCCGAGTTCGACAAGGACGTGCCGAGGCTAGCAGAGCTCTCCGCTCGGGCCAACGGGGGGCAAGAGCCCCACGACGGAGCGAAGCATCGGAAGCAAGCGAGCCACAAGCGAGCCAACACGCGCGAACGGGCTCGGGTTCCCGTTCGCCGCTTGGCCAAAAAACTTGGACGACGACGTCCACGGTTCATTCAAGGCTCAAAACGTGGATCGCGGCGGGCCGGACCGAGGTGGTTTCCGGCCTTCCCACCACCTCGCTGTCCATGGACCGACGGAACGATGACTCTCCCGTGACGGTGGGCGCGTCCCCTGGCGCTTACCTAGGAGCGATGGCAATCGCGCTGTTCTTCGTCGGGCACTGGACGCTGTCCATATTCTGCCAGACGTTTTCCCTTCACCGCGATGCCTCGCACCGCATGTTCACATCCATTCGCGATGATATGGGGGACGAGGAAGCGTTATCACGACCTCGTTTTGCCCGTCATTCACGACGCGCTCGTCAATGGATGCGGCCACCGGTATGGATACCGGAACTTCGATAGCAAGGACGACGCGCGCAATACGCTGCCGATCGACGTCCTGACGATGGCCGAGCTCTCCCAGAACAACCACGGCCGCTTCGGTCAGGCCCCGAATTTCGCGGTGTGCGCCTGGGAGCTCGATGTTTTACCGGTCATCGATACAGCTTTGTGAACGACGGCCGCAGGTTCTCCGGCGAGAGCGCGTCCTTGCGCCGGTGGAACTCGGGCAGCGCCGCCTGGTAGGCCTCGTCGAGGCGGAAGACCGAGCTCTGGAACTCCGGTGCGAAGATCGGCGCTGTCGCCGCCCCGAGCTCGAGGACGTCCTGGTATTGCCCGCGCTCTTTGAGGATCTGCGCCGAGAGCCCGTACATGAGCAGGCCGCCGGGGATCGCGCCGAGCGCCGTCGTCCCCACGGCCGGATAACAAAGGCGCACCGTCCGTACCCCGAATCGATCTTGGATCTCCTGCATCGTCTGCCGCTGGAGCTTCTTCGCGCCGGCGAGCGGGCCCATCGCGTAGACCGGATCGTCGGGCTCGAAATCGTAATCGCAGAACGAAACGACGCTCTCGCCGCGCGCGAGCAGGCCCGCCGCCGCGAGCGGCTCGGCCCAGAGGAGCGACGACGTGCCCATGAACCGGTTCGTCCGCTCGATGTCCGTGTCCGTCGCGACCTCGACCTCCACGAGCCCGACACGACGGATGTTCTCCGGTCGGCCGAAATCCGGGACCTGCAGGATCGGATCGAACGCGACGTCGATGTCCTTCACGTTCGTCGGGCCATGCTCGGCGTACCGCTTCGTCGCGCCCGCCGCGATGCCGTTGACGAGGTGAACCGCGCGGTACTGACCCTTCAGCGCCGAAACGACCTCCTCCACCGTCTCGGGCTTCGTCGCGTCCGCGTTCCAGACGCGCGCCGTGAGCCCCTCGGCCGTCGCCGCCTCGACGAGCGCCGTGACGTGGTGGCCGCCGATCTGCATCTTCTCGCTGTCGTAGTGGACGCCGAAGACGGCCGCGCGCTCGCCGAAGAGGAGCTGCACCGCGAGGGCCCGCGTGATGCCGTTCGAGCCGCCGAGGATGACGACGGCCGTGTCCTTGGCGATGCGCGCGCCGCGCGGCCTGAGCAGGGTCCGCTGCGCGGCGAGCAGCTCCCGCGCGACACGAGGGCCGTCCTGGGCCAGCGCTTGGACGATGGCGCGGCGATCGGTGCCGCCGAGCGGGAGCTTGCGGAAGACCTCGAGGTTCATGTCCGTAGCCTCTTACCATGGTAAAGAGCGCCGTGGTGAAGACGGTCCTTTTGACGGGCGGCACCGGGTTCATCGGTCGGCGTCTCACGGAGACGCTTCTCCAGCGCGGCGATCGCGTGACAGTGCTCACGCGGGATCCCGACCGAGCGCGAGGCAAGCTGCCTCGAGGCGCGACGGCCGTCGCGTGGGATCCCGAGCACGAAGGGCCGTGGCTCGAAGAGGTCGGGCGCGCGTCCGCGATCGTGCACCTCGCGGGCGAGCCCGTCGCGCAGCGATGGACCGACGAGGCCCGCCGCGCAATCGTCGCGAGCCGCGTGGACTCGACGCGCCTTGTCGTCGAAGGCATCCGTCGCGCCGAGAAGAAGCCCGAGGTGTTCGTGTGCGCGTCGGCCGTCGGCTACTACGGGCCGAGGCCGCCGAACGAGGCGCTCGACGAGACGGGCAGCCGCGGCGAAGGGTTTCTCGCAGACGTGGTCGAGCGATGGGAGGCCGAGGCGGCGAAGGCCGAGGCGCTCGGCGTGCGCACGGTGATGCTGCGGATCGGGGTCGTGCTCGGCGAGGGCGGCGGCGCGCTGGAGAAGATGCTCCTGCCGTTCAAGATGTTCGCAGGCGGGCCGATCGCGCCGGGCTCGCAGGTGATCGCGTGGGTGCACGCGGAGGACGTCGTGGGCCTCGCGCTCCTCGCGCTGAACGACGCGCGCGCGCGAGGTCCCATCAACGTGGTCTCGCCCGAGCCCGCGACGAGCAAGGAGCTCGCGACGGCGATCGGACGCGTGATGCACAGGCCCTCGTGGTTCACGACGCCCGAGCTCGCGGTGAAGGTCGCGCTCGGGAGCGAGGCCGTCATGATTTTGACGACGGGGCAACGTGTGGTGCCGGCGCGCGCCAAGGAGCTTGGCTACGTGTTCCAGTACCCGGCGCTCGTCCCGGCGCTCGCGTCGATCCTGACGCCGTAGCGCGGCCTCACGAAGCGCCTCGCGCTTCGCCGGGGAGATTGACCGTCCGCCGATCCTTCTCCCCGGCGAAGCGCCTCAAAAGACGCCGGCCACCGGGAGTCACCGAGAAGTCGACCTTGTCGAGCAGCAACTTCCCGGGGGCCGGGACGGCCTGGTGAGACGCTCCCCCCGAAGCGCGCCGTCCATGAGTCCATGCATAGGCCATCTTCGTCTTCGGATCGCTCGGGACGAGTTGGAATCCCGTGTCCGGTCCGGACCTGATGTCCCCGTACGAGACGTACGCGGAGACTGAAATCCGATGGCTGGACAAGCCAATGACCAGGGGGCTATCCGCCGATGCCGCGGCTCCGGAGGACCTCGCGGACGGCCGATTGGGCCGCGCTCGAGAGGCCAGGAAGGGCGGACTTCGCGACGTCGACGAACTTCATGCCGCGCGCTCTCTTGAGGGCCTCGAGCGCAGCCTGACGCTCCTCGCGGCCGTCGTGCTCGATCACGCCGAGGAGCATCTCGGCCGCCTCCAGCGTGTCGATGCGCGCGAGCGCCTTCACCGCGGAGGCGCGCACCACGGCGCTCTGCGACTCGCGATAGATGCGGGCGAGCGGATCGAACGCGTGCGGGAAGCGCAGCTCTTCGAGCGCCTTGGCGCCCTCCTGGACGACGCCGCCTTCGGCGTCGACGAGCGCCTCGCGCAGCGTGATGAACGTACGCTTGTAAAGGAACCGCGAGAGCGCGCGGACGACCGCGATCCGCACCTCGCGCTCGGGCCTGCGGAAGAGGACCTCGAGCGGCGAGAGGATCGTGTAGAGCTCGACCAGCGCGAGCTGCTCGGCGAGCGTGGCGTAGAGCTGGCTCTGCGCGGTTCGTCCGGGGGAGGCCTCCTCCTCGGCCTCGATCGCGAGCGCCGTGAGACGCGCGAGCATGGCGCGCCTTCGCGTCACCTCCGACCACGCAGACGGGTCGAGCACGACGTCGCCCGAGGCCTGGCTCGCGCTGCCGCGTTGTTCCCACTCGACGAGATCGACGTGCCAGACCTCGGGGAAGCCGACCTCGTGGCGGAGGTGCGCCGGCAAGGGCTGGCTCTCGATCCGGAGGTCCTGCGCTTCGACGTAGCGCTTGCGCGCGTTCGTGTAGTGCTTGCGCCGCGCCTCTTCGAGGTCGAGCGCCGCGAGCTTCTCGTAGACGGCGCCGACCTTGCCGTACTGCCCCGCCTCGCCGAGCGCGATCACCGCCGCGAGCAGCGCGTTCTCCGCGATCGACGGCGGCGCGCCGCGCGCCTTCGACGCCTCGGCGACCTCTTGCCAGAGGCGCGCCTGCGCCAGCGTCCCGAAGTTCGCCACGGCCGGGAGCCCCTCCTTCCGCGCGTAGGCGCTCATCTCGCGCGCGAGCGTGGCCGCGGCCGAGACCTCCTTCTGCTTCTCCGCCGCGGAGAGCGCCTCCTCGTACGATTGGAGCGCGTAATAACGCAGGTGATCCTCGCGCAGGATGCGGATCACGTTCACGTACCCCTCGAGCACGTGCTCGAACTCGCCGCTCTCCCGGCCGATCGCGATGAGCACCTGGTAGCAGTCGAACGCGCGCTCGCGCTGGCCGATCGTCTCGTACCGATCCGCCGCCTCTTCGAGCAGGTGCACCGCCGCCACCACGGCCTCGCGCGCGGCCGCAGGCTCGCCCGTGCGCGTCGACGTCCGCGCGAGGTTGAAGCGCGCGAGCCCCGCCGCGTAAAAGTCCCCGCCCGACGCGCCGAGGACCTGCGACAGGCGCGACCAGAGCGCGCGCGCCCGGTACAGATCACCGCCGCGCTCCCGCGCGATCGCCGCCTGCGCCACGAGGCCCGCCGACTCGTACTCGTCCGCGGCCTTCGCGTAGAGCGCCTGCTTGCGCGACGCGTCCTCAGCCCGATCGGCCCATGCGAGGTAGGTGCGCGCGCGATCGATCATCGGCACGCGCCCGCTCGTCACGAGGTCCCGCTGCCCCCTCTCGCTGCCCGTGTACCAGTCGAGCGTGAGCGCGCCGCGCGGATCGCCGATCGCCACGAGCACCTCGCGCAGATCGCGGACCGCGGCGGCGTACTCCTCCTCGCGCGCGATGGTCTGTCCGAGCGCCGAGACGAGCGCGGTCCGCGCCCGCGCGAGGTCGCCCCGCGCGCTCGCCATCCGCGCCTCTTCGCGCAGATCGGATACCGGCCGGCCGCTCACGCTTCCGCCCCTTTCGCCGCGCCCTTGCCCGCCTCTTCCCCGGAGGACGCCGTCGTCTGATCGAGGATCGACCGCGCCGCGTTGGCGCGCGCCGAGCCGCTCGACAAGGTCGCGTGGTCGACGACCCAGTGCGCGTCGAGCAGGTCGAGGTAGTCGAGGTCGAGCTTGCCGCCCGAGGGCAGGATGAACACGGCCGCGATGTGCGCCGAGCGCCGCACCGCCTGCACCATCTCGCGCGGGATGTAGAGCGCCGCGTGCGTGAAGAGGTGCACGACGGGCGAGCGTGGATCGCGGTGCCGGTGGAGATCGAGCTCCGTCGAGAGCTCGGCGAATACGCGCGCCGGGTTTCGACCGCGCTCGCCCTTGAACGAGAGCACGTGCGCCGTCGGCAGCTTGTCCCCGTGCGCCCGGTGGATCTCGTAGAGCCGCGCGTCGAAGAAGCGGAACGCCACGTCCTCGCCTTCGAGCAAGAGCTTCTTCGCGGTGGCGATCGCCATCCCGCGCGCGAACGTCTGCCGGTCGCCGCGCATCGACGCCGACGCGTCGACGAGCAGGTAATGCACCCGCTTCTGCTCGTCGCGGCTCTGCTCGCGCGCGTAGTAGAGCACCTCGTTGTCGAGCAGCCTCCGCGCGAGTTCGAGGTCGTCCCAGGCGAGCTCCGTGAGCACGAGCCCGTCGATCGAGCCGCGCGTCCCGATCCCCGAGTAGCCGTGCGCCGCCGTCGTCCCCGCCGCGGGCCGTGTCTTCGTCTCCAGCACGCTCGGCAGGATCTCCAGCGAGAAGTTCACGATGTCGTTCGCCTCCGGCGACTCGAGCGCCGCGAGCAGATCGACCTGCGTCAGCGCGCCGCCCGCGCCCTCCGCGCCGAGCATGCCGAAGAGCCGGAGCGTGTCGAGGTCGAGCGCGTCCGTCATCGTCAGGACGAAGAGCCGCGAGACCTCCAGCGCCGAGAGCGCCGACGCCTCGAAGCCACGTCGCGCCGTGGAGAAGAGCTGCGGGAGCTGCGTGTCGATCCGCTCGAAGAGCGACGCGTCCATCGGCACCGCCGCGCGATACGCCGGCGGCACGTTCACGCGCGACGCGACCGCCCCGAGCAGCCGCGAGAGCAGCACGATGACGAGGTCGTCGCTCATCTTGAGTTCCGGCGCGCGCCGCGCCGCCTCGCTCTGCCCGAGCTCTTCGAGCACGCGCCGGTAGCCGTCGAGCAGCCGCTGGAGATCCGGCATCCCGCGTGCGATCGACGCGGGCTCGCAGCGCGGGCCGATCTCCACGTGATCCCGCGACGTCGCGAAGAGCAGACCCACGTCGTGCACGAGCGCGAACGGCAAGACGACGCCGAGCCGCCCGAGCCCCTCGTGCCACTTCACCGCCCGCAGCGCGAGCACGGTGCTCCCAGGGCGCACCTGGGACAAGGCGAGGGAGCCGAGCGGCCCCGTCACCGACGTATCGCCGAGGAGATGGTCGGGGACCGGCACGGCCAGACAACCTAGCAGGGAGCCGGCGCTAGAGAATATCCTCTCCGCGCTTGAGCCTCCTCGATGGGATCTTGGCGGCCGACGAGGCCGTCCTCCGCGCCGCCCGCGGCTCGCCCGCCTGGGCCACGCCCCTCTTCGTCGTCATCACCTTCATCGGCGGCGGCTGGGGCATGCTCGCCCTCGTCCCCTTCCTCGCGCGCGAGGCGACCCGCGCCACGACCGCGCGCCTCGTCGCCGCGCTCGTCGCCACGAGCGCCCTCGTCTCCACCGTGAAGGCCCTCGTCGGCCGCGTGCGCCCTTGCGACGCGCTCGCCGCCTGCGAGCCCGTCTTCATCGCCTCGCCCGGCGGACACTCCTTCCCGAGCGGACACGCCGCAGGCTCGTTCGCGTTCGCCGCGTTCGTCGCCTCCGTGCGCCCGGCGTTCGCGGTCCCCGTGTTCGTCTTCGCCGCGCTCGTCGCCTGGTCGCGTTGCTTCCTCGCCGTGCACTACCCGAGCGACATCCTCGTGGGCGCGCTCCTCGGCACGTCGATCGGCCTCGTCGCTGCGCGGCTCCGCGGGCGCTTGGACCTCAAAGGTTCATCACGCAGCGGAACCCGATCACCGGCGTCGTCGCGTCCGGCACCTGGTGGAACCGGAACGCCGGATTGAGCCACTGCTGCACGCCGCCGTTGAAGCCGCCGCCGCGGATCGCCTTCCGGTCCCCTGCGGGCGCCCCCTTCGGGTTGATCTGCTCTTCGTCGGCCTTGTAGGTCTCGTACCAGTCCGCGGTCCACTCCCACACGTTGCCCACGAAGTCGTCCGCGCCGAAGCGCGTCTTGCCCTGCGGGAAGCTGCCGACGGGCGCCGTGCCCGGGTAGCCGTCGTCGATATCGTAGAGCGTGCCCGTGAGCTTGAGGCCTTGCGCCTTCTCCCACGCCGCCCACTCCTTGCCGCCCGCGTTCATGTGCCCGGCCGCGGCCTCGTCCGCGCCCCAAGGGAACTTGCGGCCGTCGGAGCCGCGCGCCGCGTACTCCCACTCCGCCTCCGTCGGCAGGCGCTTTTTGCGGAACTTGCAGTACCCGTCGGCCTGGTACCAGCTCACGCAGTTGGCCGGATGGTTCTCGCGGCCCGCCTTGCCGAACGTGCAGAACTCCGAGTACGACTCGCGCTTTTTCTCGTGCTCCTCGTCCGTGCTCCCGGCCGTCTTCGGCCAGTTCGGCGCGACCTCCGGGCGCTTGCATTCGCCCTGATCCGAGCACTCCTTGTACTCGGCCGCCGTCACCTCGTGCAGGTCGACGCAGAACGTGTCGAGGATGACCTTGTGCGCCGGTTGCCACAGCTTGAACGACGCTTCGTCCGAGCCCATGAAGAACTTGCCGCCCGGCACGAGCACCATCCCCGCCGGGCACTCCGTCGGCCGCGCCGCCGCGATCGCGGCTGACGAATTCGCGCTCGGCGCCGCGCTCGCCACCGGCGCCGACGAGGCCGCGGTCGGCGTTCCACCCGAGGGCTTCGTGAACATCTTGTACGCGGCGAAGCTGCCGCCGAGCAGCGCGATCGCAGCGATCGCCGCGAACGCCATGAGCCCCTTGCCCTGATCCGCGGCAGGCGTGTTGCCCGTCGGCATCGGCGCGGCCGGCGGCGTCGCCAACGATCCCGGCGGGTCCTGCGTCGTACGTTGCTGCGTGCCCTGCGCCCCTGTCGGCGAGGGTGATCCCATCACCGCGGTGCCGCTGCTCGGGCGCGGGAGCGTCTCCTGCAGCGCGCCCGGCATGCTCGCGCGTGACGCCGATCGTCCGCCGGGCGACGATGTGATCGACGACGACACGCCGCTCGTCGTGCCCGGGTTCCACGCGATGTCCGGGAACACGGCCTCGTGCAGCGCGGCCCAGAAGCGGCCCATCGACGGGTACCTGTCCGTCGGCGCGACCGCGAGCGCCTTCTCGAACACGGCCTCGACCTCGGGCGAGACCTGCACGCCGAACGCGCGCGGCGTCGGCCTGCGCATCGGATCACGGCTCGCGACGGCGAACTGGATGAAGTCCTCGCCTTCGAACGCCGGGATCCCGCCGCGCAGCACCTCGACCATGATGAGCGCCATCGCGAACACGTCGGTCCACGGGCCCGTCGCGCCGTACGATCGGCTGAACTGCTCGGGCGCCCCATAGTTCGGCGTGAACGCGGTGATCTCCTTGCCCGTCTGCGCGAGCTCTGCCGTCGCCGCCGCGTGATCGGCCATCACCTTCGCGATGCCGAAGTCGAGGATCTTCGTGAACGGCGAGGCCCCGCGCGGATCCCCGATGACGAAGATGTTCGCGGGCTTGATGTCGCGGTGCGCGATGTTCTTCGCGTGCGCGATTTCGAGCGCCACGGCGACGGGCTCGAGCAACGCGAGCGCCTCGTGGATCTCGCGTGGCTTCGCGCCGCTCACGCGCTCCACGAAGAGCACGTGATCGAGCGTCTTTCCTTCGAGCCACTCGAGCACCATGTACGGGATCCACATCCCGTCCGCGGTCGTGAACTTGCCGATGTCGCGCGCCTGCACGATCGCCGCCGATCGGCTCGACAGGCTCGCGAGCAGCCGGCCTTCCTGGATGAACCCGTCGAGCAGCTCGTCGCGTTTGTTCTCGGGCGCTTGCGCGAGGATGCGGAAGCATTTGATCGCGACCGGCTGCTGCCAGATGAGGTGCTCGGCGCGGTAGACGACGCTGAAGCCACCCTCGCCGATGAGCGCGTCGATCCGGTATTTCTCGGCGAGGATCGTCCCCGTGATGCCGAGCGGGTCCTGTTGCGAGCTCGTCGTCATGGGAAAACGCGGAGGTGTCGGCTCATGTTCGTTCGGGGGCGACTATACCGCGCTCGCCCGCCGCGTGCGTGCCGGGATCGTGATTTCCTTGCTCGACCGCGCCGAGGACCACCCCGCGCTCCCCGAGGTCCGCGAGCACCTCCGCCGTGCCTCGCAACACCGCCTCGCCAAGCGGCTCCCCGAGCGCCGCGCATGCCGCCGTCACCGCCTCCCCGAGCTGCGCGCCTTCGAGGAGCCGCGTGAGGATCGCGGCTGCGAGCGTCGAGAGCACGAGGCACCGGACCTCGTGCGCCCCGTCCCGGTACAGGAGCAGGGCGGTGGGCTCTTCTTGCGGCTCGCCCGACGTATCCTCTGGCAAGCGGTGTACGGCCCACGTGTACCGAACGACCCGGGCCGCGCCGCCAAACGAGACCGCCCGATCGAGCGCGAGCGGCAGGCCACTCGGCGCACCGGCCGAGGCCGCCGCTGCGACCTCGAACCGCGCGACCTCATGACGCGAAAGATCCGGAATCCAGGGCGGAACGGCCGGATCCGCGGCCCATTGCGCGGAAGCCCAGCCGACGAGCTCGGCCGCAGCGTCACGCAGGTACGGCGAGCGCGGCAGCGCCTCGTCGAGCCAAAGGTCCACCGTCGCCTCGAACCGCGCCCCGAGTGCTGCCGCCGTGCGCGGCATCTGCGCCCGCACGGCCCCCACGATGCCGCGGCGCACGAGCGATCTGTACACGCCGAGGCGCGTCTCCGCCGGCGGCCCTTGTACGACCGCTGCGAACGTCGCCGCGACCTCGGCGATCGCGGCCCGCCCCTCCTCTTCTTCAGCCACGCGCCTGCGCCTCCCGCGCCGCGAGCCCTGCCTGGTAGGCCGCTTCGACCCGTGACAGCTCCCGCAGCAGCTCATCGAGCGGCGGGATCGCATGATCCCGCTCCAGCACCACGGGCACGGGCCCTGTCCGCTCGATCGTCCACGTAAGCAGCGACAGCACCTCGCCGAGCACGTCGGCGCCGTGGGTATCGATCACGAGGTCCGTCCCGGCGCGCTTTTCGTGCCCCGCCACGTGGATCGCCGCGACCCGATCGAGCGGGATCTCCGCGAGGAACACGAGCGGATCCGTGCCGTCGTTGATCGCGTTTACGTACACGTTGTTCACGTCGAGCAGAAGTTTTGACCCCGAACGATCGAGCACCTCCGCGACGAACGCCGCCTCCGCGAGCTCCGGCGCGCCGGGCACGACGTACCGCGTGATGTTCTCGACCACCATCGGCAACCCGAGCCGATCCTCGGCTTCGCGCGCCCGCGCGGCCACGTACGCCGCCGCCCCCCGCGTCTGCGGCAGCGGCAAGAGCTCGTGCGCCATGCGCCCCCCGAACCCCGAAAAACACAGGTGATCCGAGTGAAACGGCACGCCGAACCGCCGCGTGAAGGCAGCGAGCTCGCGCATGTAGTCGTCATCGAAGGGATCGAGCCCGCCGAGGGACATCGAGAGCCCGTGCGAGAGCAGCGGAAATCGCGCCGCGATCCGCTCGAGCGCCGCCGGGACGAACCCGCCCCGGCGCATGTAGTTTTCCGGCGCGACCTCGAAAAACCGCGCGGGCCCGAGCGACGCGTCCGCCTCGACCCGCGCGAGCACGTCGTCGAGGAAATCGAACCGGAGCCCGAGCCCGACCCCCGTGATCGTCGACCCGCGAGCCACCCGTTAGCCGCAGGATCCTTCGCCGCAGGCCGCCTCCGCGCCCTTCTTGGGCGCCGCGGCCTTCTTCGGAGCGGCCTTCGGCGCCGCCTTCGCCGTCGTCGCCGGAGCCGGCGCGGCCGCGGGCGCGGGCGTCGCTGCGGGAGCCGCCGCCGCCGGGGCCGGAGCCGCCGCCGCTGCCGGGGCTTCCGCGGGCGCGGCGGCCGCGTTCGTCGTGCCTGCCGCCTCCGCCCCTGCCGTCGACTCGTCCTTCTTCTCCGTCGCGGTCTGTGCGGGGGCCTCGGCCTGCGGCTCCTCGGCGGCTTTCACGGGCTCCTGCGTCCCGGCACAACCTGCGATCATCGCGCTCGCGCCGAGCGCCGCGAGGGTCTCGTAAATGCTCTTCGCGTTCATCGTCTGCTCCTCGATCCTTGGTGATCCAACTACGGCCTTCACCCCCGCGCGGATCCGCCGCCCAGCATCCGCGCCCTCCCCGAGGCCTTCGTCGTCGCTCCTCTACTCTCTGCCCGAAGCGCCTCGGGCGGCAACAACAAAGGCTTGACAGCCAGCGGCGCCCCGACTTCGCCGCGCGATGCTGCGCCTCGCGCGCCTGCTGTCCGCCCTCGCGGCACGGCGCGAGTCCGGGCCGCCCGTCTGGACGTGCAGGGTCCGACCTGCACAGCCTCCATGGCCCGCAGCATGCACTTGGACACACGCAAGGCGAGACTCGTTCTCGGCAAAAACCTCGAGCATTCGCTGAGGAGGAAGCAATGACCACCGGACGAATCGTGGCGGCCCTCGTGGCTTTTGCCGCCTTGGGAGCGCCGACCTTGGCCCACGCGCAGGACACCCGGCGAGGCCTGCCGCCGGCCGATCAGCCCGCCATTCGCCAGATCCCGAGGCCGACCGCGTTCTCCGTGGAAGGCGGCGCGGGCATCGTCGGGTTTCTGGGCGGCGTCGGCAGCCTCGGCCCCGGCTGGAACGTGCGCGTCACCGGCATGATCAACGATCGCTGGGCGGTCGAAGGCAACTACCTCGGAAGCGCCAACACCCGCGCCGACACCCGCACCCAGCTCGTGATGACGTCGGTCGACGCCGGCTTCCGTTACAACCTCGCCGACGCCAACCGCCTCCCGCTCCAGCCCTTCATCGTCGGCGGCGTTGGCTACGCCGGCTTCGCAGGCAGATACGGTGACGGCTTCACGCTCGTCATCCCCGTCGGCGTGGGCGCGGATCGCATGCTGACCGAGAGCATCAAGGTCGGCGCGCGTTTCAACTACCGCCCGGCCTTCTTCGACAACCTGGGCTCGAGCCTCACGCCGGCCGGCGACGAGCCCGGCGCCGACACCTGGACGCTGCTCGCGCAGATCGGCGGCGGCTTCTGATCAAGAGGAGGGGCGGACCCGCGTGGGTCCGCCTCCTTTCGGTCGGGACGTACGGCTCAGCGACCCGCAGCGATCCGACGCGCGAGCGCGCGCACGGTCAGCGGCGCGGATCCTTCCACCTTGTTGTTCACGAGCACCATGAGGCTTCGGCCCTCGCGGGCGCAGCGCGCCGCGACCTCCACGACGTCGGCGCGGGACGCCTCGTCCGTCGCCACGATCTTGTCGAAGGGTGCGCACATGCGTCGCCGCTCCTCGTACCTCTCGCCGGGGCGTATGGACAACCGGCACACGACGAGCGGCGCCGTCAGGATTTTCGGCACCGCGAGTTGCCGGCCGATCGTGGGCATTCGTTCCCACAGGCCGAGCACGTGCGTCACCCCGTGCCGCGCGAGCGTGTCGAGGTACGCCCTCGAAAGCAGCTCCGGGTTTCGCAGCTCCACGGCGTAGCGAAACGATCGCGGCACCGCTTCGAAGAAGCGATCGAGCCGCTCGGCGAGCTCGCCGGCCTCCATCCGCTCCTCGGCGCGGATCGGCGAGAGCACGAGCAAGAGCACGCCCACGTTCCGGGAAAAACTCTTCTCGATCGGAACGAGGACACGCTCCGCGAACACGCGCGGATCGAGGAACCAGGGGGAGCGCTCTCCCGTGTGGGGATCTCGCCGCGCCACGATTCCGCTCCACACCTTCATCGCGCAGCCGTACCCGTCGGGCAGATCGTCGCGGTACCGCGCGAGCTCCTCGGCGCGCAGCGGCGCGTAGTAACTCCGATCGATCCCTACGGTGCGGAACAGCGGATTTCGCGCGTAGAGCCGGAGCCCGTGCGTCGTGATTTCCCGCTCGGGGATATCCTTTGGGTAGAAAATTCCTCTCCAGCCTGGGAACGTCCATGTCGACGTCCCCAGCCGAACGGTGGGAGCGAGCTTCTCGGCGATCGCGCGGTCTGCTTCGATCTCGGGGAGCTCGGGCTCGGGCTTGCCCGAGAACAACACGAGCTGCTTCATGGGAAACACCTTCGGCCGGGCGAGCCAAGACGAACCTAGCATGCGAAGCTCGTTTCGTCTCGCCGCGGACAAACCTTCGGGTTTGGCGCCGGCTTTCGGGTGAACTGCGCTACAAGAGGTTTCTGTTTCTGCGGCTCTTCGCCGTCCGCCGTGGGCTTCGTGCTTTGCGCGTGGCCGTGTGGTGGACCGTGATAGGGGTGGCATGGTAGCTGCTACCCGCGCGTGCGCGAACGGCCGCTTGCGAAGCATGTTGAGACACGTCGCGAGCCACCACGGTTGGACAGACGGCACTCGACGTCGACGTCGGGACCGGCTAGCCTTTCTAGGCCGACGGTCGGCCGCCTTCGAGGTCCCGATGTCGATTGTCAAGACCATCACACCGGCTCCACCCATGGAAGCCGAGTTCGCCTCGAGCCGATACAGGATGATCATGGCGGCTCGCTTTACAGTGGGCGGCTTTGCTCGGGAGTGGGGTCACTGTCATCTGCTCGCGAACTACCTCGCCCGTTATGTGAGCGCGAACGAGGGGGACCCCGAGCGGCATGCGACGCTGCTTTCGACGTTCATCAACGAGCTTCTCGAGGTCATCTATCGCAACCACGCGGCAGACGGGCAGATCGAGCTCATCTTCCGCAAGCGGGGCCGACACGTGATCCTGCAGATCACGCTTCCGGTCACCGAGCAGAATCGAGTATTCTATCGTATGGCCGTGCAGATCGTGAACCAGCCCGATCTCAAGAGCTGGTATCGCGCCAGGCTGGAGGATCCGGCGGACGGCGAGGATACGATGCTTGGTTTGCTCGAGCTCGCCGCTGTGTACACCTGTACGCTCACGATATCCGAGCCGCCGGGCCAGGACCGGTTGAGCCTCTTCCTTGAGCTGCCAGAGGTCGACGATATGGGGGAGGTATGAGCAACTCCGTCGCTCCCGCGTCTTCGGGTACGCCGTCCTCCGGCGTACCTCCCTCGTGTATGCCCGTGGCCCTCAACATGAGGCTCACGGGGAACGAGGAGCAGGAGGTGACCCTCACGGGTACATTGCGCCCGTTCGTCGCCGATGAGATGGCCTCGGTTCGCGCTTCCCTCGAGCAGGCGGCTCGGAGCGCGCGAGGCACGTTGTGCGTGAACTTGAAGCGGCTCAAGTACATGAACAACGTCGCGTTCCTCGAGCTGAACCGCTTCGTGCGTTGGGTGGCGCATGCGCGCCCGGACCTTCGTATCAAGTTCGTCCTCTCGAGCGTCATTCCCTGGGCCATACGCAAGTTCCAGGTCATTGCCGAGCTCTATCCGGCGGTCACGATCGAGGTCTATGACAAGGCCCTCTATCCGACCCAGCAGGTGCTCGAGGACGACGAGTTCATTACCGTCCTCCGGATGCAAGAGAAGCTCATCTGGAATCACGAGCAGGAACTCCTGACGCAACACGGCTTGCGCCCGGGGCTGCGGGTGGCCGACATCTGTTGCGGGCTCGGCTGCTTCGACATCTTCATCCAGCGTGACTTCCGGCCCGAGTACCTCGTCGGCGTCGATCATTCGAGGCCCCTCCTGCGGTATGCGCGGCAGGTGGTATCGGATTACGGGCTGGAGAACATCGAGTATCAATACGGCGACGCGGCGGCGCTCCTCCTCGCCGACAACTCGTTCGACTTCGTGGCCTGCCGGCTATCGCTTCAGATCTTCCATCAGCCGGAGAAGATCCTCCACGAGCTCGTGCGGATATGCCGCCCCGGCGGGCGTATCTACATCACGAACGAGATGCTCTCCTGCGTGGTTGGCTATCCCAACGAGGAGGTCATTCAGCAGGGGTACAAGAGCTTCCTCCAGGCGAGCCGTCATGGCGGCGTGGACCTCGACATGGGACCGAAGGGGCGGTTCCTCCTTCAGGGCGCGGGGCTCGAAGACATCAAGATCAGCCAGATCAATATCAGCAACACGAACTCCGACCCGAACGATCTCGCGCGGGTCGTCGAGCTCTGGATCCGCGTCGCCTGGCAGTTTGGCGCGGCGGCCGGCGCGGATCCCTCCCTTCACGCGGATGTTGAAAAGGGTTTGCGGGCCCACATGGAAACGATCCTCAGCGATCGTGGATATGCGGTATGGCCCATCATCGCTGCGTCGGGGCGCAAGCCGTTCCGGACCAGTTGATCGCGACGCAGAGCCACTGGAGTCAAGGAATCGTCGATCGTCGGACGCGAACGTTGGCCGGGGAAAGAGCGCATGTTTCGTGTGGATCCCAGGACGCAGACCGTTTAACGTGGCACCTCTGCCGGGGGCCCCGAGGGCGTTGCCAGGAGATGGGTAGACGTGTCGTCAGACGCTCGTGAGAGTCTCAGAGGAGCGAAGGCCAACGGCCTGCTCGCGAGATTCAAGAAATTCAACACCAAGTTTCTTCTGGTCACGGGCGTCAGCGTTCTGCTCGGCGCGATCCTCAACATGCTCGTGGCCCGTCAGGGCATCCACAAACTGAGCCTGGAGGCGACCCGCGAGATCGAGGCGGGCCTCAATATCGCCTACCGCGAGTCGCTGACGAACCATCTCGTCGACACGAGCCAGCACGTCAACTCGAGCTTTCAGCAAGCCATCGCCGACCTCGAGGTCGTCTCCGACATAGCGCAGACCATCGTCGACAAGGACGGCGACATGAGCGGCATCCACGCCACCCTGTCGTCGATGCCGTATTTCAAGGATCGGTTCACGTTCACGCCGCCGACGCAGCGCAAGGACAAGGACGGCAAGGAGCAGCCCGCGGGGGATTGGCTGCAGAACGACGCGACGGAGCCTTCGGTCATCACGGCCTGGGGCTACATGCAGAAAGACGGCGTGATCCTGCCCGACGCGCAGGCGGCCATCGACAAGTCCGCGTACCTGGACCTCATCCTACCGTCGTTCACGCGGCACGGGGCGCCGAAGCTCCAGATCTACATGGTGGGGCCGCCCGCGTATCCGTTCGTGCGCCTTTCGCCGTACGTGGACCTCGCCAAGGTCTTCGACGAGCTCTATCCGGGTCATAACAAGACGAACTTCTACGAGTTCTTCTATGCCGGCCTCATCCCGAGCTGGGAGACGTGGATCAAGGAGCCCGGCGGCGTTCAGGCGCGCAAGACCCACGCGACGATCTTCCCGCCGTACATGGATGCCGGCGGCGGCGGCCTGATCATGACGATCTTCCACCCGGTGTGGTCGAAGGAGCGGACGGGCATCGAGGGGGCAGCCGCCGTTGATCTGACGCTGGAGACGCTCATCACGTACATCAAGGACGTCAAGCTCGCAGAGACGGGCTTTGCGTTCCTCGCGCAGGCGAACGGCAACGTCGTCGCGGTCAATGACACGGGCGTGAAGAAGCTCGGCCTGACGACGAAGGCGGACAAGCAGGGCCTCGAGCTCCTGCATCGGTTCTTGAAGGACAGCACCGAGCCTGAGGTCGCGGCGATCGCGCTCCCGACCGACGTGGCGGTTCACTACCGCGAGGATGTGCAGATCGGCGGACAGCCGCACATCATGGTGCTGAAGCAGTTGACGACGTTCCAGACCCTGGCGGACGGCAAGATCGCGCCGGAGAACTGGACGCTCGGCTTCGTGGTGCCGAAGAAAGAGATCTATGCGTCTTTGTACAAGGCGCAGGATGCGATCGAGGCGAGCCGGACGAGCATCGTGGCGAGCCAGGCGTTCGTCTCCTTCGGCTCGATCCTCGTCCTCATGGCGGGCGTCTTCCTCGTCTCGCGGAAGATGACCGGCACGCTCGTGGCTCTCTCGGAGGGCGCGACGCGCATGCGCCAGGGCGACTACGCGGTGCGCGTGCACGTGACGAGCGAGGACGAGATCGGGCAGCTCACGGCGGCCTTCAACGAGATGGCCGCCGAGATCCAGGCCCATACGAACAACCTCGAGGCGCTCGTCAAGGCACGGACCGGTGAGCTCGAGGACGCGAACAAGGAGATCATGAGCCTCAACGCCCAGCTCGCGCAGGAGAACCTGCGGCTCGGCGCGGAGCTCAACGTGGCGCGACAGCTCCAGCTCATGGTGCTCCCGCCCGCGCAGGAGCTGCAGGAGATCAAGGACCTCGACATCGCGGGGTACATGGCGCCTGCGGACGAGGTCGGTGGTGATTATTACGACGTGCTCCGCGGCAACGGCGTCATCAAGATCGGCATCGGCGACGTGACGGGGCACGGCCTCGAGAGCGGCGTGCTCATGCTGATGGTGCAGACGGCGGTTCGCACGCTGCTCGCCAGCAACGAGACCGATCCGACGCGGTTCCTCGGCATCGTCAACAAGGTCATCTACCAGAACATCCAGCGCATCAGCTCGGACAAAAACCTCACGCTGTCGCTGATGGACTACAGTGACGGCAAGCTCCGGCTCACGGGGCAGCACGAAGAGGTCATCGTCGTACGGGCCTCGGGCGAGCTCGAGCGTGTGGACACGACCGGGCTCGGGCTCCCGGTGGGCATGGACGAGGACATCACCGATTTCCTCTCCAACACCGAGATCGATCTGGAGTCGGAGGACGTCGTCGTTCTCTTCACGGACGGGGTGACGGAGGCGGAGCGCACGGACACGGCGCAGTACGGCGTCGAGCGGCTATGCGATATCGTCTCTCAGAACCACAAAAAGACGTCGCAGGAGATCAAGGACGCGATCATCGAAGACCTGATGAACCACATCGGAACCAACAAGGTCTACGATGACATCACCGTGTTGGTCATCAAGAGGCTATGACGCGTAGGAGACCGGCAACACTATGAGTGAGATCATTGGCGTCTATTCGCTGGACGATTCGTTCAGCGAGCACATGTCGTTGACCCTGTACCCGGATTCGTTCGCGGTGCGGTGGAGCCTCTGCAACCTCACGGCGAACTTCATGGCGGAGTACTTCGCCGAGCTCTTTCCGGATGCGGACAACGACGGGAAGCTCATCAGCCGGGCGGAGGTCAGCGGCGCGGTGAGCTATGTGTTGAACGAGCTCGTGGAAAACGCCGTCAAGTTCAACCGCAGCGGTGACATCAACGTCACGGTTGGGATTGGCAAGGAAGATCTGGTGTGCCTGGTGAGCAACCACATCGCCAACGGTGAAGTCCCTCCGCTGCGGGAGAAGCTGCTCGAGCTCTCGCGTGAGGATCCGGGCGAGCTTCTGCGTCGCCAGGCCGAGGCCAACGCCGAGGACGTCGAGGCGACGGGCTCCGGCCTCGGGTATCTCATCATCATGAGCGATTATGGCGTGAGCCTGGGGTGGAAGCTCGATCCGGTCTCAGCGCAGAACACTTGCATTAGGACGATGGCGCGGCTGCCCATCTTGAAGGAAAGGGCGAGAATGGAAATCAAAGGTGGAAACTATCGAGTCTGGTACGACCCCGCGGAGGTCACGGTCTACTTCGAGGGTATCTTGCGCCTCGGCGGGCCGCAGGAATACCAGCCGATCGAGGATCTGCTCGAGAAGGTCCTCCTGGGCAACGCGAAGTCGATCACGATCGACATGCGCACGCTGAACTTCCTGAACAGCTCGGGCATCAACGTGCTCTACAAGTTCGCCATCGCCATGCGGAAGAAAGGGGACGTGCAGCTCGTCGTCCGGGGCTCGAAGGCCATTCCGTGGCAGGGCAAATCGCTCCCGAACCTCAAGAAGTTCAACCAGAACTTCGAGATGATCTTCTGTGACTGATAGGAGAGGGGAACGTAGGGCGTCCGCGTCAGAGGATTTCTTCGAACGATGACCGCATCGAAGGACAGCTCGTCGGATCCGGTGGCCGAAGCTCGGTCGGAGCAGACGGATCTCGAAGCCGTCAAGGCGCTCCTATCGGACGACGCTGCTTGCAAGGCTTTGCTCGCACGCGAGGGGGGGGCTCTCGAGCTCCTTGCCCGGTGTCGAGGCTTGGTCGAGCAATGCGAGCGCCTCCGAGCCGACATCGACGAGATGTCCGTGGTGCACGAGCTCACGCTCGAGCACGCGACGCGCATCGAGAACGAGCTCGAGCTTCAGCACCGAACCCTGAGCGAGGACCTCGAAGTTGCCCGAGGGATCCAGCAGGCGCTTTTGCCAGACGCGTCCGCGCTTTCCGCGGAGCTGGAAATCGCCATCTACCACAAGCAGCTCGCGGAGGTTGGAGGAGATTACTACGATTTTTCCCAGCTACCCGGGGAACGCTTCGCGGTCAGCGTGTTCGACATCTCGGGGCACGGGGTGTCGTCGGCGCTCATCATGTCCTTCTTGAAGGCGCAGATCGAGAATGCGACGCGGCGTTCCGACAGCCCGAGCGCGATCGTGGATTGGGTCAACCGTGCGTCGTATGCCTTCCTCCGTGGAGTGAGGCGGTATGCCACGGTGAACTTCGTTGTGTTCAGCGATCGGTTCATCCGGTACGTTTCCGGAGGCGGATATGGGCTTCTGGTCCGGCACGGGATGCAGCGAACGTTCAACAGGGTGGGCAATTACATCGGTTTGAGGACCAAACCATTCCGTGAGTTCGAGCTGCCGTTCGAGCAGGGAGACGTCCTGGCGCTGTACACGGATGGTATGGTCGAGGCTTTAGATGCAGAGGGAAAGGGTTATACCGTGCAACGTCTCAACGACATCATCGCGCGGCATAGCGAAGAACCCGTCCAGGATATCCTGAAGAGATGTGTGGACGACTATACGTCCTTCAGGGCCGAGGACATCGACGACATCACGCTCCTCATCATGCGAAGGTGCGCTAAATGAGCGCCGGGGGCAACCGGACGCAGACGGCCGTCGGAGCGTCGATTTCCATCGCGCCGCTCGATCACGTGGCCGGAGACGTGGCAGGCCTGCTCGGGAACTTTCTCTTCGACCTTTTGGGGATGTTTTACCCGCGGCAGATCTGCTCGAAGGCGAACGTGGTCGTCATCGAGCTGGTCACCAACGTGATGGAGCACTGCTCGATCCGGGACGGCGCATTGCGCGTCGACCTGAAGATCGACGGCGACGAGCTCATGATCACCGTGGCGAATCCCGCCACGGAAGACGAGTTCAAAGCCGTCCGCGATCGCTTCACCATCATCGCCAACGCCGAGGACCCGCGCAAGCTCCTCGCTGACACGGTCTATCGCCGGCGTATCGACAAGGCGAAGGGAGGCCTCGGCCTCATGCGGCTCACCGCGGAGAGCAAGTTCAAGCTCACGGCTGAGTACGAGCAGGGGTTCCTCGTTGTCAAAGCGCTATTCCCGATGAGAGGTTTCGCATGAAGGTCCTCACCTATGGTGAAATCATGGACGGCGGACTGAGCGTGTTCCACTCGGTCGCGAAGCTCGATGATCATCACCTGATCCTGACGTTCGAGGGCGTCATCCGGGTGGACAACCCCTACCGCTACCTCCACACGTACCTCGAGGAGCTCGCGAAGGTCCTCCCCCGGCAGTCCGTCACCGAGACGACGATGGACTTCGTCAAGATGCGCTTCTGCAACTCGAACGGGTTCTACGTCATCATGGATATCGTCGACGCGGTTTACAACCTCGTCCCCGGCCGCGTCACCGTGCGCCGTATCGCTGACGACGATTGGCAATGCGAGACCCTTCCCATCCTGCTCAACCTGAGCGAGGAGCACATTGCCGCGAGGACGAACTTCGAGGACGTCAAAGCGCCCTGACCGTCCGGACGCTCGGGCGCTGAGCGTTTCGTCCCTCCCCAGCATCCGTTTTTGCTCAAACGGGTTTCCTTTCCATCCATTCCACAGCCGGTCTCTCCTCGCAGGGCGCCGCGGTTCGACCAGAATCGCGCTGTCGCGAGATCCGTAGCCATTTCGTTCCGATCGCCGGAATATCGTGGAGCCACGAAGTACGGTATTGAACCGCACGGAGGTGCCTTCGACCGTCACGGCGTGGAAACGTTACGCCGTGGCGCTCTTATCGGCCGGACTCGGCCTCGGCGCGCATGCATTGCTGATGCCGGCCGTCGGTAATGCCGTCCCGTTCATCACGTTGTTCTTCGCCGTGGTATTGAGCGGCTGGTATGGTGAGTTCCGTGCCGGTATGCTTGCCGACGCTCGTCGGCGGCTCCAGCGTGGCCTGGTTTTTCCTTCGGTACGATGAACTGCTCCTCGGCGGGTGGGCTGAAAAGGTCACGAGCCTGGTTGTTTTTCTCGGGAGGGGCGTGCTCATCCGTTGGTTCACGAACGAGCGCAACGTGGCGATCGCGCACCATGCGCGAAGCCCACGAAAATGAGCGCTTGGCGCGGCAAAACGCCGAGCGAGCGACGGCGCGCGTGGCCTTCTTTCACTCTCGAAGCGCCCCACCGAGCTCGAACCGGTGCTCATGCGGGCGCTCGAGATGGCGAGCCCGCTGCTCGAAAAACGTCGCCGCCACGTGACCATGAACGTGCCGCGGATCGGACCCGTCGTGCACGCGGATCCCGACAGGCTCGCGCAGGTCTTCGCGCACCTCTTCACGAACGCGGCGAAGTACACCGAGCCCGGCGGGAGCATCGAGGTGTCGGCTCAATCCTGCTGCCATGACCCAAACTGTCGCTGTTCGCCGACACCTCGCCGTCGTGCAGCGACACCAAGCTCTTCACGAGCGTCAGGCCGATGCCGAGCCCGTCTGCGCTGCGCTCCATGCTCTGCGCGCCTTGCACGAACGGCTCGAAGACCCGCACGAGCAGCTCCGCGCTCATGTCCGCGCCCGTGTCGCGCACGGCGGCGACGATCGTCTCGCCATCGTCATCGACGACCCGCACCCGATGCGCAGGGAGCGCCCGCGTGGGCGTTCGCGTCTCGACCGCGCGGAGCGATGACGGAGGACGCAGCGACGTTGCTCGCAGACATGATCCGCGCGCAGGGATGGTCCGTGGCCGTGGCCGTCAACGGGCCGCAGGCGCTCTCGATGCTCGCGTCGTTCGCGCCGGACGCGACGGTGCTCGGCATCGGGCTGCCGGTGATGGATGGCCCGTCAAGCCACGGAGCACCGACGTGCTCCTCGTTGTGATGAACGAGATGTGGTGAGGACTCTGCGCGCCACAGTGGATTCGAACCACTGGCCTTCGGCTCCGGAGGCCGACGCTCTATCCAGCTGAGCTAGTGGCGCACGCCGCGTTTTCGACGCGGGGGCCAGCAACCTAGCGGGAAGTTTGCCCCTGCGCAAGCTCTTCGAGCGTCCTTTGGTGCGGAGTCCGTCGGGACCGTCGTTCCGGGGCTCGGGTTCAAAACTTGGCCCTCGCGGCTGACTTCCGGCATCCGGGCCCCATGGACGCACGCAAGCGGCTCTCCCTCCTGGCCCTCGGTGTGCTTGTGCTCGCCGGGTGCAAGGGCAAGGGCTCTCCCGAGGGCATCGTCAGCTTGTCCGCGCCTGCGGAGCAGGTCGCGGCGGATCCGGCGACGGTCCCCAAGGAGGGCGGCCCCCGCATCGGCGCCGTGGAAATGGCGGCGCCCGTCTACCTGAAGCCGGATCGGAGGTCGCCGAAGATCGGCTACCTGCGCGCGGGCGCGACCGCGGTGCGCGGGGAGAAGCCGGCCGCGTTCGACGACTGCCAGGGCGGGTATTACCGCGTCCTGCCGGCTGGATACATCTGCGCCGAGGGCAGCGCCTCGATCGACATGAAGCACCCGATCTTGCGGGCGCTCACGCGTCGGCCGGACCTCGCGAAGCCGATGCCGTACCCTTACGCGTTCGTACGAGCCATCGCGCCGAACTACTACCGGCCTGCGACGAAGGCCGAGCAGTTCCAGTACGAGATGCGCCTCAAGGAGCACCTCCGCAGCTACAAGCGCCTCCAGAAGAAGTGGGACGCGATCGAGGTCGGCGCGAACGACGTGCCGCTCGACGCCGAGGGCAACGCGATCGGCGAGCCGCCGACCGAGGCGCCCGACCTCCCGGATCAGGAGCTCTACGGCGGCGACGGGAACGACGCGATCCCCTGGTTTTTCCAGGGCGGCCGCAAGATCCCGAACATCTCGACGTTCAAGGTTCCCGACTACGCGATCATCACGAACCGCGTCGCGCGGCACGCGGGCCTCGCGCTCATCGGCACGTTCGTCGGCGACAACGACCGGCGCTTCGCGATGACCACGGATGCGCGCCTCGTGCCGACGTCGAAGCTCAAGCCTGCGCGGGGATCGACGTTCCACGGCGTCGACATGCGCAAGGGCTGGGAGCTGCCGCTCGCGTTCGTGCGCGTGCCCGACGCGTACAAGTACGACACGAGCAAGCGTTCGCTGGAGAAGGCGGGCAAGCTCGCGTTCCACACACCCATCCAGCTCACGGGCAAGAGCATGCGGATCGGCGAGACGCGCCTCGTCGAGGCCAAGGACGGGACGTGGATCAAGGACAGCGACGTGGCGATCGCGGTCAAACCCTCGGAGCTGCCGAGCTTCGCGGCGAAGACGAAGAAGTGGATCGACATCTCGATCCTGAGCCAGATCCTCATCCTGTACGAGGGGACGAAGCCGGTCTACGCGACGGCGGTGGCGACGGGCCGCGACGGGCTCGGGGATCCCAAGAAGACGTACTCGACCGTGCGCGGCACCTTCAAGATCCGCGAGAAACACGTCACGACCACGATGGACTCGCACGAGGTCGGCAACAAGTTCGAGCTGCGTGACGTCCCGTGGGTGCAGTACTTCGAGGCGGGCTACGCGCTTCACGCGGCGCCGTGGCACGACGAGTACGGCAAGCCCCGGAGCCACGGCTGCATCAACCTCTCGCCGATCGACGCGCGCCGCGTCTTCATGTGGACCGATCCGCCGCTCCCCACGGACTGGCACGGCGTGCAGGCGAGCGAATCCACGGGCGAAGGCACCGTGGTGCACATCCACCCCTGAACCACCTCGCGCGCGGAACGCTCTTCGTCGTCAGGCTTTGACGGCGGAGAGCGTCCAGTGCCGATCGCTCGTCTTCCGCACGGCCGACGCCGCGATTCCGAGCGGCGCCACGAACGCGGCGACCTCCGAGACGGTGAGCGCCGCGGCGAGCGAGGCGCGGAAGAGAAATCGTTGGTGCTCGAACGAGGGCACGGCGGCAGGATCGGCAGGGCGTTCGCCGCCGTGGAGCGCGACGAGGTGATCGATCTCGGCTTCGGTTTCGGGCCGGTGCAGGTCGCGCACGAAGAGCAGGCCGCCGCGGGAGGTCACGCGCCACATCTCGGCGAGGACCTGCGCGGGCTCGGGGATGTGGTGGATGATCGAGTTCGACACGACGGCGCCGAAGGATCCGTCGGGGTAGGGCAGGGCCTTCGCGTCGATCTTCGCGACGGTCACGCGGGAGGCGAGGCCCGCGCGCGTGATGTTTTCCCGCGCGAGCGTGAGCATGTGCTCGGCGAGGTCGATGGCCACGACCTCGGCGCCCGGTGAGCGCGCGCAGAGCTCGATCGGGATCCGCGCCGTGCCCGTCCCGACGTCGAGCACGCGCTTCGGGGTCGGGAGGACCGCGAGCACATCCTCGCAGAACGCGCGGTTCACCGCGGCGTGGTCCATGGCGTCGTAGTCACGGGCCTCCTCGGGGGTGTCCATGACCTCGGGTTCGAGGACGCGCGCGAGCATGGGTTCGCCTCTTTCTTCTTTGGTTCTTCAGTCGAGACCGAGCGCGTCTTCGAATGTCGCCCCTTGCGCCAGGAGCCCCGGCAAGCCGCCCGTGTGCACGAACAGGATCCGCTTGCCGGCGAGCGGCCCGCCCGCGCCTGCGAGATCCATCAGCGCCGAGAACGCCTTGCCCGTGTACACCGGGTCGAGCACCATCCCGGACAAACCCGCCACGCTCGTGATCAGGCGCCGTTGCTCGGGCGTGCTCACCGCGTAGGCCGGGCCCTTGTGGGCGTCGTCGACCGTCATGCGTACGGGCTCCGGCAGGCGCGGGTCGAGCGAACGCGCCTCGCGGACGATGCCCTCGATCCGCGCCTCGAACGTGGGCGCATCATCGCAGACCGCGACGGCCACGACCTCGCTCGCCACCCCGTGCAGCGCCGCGCCGAGCGCAGCGCCCGCCGCCGTGCCGCCCGATCCACACGCGACGACGACCGCGTCGAACGCCTTGCCCCCGCCGAGCCCGAGGTCGAGCTGCCGTCGCACTTCACCCATGGCCTCGACGTACCCGAGCGCGCCGAGCCCGTTCGACCCTCCCTCGGGGATCACGTACGGCTTCTGCCCTTCGGCCCGCAGCTCCTCGGCGGCCCGGTCCAGGATGCGCTCGCGATCCCGGTACTGCTCGGGCGTGATGAGCCGGATCTCCGCGCCGGCGAGGCGGTCGATCAGCACGTTGCCCTCCAGCGGAGGGTCGAGCGACGGATCGTTCGTCCTCAAAAAAAGCACCGCGCGCAGGCCGAGCGACGCGGCCGCGAGCGCCGTGGCGCGGGCGTGGTTCGATTGCAGGCCCCCGCAGGTGAGCACCGTGTCGCACTCGAGCGAGAGGGCCTCGCCGAGCAGGAACTCGAGCTTGCGGATCTTGTTGCCCGCCTCGGCGCCGCCCGTCATGTCGTCGCGCTTGACCCAGAGGTCGATGCCCGTCGCGGCGACGAGCCTCCGCGGGCGCTGGAGGGGGGTCGGCAGGTGGGCGAGCGGGAGGCGCTTTCGAAGACTCACGGGGGTTTGGGGGCGTAGCTCGGCTTGTCCGAGCGTAGCCCCCATCGTCTACTCGATCTCGACGAGCTTGGCACCCCCCTCGACGGTCGCGCCAGCGGTCACGTAGACCTTCTTCACCCGACCGTCGCGCGTGGACGCGAGCTCGTTCTCCATCTTCATCGCTTCGACCACGACGAGCGGCCGCCCCGCGTGGATCTCGTCGCCCTCGGCCACGAGCACCTTGAGCACGCGGCCCGGCATCGGCGACGTGACGAGCCCCTCGCCGCCGCCGCTCTTGCCGCCCTGCACGCTCGAAAGCGCGCGCAGTCGTTCGTTCTCGACGCGCGCGTAAAACCGCCGCGACGACGTGACGACGCCGACCTCGGGGGGCGTGCCCTCCATCCAGAGCTCGACCGAGCGCCCGCCGAGGTCGAGGTGCACCGCGCCCTGGTGGTCGTAGGCGTCGATCGTGAACGAGCGACCCTCCACCTCGGCGCGGATCTCGCCCGAGGGCAGCACGGTCAGATCGACGGGGACCTCGCGACCGGAAGGGAATTTGACGAAGTAACGCATGAGATCAGTTGGCTTTCGGCACCAGAGCGCAGCGGCCCTCGTAGCACATGCAAGGGTTCACGTCGGCGCTCTGGCAGTCGGCCATCATCGAGCAGACCGTGTCCGGCCTCCGCGGCTCGGCGCGGGACGCCGCGACGCACGCCCGCGCGTGGCACGGCACCGAGGGCGCGCAGTCGGCGTCTTTCGTGCACGCGTCGTCGCTCTTCACGGGCGCGGGCAAGCTGCAGACGAACGGGCCCGGCGCTGCTGCACTGGGAGGGCTGCTCGCCACGGGCGAGCTCACGGCGGCGCCGGGTCCCCCACCTTCCGACACACCCGGCCCGGCCGTCGGCTCGCCGCTCGGGGGCGACGTGTTTGGTCCGGGTCCGGGTTCGGCCGCGCCTGCGCAGGCCACGAGCGCGAGCGCGAGCGCCGCGCAGATCGATCGCACGTTCCGCATCGGGGGCGGGAGCTTAGGCGATCCCCCCTTGCCGTGAAAGTGCCGCTTACTAACGTGGCGCGCGTGCACACCCTTTCGCCTCTTCTCGTCGGACGCCCGATCTCCCTCGCCGATCTCGAGGACGTGAGCCGTCGCGGCCGCCCCGTCGCCCTCTGTCCCGAGGCGCGCGCGCGCATCATCGCCTCGCGCCGCGCCGTCGACGCCATCGCCGAGGCGGGTGACGCCGCGCCCGCCGTGTACGGCATCAACACGGGCTTCGGCGCGCTCGCCGAGACGCGTATCGCCGAGCGCGACGTCATCGCCTTGCAGAAGAACCTCGTGCGCAGCCACGCGACTGGCGTCGGTCCCGATCTCGGCGAGCCCGAGATCCGCGCCATGATGGTCCTTCGCGCGCAGGTCGTCGCGCTTGGTTACTCGGGCGTGCGTGCCGAGGTCGTCGATCTGCTCCTCTCCATGCTCAACGCGGGGATCGCGCCGCGCATCCCCTCGCAAGGATCCGTCGGCGCCTCGGGTGACCTCGCGCCGCTCGCGCACCTCGCGCTCGCGCTCATGGGTGAAGGCGAGTCCTCCTTCCGCGGCGAGCGCATGACGAGCGCCGAGGCCCTCGCGCGCGCCCATCTCCGCCCCGTGATCCTCGCGGCGAAGGAGGGCCTCGCGCTCATCAACGGCACGCAGTACATGGCCGCCGTCGGCGCGCTCGCCGTGCGCGACGCGCTCGCCCTCTGCACGATCGCCGACGTCGCCGGGGCGATGAGCCTCGAAGCGAACAAGGGCTCGAAGCGCCCCTTCGACGAGCGCCTCATGGCCGTCCGCCCGCACCCGGGCCAGGCCGCTTGCGCCGCGAACCTCCGCGCGATGCTCGACGACAGCGAGATCATGCAGAGCCACGCCGACTGCCCGCGCGTGCAGGACGCCTACTCGCTCCGCTGCATGCCGCAGGTCCACGGCGCCTCGCGTGACGCCCTCGGCTGGGCCGCCGACGTCCTCACGCGCGAGATCAACAGCGTCACCGACAACCCCACCATCTTCCTCCGCGACGACGGCGGCGCCGATCTCCTCTCGGGCGGCAATTTCCACGGCCAGCCGCTCGCGCTCGCGCTCGACCTCGCGGCCATGGCCGCGGCCGAGCTCGCGAACATCAGCGAGCGCCGCGTCGAGCAGCTCGTGAACCCCGCGCTCTCGAGTGGCCTCACCCCGTTCCTCGCGCCCCAGAGCGGCCTGCACTCCGGCTTCATGATCGCCCAGGTCGCGAGCGCCTCGCTCGTCAGCGAGAACAAGGTCCTCTGCCACCCCGCCAGCGTCGACTCGATCCCTTCGAGCGCCGGCCGCGAAGACCACGTCAGCATGGGCAGCGTCAGCGCCCGCAAGCTCGCGCAGGTCATCGAGAACGTCCGCACCTCGCTCGCGATCGAGATCCTCACGGCCGCCCAGGGCATCGACCAGCGCCGCCCCCTCCGCTCCTCGGCCGCCGTCGAGCGAGCGCACGCGGCCGTCCGCGCCGTCTCCCCCACGCTCGACGAGGACCGCCCGCTTTATCGCGACATTGCCGCCGTCCGCGACATCGTCCTTTCGAGTGTCCTCCGCCGCGCCGTGGAAGAGGTCACCGGCTCGCTCCGGTAACCTCACGAAACACGCCGACTCGCCATTTCGACACGAATCCGATACGTTCGTTCAGGTGATTTCCGGGCGTGAAGATCCCTTTCCCGCGGCGGCCGTGCGCGACCTCATCGGCATCGTGCGGGCAATGTATGCGGCCGCCAAACTCGCGGGGGCGGGTCGCGTCGAGCTCCAGCGCATCGAGCGCGTCGGGCGGGACCTCGCGTCGGCGCTCACGCTCGCGCAGCGGAGCGGGCCGAACACGATCGGCGCGGCGGCCGCGTGGAAGCGGGCCGAGGAAGCGGCGCTGCGTGCGGGCGACCTCGTCGACGCGTTGACGCCGGCCGAGCCGCTCGTGCACGCGGCCCGCGCGCGCATCGCGGGCAAGGCCGTGGCCGAGGGGAACAAGAAGGCGAGCGCGCGGTGAGTTCGCCGGCGGTGCTCCTCTGATAGTCTCGCGGTTTCCGCGAGGGACCCCTGGACCAAGACCAAGCGATGCCCCGTTCGCCGCGCCGGCGTACTCTTTTCGCCGGAACTCTTGCCCTCGCGATGCTCTCGGCCTCGCCGATCACGCGCGCGGACGTGCCTGCTCCCTCTGCCGTCGAGGCGCACGGCCACGCGTACCAGGGCACGTGGGAGTACCGCTGGGGCGACTCGCCGCGCGAGTCCACGGGCGCGCTCGTCTGGGCCACGCCCACGGGGAACGACGGATGGCGCGCCTTGCCGCCGAAGGCCACGCCCGAGGGCCGGAACGGCGAGCGTTTCCTCTGGATGCGCACGCGCCTCGTCGGCCACGTCGAGCGTGAGCCCGTCCTCTACCTCCGCGGCGTCGATCAGATCGTCGAGGCGTACCTCGACGGCACCCTCGTCTACCGGTTCGGCGCGTTCGAGGGCGACGGCGCGCTCCGCTTCCAGGGCTACAAGCCGCACTTCCTCCCGCTCGGATCGAACTTCGCGGGCAAGACCCTCACGCTCCGCATCCACTCCGATCACGTCAACATCGGGCCCTACGGCGACACGCGGATCGGCCCGCGCGCCGACCTCGCGCTCGATGCGGTCCGCGCCGACCTCCCCGCGCTCGCGATGGGCATCCTCCTCGTGTCGGCGGGCCTCTTCGTCCTCGGCCTCTTCCTCTCCGAGCGCCGCGACAAATCGAACCTCGCCTATGGCCTGCTCGCGGTCACGCTCGGGATCTACCTCCCCGCCGCCGCGCCCATCCGCGGCCTCCTCGTCGACGCGCCGCTGCTCTGGGTCCACGTCGAGCTCGCGAGCCTCTACCTCACGCCGATCTTCTTCGCCGCGTACTTCGAGCACGTCTTCGGCCCCGGCCGCTTCCGCCTGCTCCGCGGCCTGCAAGGGCTGCACGCCGCGTACTTCCTCGGCTCCGCCCTCCTCGTCGCGCTCGGGCTCGTCCCGGTGCTGCGCACGCTCCTGCCCTTTCAGATCCTCCTCCTCGTCACGATCCTCCTCATGACCTCCCGCGCGATCCTCCACGCGACGCGCGGCAACCTCGACGCGCGCATCTTCACGGGCGGGTTCCTCCTGGCCGCCGCGGCGGCCTCGTACGACGTGCTCAAGGCGATCGGCATCGTCCCGCGCCACCACGTCTCGCTCGGGCACGTCGGCATGTTTGCCTTCACCCTCGCGCTCGGCATCATCCTCGCGCGCCGCTTCGTCGAGGTGCACGAGCGCATGGGCCGCTCCTCGCGGGTCCTCGAGCTCAGCCTCGCCTCGGCGCAGGTCCTCGATCGCGGCGGCCAGGCCCGCGTCGCGCTCGACGAGATCATCCGCCTCCTCGGCGCGCGTGCGGCTCTCCTCTTCGTCACCCACGAGGGCGGCGCGGTCGCGGGGGCCGATCTCGAAGTCGCGGCGGGTCGCGAGGCCGGCGGCGCCGAGAGCCCGCTCGCCTCGGTCATCGCTGGGGTTGCCTCGAACCTCGACGACCTCGTCGAGCAGGTCCGCCTGCGCCGCGAGGCGCGCGTGTGGAAGCGCATCGAGGGCACGCGCCGCAGCGCCATGGCCGCGCCGCTCCTCGTGCGGGACGAGCTCCTCGGCGTCCTCTACCTCGAAACGGACGAGTCGCGCCGGCACTTCGACAACGCCGACCTCTCGCTCCTCAACGCCCTCGGCGAGAAGCTCTCCATCAACATCGTCTCCACGCGCGCCGTCCGCGCCGAGCTCGAAAGCTCGCTCCACCAGAAGCGCATCGCCGAGCAGGCGGTGCTGCTCGAAGCCGCCGCGCGCCTCGCGTCGGGCGACATCAAGACCCCGATCCCCGTCGACGAGAAGAGCGAGTTCGCGGACCTCGCGCGGGGCCTCGACCAGATGCGCCGCGACGTGCAGGCCAAGATCCGCACGATCGAGACCAAGAAGGCCGAGGTCGAGGTCCTGAACGAGGAGCTCCGCCGCAAGATCCAGCAGCACACGACGAGCCTCCTCTCCTCGCTCCGCACCGACGTCGAGGTCGACGAAGACGAGCTCGTCACGGCCACGCCGAGCTTCGACGTCGGCGCCCTCATCGCCGAGCGGTACCGCGTCATCGAGGAGCTCGGCCAGGGCGCGATGGGCGTCGTCTACGAGGTCGAGCGTGTCCGCGACACGCGCCGCTTCGCCATGAAGGTCCTCACGAGCCGCAGCGACAAGCTCGCGATGGCGCGCTTCGTCCGCGAAGCGCAGATCCTCTCCCGCCTCGACCACCCGAACCTCGCCTCGATCGCCGACGTCGACGTCACGCCCGAGGGCCTGCTGTACCTCGTCATGGAGCTTTGCAAGGGCAAGCCGCTCCATCGCTGCAAAGAGCGCTACCGCGACGTCGCCTGGTCCTGCTCGGTGCTCCGCCAGATGGCCGCGGGCCTCGCCGCCGTGCACGCGCAGGGCGTCATCCACCGCGACCTCAAGCCGGGCAACGTCATGGTCGCCGAGGACGCCGACGGCCATGCGCAGGTCAAGCTCGTCGACTTCGGCATCTCCACCCTCACGGGCGAAGTCCAGGAGCGCCCGCCCCTCTCCGAGCGGCCTCGCGAGCTCGACTCGCCGCCGTCCACACGCCGCAGCATTGCGCCGCCGCCGCAGGAGGTCACGCGCACGGGCATCCTCGTCGGCACCCCGACCTACATGGGCCCGGAGCTCGCGCAGGGCTCACGTCACTGGAAGGCGCACTCCGACGTCTTCAGCCTCGGCGTCATCGCCTACGAGATCCTCACGGGCAAGCGCCCCTTCAACGTCCCGCCCATCTTCGTCGGCATGCAGGGACAAACCCTCCCGCGCCCCACGGGCCTGCGCCGCGTCGAGGGCCTCCAGGGCGGCCTCGCGCTCCTCTTCGAGCGCTGCATGGATCCCGACCCTGCCGCGCGCCCCACGGCCCACGAGGTCGCGGACTCGCTCGGCAAGTACGGGTATCGCTGACGTTGAGCCTTCCCCGGCCCCATGGGCTTGTTGACGCAGCCGGAACGCTGAGACTAGGAGCACATCGTGCTGAGCCACCTGGAGCTGGAGAATTTCACGGTCTTCCAGACCTTGAAGCTGGATTTCGTTCCTGGGCTCAACGTCTTTGTCGGTCCCAATGCGACGGGCAAGACCCATCTGCTCAAGCTCCTGTACGCGGTGACCGAAGCGCATCGCTTCCAGAACGACATCGCGCAGAAACTCCTGCGTGTCTTTCTACCGGAGCCTCGGCGCCTCGGGCGGCTTGCCCGTCGGACCAAGCAAGCGCAATCCGCCAGCGTGCGCCTCGTGCGAGACGGTCACGATCTCTCCTTCCGGTTCTCGAGCAACCACTCGGAGACGTCGTTCTCGGAGTTCGTGAGCCATTGGCCCGCGCCGACCTCGGATGACGGCAAGCCCGTCTTCATCCCGCCCAAGGACATGCTCGCGCATGCGCCAGGGTTCCTGGCTCTTTACGAACAGAAGGAGATCTACTTCGAGGAAACGTACCGCGACATCCTGGTTCGCGCGTTCTCTCCCGTGGGGAAGGGGGCGCCCAGCGCTTCCAGGCGAAGCCTCCGGAGGAAGCTCGAAAACTTGATCAGCGGCAAGATCACGGTCGAGAACGAGCACTTCTTCCTGAAGAACGCTCAAGGCAAGCTGGAGTTCACGCTTCTTGCGGAGGGGTTACGCAAGTTCGCGCTTCTGCTTCAGCTCATCGAAAATGAGACCCTCCGCCAGAGCTCCCTCCTCTTCTGGGACGAACCGGAAGCGAACATCAACCCGGTGAGCATCAAGGATCTGGTCGACCTCCTGCTTCACCTCGCCCGAGAGATCGGCGTTCAGGTTTTCCTGGCGACGCACAGCGATTTCCTCCTCAAGGAGCTGGATCTGCAGCAGCGCCCCGGCGAGGCGCGCTTCTTCGCCCTGTACCGGGAGGAGGACAAGATCCAGGTGGAGGTGGCCGAGCGGGCCGAGTCGTTGACGCGCAACGCCATCGACGAGGAAAACTTGCGCCTCTACGACGAAGACATCGCTCGTGTGCTGGGGAGGGCCAAGGAATGACCGAGTGCTGGTGGAGGGACGAGGACACAGGCGACCTCGAACTCGACGTCTCCGAGGTTCCGCGACCCTGGCGCTTCGACGACGAGGTGCACGGGATCAACCACTGGAAGAAGGTCGACTTCGTATTTCACTGGCCGGAAACGAAGGAACTGTGGCTCGTCGAGATCAAGGATCCCGACAACCCCTACGTGCAGGGAGAGCCCGCGCGCCTGATCGAAGACTTCAAGCAAAAGAAGCTCATTCACGAGAGCTTGGCGCCGAAGGCGAAGGATACGTTTCTTCACCTCCTCCTCGATGACGAACTCCCGGCGGGCACCAGCATCACGTACATCGTCCTTTTCGCGTGTGACGCGTTTTCGCTCGCGAAGCGGGCAAAGTACTATCGAACCGCTGCCGATGAGCTGCGCAGGGCGCTTGGGCTGCGCGGCCCTCGGGGGCAGGGCTGGGCGAGGGCTCCTCTCTACATCAAGGACTGCATGATTCTTTCGTTGAACGAGTGGAATCGAGCGCTCGGAGATCGGGTGAAGGTGCGTAGGTTGTCGACCGTGTAGGCGCGTTGGCCCCTTCGTCGCCCATCATAGCCAACCACACCACATCAACGACTGCGCCACCAAGCCACCCCGACCAGCGTCCCGCACCGACCGACCGGCCTCGCAGGTGACCCGGGTCAGCTCCACGACCGACCGACCGGCCTCGCAGGTGACCCGGGGCAGCTCCACGACCGACCGACCGGCCTCGCAGGTGACCCGGGTCAGCTCCCACGGCCGACCGACCGGCCTCGCAGGTGACCCGGGTCAGCTTCCACGGCCGACCGACCGGCCTTGCAGGTGACCCGGGTCAGCTCCCACAGCCGACCGACCGGCCTTGCAGGTGACCCGAGGCAGCCGCGAGCACCGATCGATCGGCCTCGCAGGTGACCCGGGGCAGCCTCCACCCTCGTCACTCCGCCCGAAGCACACGCACCGGCTTCCCATCCGGCCCCGTACGAAGCTCCCCCGGCGGCTGCGTCAAGCTCGGCGCGCCCGCGTTCACGGTGAACGACTGCACCCGCTCGCGTACCCGCCCGTCGAACGTCCCGCGCACCCGCACGGCGAGGTCGGCCCGCGTCGCCGGCGCCGTGAACGACACCTCCACGGAGACCTTCTCGCCCTGGCCGAAGCGCCGGTTCTGCACGGGCTCCTTCGCGCTCGTCACGACGAGCCCGTCCACGCCCCACACTTCCACGGTCACGTCGCTCGCGGCCTCCTCGAAATCGACCGTCAGCGCGGCGCTCGACGCCCCGAGCTTCCCCTCGACCTTCACGGGCGCCCCCGGCTTCTGCGTCCGGACCGCGCTTCCCTCCTCGGCGTTTGCCTCGGCGAGGGGCGCCTCCGGACCGACGTGATCGGGCTCCTTCCGATCGACCGTCCCGCACCCGGCCACGACACAAGCGAGCATCCAGAGCACGCGCATCTCGTTCCCTCTCTTCATGGCAGGACCTCGATCGTCACTTCATACGGGCCCGAAAATTCTCCGTAGCCCTGCACGTTCACCACGTAGTCTTCGCCGACAGTCGTGGCGAACGACACCGTCTCCTCGCCGCTCTCCGACGCGGCGCTGTCGAGCTCCTTGCCGCGCAGGTACACGTAGAGGTCCACGTCGCTCGTCGCGCTCGAGCTCACCTTCAGCGTCCCGCCCGTGCCCTTCACGCGGAGGAAGCGGTTCTGCCCGAGCAGCGCCGGATCGATCCCGCCGATCAACGTCAGCTTCACCGACTCGTTCACCGCGAGCGGCACGAACACCGGCAGTGCCCCCGGATCTCCGGCCGTGTGCGTCTCGCCCGTCCCCCACGCGTCCGCCACCGGATCGATCCCGAACGAGCTGCCCGACCCGTGATGCCCGACCAGCGCGTCGATCGCCGTCGCCGCGTCCGGATGCGCGCCCTTCAGCCCCGCGACGAACGGGAACAGCGTGGTCATCGCCGGCGTCGACTTCAGATCGCCGATCATCACCGCGTACACGCCTTGCAGCTTCACCTCGACGTTGTCGAAGGCCTCGGCGTTCCCGTCGTACGCGTCGAACACCACGTTCTGCACCGTCGTCTCCGAGTACCAGCCGGGCTTCGCGGACTGGCTCGTATCGTTCTCCTCGATGTCCTCCCAGAACCCGTCTTTCTGCCCGGCGCCCATCGCGTCGCTGTAGATCGTGTCCGGGTCGAGGATCATCGCCGAGAGCGCGTTGCAGAACCCCTCGCTGAACGCGAGCCGCGGATCGAGCACGTCGCCGTACCCGTGCGAGCCGCCCCAGCTATCCGAGCGCGTGATGTGCTCCTCGAACGAGTGCCCCCACTCGTGCACCAGCACGTGCGTGTCGAACTCGTCCGTGTCCACGTTCTCCTTGCCGAGCACGTAGATCTCGTTGCCGTCCCAGTGCGAGGTCCCGATCTGACCGAGCCCGACGAGCCCGTCCTCGGGCCGGTTCTCCACGCTCCAGTTGATCTCGAGCTTCGGGAACACGGGCGGCGGCGTCGTCTCGTCGAGGAACCGCCGCGCCGCCGTGTAGGCCGCGTCGAGCACCGAAAACGGCGCCGCGAGCCGAGGGTTGCCGTACGAAACCCCCGTCCAGCCCGTCGTCGCCACCAGGTCGAGCGACCTCGGCTCGTCGACCACGACCTCGCCGCTCTCCATCACGTACGTCGCGTCGCTCGCCGTGTTGTCCACGACGAGGATGGAGGGCTCCTTCGTCTCGGCGTAGACCCAGACCTTCACCTGCGTGGTGCCCTCCCAGTCGAAGGCGTACGCGCCCATCGCGTCCGACGTCGTCTCGGCGATCAACGCGTCGTTCGCCGCGTCGAGCAGCGCCACGCGCGCGCCGCGGATCGGCTTCTGGTCCACCTTCGAATAGTCGAGCCCGTCCGCCTCGTAGTCGTACGCGACGCTCTCGTAGAGCAACGTCCCCGCGAGCCGCGGACGATCGGACGGCGGATCCCCCGTCGTCCCGCCCGGCTTCACCGCGGGTTCGTCGCGGCCGCAGCCCACGAGCGAGAGTGCGCCGAGCACGAACAGCGTCGTCAGCCGAACTCCCGAACGTGCCGATCCCGCGCAGAACATCCCCCCAAAGTATCGAAGGCCCGTCTGCCTCGTCAACGCCCGGCGCCGTGTTTCCCCGCGTCTGTCCCCGTCGTTTTCGGGCATCTCGATTGCAAAGGCCGGAGGGAACCATGCATTCGACGACGCTTCGGCCGTTCGTGTTGTCCCGAGCTGCGCTCTTGCTGCTCCTCGCTGCCGCGGGTTGTCAGGCACGAGAGACGCGTGACGATGCTTCCAGAGGCGAGGGGATTTCGCACGACGCGTCGGGGGACGCCGACAAGCAGGACGGAGGATCCGACGCGGGCGCATGCGACGAACGCGCGAACCTCGAACCGGGCAGCGACGTCGATCCGAACGATCCGTGCGGCACGCTCCTCGGCGAGGGCGAGCCGCTCGCGCGTGCTGCGTGGGTGAGCGCGCCGGACCCGAACTTCCAGATCTCCCAGGCCGTCGCGGTCACGTGGTTTGCCGAGTACGCCGCCCGCGTGCCCCTCGATCCGCGCGACGGCTACGTGCTCGAGCTCGAGCGCTGCGACACCCCGGCGCACAGGGCGACCACCTGCACGACCTCACCTCTCGTGCTCCCCGCGGACGCATGCGGCACGGGCATCGTCCGTTTCGGCGTCGATCCCTCCCAGTACCAGCCCGGGACGAACCTCTACACCTTCACCGTTCGCCTGCGCCGTGGTTGTGTCGTCGACAGCGCCGACACGTTTTCCCTGACGGTCGAATACGACGCGGGGCCTTAGGGCGCGGACGCGCGGCGTCACCTCGGGAAAAAGCGCCGAATCCTCGTGCTGGGGACCCGTCCTCGGGTAGCATCCTCGGCCGATGGACTTCGTCCCGGGGGCGATGATTGGGGGGAAGTACCGCCTCGAGCGCAAGATCGCCGAGGGCGGTATGGGCGAGGTGTGGATCGGCGCGCAGGTGGGGGGCGCGCAGGTCGCGATCAAACGGCTCTTGCCCGACGCCGCGCGTGATCACCACCTCGTCACGCGTTTTCGTCGTGAGGCGCTCCTCCTCGGCAAGATCGAGAGCGACCACGTCTCGCGCGTCATCGAACAGACGACCGATCCCGACTTCGGCCTCCTGCTCGTGATGGAGTACGTCGCGGGCACCTCCCTCGCCGATCTGCTCGACAAACAGGGCACGCTCGCCGTCGAGGAGGTCCTCGACATCGGCGAGGGCGTCGCGCGCGCCATCGCGGACCTCCACCGGGCCAGCATCGTCCATCGCGACGTCAAACCCGAGAACGTCATCCTGCGGCGCCTGCCGAGCGGCGAGCGCCGCGCCGTGCTCATCGACTTCGGCCTCGCCCGCCTCCTCGATCCGGCCGAGGACCAACGCGGCAAGGAGGAGACGCTCACCGGCATCACCCGCGCCGACATGGCCGTCGGCACCATCCCGTACATGGCGCCCGAGCAACTCCTGAACTCGCGCGACGTCAATGGAACGGCCGACGTCTACGCGCTCGGCGCGATCCTCTACCGCGCCGCCTCGGGCCGGAACGTCTTCGGCGACCAGGACGACCTCTCTTACGCGCGCCAGAAATTGAGCGACGACGCCCCGCCCATCGCGCTCCCCCGCAAGGATCCCGCGGCCGAGCGCCTCTCCGCGATCGTCATGCGCGCCGTCAAGCGCAGGCCCGCCGAGCGGTACGAGGGCATCGAGCCCATGCTGAAGGAGCTCGCCGAGGCCCGCGCCCTCGCGCGCCCGCAAGGCGGAGACGTCGACGCCCCCACGCAGGCGGCCCCCGTCTCCTCGCTCCTCGGCTCGGCCGCCACGCAGCTCCCCTTCGCCACGCCCGCCGCGCCTTCCCCCATGGCTCCGCCTCCTGCGTCCGCGCGTTTTGGTCCCTCGGCCCCGATCCAGCGCCCGTCCCCTGCGCTCACCGTGCCGATGCCGGCCGTCTCCGACATCCCTGACCCGGGCCCTCCGGCGGCCCTCCGCCGCCCGTCGCCCGCGTTTGGCGTGCCCGCGGTCGCTCCCGCTGTGGCCCCTCCGCAGGTCATCATCACGCCGCCCGCCGCGCCGCCCATCGCTGCCATGCCGATGGCTGCGCCGCCCGTCGCCCCGCCGCTCGGCCGTCCGCCGGTCCAACCCGTCGCTGGCTTTGGCGAGATCCCGGCCGCCCCGAGGGCTGCTGCGCCCGCCGTCGTCATTCCTGCCGACGCCGTCCCGCGCCGCGCCGCGTTTGCGTTTGGCCTCGTCGCGCTCGGCGTCGGGTTCGTCCTCGGATTCGTCGCGCACGCCCTGCTCGCGGGCGGCGGATCGCCCTGACAACCCCGTTTTCACCACGCGCCCCGCGCGGCCGGCCGTAGCCCTCGGCTGGAATGTCGGGGTACCCTGGAGCGTACCCGGATCCCGCCGATGCGAACCTCCGCGTCCACCTTCCTCCTCGCAGGCTTCACCTCGCTCGCGGCCCTCGCCGCGTGCAAATCCGGCGACACGCCCTCGCCGACCGACGCGACGCCCCCGCCGGCCGCCTCGAACGCGGCGGCCCCGGATGTGCTCCAGCCTGCCCGCGCGCGCAGGCCGCCGCTCGTGCGTGAAGGCGGCGCGCTCGTCCGTTCGCCGTCCGAGCCTGCGCTTTGGCTCGCGGACGAGGATCAGCAGGTCGTGCGGCGCATCGCGCTCCCCGCCGACGCGCAGAACCCGCCGGTCGCCGTCAAGATGCCTGGGCCCCCGGCGGCCGTCCTCGCCCTCGACGATCGTGTCCTCGTCACCGTGCGTGGCCTTCGCAAGACCGACGATCCCGCCTCGCCTTACGAAGGCCCGGGCCTCTTGCTCGTCATGCGCCCCGATCCCGCGGCCGGCCTCGTCGAGATCGGCCGCGTCGAGCTCCCGGCCGATGCTTGGGGCCTCGCGATCACCCCCGACGAATCCACCGCGCTCGTCACCTCGCCGTGGACCCACGCGGTCTCTGCCGTCGACCTCAAAACCCTCCAGAAACGCTGGACCCTCGACGTCCCGCGCGAACCGCGCGCCGTCGTCGTCTTGCCCGACGGAAAAAACGCCTACGTCACGCACCTCGTCCGCGCCACGCTCTCGCGTATCGACGCGGTCGACGGCGAAGCCCGCGTGAAAGACGTTCCATTCCCGGCGGCACCCTTGCGCACCCCGCCCGATCCGGCGCGGCGCGAGGCGGCGACGCTCGCGTATTCGGCCGTCCTTTCTCCGGACGGCGCGCGCCTCTTCGTCCCGCGCCAGGCGCTCGGGGCCATGGGCGAGAGCGCGTGGAATGGGCAAAACACCGTCGATATCCTCTCGACGGTCGACGAAAGCCCGCTCGCCGTGCGCGCGCCTCGCTGGTTCGTCATGCAATCGAAGCCGTTCCAAAAGCTCCTCGGCGAGTTCGGATTCGAAGAGGCCGACCCGCACCTCACGGGCCCTGCGCCCGCGCAGATCGGCGAGATCTTCGTCCAGCCGCGCGCCGCCGTGTATCGCAAGAAGACCCGCACCTTGCTCGTCGCGAGTGAAGGCACCGACCACCTCGTCGAGCTCGACGCGCTCTCCCTCGATCCTTCACTCGGCGCCCTTCGCAAGTACGACCTCGGCGGCGGCAATACCGAGGACGACAAACCCGGCGCCACCCGCTGCGGCGCGCCCACCGGAATCGCGCTCTCCGAGGACGAGGGCACCGCCTTCGTATTTTGCCGATCGAGCCACGACCTCGCGATCGTCCGGCTCGACGCCTTCGACAAACGCGCGCCCTACGAATCCTCGCCCCCTGCGATTTTCTCCCTCGGCCCGGATCTCCTGCCCGAGCAGGCGGCCCTCGGTCGCCGGCTTTATTACAATGCGCGCGACTGGCTCATGAGCGCCTCGTATGCCTGCGCCGGCTGCCACCCCGAGGGGCGCGACGACGGGCACGTGTGGCACGAAGACATCCGGGAGAGCTACGAGGAAAAGGGTAAATTCGAGCCCAACGCGATGCATGCCTTCGAGGACAAACAGGCGTTCGAGGGCTTCTTCAAGGGCGTCCCGCGCCAGACGCCGATGCTCGCGGGCCGCGTCGCCGCGTTCGGACCTTATGGCTGGAAAGGCGAGAGCCCGAACCTCAAGCACCGCGTGATCATCGGTTTTGGCCTCCACCGCTGGCTCGGCGGCGGGCCCTTGAGTTATTCCGCCGACAAGACGATCCCGCGCGCCGAGGCCATCGCCGCCTTTGCCCGCAATGGCCTCGTCCCGCCTCCGCGCGACAACCACGAAAAGACCGCCGCGGAGAAACGAGGCGAGCAGCTCTTCAACGACGCCAACGTCGGCTGCGCGACCTGCCACGTGCCGAAGACCGACTACACGAACCGCGCTGTCGTCGGGCTCGGCGCGTGGGCGTTCGACAAGGCACGCTTCGAGACGGAGGCCGAGGACGACTGGAAATTCAAGACGCCCTCGCTGCTCTACCTCGCCGGCAGCGCGCCCTATTATCACGACGGCAGCGCGGCCACGCTCGAGGATCTCGTCGAGCGCAATGGCAAGCGCATGGGCCATACGGATCATCTCTCCAAGGAGGATCGGGCGGCGCTCGTCGCCTTCCTGAAGACGTTATGAGCAACTCGAACCTGCGCCGCGCCCTGGCCTTTTCGCCGCCGTTCCTGGTCCTCCTCGGCTTCTTTTCGTTCGCCGTGGCCGAAGAGGTGCCTGCGCCCGCCGTCGCGCCTGCGCCCGCCTCTGCCGCCGCTGCGCCCGCGCCCCTGCCTGCCTCCGCGGCCGCGCCTGCGCCCGCGGAGCCGAGCGCGCCTCCCCTCGCGGAATGGTCTCCGCCCGAGACGGCGTCCAACAAACCCACGCCCGAGGAATGGGAAAAGGCGACGCCGCTCGAGCTCCTCCGGCCTCACGAGTTCTGCACGGCGTCCGCGGTCCGCGAATGGCTCCGCATCTCGTGTCGGGATCCGCGGGACGAGTTCAAGGGCCTCCGCGTCGTCGGCGGCTCCGAAAAGGACGTCTCGATCACCGACTTCAAGGTCAAGGGCAAGAGCAAGGACTTCCAGGGCAAGGAGATCGACAAGACCTTCGATGGCCTGCACGTGGTGTTTCCCGTGCGCAAAGAGGATCGGCGCGTGCTCAGCCTCGTGAACTGGGCCTCCTGCGGCTGGAAGTGCTGGTACTTTCGCGAGGACATGTTCGTGACGATCTCCGAGCTCTGGCTGCCCGGCGAAGAGCGCCCCACGATCGTCCTTCATTGAGATCCCTCCCCGCGGGAGCTCCTCGACGCCGTCTGCGCCCCCGAGGACAATTGCCCCGAGGTTGAAATCTTCTCGCAGACCGAGACCGACGGCGTCGGCGGCGGCCTGACGCGGCTTCTTCTCCCTCGCGATCGGGGCCATTGTCCGCCCTCGACGCAAAGGAACGCGCAATAGGACGAAGAACGTCCGATCTGCCTCGCGTTTTCCCTCCTCTCAATGCCGCACCCGTGCATGGTAGGACAATTGCTGTCCTACCATGATCACGTTTTTCGGTGCGGGTTCGTCCAATGCGGTGCATATTCGCTCCTGGTCGTACCGAGCCGAGCGCGAAAGGCGCCGAGAGGCCGGGCGGCCGAGAGCTTCACCAACGAAAAGAGACCCTTGGATTTCCGGCGAGAAGGAGGCCGGTCGGCGCGTCCGCGAGGGCGAACCGAGAACCACATCCCCATGCCCCGACGTTCTACTCCCGATGCGTTTGCACTCCAGGTCGGCGCCCGTATTCGCGAGCTCCGGTACGAGATGAACATGTCCCTCGCGGCGCTCGCCGACGCGAGTGAGCTCTCGAAGGGCCACCTCTCCAGCGTCGAGCACGGCCTCGCCGCGATCACGATCGGCACGATCGCCCGGCTCGCGCAGGGCTTCGGCGTGCCTCCGATGTACCTCCTCACGTTCGCGGCGGAGGACGAGCGCGCCCACGCGGCCGAGCTCCTCCGCTACCTGCCCCAGACCGAGGTGAGGAAGCTGCGCCGCCAGATCCAGGCGCAGGTCGCCGCCCGCAAATAATCGCGTCCCACCCCCCAAATCACCTGGAGAGCGCTGATCGGCAGGTCCGATCGGCGCTCTCGCTTTTTTGTCCACCACGAAAGAACCTAGGACAATCAATGTCCTTCACGCCCCACGTTTTCCCTGGCCTCGATACGGCGGCCATGCTGGGTAGGACATTGAAGGTCCGATCGGCTTGCGGTTTTTCGTGCGGGTTCGTCGGAATGGGTGCATAGTCATTTTCGTGGTCGCCGCGGTGGTCGCGAACGAAAGCGACGCGGGGCGACGAGAGCTTCCGAAACGACAGACGAGACCCTTTTCCCCGGCGCGAAGGAGGCCGGTCGGAGCGCCCGCGAGGGCGAACCGAGAACCTTAATCAAAAATGCCGCGACGTTCGACCCCCGAGCCGTTTGCCCTCCAGGTTGGTACCCGTATTCGCGCGCTTCGCAAGGAGCGCAACATGTCCCTCGGCGCCCTCGCCGACGCGAGCGCGCTCTCGAAGGGCCACCTCTCGAGCGTCGAGCACGGCCTCGCCGCGATTACGATCCAGACGATCGCCCGCCTCGCGGAGGGCTTCGGCGTGCCCCCGATGTACCTCCTCACGTTCGCCGAGGAGGACGAGCGCGCCAAGACCGCCGAATTGCTCCGCTACCTGCCTCAGACCGAGGTGAAGAAGCTGCGCCGCCAGATCCAGGCGCAGGTCGCCGCGCGCAAGTAATCGATTCCTCCGCCCTGGAGCTCCCTCCGCTCCCGGGCGTTCCAGGGCCGCACCACTTCCTTGGCTTTCGACCGGGGGTGCACGGAGACGTGCGCCCTCGGTCTATTGTTTGTCCGCCGCGGGGTGCTTTGCGCGGCACTCGAGCAACCAAGCCCTGGCCGATGCGTGATCATCGAAAAAGCCGAGCACGGTCTTTTGACCTTGCAAGAGGTTCGCAGCGCGCGTGAACAGCGAGATGACCACGCGCGTCTTGAAGCTCGCGCCCACGTAGGCCGCGTAATACGTCCCCGCCGGCCTCGGCCGCTCGGCGCCCAGCTTGCGCGCGGCGGCGTCGAGGCCGCCGAACTCCTGCATGTGGTAGAGCGCGAGCTGAAATCGGCCCCCGTGCTCGTCCATGTCCGGGAGATCGACGAGGACACGCATGTCCTCCAGCGTGATCGGCCCCCGGTACACATGCACGGCGATCCCGGGGTCTTCGAACGACAGCGTATGTTTCCCGATCTGGAGCGACTCTCGCTTTTCCATCGCGTGCGTTCCGATCTCCTTCACGCCGGAAGCACCCGGAGTGACCCCTTCACCACGCCATATCCGCCCTCGGTCCGGAGCGCGCGGAACACCTCGGGCGCGTGCATCTTGCCTTCGAGCAGGCGCCGATACGTCCCGACGATCGTCGTCACGTCCTCCGCCGTCTCGCGCACGAGCTCGATCCGGAATCGCCGCACGCCCCCCCGCGCCGCCGCGGACGCGAGGCCCGCCGCGCTCTGCGCCGCCGCGTGAAACACCGTGTTCCGGCAGCCCACGTCCGCCTCCACCGGGTGCTCCATCCCTGCCCGGTCCCGCAAGGACACCTTGTGCTTCTCGCAGGGCCGGCCGCAATCACGAAAATCCTTCCCCGTCGAGAGCAGCGCCGCGATCACGCAATGCTCCATGTGGAAGAGCGGCATCGGGTGATGCAGGACCACCTCGGCGAACGGCCCGAACGGCGAATCGAGCAGCCGCTCGAGCTGCGCCGCGTCGAGGTCGAACGAGGGCGTGAACGCCGAGAGCCCGCGCGAGAGCACCTCCGCGGCCGTCAATCGGTTCGTCACGTTCAGCGAGAAATCGCCGATCCGCGGAATCGAGAGCCCCGCGCCCTCCCGCAGCGCGCCGAGCCCACGCACGAGCAGGAGATCGGGCTCCAGGGACAGCAGGTACCGGTCGATCTTCTCCTCGCCCGGCTTGCGAATGCGCGGCGGCGCGACGCCGATCGTCACGTTCGGCCGCGACGCCCGGAGCGCGCGCAAGGCCGCGCCCGTCCCTACGAGCTCCAAGAAATCGAGATAGACCCCGTCCGCGCCTGCGTCGAGCGCCGCCGCGGCTTGCGCCTCCGTCCGGCAGAGCACGAAAAGACCGGCCGTCGGCGGGCTCCGGTCGGGCGGGCTCGCCGCGCGCACGAGGTCCTGGAAATGCACCGCCGTCGTCTCCACCTTCCGCGCGGCCGAGGCGAGCAGCGCCTCCACGAGCGCGCGGCGCGCTCGGTTCAGCGACGACGGCGGGATCATCACGCTCGCCGGCAGGTCCGCGTCGATCGTCGCGATCTCGAACGGCGTATCGCCGAGCCGCCCGAGTTTGTCCTTCAGCACTGCGGCGACGTCCGCGCCGCCGCGCGCCTCGCCGATCGGCGCGTCGCCTGTCACGACGCCCCAGAGCCCCGATGTCGTCGATGCCTCGAACCGCGGCATCTCCCCGATCGCCCCCGACACCCGAATCGAGAGCGGCACCTTCCGCGGCGACCGCTCGATCTCCGCGAGGATCGCCTTTTCCGTCGCCGGATCGTCCGTCTTCCACACACGCCGGCCCGGCTTCGCGACATCCACCCGCGCATCGGGCCCGAGCCAGACGGAGACCTCCTCGCCCGCCTCGGCGCGCGGCGTGTCCGCGCCGTTCTTCGCGATCGTCCAGACGCGTCCGCCGATCTCGCCTGCGCCCGCGAACCCGCCCTCCACGAGCACGCCGTCGCCGCGCATGATCGCTTCCGCGAGCCGGATCTGGAGCAGCGTTTTTCCACGCGCGCGCGTGGTCCCGACGAGCTCACCCACCGGCAAACCTCGATGATCACAAGCGCGCCCCTCCACGAGCCGCTGATGATCCACGCCGGCGAGAAAGCCTGGGCCCGACCCTCGTGAATACGTTTGCAGCGCGGTTTTTCGGATCGAACCGAGCGCCTCGCTCGTGCCTGCGCTGCTCGCTTCGAGCGCCGCGCGGTAGAGCCGCGTCGTCGCGGCCACGTAGTCGGGCCCCTTCAACCGCCCTTCGATCTTCAGCGACGAGACGCCGAGCGCGGCGAGCTTCGGCACGAGCGCGCTCGCCTCCAGATCCTCGGGCGACAGGAGATACGCGTGATCCCCGAGGTCTCGTTTTTCCCCGTCGACGACGAGCTCGTACGGCAGCCGGCACGCCTGCGCGCACGCCCCGCGGTTCGCGCTGCGCCCGCCGATGGCCTCGCTCGTCAAGCACTGCCCCGAATACGCGATGCAGAGCGCGCCGTGCACGAAGACCTCGATCTCCACGTCCGTCGTGCGCCGGATCGCCGCGATGTCGTCGACCGACAGCTCGCGCGCCAGGATGACCCGGCTCGCGCCGAGCTCGCGCGCGAGCTCCGCGGCGCCTGCGTCGGTGCACGTCATCTGCGTCGAGGCGTGGATCGCGAGCGCCGGCGCGATCGCCCGCACGATCCGCGCGACCCCGAGGTCCTGCACGATCACCGCGTCCACGCCGGCCTCGGCGCACGTACGCACGGCGTTCTCGACGTTCTCGAGCTCCTCGTCGAAGACCAGCGTGTTCAGCGTGACGTACCCGCGGACCCCGTGCTCGTGCAGGAACGCCATCGTCCGCGCGAGCCCTTCGGCGTCGAAGTTTTTCGCGCGCGCCCGTGCGTTGAACCCTTGGAGCCCAAAATAGACGGCGTCCGCGCCGGCCAGCACCGCGGCCCGGAGCGCGGCGTCATCACCGGCGGGGGCGAGGATCTCGGGGCGCCTCGGCAGCGCGGGGGAGCTCATGGTCGGACGCTATAACGCAACCCGAAAGCGGTGGCACGCGCCCGACGCGGTTGTACCCTTGGGCCCGCCATGCTTCCTGCCGATGTTCACGAGACCCGCCGCGCGCTCGACGAGCTCGACCATGCGCTGCTCGAGCTCGTCGCGCGGCGGAGGGCGCTCGTCGGCGCGCTCTTCGTCAAAAAGCGGGCGCTCGGCCTACCGCTCGTCGATCCGAGCCGCGAGGTCGAGCTCCTCGCGGAGCGGCGCGCGTACGCCGCGTGTCATGGCATCCCGGCAGACCTTGCCGAAGTGATCTTCCGGGCCATCCTCGAGGACAGCCATACAAGGACGTAGGTTCGAGTGGATTTATCGCGCCGCGATGGACCATGATGCGATGCCCATGAGCGACCAACCTGCCTCTCAGCCCACGGACAAGTGGATTTACGTCGTCCGGGCCGTGCGAGCGGATCTCCTGCAGACCGGCCCCACGGAGACCGAGATGGCCACGCTCGGCCGGCACGGCGCGTACCTCGAAGAATTGAAGGCGCGCGGCGTGCTCGTCTTCGTCGGTCGCACGTTGACGACGGGCCCGGAGACGTTCGGCATGGCCGTCGTCGAGGCGGCGGACGAGGCCGCCGCGCGCGTGATCGTCGACGCGGATCCGGTCGTCTCCGAGGGCCTGATGCGCGCCGAGTTGTATCCCTTTTTCATCGCCGGCATGCGCGCGGCGGGTTGAGCCATGAGCAGAAAGACCCTCTCGGCCGAGACTGTCGCGATCGTGAAGGCGACGGCTCCGGTCCTCGCCGAACATGGCGCGACGATCATTCGTCATTTCTACCGCCATCTGCACCAAGAGCACCCCGAGCTCGAGCTGCTCTTCAACCCGGCCAACCAGCCCACGGGCGAGCAGAAGACACGCGCCTCGCAGCAGGAGGCGTTCCGAGGTGATTTCTTCGGCCGAGAGGGCGCCCCGGGCGCCGCCCTGACGAACGTGCTCAATGGCTCCATCACGAGCCTCGACGACCTGCCCGCGCTCAAGGCCACGGTGATGCGCATCGCGCACCGCCACGCCTCGCTCGACATCCGGCCCGAGCATTACCCGATCATCGGTCACTACTTCCTCGCCTCGGTCAAGGCCATCCTCGGCGACGTCGCGACGGACGAGATCATGGCCGCCTGGCGCGAAGCGTATGGCGTCCTCGCCGACCTGTTCATCGAGATCGAGCGGGATCTCATGCAGAAAAGCGCCCGAGCGCCGGGCGGATGGGAGGGGTTCCGGCCTTTCGTGGTCCGGCAGAAGGTCCAGGAGTCGGCGGACGCCGCCTCGTTTTACCTCTCGCCCCGCGACGGCGGCCCCCTGCCGCATTACGAGGCCGGCCAGTACGTCACCTTTCGCGTCGAGGTCCCCGGGTATTCGCGTGTCGGTGGCAGCGCCGTGTATCGCAATTACTCGCTCTCGACCGCGCCGGGGAAGGGGTATTTCCGGGTCACGATCAAGCGTGAGCCCGGCGCGGAGGGGAGCCCCGACAGCGTCTGCTCCCGGTTTTTCCACGACCACGTGCGGGAAGGGGACGTGCTCGACGTCTCGTCGCCGTACGGCGAGCTCGTCCTCGTCGAATCGCCGCGCCCGCTCGTCTTCATCGCCGCGGGCATCGGCATCACGGTGATGTTCAGCCTGTTCCAGAGCGCCCTCGATCGCGGGATCGACCGCCCCATTTACTTCTTCCAGATGATGCACGACGGGCGCCACCACCCGCTCCGGCGGGAGATCGAGGAGCTCGCGCGCCGCCACCCGAACGTCACGCTCCACCGCTGCTATTCGCAGCCTTCGGCCGAGGACGAGCCGGGGCGCGATTACGAGACGCGGGGCCGGCTCGGCCTCGGCACGCTCGGGCGGAACCTCCCCGGAAGCGATTGCGATTTTTATTTCACCGGTCCGATTCCCTTCATGCGATCGATCCGCGGCGCGCTGCACGTCTTCGGGGTGCCGGCCGATCGCGTCCACTACGAATGCTACGGACCTCACGGAGCGGAGATCGAGGCGGACGTGCGCTGACCCGAGGGAGGCGACACGCGCGCCGTCCCGTGCTACCGCTCCCGTCGTCATGGACTCGCTCCTCCAGGCGGTTCGTAAAGCCTGCCCGCCCGGTCTCTGGACGAAGGGCGTCAACTTGGCGCGCGACGGCGCCGTGATCCTCGACAGGCGGACCGCCACCGAGCTCACCTATCGCATCCGCGTCCCCGGCGTCGCCATCGCGCCCACGGTCACGTTGTACGTCGCGGACGAGGAGTGGACGTGCGATTGCGGCGGCAAATTCGATCCCTGCCAGCACGTCGCGGCCGCCGTGATCGTCGCGGCTCAATCCCCCGAAGGCCAGCGCCCCGCGACCGGGACGGATGCTGGCCCGCGGACCGCGCCTGTGCCGCAGCGCGCACTCGGCAAGATCGAATACGAGTTCAGCCGCGACGCGGGCACATTGTTCTTGGAGCGCGCCGTGATATTCCCGGATGGCCGCCGCGAGCCGTTCCAGGGCTCGATCACGAATCGCGTCTCGCGCGGGGATCTACCGGTCTTGCCCACACACGAGGACATCACGATCGATCGCATGTTCTCGACCTGGAAGGGCGGCGTCGTCCCGCTCTCGCGCGTGCGGGAGCTCTTCGCGCTCCTGGAGGCTGTGCCGAGCGTCCTCTTCGACGGTTTTCCCGTCCGCACGAACAAGCAGGCCGTTCGCCCCTCGGCCGTCGTGCTCGACGGCAAGAATGGCGGCGTCCTCGTGCGTGTCGAGAAAGACCCCTCCGTCGACGAGGTCATCGCCCGCGGCGCTGCGCGTACGGGGGACGTCCTGCGTCCGCTCGGGGATACCTCGATCACGGGTGATGCGTGGGAAAAGTTGCCCATGGAGCGGCACGTCGCGAAAGAGGAGCTCGGCACGTTCGTCACGAAGATCCTCCCTGACCTCGACAAACACACGCGCCTCGTCGTGCGTACGCGCAGGCTCCCGGGCGTCGCGCGCAAGGGCCGCCCGCGCATTTCGATCGAGCTCTCGCAGGCGGGGCATACGCTCTCCGTGCTGCCGCTGCTCGTGTATGGGGACCCGCCTGAGGCCCGCGTCGATCAAAATGTGCTCGTCCACCTCGGCGGGACCGTGCCCGTGCGCGACGAGGCCGAGGAGCGGAGGCTCATCGAGCGGCTCCGCGACGAGCTCAACCTGATCCCCGGCCGGCGCGTCGATCTCGACGGCGAGGCCGCATTACGATTTGCTCAAAAGCTCAAAGGGTTTCGCGGCGGCGAGCAAGGCGAGACGCTCGGCGAGCTGTTTGGCAAGCGCCCGCTCGTGCCGCGGTTCGACATCCAGGGCGATGGCTTCGACGTCGTCTTCGAATCCTTCGCCGAGGGCGGCGAGGAGGGCGGGGCGACGAAACACGCGAGCGGCGCGGCCGTCATTCGCGCATGGAAAGATGGGCTCGACATCGTCCCGCTCGAAGGCGGAGGTTTCGCGCCGCTGCCTTCCGATTGGCTCTCGCGGTTCGGCGATCGCGTGGCCGATTTGCTCGCCGCGCGCGCGGAGACCGACGACCAGACGATCCCGCCCGCGCTCCTGCCCGCGCTCGCGCGCCTTTGCGAGGAGATCGACGCCCCGCGCCCCCCGGGGTTTTCCCGGCTCGCCCCCCTGCTCGAAGGTTTTTCCGGGATCCCCGAGGCGCCCTTGCCCGGGGGCCTCTCCGCCACGCTCCGCTCCTACCAGCGCCGCGGTATCGATTGGCTCTCGTTCTTGCGGGACACGGGGCTCGGCGGGATCCTCGCGGACGACATGGGCCTCGGAAAGACCTTGCAGGCGCTTGCGTCCACACGTGGCCGCGCGCTCGTGGTTTGTCCGAAGAGCGTGCTCTTCAACTGGGAGGCCGAGATCCGGAAGTTCCGGCCAAACCTTTCGGTGGCCCTCTACCACGGCCCGAAGCGCGCGCTCGATCCGAAGGCCGACGTCACGCTCACCACGTATTCGATGTTGCGCATCGACATCGAGGCGCTCTCGGCCGTGGAATGGGACACCATCGTGCTCGACGAGGCGCAGGCGATCAAGAATCCCGACAGCCAGGTCGCGCGGGCCGCGTATGCGCTGCGCGGGAAATTCAAGGTGGCGCTCAGCGGCACGCCCGTGGAGAACAGGCTGGAGGAGCTCTGGAGCCAGATGCATTTCGCGAACCGCGGCTTGCTCGGCGGGCGTGGCGATTTCAAGGAGCGTTATGCCGGGCCGATCGAGGCGGGCCACGCCGGCGCGGCCGAGCGGCTGCGCGAGCGCATTCGGCCCTTCGTCCTGCGCCGCCTGAAGCGCGAGGTCGCGCCCGAATTGCCCCCGCGCACCGACCGCGTGCTCAGCGTGGAGCTCGATGACAAAGAGCGCGCCGTGTACGACGCCGTGCGCGCGGCGACGCTCAATGACGTCGTCAAGCGCCTCGCCGAGGGCGGCAGCGTGCTCGCCGCGCTCGAAGCGTTGCTCCGGCTGCGTCAGGCTGCCTGTCATGCGGCGCTCGTGCCCGGGCAGGTCGCGAATGCCTCGTCGAAGGTCGAGGCGCTCGTCGAGGCGCTCGCCGATGCGGCGGCGGATGGCCACAAGGCGCTCGTCTTCTCGCAATGGACGTCGCTGCTCGACCTCGTGGAGCCGCACCTCGCCGAGGTGGGGATTTCCTTCAATCGGCTCGACGGCTCGACCGTGGATCGCGCGGGCGTGGTGAACGAGTTCCAGGCCGAAGGGGGCCCGCCGGTGATGCTCCTCTCCCTCAAGGCGGGCGGCACGGGCCTCAATTTGACGGCGGCCGATCACGTGTTCTTGCTGGATCCGTGGTGGAACCCCGCCGTCGAGGACCAGGCCGCGGACCGCGCGCATCGCATCGGCCAGGACAAACCCGTCTTCGTGTACCGGCTGGTCGCGAAGGACACGGTGGAGGAGCGTATCCTCGCGCTCCAGGAGAAAAAGCGGCTCGTGGCGGATGCGGCGCTCGGGGAGGCGGCGCAGGCGGCGGCGATCACGCGCGACGATTTGTTGGCGCTCCTCAGTTGAGTTGATTCGACTGCCAACGAGGTAGGCATTCCGCGCCGTGGGGTTGCCGTCGTGTGCACGGGCGACCCACGCGCTAGGCCGGAAACCATAAGCTTTTCGGCGTGGGCACACAAATTGCCGGTCGAGCCCGCCATGAAGTGGGGATCGAGATTCTTTCTTATGCTCTCGATGGGGCTCGTGGCGGCGGCGTGTGAGGGAACGGACGCGGTCCCGCTCGTGCCCGGCACGACGTCGCAACTCACGTCGGAGGGGTATTACGGGAAGGGGGAGCCGATCGTGCACGTGCTCGTCGTTGACGACGCGGATACGCCCGAAGCGGCCATGCTCCGGTCGCGCGCCGCGCAGGCGTTACGCGCGGGCCTTATGGGCGCCGTGCAGAACCGGGCGGAGTTTTGCAGGGGGACCGAGGATCCCGCCGAATGGCGTCCGGGCGACGATCGTGTGCTGATCGTGCATCCGAGCGCGCCGACCTCGCTTTCGCTGGTCACCCCCATCGACCGGCCGGCGCTCGCGTGGACGACGATGACCTCCCGAGCGGAAGAGGTCGACGCCGTCGTCGCGGCTGCGCTCGAGGCCATGGAGGAGCGGCTCGCCATGCCGGGAGAGGCGTACCGGCCGCTCCGTGCGGCGAGCCGCGCGCTCGATCTCATGAAGGGATTGCAGGCGCCCGAGACCGAAGCGGAATCGGCGTTCGTCGCGTCGCTCGCCAAAGGCACGCACTACCAGATCATCGTCGCGAGCACGAGAGACGACGAGGACGTGAAGTCCCCCGCGGAACTCGTGCCGAACGAGGTCTCGTTATCGTCGACGTATCGTACGGTCGTGGTGGTCCCGTCGAAGGCGGAGGAATTCGGCTGTCAGAAACGGGAGAGGGGCGATACACGCCTTGAAACGTGGGGCGAGCTCGTCGGCTCGTACGACTATACGTGGCCGTGTGACGACGACATGGAGTGGGATTTCATGCTTCATCCCGGGTGGATCGATTGTGGCGCTCCCTGCATGGAACGACCGATCAAGGTGGACTCGAATGGGAGCGCCGCGTGCAAGATTCTCGTCGACCAGCCGGAGCTCGAACGATGTGATCCGGAAAAGGGATGGCGGGATCCGGACGGGAAAGAGACGCTCGTCGAGCGTTACGGGGAGACGCTCCGTCGTTGCGAGGTCATGCAGCACGAGGGCGCGGCGCTGGAGAGCTGTCGGACCTCGTTCGATTGTCCTGGCTGTTCGAGTGGTTTTTGCGTGACGGAGGTGTCCTTCAGCGACTTGAGCTGTGATGTGGGGGAACACCTCTGGTCCTTGCGATTCACCGGCGGAGCGAGGGCCCTGCCGTATGGGTACATGGATATCACGTGCGTGACGGGCGATTGAAGGCCTTGACCCCGAGTTCGCCGGGCTCTTCACCGCGTGACAAGCGGCGCCGCCCTTGGGTAGGATGACGCGTGTGAGCATCACGGAGACGAATCTGCGCGTTCGTTTGGCCGGCGAGGGACCCACGGTGTCGCGGCTCGTCTACGGCGTCTGGCGGCTGCTCGACGATCCCGAGGGGGCGTCGGTCCGGCGCGTCCTCGACAAGATCCACGCCTGCCTCGATTGTGGGATCACCACGTTCGATCACGCGGACATCTATGGCGGATACCGCTGCGAGGAGACGTTCGGCGAAGCCCTCCGCGCGTCGCCGGGCCTGCGCGAGAAGATCGAGATCGTGACGAAATGCGGGATCATGCTGGTCGACCCTGCCCGGCCGGAGAACCGCATCAAGCATTACGACTACTCACGTCGCCACATCGTTTCGTCCGTCGAGCGATCACTGAGAAACCTGGCGACCGATCATCTCGACGTCCTGCTCTTGCACCGGCCGAGCCCGCTGCTCGATCCGGACGAGGTGGCAGGGACGTTCGAACGGCTCCGCCGGGAGGGCAAGGTCCTGCACCTCGGCGTCTCGAACTTCGCGCCCTCGCAGCTCGAAATGCTCCAGAGCCGGCTCGCGTCGCGCATCGTGACGAACCAGGTCGAGGTGAACCCGCTGCGGCACGACGCGTTCGTCGACGGGACGCTCGATCAATGCCAACGCCTCGGGATCTCGCCAATGGCCTGGTCGCCGACGGCCGGCGGGCGGATCTTCCATGGCGGCGGTGACGTCGAGCGGCGCGTGCGCGGCGCGCTCGGCGAGCTCGCCCGAAAATACGCAGCCACGCCCGACGCGATTCTCTTCGCGTGGCTCCTCAAGCACCCGTCGAAGATGGTCCCGGTGCTCGGGACGAACCGGATCGACCGGATCCGCACCGCGGCGAGCGCGCTCGCGATCGAGCTCGACCTGCAGGATTGGTTTTTCCTGTGGACCGCGTCGACGGGCTGGGAAGTGCCTTAATCGCGAAACCCGGCGAGCGTCGCCGTGCCCGCCATCCAGGCGACGAGCGCGAGCGCGGCGAGCTTTTGTAGCGCCGGGAGCAGCGCCGAGGTGATCTCCACGCCCGACGCGACGTGCGCCGCATAAAGCGCGCCGTCGAGCGCCGCGAGGCCCGCCGTGAGCCCCGCGAGGCGCGCGGGTGTGCGCGACCCGTGGTTTGTCGTGACGAGCCCGAACGTGGCGAGCCCGCCCGCGAAGAGCCCCGGCACCCCCGCGACGAAGATGAGCCCCGCGTGGAGCAAGCCATACCGCTGTGACGGCGCGAGCGGCACCGCAATCGCCGCGAGCGCCGAGGCGAGCCCGAGCCCACGCACGGCGAGCCCGAGCCGCGCGCGCTCCGAAAACAGCCGCGTGACGAGGAACCAGAACGGCAGCGTGCCCGCGGACAGGAGGACCATCCCGGCCTTGGCGAACGATGCGCCCGGGTTCGTTTGCCCATTGAGCGCGCGATCGGCCGTCAGATCGCAGAAAAAATTACGGAGAAAATCGTGCCCGGGGGACGCGCGATCGAGCCACGTGCCGCCGGGATAGAGGGCCATCGCGGCGGCCATCAGCAAAAGGGAGAGGACGAGCGCGCCGAGCACGAAGAGCGCGGCGGCGCGCACGGCGGGCGGCGGAGCGGGGCTTCTGTCGGCGACGGGACGCGCCATTGCCGTCCGAGTTTACTTCGATCCCTCCGACTTGGGGCGACGCACGAGCACGAGGTGGAACGTCGCGCCGAGGTGGCGAATCTCGGAGGCGGTGACGGTCGCGGCATCGGCGCGCTCGTGCGGCTCGAAGCGGCTGAGCACGAGGAGACCCGCCTGGTGCGCCATGAGCAGCCGGTTCTTGAATTCGGCGAGCCCGAGCCCGGACGTCTCCCCGCGCTCCTCGAGCGAACGGAAAAGCGAGGCGATGAACATCCTGCCGTCGTCCCGCGCCACGATCAGGTCGCTCGCCGCTTGCACCACGCGGGCCGCGAAATCACGCGGGGAGAGCACGATGAGGGGAGGTGACGCGCCGCGGCGCCGCTCATCGTCGCGCAGCTTGCGCGCGTGGGCGAGGAGCGCGGCCACGCCGTGCGGCGAGAGCTCGGCGAGGACGGCCGAAAGCTCGCTCGCGGGATCGAGCAACGGCGGCGGGACGCTCGCGCGCGGCGGCGCGATCGATCCGGGTCTCTGGGCACGGAGCTTCGTGCTGCTTTTGCGCTTGGGAAATGGGCTGAGTCGACCCGGCGACATGACCGGTCAACCTACCAGCGACCCGCCGCCCGACGCAACAGGCCTCTTCCTGCCTTGTACGTATCGAAACGTGGGAGCGTCAACGAATCAGCGCTCTTGTTGTTTCGCGCGCAGAGGCGCCGTGCTTCATCCACACATGGGGATCGTCGTGCAGATGGAGACGTCCATCTGGCCGGCATAACTCGTGTCGTTTGGCGTGACGAACGTGTACTTCACCTGGGCCTCGTCGGCGCCGACCGAGACCACCTCGACGGAGGCGGTCTTTGGTGCTTCGGAGTTGCCTCCGATGCCATTCGCATACCACCACGCCTGCACCTCGTTCGTCGGCATGGCGGCGTTGAACGTCCACGATTGTCCGGCCGCGAGCATGGACGTGTTGCCGGGGTAGATCGCGAAAAGGAGCTGGGGCTCGGAGCCCCCCGCCTGGCCACACGTCGACGCGGTTCCGAGGGTGAACACGAGCCAGGGGCCGTCGTTCGGCGCGCAATCGTTGCTCACGATGCCCTGGGCGAGCAGGCTCATGCTCGGCCCGCCGCCGCCCTGGCCCCCGCTGCCGCCATTTCCGCCGCCGCCCTGCTGCACGTCGGGGCCCGAACATGCCGCGGCCAGGACAAACGTGCCCAGCGCCGCGGCGAGGAAAAGACCTTGTCGCATGAAAGAGGCTCCTCGGCGCGTGATCACCGCGTGATGCGCGGCGCGCCTTCCTCGTCGACGGCGTCCTTCACGTCGGCCGCGTCGGAGGCGGCCTCGTCACGCCCGTCGTCCGTCTTTGCCGCCTCGGCGCGCGCCGCATCGCCGCGGCCGATCGAGGCGCCCGCGAGCGCCCACAAGGAGACCGGGACGTCCGGGCCCGTCGTCGCTTTCGTGGCGCGGGAGAGGTAAATGCCACCCGAGCGCTCGCCATTCTCGATCCGGGCCTCGGCCGTGCGGCGCGGGGGCGGAGCCGGGGGGGCCGCGCGGCGCTCCGGGGTCTTCACGCCGCGCTTGCCCTTCTTCGCGATCTTGAGCCGCGCCTTGCTCGGCGCGTTTTTCGCGATCTCGACGCAGCTCTTCGTCATCGAGGGCGGGCATGAAATGCGCACGTGGAAATGGTCGTCGTGGGGCAAACCCCCCGTCGGCTGCATCATGACCTGCGCGGCCCGCACATAGAGAGCGCGCGAGACGCCGCGCGCGCGGGCATGGGTGAGCAGGGCGTGCTTGAGCGGCTCGGACACGAAGATATGGCTCACACGCGCGTCGCGATCGAGCAGGAGGTTCTGCAAAAAGAGCCAGTTCCGCGCGACGTCGAAGCGCGCGCCCGGCACGCTCGGCGCCGCGAGCTTCTCGTCGACCTTCACGAACGAGGGGCGCAGCACGGGTTGTCCCTTTTCATTCACCAGGTAAAACCCGAGATCCGCGTCGCGCCCACTCTCGTGGGAGTGGTGGTGCGCGAGCTCGCCGCCGTTCTTGCGCGAGATGTCCCCGACGCCGAGGACGGCGCCCGGAAACTTCTTGTTCACGGCTTTGGCCGCGCGATCGATCGCGCGGACGAGCGCAGGCAGGCCCCAGCGGGTGTCCGCGTCCTTGTAGTTGTAGGCCGGGACGACGCGCAGGTAAGGTTTGTCCGTCGTATCGAGACGAATGCCACCTTCGAGGCGGCCGTCGTTCGGCGGGCCGACGGAATCGGCGCGCGGCGGGGGCGCGGGTTTCTTCTCCGGCGTCGCGACCTCGGTCTTTTTTCCCGCCGCTCCGCTTGGGGCTTCGCCCGGACGAGCCGGGCTACGCCCCAAACCCCGTCCGGGGCGTCCCGTGGCCGCGGGCTCGGTCTTGGCGCGGCGCGAAGGCCCCTGGGCTTTGTTCGCCCCCGCGCGTGCTCCTTGCGGGGCGGCGGACGCGGGCGGCGCGGCTTCGGCGGGGGTCGTGGGCGTGCCGCAGAGCGCAATCGCGAGCGCTGCGGCGAGGGAGCGGAAGGGGCTACGCACGGCCCCGGGAATACGCCTACGCGGAGGGCGTGGCCAAGTTCGAGGGATCCCCCTGGCCACCTGGGCGCGGCTCTGGTAGCACTCCCGGCCGTATGAACAAGGTCTACCAGAGCGCCCTCGACGCGTGCCGGGACATCCCCGACGGCGCGACGATCCTCGCGGGCGGCTTCGGCCTCTGCGGGATCCCCGAGAACTGCATCGCCGCGCTGCGCGAGCTCGGCACGAAGGACCTCGTCGTCGTCTCGAACAACTGCGGCGTCGACGATTTTGGTCTCGGCGTGCTCCTCCGGAACAAGCAAATCCGGAAGATGATTTCGTCCTACGTCGGCGAAAACAAGGAGTTCGAGCGCCAGTACCTCTCGGGCGAGCTCGAGGTCGAGCTCACGCCGCAAGGCACGCTCGCCGAGCGCATCCGGGCCGGCGGCGCGGGCATTCCAGCGTTCTACACCCCGACCGGCGCGCACACCGCCATCAGCGAGGGCGGGCTGCCGGTCCTCTACAACGCCGACGGCTCGGTGAAGAAGTTCTCCGAGAAGAAGGAGATCCGTTCCTTCAATGGTCGGGATTACGTGCTCGAGCCCGCGATCCGCGGCGACGTCGCGATCGTGAAGGCCTGGAAGGCCGATCGGTACGGAAACCTGGTCTACCGTCGCACGGCGATGAACTTCAACCCGATGATGGCCACGGCCGCGAAGGTGACGATCGCCGAGGTCGAGGAGCTCGTGGAGGTCGGCGCCCTGGATCCGGACACGGTCCACACGCCTGGCCTCTACGTGCACCGCGTCGTCGTGGGCGCGAAGTACGAAAAGCGCATCGAGCGCAGGACCGTCCAGAAGTCCGAGGGAGCGAAGTAGGAAGATGAGCCTTTCGCGAGAGCAGATCGCACGCCGCGCGGCCGGAGAGCTCCGTGACGGCTTCTACGTGAACCTCGGCATCGGCATGCCGACCCTGGTCGCGAACTTCATCCCGAAAGGGATGGATGTCGTGCTCCAGAGCGAAAATGGCCTGCTCGGCATCGGACCCTATCCGGAGGCCGGCAAAGAGGACGCGGACCTCATCAACGCGGGCAAGGAGACGGTCACGATGATGCCCGGCTCCGCCACGTTCTCGAGCGCGGAGAGCTTCGCCATGATCCGCGGCGGCCACATCGACCTCGCCATCCTCGGCGCGATGGAGGTCTCCGAGAAAGGCGACCTCGCGAACTGGATGATCCCGGGCAAGATGGTGAAGGGCATGGGCGGCGCGATGGACCTCGTGGTCTCGGCCAAGCGCGTCGTCGTGATCATGGACCACGCCGCGAAGAACGGGTCGCCCAAGATCCTGCGCGAGTGCAGCCTCCCGCTCACCGGGCGAGGCGTGGTGCACCGGATCATCACGGATCTCGCGGTGATCGACGTGACGCCCGAGGGGCTCGTCCTGCGCGAGCTCGCGCCGGGTGTCTCGGCGCGCGAGGTGCAGGCGAAGACGGAGCCTGCCTTGAAGGTCCCGCACGACGTGGTGGAAATCGACTTCGGCGAGGGAGGGTTGGGGGCGTAGCTCGGCTCGTCCGAGCCTACCTCCCAAGCGTCGACGTAGCATGAGCTGGCCCGACAAAACACCGCCCAGCGCCGGGGAAAAGCGCTCGATCGGCGCGGGCGTGTTCCGGCGCTGCGAGGGCTGCGGCGAGACCGTCACGGCCGACGATCTCGCCGCGAGCTTCGAGGTTTGCCCGCGCTGCGGACACCACCACAAGCTCTCCGCGTCCGGATGGCGCGCGCTGCTCTGCGACGAGGGCGCCCTCGAAGCGTGGGACGAGCACCTCGTGCCCGACGATCCGCTCCGCTTCAGCGACGGCCGGAGCTACAAGGATCGCGTCGCCGCCGCGCAAAAGAAGACCGGCGCGCGCGAGGGCATCGAGATCGGCAAGGCGTGCCTCGGCGGCCGGCCGATCGGGTATGGCGCGTTCGTCTTCGCGTTCATGGGCGGCAGCATGGGCTCGGTCGTGGGCGAGAAGATCACGCGCCTCTTCGAGCGCGCGGCCGAGGAGGAGCTGCCCGTGCTCCTGCTCTCGGCCTCGGGCGGCGCGCGTATGCAGGAGGGCATCCTCTCGCTCATGCAGATGGCGAAGAGCGTGGCGGCGCTGGAGCGCTTCCGGCAGCGCCGCCTGCCCTTTCTCTCGGTGCTCCTGCACCCGACGACGGGCGGCGTGGCCGCGAGTTTTGCCTTCCTCGGTGACGTCAACATCGCCGAGCCGAAGGCCCTCATCGGCTTCGCGGGCCCGCGGGTCATCGAAACCACGATCCGGCAGACCTTGCCGCCCGGCTTCCAGCGGGCGGAGTTCTTGCTGGAGCACGGGATGATCGACGCGATCGTCCCGCGCCTGGAGATGAAGCAGACGATCGGCCTTTTGCTCGATCACCTGCAGGACGGCCGCGCCGCGCGGACCCCACGCTGAACGGATGCCCTCTCCACGTCTCGCTCCCCTCGTCGACGAGCTCCTGCGGCGCGCGAGCCGCCGGGGCATGGCACTCGGCCTCGAGCGCATGAACGCGGCCCTCGCGGTGCTGGGAAATCCTGAGAAAAAGCGGCCGTTTTTCCACGTCACCGGGACGAACGGGAAGGGCTCGACGAGCGCGATGCTGGAGTCCATCGCGCGGGAAGCGGGCTTTCGGACCGGGCTCTACACCTCGCCGCAGCTCTGCCGGATCGCCGAGCGCATCCGGCTGAACGGCGAGCCTATGGCCGACGACGGCCTCGCGGACGCGCTCGAACGCGTGCTCGTGGCCGCGCCCGATGCCACGTTTTTCGAGGCGATGACGCTCGCGGCGTTCGTCGCGTTCGACGCGGCGGACGTCGAGGTCGGCGTGATCGAGGTGGGCATCGGGGGCCGGCTCGACGCGACGAATGTGCTCGAACGGCCGCTCGGGACGGCGATCACGTCGGTCGCGCTCGACCACACGGCGCTGCTCGGCGACACACACGCGGCGATCGCGCGGGACAAAGCGGGCTTGTTCCGGCGGGACGTGCCGGTCGTGCTGGGGCCGCTCGACGACGAGGCGCTCGCGGCGGCGCTCGACGTGGCGAGGGACGTCGGCGCGCGGCCGATCCTGCGGGTGGCGCGGCCGGGCGAGGCGGCGTCGGACGCGGACGGGGTGTTCGTCGTCGAGGCGCGCGCGCTCCCGGACGGACGCGCGCGGATCGAGCTGCCGGACATGGTCGTCGAGACGCGCCTCGGCCTCGCTGGTTCGCATCAAATCGCCAATGCCGCGGTGGCCGCGGCGCTCACGGCCGTGAGTTCGGGACCAACATTCAAAGCGCTGCCGGGGCTGCTTTCGCGTGGCCTCGCGGCGGCGCGATGGCCGGGGCGGCTCGAACGGATCGACAAGGACGGCAAGGCTGTCCTCCTCGATTGCGCGCACAATCCGCACGGCGCGGCGGCGCTCGCCGAGCACGTGCGTTCCCTCGGTGTATCGCCCGATCGGGTCGTGCTCGTCTTCGGGGCGCTGGCGGACAAGGCGTGGACGGGCATGCTCGACATGCTCGGCCCGCTCGCCGATCGGCGCGTGTATGCCGAGCCGAAGGGCCGAGCGCCGGTGCAGGCGAGCGAGCTTTCGGCGCGTTTTGCTGGCCTGCTCGTGCCCGAGGGGCGGGAGGCGATCACGCGGGCGCTTGCAATGGCAGGACCGTCCGATCTGATCGTCGTGGCGGGGTCGATTTATCTCGTGGGTGAGGTGCGGGGCGAGCTCCTCGGCGTGGCTTGTGATCCCGTCGTCGCCCTCTGACGGCGCGCGCGGACGGCGCGTGGGCGTGTGACCGCCGCTTCGTTGCGAGTTTTGCCGGCCCGACGTAGAGTGCGCGCCGATGAGCTCGCGATCGTTTGACGTCATCGTGATCGGCAGCGGCCCCGGCGGGGAAGGGGCGGCCATGAAGTGCGCCAAGGAGGGCCGGAGCGTCTGCGTCGTCGACCAGCGCCACCTGGTCGGGGGCGCCTGCACGCACACGGCCACGATCCCCTCGAAGGCCCTTCGCCACGCGATCCAGCGCTTCGTGGAGATGCGCCATGTCCCGGGGTTCCGGGCGAGCCCGGATGCGCAGCCCTCCTTCGGCGACCTCACCCGCACGGCGAGCAGCGTCATCGCCAAGCAGACCGACATGCGGCAGACGTTCTACGAGCGAAACAAGGTCGAGGTCGTCGAAGGCCACGCCCGTTTCCTCGACGCGAACACGCTGGAGGTCGGGCAGCCGAAGGGTGCGATCGACGTCCTCACGGCGAAAGCGTTCATCATCGCGAGCGGCTCGCGGCCGTATCACCCGCCGGACGTCGATTTCACCCATCCGTGCATTTACGACTCCGACACGATCCTCCGGATGGAGGAGATGCCGCAGTCGATGATCGTGTATGGCGCGGGCGTCATCGGCTGCGAGTGGGGCAGCATGTTCCGCATGCTCGGCGTCAAGCTCAACCTCATCAATACCCGCGACAAGCTGCTCTCGTTCCTCGACGACGAGATCGTCGACGCCCTCGCGTATCACCTGCGCGACATGGGCTGCTTGATCCGGCACAACGAGGAGTACGAGCGGGTCGAGGGCCAGGACGACGGCGTGGTCCTGCACCTGAAGAGCGGCAAGAAGATCAAGTCCGACGTCTTGTTATGGGCGAACGGGCGCACGGGCAATACGAATGACCTGGGGCTCGAACAGCTCGGGATCCCCGTCGATTCGCGCGGAAACATCAAGGTGAACGAGGCCTACCAGACGACCGTGCCGCACATCTACGCGGTGGGCGACGTGGTGGGTTTCCCCGCGCTCGCGAGCGCGGCGTACGATCAGGGCCGTTTCGCCGCGACGCACCTCGTCGAAGGGCGCCTCGAAACGAAGCTCGTGGAGGACATTCCGACGGGCATTTATACCTCGCCCGAAATCTCCTCCGTGGGCCGGACCGAGCGCGAATTGACGAAGGCGGAGATCCCTTACGAGGTGGGCCACGCGCAGTTCAAGTCGCTCGCGCGCGCGCAGATCACCGGACGCACCGTGGGGATGCTCAAGATCCTGTTCCACCGCGAGACCTTGGAGCTGCTCGGCGTGCATTGCTTCGGGGACAACGCGAGCGAGATCATCCACATCGGCCAGGCGATCATGTCGCAGGAGGGCAAGGCCAACACCCTCCTGTATTTCGTGAACACGACGTTCAACTACCCGACGATGGCCGAGGCGTACCGCGTCGCGGCGCTGAACGGTTTGAACCGGGTGTTTTGACGCGAGATTGCGAAGCGAGCTCGCCCCGGAGGAGAGGGAGGCGTCCCCCTCGGGATGAACGTGGGGCTCTTCGCCAAGGTACGCGCGTTCGCTCTTGAGTCGCGGGGGAGGGGTGCATAAGGTGTCTCTCGACCAGAGGAGGGCATCCATGCACGTCACGCAGGCGAACGACGGAATCAAGATTGCTTACCGCAGCTTCGGGGACGGCCCCGAGGCGGTGTTCCTCGTCCACGGGTGGACGGTCTCGGGCGCCGTCCACGACGACCTGCTCGAGCACCTCGATCGCGACGGCCTGCGCGTGATCGTGCCGGACCTGCGCGGCGCGGGGCAATCTGACAAACCCGAGGCGGGCTACTCGATCCAGCGTTATGCGGACGATATCCTCGCCATCGCCGACGCCGAGGGGATCAAGTCGTTCACCGTCGTCGGGCACAGCATGGGGGGGCAGATCGCCCAGTGGCTCGCGGCCTACCATCCGGACCGCGTGAACGGCGCGGTGCTGCTTTGCCCGGTGCCCGCGAGCGGCGCGCCCTTGCCCGAGGAGGCGATCGGCCTCTTCTCGAGCGCCGGCGGCAACCGCGACGTGCAGCGGACGATCCTCGGCATGGCCTGCAAGGAGCTCTCGCCAGCCTCGCTGGAGCGGCTGCTCGACGACGGCGCCCGCACCTTGCCCGAGGCCGTGCGGCTCTCGTTCGACGTCTGGCGCAAGGGCGGGTTCGCCGAGGCGCTCGGCTCGATCAAGGCCCCGCTCCTCGTCGTCGGCACCGACGATCCCTTCCTCCCGGTGGCGGCGCTCCGCGGCGAGATCGTCGCGAAGGTGCGGGGCGCGCGCTTCGCGTACCTGCCGGGGCCGGGGCACTACGTGCAGGTCGAGCGTCCGCGGGAGACGGCTGCCTTGTTGCAAGCCTTCCTCGCCGCGCGCCGGCCGTGAGCCGCGCGCGTCGTGCCCGGACGCGGCTGCTCGCCGCGGTGCAGAGGCGCCGCGCGGGGCCGGTCCGGGCGCGCATGGGGGCGCAGACGCCGGGGCTCGCCGCGCTGCTCGGTTTGCTCGCGCGACGAAGGGAGGACGTGCTGGAGCGCGGCACGGACTGGGTCTTCGCGCTCGCGCCGGACCTCCAGGGCAAGCGGCCGCGCGACGAGACGCGCGACCTCGTCGACCGGGTGATCACGACGAACGTCGCCGTCCTCGCGTCGGGCGATCGGGCGCCGCTCGGCGCGTTCATCGCGTACGTGACGAGCCTGCGCGCGGCGAGCGAGTTCCGCGTCTCCACGCTGCTCCGGGGGTTTCTCTCGTTCAAGCGGGGCGTCGCCGTCGTGATCGCGGAGGAGCGCTGGCCCGCGCGCGAGGCGCTCGCGGCGCTCGGGCTCGTCGAGGAGGTCTATTACGAGGCCATCTTCGAGCTCTCGGACGTGTACGGCGAGAAGCTCGTGGGCTCGGTGGTGGCGCGCAAGCGTGAGCTCGAGGTCGAGCTCGGGGAGAAGCGCGCCGAGCTCGAAGACAAGATCACCACGATCGACGCCCAGCGCGCCGAGCTGCGCGCGCTCTCCTCGCCGGTCCTCCGCGTGTGGGAGGGGGTCCTGCTCCTGCCGCTCGTCGGGGAGATCTCGCCCGAGCGGGCCGAGCACGCGAAGGGCGTGTTGCTCCACGCGATCGGGCGGTATCGGGCGCGGGTCGTGCTCATCGACGTGACGGGGCTCAGCGTGGTGGACGCGCACGCGGCGGGGGTGCTCGGCGCGATGATGCGGGCCACGGGGCTCGTGGGGGCCGAGGGCATGCTGGTCGGTGTGCGCGGCGACGCGGCGCGCATGTTCGTGGAGATCGGCGAGCTTTTTCTGGGCGCGCGCACCTTTGCGACGCTGGGCGACGGCCTCCGGCATGCGATCCGGCGCGTGCTTCACCTTTCGAAGGCGCGGTCCTTCTGATAAAACCCCGGCCGTGGCCCTCCCGCCGAACATCTGCCTGGTGAACGCCGCGCGCAGCCTTTGCGACGACGTGTTTTTTGCGATTGCCTCGACCGCCCGCCTCGACGACGGCACCCTGCGTGCCCTCGCGAAGCGCCGCGCGCCTGTGCTCCAGGCGGCCGCGCGTGGGGCGCCCGGCGAGCACCTCGGCGCGTGGGACACGTGGCTCGTGCGGATGACCGTGGCGATGGCCCCGATCCAGCCGCTGCGCTGGCTCGCGATGGCGGACGTGATCGACGAGGGGATCTCGCTCGAAGGCGGCGCGCGTGGCGTGCGGTCGCTCTTCACGTCGAAGCCGAGCGAGAAGGACGTGGCGCGGGTGAAGGCGTTCGGCGGGTTCGCGGCGCGCGCGCTCGCGGCGGTGCTCGGGGCGACGGGCACGTTCCAGATGGAGGCGAAGTCGCAACGCGGCTGCTTCATCGCGTCGCTCGGGTTGCCCGAGGAGGACGAGCGCGCGCTCGTGAAGGAGGAGCCGGTGCGGGCCGAGGCGCTCGACGTGCCCGAGGGCTTGCCCCCGAAGGTCGCGCGGGCCGTGCTGCGGGGCGCGTTTTACGCGGCGATGCTGGAGGGCGTCGACCCGCGTGAGGAGCAGGCGGTGCTGGTGATCGGCAAAAAGACCGCGCTCCCGGCCGAGGAGATCACGGCGGCGCACGGGGAGGCGCGGCAGCGCATCGAGGCGGCGCGGGCGTTCGGCGCGCCGTGCGTGGATGCGATTCGATACGTGCTGGATGGCGAAGAGGCGAGCGACGAGCTCGCGGTCGCGGCGGCGAAGCTGACGTTGCCCATGAACCACCGCACGGAGGCGATTACGGCGGTGAACGTGGGCGGCAAGGTGGTGCTGGCGAAGAAGCATTCGCTCGACAAGAAGCAACGCGAGGCGGCGCTCGCTCTTTCGTGGGCCGCGGCGTTGCGCTCGGATCCTTCGTACGTGCGGCGGAGCGAGCTTGCGTTCCGGCACGACGCGGTGGCCGCGGACCTCGGGGACGAGGGGGCGGGGAAGGATGCGCGGCGGGGGGTCGAAACGTTCCTTGAAGACGAACTGCGGGCGCTCGTGCCGCTGGTGCCGCCGCCCTTGCCCTGAGGATCGAGGTGCAATGATGGGAATTCCGCTCTCCGTTCTCGACCTGGCGCCTGTTCGGCGGGGATCCAACGCGAGCGAGGCTTTTGCCGAGAGCATCGATCTTTCGCGCCACGTCGAGGCGCTCGGATACCGGCGGCATTGGTTCGCCGAGCATCACGCCATGCCGGGCATCGCGTCCGCGGCGCCTGCGGTGCTGATTGCGCGCATCGCGGCTGCGACGTCGACGATTCGTGTCGGCTCCGGCGGCGTGATGCTGCCGAACCACGCGCCGCTCGTGATCGCGGAGCAATTCGGCACGCTGGAGGCGCTCTTCCCGGGCCGTATCGACCTCGGGATCGGCCGCGCCCCGGGGACGGACCCGCTCACGGCGTCGGCGCTGAGCCGCGAGGATCCGACGACGGGCGACGGCCTGCCCGTGATGCTCGACGAGCTTTATGGGTTTTTCCGTGGCCAATTCAGCGACGATCACGCCTACCATGGCATTCGCGCCGTCCCGGCGCTCGGCAACGAGCCGCCGATCTGGCTGCTCGGGTCGAGCGGCTACAGCGCGCGTCTGGCGGGCCGGCGCGGCTTGCCGTTCGCGTTCGCCCACCATTTCAGCCAGGCGAATACGTTGCCTGCCCTCGACCTCTACCGAAAGTCGTTCACCCCTTCGGCGGTGCTGGCCCAGCCCGAAGCGATGATCGGCGCCATCGTGATCGTCGCCGATACGGACGCCGAGGCGCGGCGCATCGCGCTCCCGGGCGCGCTCGCGTTCCTGCGCGTGCGCCAGGGCAAGCGCGAGCCTTATCCGACGATCGAGGAGGCCGAGGCGTATCCGTGGGCGCCGGAGGAGCGAGCCTTCGTCGAACACTGGTTCGCGCAGAACATCGTCGGCGGCCCGGCGTCCGTGCGCGAGCAGCTCGACAAGCTCCTCGAAGCCACCCGCGCCGACGAGCTGATGGTGCTCTGCGCGGTGCCGGACGCGGCGGCGCGCAACCGCTCGTATACGCTGCTCCGGGAGCTTCACGGCTGATTTTCCGTCTCGCCGTTCGCGGGTGACGTCCCGCCGTTCGTGGAAGCCATGCCGCCGTTCGCGGAAGCCATGCCGCCGTTCGCGGACGTCATGCCGCCGTTCGCGGACGTCATGCCGCCGTTCGCGGACGTCATGCCGCCGTTCGCGGAAGCCATGCCGCCGTTCGCGGAAGCCATGCCGCCGTTCGCGGAAGCCATGCCGCCGTTCGCGGAAGCCATGCCGCCGTTCGCGGAAGCCATGCCGCCGTTCGCGGAAGCCGACCCGCCGTTAGCGGGTGCCGTGCAACGAACAGAGTATCCTGTACGAACAACGAAGCTAACTGTTGATCCGGTCCCTGTGGGTATGGTAACCGTGTGCAGGGGCGAGGGTGGTGGTATGCGCTTGCTGTTGCTGCTGTTTGGGGGCGCGGTGGTGGGGACGGGGTGTGGGTCGTCGGTGACGGCGACGCAGTGCATGCCTCCGAACTGGTGCGCAGAGCAAACGCCCCTCTGTTACAACAGTTGTAGCGGTACGAGCGGGTCCAGTTGCGCCGATTGCTGCGCAGAGCAGCGTAGGACATGCGACAACTGTAGCGGTAAAGTATCCTTCAATACGTGTCGTTGATGTCGAGCACAAGAATCATGCGAACTGCCTTCCTTCTGATCACCGCTGTCGTCCTCGGGGCCTGCGCACGGACGGAGTCTCCTGTCGTTACTGTGGAAAAGGGCAAGGTCGCGCGCATCAACGGTTGTCACGTCCTCCTTGACGAGGCGTACGAGGCGTATGGCGCCAGTCGAGCGCCTCGTGCACTCATGCACTTTGCTTGCGGCGTGCCCGAGTCAGCGCTCGGCGAAAAAGAGTGGTGGGGCCAAAGCCACCAGCCGCCAGGGTTCACGATCGATGTGGGCGACTGCATGCCCCTCGATAACACCTACTATTGCCTGGAAAGTGTCGTCGACGCGGCGTCGGCGACATTCAGGGCCACGTACAAAAAGCCAACGCACCCGTTGGGCAACCTCGAGCGAATTCCGTAGCCCTACGCCTGCCCTTTTCTCACCGGTCGCGTGATCTGAACGAGGCCCTCCACCGGGCCCAGCGGCGGCTCGGGGGCATCCAACGCCTCGACGACGAGCTCGAAGAGACCATGATCGAACGGCTTCCCCTCGGCCGCCGCGGCGGGGACGAGCCGTTCGCGTTTGCCTTCGGCGGCGAGCGTGCGCGCGCGGAAATGGCAATACGGGTTGTTCCCGGGCCGCCCGAAGAGCGCGTGCGCGGTGAACGTGCATCCGCCCATGCAGACCTCGGCGAACGGGCAGGCGCGGCAGAATCCCCATAGATCGTCGGGGGTGCGGTTTCGCGCGAACGCGAGGGCCGGGGCCTCGTCCCAGATCGCGCCGAGGCTCTGCTCGCGCAACGTGCCGCCGACGTAGGGATGGCTTTGAAGCGAGGGACAACCCTTCACCGCGCCGTCGGATTCGATGCCGAGGACACGTCTTCCCGCCTGGCAGCCCATGAAATGGTCGCGACCGCCCTCTTTCACGGATCGCAGGAGCGCCTCCTCGGGGCCGAAGTAGCCGAGGTTGTTGCCGGGCATCAGCGTGATGCCGTCGCGGAAGGCGCGGCGCTTCAGCGCGGCCACGCGCGGCACGACGTCGAGCAAGTCGTAGGGCTGGAGCAGCATGTCCGGGCGATCGGCGGCGCGCCCGAGGGCGGCCGTGATCTGCACCTGCCAGGCGACGATGCCGAGCGCGCGCAGGTGCTCGTAGAGCGCTTCGAGGTCGCCCCGATTGACGCGGTTCACGTTCGTGTTCGCCGCGACGAAGAGGCCCGCCGCGCGCAGGTGGCCGATCGCGCGCGTGGCGCTCTCGAAGCTCGATTTCGCGCGGCGAATGAGGTCGTGCGCGCGCGCGAGCCCGTCGACGCTCACCGAGACGCTGTGCAGCCCCGCTTCTTTCATGGCCCGCGCGAGCGCCGCGTCGATCCCGCGGCCGCCCGTGGTCATCGTCGGCCGGATCCCGGCGGTTTTGAGGGCCCGGACGATGTCGAGAAACCCCTCGTGCAGGTACGCCTCGCCGCCGATGAGCACGACCTCACGCGCGCGGCGCTCCTTCAATTGTTGCACGACGCCGAGCGCCTCTTCGGTCCCGAGCTCGGTCGTCCGCGGCCCTCCGGCGCGAGATCCGCAATGGGCGCAGGGCTGGTCGCAGCGGAGCGTGAGTTCCCAGACGACGTACGCGGGATGGTCGTCGTCGGGGAGCACGGGGACGCGGCGAAGGGGCATGGCGGCGCTCAGAGTACCACCGATCTCGCTTCAGGCGCCGGTGGACGCTGCCTCCCGGGCCCACTCGACCTCGACCGCGGAAGCGAACCCTTCGAACTCGCGCTCCAGGCGATCGAGCAGCTCCTCCGCGCCGTCGAGCTTGCCGGAACGCGCCATGCGTTCGAGCCGCGCGCTCGTCTCCGCCACGCGCTTCGCGCCGATCGCGCCGCTCGAACCCTTGAGCGCGTGCGCTCGCCGTTCGAGGTCCACGGCGTCGCGTTTCTTCAGCGCGCCGCGCAGCCCGACCATTCGCTCCGGGACCTCCGCGAGGAAGGCGCGGCCAATCTCTTCGAGGGCCCCGAGCTCGCGGAGCCCGTCGACCATTCGCATGTCGAGGACCGGCCCTGCGTCGTCCGACACGACCGCGGGCCGCGCCGCCTCCGCGGCGGGCTGCGCGAGCGCCGCGTGACGCACGAGCACGCGCTGCAGATCCACGCGCTCGATGGGCTTCGCCACGTGGTCGTCCATTCCGGCCGCGAGCGCGCGCTCCCGGTCCTGCGGCATTGCGTTCGCCGTCAGCGCCACGATGGGCGTGCGTGGCCGTCCGCCCTCCCGCTCCCGCCTCCGGATCTCCTCGGTGGCGCGGTATCCATCCATCTCCGGCATCTGGCAATCCATCAGCACGAGCCGATACGATCCGCGCTCGAATGCCTCCACCGCGGCGCGCCCGTTGTCCACCGTGGTCACGACGCAGCCGAGCGTCGCGAGCATCTTCTCCGCGACCTTCTGGTTGACCACGTTGTCCTCGGCGAGCAGGACCCGAAGGCCCGCGGTCGCCCCCGAATCGACGAGCGCCTCGCTGCGAGGCGCCTCGTCCCTCGCCGCCGCGTGGGGCCCCGCGACCGCCGCGAGCGCTGCCAGGAGCGCCGACCTGCGCACTGGCTTGTGGATCCGCGCGGCGCGCGCGCCCGGCGGGAGCGAGGGCAGGTCACGCCCCACCGGCGAGAGCAGGACGAAGGAAAGGGACGCGAGCTTCGGGCTCGCGAGGACCGCCTGCACGACGTCGGCGCCGTTCATCCCCGGCATGTCGCGGTCGAGCAAGAGCATGTCGTAGGGCCGCCCCGCGGACGCCGCCTGATGAAGCGAGGTCATCGCCGCGCCGCCGCCGTCCGCCTCGTCCGCCTTCATTCCGAGGCTCGTGAGCGAGGCGCAGAGGGCCGCGCGCGCGGCGGGGCTGTCGTCGACGACGAGCGCGCGGAGGCCCGCGAGGTTCGGGGGGGCGGCCGCGCGCGACGTGTTTCGCGTGGCCTTGTCGAGCCTCGCCGTGAACCAGAACGTCGATCCTCGACCGGGCTCGCTCGTGAGGCCGAGCTCGCCGCCGAAGAGGCGCACGAGTTGCCGCGAAATGGCGAGCCCGAGCCCGGTCCCGCCGTGCCGCCGCGTGCTCGATCCGTCGGCCTGCGCGAAGGCGTCGAAGATACGATCCTGGTCGCCCGGCGCGATCCCCACGCCGGAATCCTTTACCTCGAAGCGCAGGAGCACCGAGCGCCCGTCGTCCTCGACGACCGACACGCTCGTGACGGCCTCGCCCGCGTCGGTGAATTTCACGGCGTTGCCGAGCAGGTTTACGAGCACCTGGCGCAGCCGGCCTGGATCTCCCGTGAGGTCCTTGGGCACCTCGTCGGGCAAACGCAGCACGAGCTCGACGTGTTTGTCGTGGGCGCGCTGGGCGAGCATGTCGAGCGTGCCTTCGAGGAGCGTGTCGAGCTCGAACGGCTCGCGGGCAAGCTCCATCTTCCCCGCCTCCATCTTCGAAAAATCGAGGATGTCGTTGATGATGGAGAGGAGGCCCTTGGCCGAGCCCTGGACGATCTCGGCATACTCCTTTTGCACGGGGGCGAGCGGGGTTTCGAGGAGCAGCTCGGTCATGCCGAGCACGCCGTTCATGGGCGTGCGGATCTCGTGGCTCATGCGCGCCAGAAATTCGCTCTTGGCGCGCGCCGCGGATTCGGCAAGCTCCTTCGCGGCGCGGAGATCGTCCTGCGTGCGCAAGAGGGCCGCGTTGTCCTCGCCGAGCCTGCGCCCCATCCCCACGACGCCGCGCGCCGTCTCGTCGAGCTCGACGACGGCGACAGGGACCGCCTCCTGTTCATACCGGCCCTCGCCGATGTCGCGCACGATGTCATTGATGCGCGTGAGCGGGTCCGCGATGCTGCGGCTCATGGTCCGCGCCTTGCGATAGAGGTAGACGAAGAAGCAGGCGTAAAAGACGACGAGGCCGGCCACCATGTATACGGCGATGCGCCCGATCCGCTTGCCGAGCGTCACGGCTTGCCCGTCGATCCGGGCCTCGGGCACGATGATGACGAGCTTCCAGCCGGTCGCGCCCACCGTGCTCCACGCGACGCGTTTTGCCTCCCCCGCGAGCATCGTTTCGAGGCTCCCCTCCCGCTGCCGCTCCAAGGAGCCCGGAAGCTCGCCAAGGTCCTTGCGTTTGTAGAGGTTGAACGCGTCGGGCTTGAAGGTGTCCTTCAGGATGGCGGCCTGATAATCGTGATTCGTCAGCTCGGTGAGCGCGAAATCACGCTCCCCGCCCGAGGGCAGGGCCAGGATCGTCCCCGCGCGTCCGATCAGAACGCCATACCCTTCCCAGGGGATTTGCAGCCTGAGCACCTGCTCGACGAGCGTGGCCACCGTGACGTCCGCCCCCACGACGCCTTCGAGCACGTCGCCGCGATAGACGGGCGCGATGCACGACGCCATCCAGCCCTGTCCGGCCGGATCGACGTAAACGTCTGTCCAGACGACCTTGCGCTCCGGGTTGTGCTTCGCGTCGGCCTCGTAATAAAAATTATACGAGGGAATGTCCATGTCGGGCGGGTATTGTTTGCGCACGTCCATGAACGGATAGATGCGGTTCATGGAGTCCGACGTGTTCAGGTACGCCTGGACCCACAAGCGGTTGTTTCGGACGATCGAGCGGAGCAGCGGGTCGAGGCGCTCGGTCTTTAATACCTTGTCGCGCTCGGCGTCGCCGATCTGCGCGCGGCTGCTGTAAAAGAGCGCGCTCCCTCCCTCGTCGTTCGTCTTGTAATACAACCCCTCGGGCGCACGTGTGTACCGCTCGATCGCTGCCTTGCGCTCCGCTTCCGAGAGGCGGAGGGGTTCGGAGAGGGAGCGGCGGACCTCGTCCGTGAGCACCCTTGCGCCCGTCATGACGGCCGAGAGCTCCTGGTCGATCAAGACCGCCTCTCGCGACGCGATGCGCGAGAGCTCGCCCGTGGCCACCGTGCGTACGGCGGTCGTATTCTCGCGTTGCACGAACCGGTTTGCGCCGAGGTACGCGAGGATGAGGACGACCTCGACGAGGAGCAGCGGAATCAACGCCGTGCGAAAGAACGCATGCCAGATCCAACGAAAGAGAGGCTGGCTTTGCAGGGTGGTTCGAGGAGGCATGGGTGCGGCCCCTTCGGATCGTGGAGGATCGGCGCGAGGGGGAAGTCTCCAATAGAGAAGAACCTCGTCGGGCCGTCAAGCGTGAGCGACGCTCGGGCTACGCCGCAGAGGCCGCGTTTCGCTTGCGCCCGCCCCCGTGTGCATGACAGCCTTCCCTGCATGTTGAAGACTTGTGTATCTTGTGAAGGTTTCGTCCCCGGGTCGGCTTCGCGCTGTCCTCACTGCGGCGCGGCGGCGCCCACGGAAGAGAAGGCTCCTTCGGCGCTCGCGGGCTTTGGAAAGAGCCTCGCGGCTTTGGCGACGGGCGGGGCCATGGCCGTCACGCTCATGGCTTGTTATGGGCTTCCTCCGTGTGATGCGGTCGATGACAAGGACGGCGACGGGTTTTGCCCCGGCTACGATTGCAACAACGACAACAAGGACATCCACCCCGAGCAGGACGATCCCAAGGGCGACGGGATCGATCAGAACTGCGACGGCGTCGACGGCAACGCCTGGGAGGAGACGCCGGACGCGGGCGACGGCGGGGCGTGCCTCTCGTGCGCGCAAGGCATGTCCACGCTCGGCGCCACGGAGGCCGACGTTTGCCAGGGCGCAGCCCTCGTGGCCTTCCAGACGCTGAAGCAATGCGCCTGCGTGGATGCCTGCGCGGCCGTTTGCCAGGATAACTCCCACTGCACCGGCACCACGACGACGCCCGATTGCCAGGCGTGCATCGACACGCAGTGCAGCACGCAAAAGCTCGATTGTCAGGAAAACTAGGCGCCGCGGAGCGTGGCGACCAGGATTCCGAGCGTCGCCACGCTCGCCCCGATGAGCCCCCACCCGATGCGGCGCAAATGCCGCGTGTGGACCGGGAACACGAGCACCCCGAGCGAGAGCACCACGAAAGGCGCGAGCGCGATCGGCACGGCGCGCGGGAGCATGTCCCGGAGCGCGAGGAGTACGGCCGCCGCGCCGAGCCCGATCGTCGTGACATACGCGGCAACGAGCGTCGCCCGCCCCTCGTGTTTTGCTCGTGCGATCACGGCGCGCACCGCGAACGTCGACATGAGGAACGCCGTCGTCCAGACGGCCCAGGCCACGGCCGCGGGAACCAGCGCGACCCCGCCCGCGAGCGCCACCGGAAAACCCGCCCCCGAGAGCGCCGCCGCCGCGATGATCTCGCCCGCCGCCGTCTTCTCTTCCTTGCGCCAGACGAACGCCATCACGACGAGCCCGAGCACGACCGGCGGGATGAGCCCGAGCCTCGCTTCGGCGGGCGCGAGGACCAGAAACACGCCGCCAAACAGGGCCATCGCCGCGCCGAGCCACGCGAGCCTTCGCGCCGCGCGCGGGCCGTCCTGCGCGCGGGCCTTCTTGCCCCGCTGGCCGAGCAGGACGAGCACCGGCTCGTGCGCGAGGAACGCCGCGACCCACGCGATCGTCAGGCCAAACGCCGCGACCCCCGGCCGGCCGATGGCGAGCGCCGCGACGAGCGGCAAACCGAGCTGCCCGTAGGCGCCGTGCTCGCGCGGCGCGAGCGAACGCACGGGCGCCGGGGAAGCGAGCGGGGCGGACGTCATGCCTTCCCCCATCGCATTCCGCGCGCCCGCTGGCAACGGTCTCCCGGCGCTAGAGCTCCTCGGACTCCTCGGCGCTCGAACGAGGATCGTTCTCCTCGACGAGCTCGTCGATCGTGGGCTCGGCGCGCTGACGTTCCCGCTCGCGCTCGACCTCTCCGTGCTGCATCTCTCGCTGGCGCACGCCCACCGCTCGTTTGGGGTCGTGGTCGGACTCGGCTGTGTGGCGATCCTCGGTCGGCATGGGTGAAGCCTCCTCCCCGCCTGCTTCTTGGGGCGTTTCCTTCGCATCGGAAGGGGCCGCGAGCAGGAGCATCGCGATCACGCCGAGCGCGACGCCGAGCGCACGCCGAACCGTAAAACCCTCGCCGAAGATGAGCGGGGCGAGGGCGGCCGAGAGGACCACGCCGCCGCCGAGCGCGAGCGTGCCCGTCGCGGCGACCGGACCGCCGAGGCGCAGGGCCGTGAAGAGAAGCGTCGTCGCGACGCTGATGCAGAGGCCCGCGAGGCATGCCCACACGACGCCGGGCGTGCTCGTGGGTGTGCTCTCTGCCTCGCGGCGCAGGGCGATCCACGCGACGATCCCGAGGGCCGCGGTCCCTTCGAGGCAGAGCGCGCCGAGGGCGTCGCCGATGCGCCCGCTCGACGCGCGCAGGGCGAGGTAGTGCAGGCCGAAGAAGCAAGCCGCGACGAGGGCAGGCAGGGTCCAGGCGGGCATCCGGCGACCCTAATGTCCCGCGCGGTCCGGTGGAAGAGCTGGCGGGATCTTGCCACCGGCGCGTGTTCGTGAGACACACGTGGACCTGAACTGTCCGCCGAGGTGCCCGTCCCTCGGCGATGCAAGGGGATCGTGAAGCCGCTCCGCCATCTCGTCGCCCTCTGCGTGCCCTTCGTCATGGTCGCCCTCGCGGGAGGCCCCTTGGGTTGCCAGCTCATCGGCCTGCCGGACGCGCCCCAGCCGCCGAAGGTCGAGCTGCCGCAATTGCCCCAGGTGCCCGAGGTGCCGACCGTCGACATGCCTCAGACGCCCTCGGTCTCGCTGCCCTCGGCGCCCGAGAAGCCCAAGATGGACGTGCCTCTCGACGAGGACACCGAGGTTTGTTGCCTGCGGAGCGGCCCCGTCGAGCAGGTCTGCGGCGGCGGGGCGAAGCGCTGCTGTACGATCAAGCTCGAGCGCGACGCCTGCGAAAACCAGGGCGGCCTCTGGTTCCACAGCGTCCGCGGTTGCGCCGGCGCCTGCTGACGACGCACGGACGAGGCGAGGGCTGGTAGACTGGCCCGCATGCCTCTCCGGACGGCGCGGTGTTTCCTTTTCCTCCTCGCTCCTGCATTCGCGGCAGGGTGCTTCCTCGGCAAGGACCTGAAGGACGTCCTCGCCGAGCATCGCGCCCCGGTCGAGGCGAAGCTCGCCAACGTCAAGGCCCTGCGGGAGCAAGCACGCGCCTTGCCCGTGGTGTCGAGCGACGCCGTCCACATCGCGGGGGGCCCTGCGCCGGTGGTGGCGTGGGGCAGCGGCATCGCCGGGGTCAATGCCTCGATCGCATACCTGGAGGACCTCGACAATCTCGCCGAGCTCGGGAACGTGCCGCATCGGATTGCCGCGACGGGGACGATCAATCGATGCGCGTCGGTGCTCACGACGCACCGGGAGCCGTACGACGCGGCGTACCCGCAATCGGCGCCGCCGACGATCAGCAGTTATCGCGCGGACGAGGTGCTCGACCTTTGCGAGGCGCTCCGGTATCTGCTCGTCATCCGCTCGATTGCGTTCGTCGAGCCCTCGGCGCCGACGACGTCCACGGCCTGTAGCCTGTTCGACGCAGGCACGGACGACGGAGGCGCGGCCGACGCCGGGACGTGCCATCGGTTCGACGGCGGGTATCTGAAGGCCGAGGTGCTCGTGTTCGACGTGGAAACGAGCAGCCACCTCGGCGGATTCGGGTTCGTCGCGGAGAACAGCGCCGCGATCGACGTCACCGACGACGGGGCGAACGTCAAGGCGGCCATTGCCGGGAATTTTCGTCGCAACATCGAGGAGGCCCTGAAGGCCGCGGCGCGGAAGGCTCTCCCCGGTCTGCCCACCGAGGATTGATCATGGCGTCGATATCATGGCGAAAGGACGGTGCGGCGCGGGCGCAGATCGAGGGCCTCATCAAGGAGGTCGAGGCGACGTGCTCCGCCGAGATCGTGATCACGGTGCGGCCCCGATCGGGGGCCTACCGCCAGGCCGATTATCTGTTCGGCGTGCTCTGCGCGTTCGTCGGCCTCTGCGTGTACATCTATGCGCCGACCGAGTTCACGGATGACCTCGTGCCGCCGGCGCTGCTCCTCCTGTTCCTCGCGGGCGCCGTCTTGTGCGCCAACCTCGCGCCCTTGCGGCGGCTCCTCTTGCCGAAAGCATTGCTGGCGCGCCAGGTGCGCGCGGCTGCGCGGGAGGCGTTTCTGGACCAGGGGATCGCGGGGACCCGGGACCGCACGGGCATTCTCATTTACATTTCCGTCTTCGAGCGCCGGGCCGAGGTCGTCACGGATATCGGCATCCTGCGCCGCGAGAGCGACGGACAGCCGGGCGAGGCGATCCGCGGGATCGAGCGCGCCGTGGCCGCGGGGTTGCCCATGGAGGGGTTTGCCTCCGCGGTCCGAGGCCTCGGCGCCTGGCTGAAGGAAGCACTTCCGCCGCGCGCGGACGACATCAACGAGCTCAGCGACGAGGTGACGTGACCATGAAACGGCGCAAGCGGCTCCTCGGATCGGTGCTCCTCTCGCTCCTCCTTTTGGGATCCAACGATACGGCCTACGCGCGTCCCGGCGGCGGCAGCTCCTTCAAGGGAGGAGGCTCACGCTCGTCCGGCAGCAGCAGCAGCCCGAGCCGATCGTCGAGCAGCAGCAGCGGGAGCCGTTCGTCGAGCAGCAGCAGCGGGAGCCGGTCCTCCGGTTCGAGCTGGGGAAGCCGGCCGGTCTCGATCGGCGGCACCACCGGGAGTGGATCGAGGAGCTCCGGCGGCGGCACGCCGCGCAAGACAGTCTGGGCTTTTCGAGATCAGAGTGGGGCTCTTCGCGCCCGCGAAGCCCCCTCGCCCGGCGCCTCGATTTATGCGGCGCCTGCGCCGCACGCGCCCATTCCGATCGGGCCCGACACCACGTCGACGGCCGAGCGTGTCGCCGGGTTCGTCTTCGGCGCCGGCTTCTTCGCCGTGGGCGCGGGCGTGCTCGCGGCGCCCATGTTCCTCCTCGGGCTCTTGCTCCGGAGGCAACGAAAGCGCAATCAGCTCGACGTGGGCTGGTCCTCCGCGGGCCATCTCTCCGCGCCCATGTACGCGCCGTCCGAGCCCGAGGAGAGCCCGGCCGAGGTCCGCCGCAAGATGGAACGGCTGCGCGGCCAGGACCCGGATTTCTCGGTCATCCTGCTCGAAGACTTCATCACCGCGCTCTACGCCGAGGCGCACACGGCCCGCGGCTCGAATGCGCTCGAAAAGTATTCGCCTTATCTTCGCCCGACCGCGCGGACGACCCTCGGCAGCTTGCCGCGCGTCCCGGTCACGACCGTCATCGTCGGCTCGCTCCGGCTCGTGTCGTTCGTGATCGATACGCGGACCCAGCAGAGCCGGCTCGTCGTGGAGCTCGAGTCGAATTACACCGAGGATCCGCAGGGCGCGCCCCCGACGTCCTTGTACGCGCTGGAGCGCTGGACCTTCGTGCGCGCCTTGGGCGCGCGCTCGCGCTCGCCCGATCGGGTCCGCTCGTTCGTCTGCCCGAACTGCGGCGCGCCGCTCGAACGCACGACGCACGGGCGCTGCACGTATTGCAGCCAGGCCGTGGACTCGGGGCAATTCGACTGGGTCGTCGAGCGGATCGACCTCCTCGCCCGCGAGGCACGCGGCCCCATGCTCACGGGCACGACGGAGGAGGAGGGCACGGAGCTGCCCACGGTCTTCGATCCCGGGCTCTCGGCGCAACGTATGGAGATGGCGCGGCGCGACGCGTCCTTCACGGAATCGACGTTCTTCGGGCGCGTGCAATGGATCTTCACCGCCATGCAGCACGCGTGGACGTCGCTCGAATGGAACCGCGCCCGGCCTTGCCTGACGGACCGGCTGTGGAGGGCGCAGAGTTACTGGATCGACGCTTATCGGCAGCAGGGGCTCCGGAACGTGACCGAGAATGCGCGCATCCTGCGGATCGAGCTCGTGCGGATCGCCTCGGATCGGTGGTACGAGGCCGCGACCGTGCGGGTGCATGCGACCGGGCTCGATTATACGATCCGCGTGGGAGATAACGCCGTCGTCGGCGGCCGGCGCAACAAGGAGCGCGCGTACACCGAATACTGGACCCTCGTGCGGAGCGCGACGCAACACGGCCCCACGCGTGCCGCGCCGGCCTGCCCGCAATGCGGCGCGACGCTCACCATGGAGATGGCCGAGCGCTGCGGCTATTGCGGGACGCTCGTCGAGGCAAGCACGTTCGACTGGGTGCTGAGCCGGATCGAGCAAGACGAGGCCTACGCCGGTTGAGCGGACGCGCTCAGCCTTGGTTGCCCACCATGGGCCGGGGCAGCGACCGATCCCATAGTTCCTCGCGATATGAAAGGTCGCCGAGGAGCCGCTCGAAATCGGCGATCGGCATGCTGCACCGGCCGTATTCGTCCTCGATCCGCACGTTCGCGCCTTCGAACCAGCGTTCGTGTGGATCGATGGGATCGTCGTAATGCACGACTCCTTCCGCCCCGTCGACCGAGAGCACCAGGATCTTGTGCTCCGCGTGCCGGATGGGCTCGCCCCCTGTGTTGCCCTGGAAGCTCGTCACGGCGGGGAGCACGATCGTCGCGAAGACCGGCTCCCCTTTGCGCGTCGATTGCTCGACGATCGAGAGCCCGTCGCGCGCGAGGTCGGCGACGCCCTCCGTCGAGATGCCGAGCTTCGCGAGCGCCTTCGCCATCATCGCGTGCTGCGTCGAGAGCGTCTTCCAAGGTTTGCCCGTGACCGCGACGAGGAGACGCTCGAACGCGCCCATTTCGAGCCCGCCCCCGATGCACTCCTCGCCCTTGAAGTGGCAGTCCATGATGTTGTCGTAATCGAGATCGGGATACGCGAACTCCATGCACGCGGCCTGGAAGATCCGGCTGATGGGATTGCGGCCGCGCTCGCCGGCGCTCGGCAAAAGGATGTCCTCGTCGCAGACGAGCTCCCCGCCCGACCGCAGCGTGACCCGTCCGGACGCGGAAATGAGGCCGGCCACGAGGCGCGCGTATTCGGCCGGATCCTTCATGGCGAGATAAATCTCGACGCACGTCGCGGCGCACGTGCCCTTGAGCCCTTGGTTGATGCGCCCCGGATTCGCGAGGTTCTGGACGAGCTCGCCGAGCGCCCGATTTCGGCCTTCCTCTGCCGCGAAGAAGCTCCAGAGCGGGCGCGTCGCGATGGCCACGAGTGATTCCACGAGGGGATGCCCGAGCGCGTCGACCCGCGCGAGCCGCCCGTCCCCCGAAAGCACACGCAGCGCGTCATCGATCGTCGCGCGCCAGGGCCGCGGAGGCTCCGTCCATCCAGGAATGCGGCTCGGCGGTACCGTCCACTGTTCGATGGTGCCGGCGAGCTCTTCGAAGAGGCTTTCGACCGTGACCGCGCTCATTCGATCCTCCCCCCGGAATCATGCCCTCGAAGCCTTGCCATTTCTAGACACGAGCAGGCTTTTTGCCATTCTTTGCATGACGCTCTGCGTGGGAAATGGTGGTAGCATCGAACGATGGTGCCTCGCATGCGCGCGCCGTCCCGGTCGGGCCCACCCCGCGGCGTGGTTTCCACACGTCGCGGCACGCCGGACACACATCGGAGTTCGTAACCATGCGTTTTCATTCACCTCTCCGAGCGGCGCAGGGCGTGGAAGGTGCACGGACCATGTCCTCCGCCCGCACCCGTCCCCTCTGGCTCGTCCCGGCCGTCCTGTTTGCCTCCTCGTTTGGCCTCGTTTGCAGCACGCCCTCCGTTCCCACGACCCTGCCCGGACAACCTCCGCCGCCCGTCGTCATCGAGCGGGCCGTGCACAAGGGGGACGAGCCGCTGGTCTTCCCCCCGGCCGTGTCGCGGAAGGATCGCTTGCCGGTGTACGGCGACGAGGTCGACCGCACCTCCACCGACCTCAGCGTCCAGAGCCCGAGCCTCGACGACGACCGAAAATTCTCCTTTCGCGGCACCTCGTTCCGCATCGTCTTCAATCAGCGGGTCGCGCGCCCCGCGCCCGACCCCGCCGCAAAAGGGCCCACGAAGGCCGCAGAGGGCACGATTCGCTTGACGCCGAGCGTGGAGGGCGAGGCGTATTGGCTGAGTGAGACCACGCTCGAATTCGTGGCGAAGCGTCCGTTCGACGCGGAGACCACGTACGGCGTGGAGCTCGGCGAAGTGAAGACGCCCGCGGGCGCCGGCCTGAAGGAGGCCTGGAAAGCGCAATTCAAGGCGACCCCGGGCGTCACGATTGCCGGCAAGGATCTCGGCTACATCCCTGTCGCCGGCCGCCACCGCGTGATTGCGATGCACCCGAATGACGGCCGGGATGTCGGTGCCCGCGAGACGTTCGCGGTTCTTTATGATCAGCCCATCGATCTCGGCCTTGCGCGGAGCCTCGTCACGTTGACCGACGCGGCGACCGAGAGGCCCATCTCCGTCGTGTTCGATCACCCGAAGACGCCGACGTTCCAGGGGATCAAGGTCGATCCGAAGTTCGTCGTGCTCGTCCGCCCCGTCACGCCCGTCGCGGCCGGCACGAAGCTGGCCCTTCACGCGAAGCCGCGGTTCCTGGAAAAATTACACCAGGCGCAGGAGATCGACGTGACCGTCGCCGAGGCGCTCGCCTTTCTGGAGGTGACGTGTGAATGGTACTGGGACGACGACGGGCGGCAGCGGTCGTGCACGTTCCAGGACGGGAAGCTCTACACCGCGGGGCGCGAGATTCGCGTGTCGTTCAATCAGGCGATCGCGACCCCGGACGAGAAACTCGCGGCCCGCGTGCGCGTGAGCCCGGCCGTGCGGAACATGACCGTGCGGAACGAGCGCTGGGACAATGAAATCGTGATCCGCGGCGAGTTCGAACCTTCGAAGTCGTACGAGGTCTCGATCGACGGCCTCGTCGACGATCACGGCAGCCGCCTCGGAAAACCCGTCTCCTTCCGCACGGAGATGGCCCCGATGCCCGCGAGCGTGACGATGGCGGACGGTATGTTGTGGCTCGATCCCGAGACGACGCGCCATTTCGCCGTGACCTCGCGCAACGTCGCCAAAGCCTCGCTCCTCGCCTGGCCCGTCGCGTCCACGGATCGCGCCGCGCAGGAGGCCGCGCTCCGGCGCGTGCGCACGCGGGAGCTGCCCCCCGAGGCGGCGCCCGTGCGGATTTCGATCCCCATCAAGGCTGAACGAAACAAGCTTGTCACGACGCAGCTCGACCTGTCGAAGCACCTCTCGGCGGGGCAAAGTTACGTCACGTCGATCGCGGCCGATGAGATTGCCTTCAACGCGAAGCTCGCGAAGTTTCCGCGGGGGAGCGAGGCGGGCAAGCCCCTCGTCGCGCTGATTCGGCCCGGCGACGAGCGCTCGCTCGCCGTGCATACCCGCGCGACGCCGAATGCGACGATCGTGCAGGTCTCGCGGCTCGCGGGCGGCGCGCCGGTGCAGGGCGCGCTCGTGCGCCTCTCGGGCGACGAGAATTCGGCCGGCGTGACCACGGATGCCTCGGGCATCGCGCTTCTGCCTTTCGACCTGCGCGCGACGGAGCGGCCGTTCCTCGACGTGCGCGCGCAGGACGCGGATTTCATCCTGCCGCTCGACGGCGATGGCATCACGGAGCGGCAAATCTTTCCCGACCTCGCCTCGGGCGAGGGCGCGCCCTCGTCGTTCGGCCGGGCGTTCGTCCTGACGGACCGCGGCATTTATCGGCCCGGATCGAGCGTGTTCGTCAAGGCAACCGTCCGGAAGCCCGACGGGGCCGCGCTCGCGCCCATCGCAGGCGCATCCCTGCGATTGCACGTCGTGGGCCCGACGGGCGACGACGTCTTCCAGCAGACGCTCACGACGAACGACATGGGCAGCCTCTCCACGACGATCACGATTCCGGCCGACGCCAAGATCGGCCGTCACCAGATCCTCCTGGAGCAGCCGGAAAAGGAGGGTGAGCCGCTCGCGCAGACGATCGTGCAGGTCGCTGAATTCGAGCCACCTCGGTTCGTGGTCGACGTCGATGCCGCCGCGGACGCCAAGAATACGATGCGGGCCGAGGTGCGGGCGCGGTATTTGTTTGGCGCGCCGATGGACGGCGCGATCGCCTCGTGGACGGTGCGGCGCGAGGGCGCGCCTTTCCCGGAGGGGCCTTTGACCTCGGCGGGGCTCTCGTTCCGGCGTGCGCCTCGCTGGTACGACGACGAGGAGCAGCCGTGGTCGCGCGCGGGCGAGGGGTCGCTCTCGGCCGATGGAAAGCTCGCGGTCGTGCAGGCGCTCGAAATTGCGTCCGCGCTCGGGCCGCAGAAATTCGTGATCGAGGCGGACGTGACCGACGCCTCGCACCGCCACGTCGCAGGCAGGGGGAGCGTTGTGGTTCATCCGGCCAAACGATATGCCGGGATGAAGCTCCCGCAGACGTGGTATGGGGTGGGCGACGACGTGCCCGTCGAGCTCGGCGTGATCGACCCTGAGGGGCGGCCCGTCGAGGGCGCGACCGTGACGGCGAAGCTCGAGCGGGTCGAGTGGCAATACGCGAGGCGGCGCGGCGCGGGCGGGTCGCTCGAATGGGACTGGACGTCGAAGAAGATCGAGGCCGGTCGCTGCACGGTGACGAGCGGAAAGCAGCCGGTGACGTGCAAGGTGAACATCGGCCGCTCGGGCAGCTACGAGATCACGGCCGAAGTGGACGGCCGGACCGGCGGCGCCATGGGGCTGTGGGCTTATGGAAGCGAGGGCGAGGCGCTGCCGGCGGCCCCGGAGCGGCCCCACGCGCTGGATCTATCGGCCGACAAATCGAAATATGCGCCGGGCGAGACGGCGAAGATCCTCGTGCGCAATCCGTTCCCCGAGGCGACACTCGTGACGACGATCGAGCAGGGCGACCTGCTCGAAAAACGCGCGATGCGGGTCAAGGCGGGCGCGACGGTGATCGACGTGCCGCTCCGGGCCGAGCACGCGCCGTACGTGCACGCGACGGCGACGCTCCTGCCGATCGGCGCGAAGGGCCGCGCGGCCACCGATTACAAGATCGGCGCGGTGCGGCTGCCCGTGTCGATGGCGGGCGCGCGGCTCGAGGTCGCGGCGCGGAGCGACAAACCTTTTTATCGGCCCGGGGACGAGGCCGAGATCGACATCGAGGTCACGGACGGCGGCAAACCCGAGGGCGACGCGGAGGTCGCGCTCGCGGTCGTCGACGAGGGTGTCCTTCGATTGACGGATTTTCACCCGATCGATCCCGCCGCAGCGCTGCGGCCGGGCCGGGGCCTCTCGTTCCGCGTGCGTGATTCGCGCAGCGACCTCGGCGAGCTCTTCGAGCGCAGCCACGTGCCCGGCGACGGCGGCGGCGCGGCGCTCTCGACGATCACCGAGGCGCGGAAGAAATTCGTGGAGACCGCGCTCTTCAAGCCCGACGTGCGCCCGGACGCGCAGGGCAAAGCAAAGGTGCGGTTCAAGCTCCCGGATAACCTCACGGAGTTCCGGATCATGGCGGTCGCGCTCGATCGCGAGGGCAAAGGGGCGAAGTCGGAGGCGAGCTTCCTCGTGAAGAAGCCGGTGATGCTCGTGCCCGTCGTGCCGCGGTTCGCGCGGGTGGGGGATCGATTCGAGGCGGCGACGATGCTGCACAACGAGACGGCGGCCGCGCTCGGCGCGACGGTGCGGCTCGGGGCGCGCTCGCAGACGGTGAACGTGCCGGCGGGCAGCAAGGTGCGCGTGGGATTCTCGCTCGAACCGGCGGCCGCGGGCGCGCTCCCGCTCCTGTTTTCGGCCGAGGACGAGGCGGGCAAGAAGCTCGACGAGGTGGAGGCGAAGCTCGTCGTGGACGAGCCCGGCATCGACGAGCGCCCGCGGCTCGGCGGAGCGTTTGTCCGAAAGGAAGAGGTGCTCCTCGATGTCCCGGCCGGCGTGATCGAGCGGGGCGGGTTTCTCACGGTGAAGGTGGGGGAGCATCTCTGGCCCGAGCTCGGCGCGCGGCTCGAATGGCTGCTCGGGTATCCGCACGGGTGCGTGGAGCAGACGACGTCGAGCACGCTGCCGCTGATCGCGGCGCGCACGATCCTGCCGCGCATCGGCGTCACGCGGCTCTCGGAGGGCGAGCTGCAAAAGCGGATCGCCGCGGGCATGCAGCGGCTCGCGACCATGCGCACGGATTCGGGCGGCCTCGCCTACTGGCCGGGCGGCGACGAGCCGAACGTGTATGGCACGGCCTATGCGATCCGGGCCGTCATCCTGGCGAAGAAGGCCGGAATCAATCCGCCCGCGGGGCTCTTCGAAGGCATGCAGCGGTTCCTCGCGGATCGAATGCTCGACGAGGACACGGCGCCCGAGGTCTCGGCCGCGATTGCGGAGAGCCTCGCCGATGCGGGGGCGCTCGAGCGAAGCGCGGCGGACGCGCTCTTCGATCGGAAGAACGATCAGAGCGTGTTCGGGCTCGGCAGCCTCGCGCTCGCGCTCGCCTCGCTCCCGGAGCAAGAGGATCGCGTGAAGACGCTGCTCGACATGATCGAGGCGAGCTTCGACGAGCGGGGCGCGCTCTCCAACACGAAGCGGATGAACGATTTTTACTATTATGGGTCGCCCGCGCGCTCGCGGGCGCAGGCGGCCATCGCGCTCGCGCGGCTGCGTCGCTCGTCGACGATCTTGCCGCTGCTCCTGCGTGAGATCGCGGCCGACATGGATGACTACACGACGCAGGCGACGGCGTATTCGTTGCTTGCGTTGGGCCAGCACCTCGAAGTGAGCACGGACGACGGCGCGACCGTCCGCGTGAAGCTCGACGGCGAGAGCCTCGCGCCCACGGCGGACCTCGGGTTCGGTAGCAAGGAGTTCGCCATTCCGCTGAGCCGCGTGCGGGGCAAGAAGATGAAGCTCGTGCTGGAGGCCGAGGGGGATCGTTCGGTCGGGTATGCGATGACGTCGGCCTGGCAGCGGGCCATCGCGGCCGCGGATTCGCCGGCCGGGACGCGCGGGGAGAATGGGCCGTCGATCTATCGCGTGATCAGCGATCCGCGCGGCGGGGCCGTGGATCTCTCGAAGGTCAAGGCAGGGGATCTCCTGCGTGTCGCGCTGTATGCGCGTCTGCCGGAGGTGGGCGACGAGCGGCGCGGATATGTCGCGCTCACCGATCGCCTGCCGGCGGGCTTCGAGCCGGTGCAGCCGGATCTCGCCACGGTGGCGAGCGCGCCGGGGATCGACGCGCATCATCCGTTTTATTCCGCGCTCCGCTGGAGCTCGTCCGAGGCGAGCCACATCGAGATGCGCGACGATCGGGTGAACGTGTACTTCGACAAGGTGTGGGGCGATTCGGTTGCCGCGACGTACCTGGTGCGGGCGACGACGCCGGGCGTGTTCGCATTGCCCGCCGCGGCCGGCGAGCTCATGTACGAGCCGGACAGCGTGGGGTACAGCGACGCGGGGCAGGTGACGATCCAATGAAACGTCTTCCCTCGAAGAAGGCCCTGCGGCGGATGGGCATTGCGGCAGGCGTGGTCGCCAGCATCGTGCTCGCGGTGGTGGCGGTCTCGCAGCACGTGCGCGCTGCGGCGGGGGAGCCGTCGGCGCGCCTCGCGGACCACTGGCACGAGGGGCATCGTATCGTCGATCGCGAGGGGCGCTTGCTCCGCGAGATCGGCTCCGAGGCCGAGCAGCGCGGCCGGCCCGTCGCGCTCGATCAAATGGGGGATCGGATCGTGCTCGCGACGCTCGTCAGCGAGGACAAACGGTTCTTCGAGCACGACGGCGTCGACGGTCGGGCGATCGCGAGGGCGATCGGGCAGAATCTGAAGGGGCGGCGTATCGTGTCCGGGGCGAGCACGATCACGCAGCAGCTCGTGAAATTGCTCGACGCCGAGGGAAAACCGGCGCCGCGGACGGTCGAACGCAAGGTCACGGAGGCCGCGCGGGCGCAGAACCTCGAAGAGGCCGTGGACAAACGGACGATCCTCGAAGCGTACATGAATCGCCTCGGGTATGGTCATGGGCTCACGGGGCCGGAGGCGGCGGCGCTTGGATATTTCGGGGTTTCGGCGAAGGATTTGAGCTGGGCGCAGGCCGCGTGGCTCGCGGTCTTGCCGCGCGCGCCGTCGTTCCTCGATTCGTATGATCACCCGGAGCGGGTGCGCCTGCGGCAGCGGGCCTTGCTCGACGATCTGCGCGAGGAGGGCGTGATGACCGAGGCCGATCACGCGCGCGCTGTGGACGAGCCCATGCATGTGCGAAGGAGCCAGCGGCCGTTTTACGCGCCACACTTCGTGGACGCGGTCGTGCGTGAGGTGTCGCGGCCCGGCGAGCGGGGGCATGGGGTCACGAGGACGACGCTCGACCTCGTTTTGCAGGAGGATGCCGAGGGGCTCGTGCGCACACACCTTGCGGCGCTCGCGTCGCTCGGGGCGAAAAATGCGGCGGTGATCGTGGTCGATAACGAGCACGGGGAGGTGCTCGCCTGGGTCGGGAGTGGTTCGTACTGGGACGCTTCGATCGCGGGGCAGGTGGATATGGTGCGGGCCCGTCGGCAGCCGGGGTCGACGCTGAAGCCGTTCGTGTATGCGCTCGCGTTCGCGGACGGGCATTCGGCGGCCGAGCCGCTGGCGGACGTGCCGACGCGATTCTCGGAGCAGGGCGGCACGTACGCGCCGGGCAATTTCGACGGGACGTTCGAGGGGCCCATCAGCGCGCGCGAGGCGCTCGCGGGGAGCTTGAACGTGCCCGCGGTGCGGCTCGCAGCCGAGGTGGGCGAAGGGCGGCTGCTCGAATCGCTGAAGAGCCTCGGGTTCGTGAGCCTCGATCGGGAGGCGCGGCATTATGGTTTGTCGCTCGCGCTCGGGACGGGCGAGGTGACGTTGCGCGAGCTCGCCGGCGCGTACGTGGCGCTCGCGCGCGGTGGAGAGCGGACGCCCCTTCGTATCGTGGCGGGCGAGGAGGCGGCGGGGGAGCCTTCGCGCGTGATGGATGCGGCGGTGGCATCGCTCGTGACGGAGTCGCTCTCGGATCCGCTGGCGCGCGTGCGGGGCTTGCACGGGCGCGAGCCGTTTGATCTCGGGTTTCCGGTGGCCGTGAAGACGGGGACGAGCTCGGGGCACCGCGATACGTGGTGTGTCGGGTATACCCACGAGCGGACGGTCGCGGTGTGGATCGGCAATGCCGACGGGGCGCCGACGCAAAAGCTCACCGGCGCGAGCGGCGCGGGGCCGCTCTTCGCGGACGTAATGCGGCGGGCCATGGAGAACGTGCCTTCCCGCGCGCCGTTATGGGACGAGGCGCACCTCGAATCCGTCGAGGTTTGTCCCCTTACGGGCAAGCTCGCCGGGCCGGCCTGCGTGGATCATGCGTCGCGGCATTTCATTCGCGGAAAGACGCCGAAGGAGCCGTGTGATTGGCACGTGCGCGCGAGCGCGCGGGAGGGCGCACGGGGAGGCGAGGCGCCGTTTGCCTGCGATTCGCAGGGGAGCCGGTCGATCGTGGTGTTGCCGGAGGCGTACGAAGGGTTTCTCGCGGCGCTGCCGCTCGGCGCGCCGGGGCGTGATCCTTTGGGTTTGCCCTGGCTCGTGCGATCGAGCGTGCCCGGCTGTGGCGACGTGACGCACGTGGAGCAGGCGCTGCGAATCGACGGGCCCGCGGCGGGCAGCGTGTTCGTGTACGGGGAGGAGGGCGATGCGCAGGTAATCGTGCTCTCAGCGTCGGCGGTGGGCGGTCCCGTGGAGCGGCGCGTCAGCGAGGTCGAGTTCGTGGTGGATGGAGAGGTCGTGGGGCGATCGCGCTGGCCGTTCCGGACGCGGTATCACGCGGCGCGGGGGGATCACGAGCTCGTGGTGCGGCCCGCCGATCCGCGCCTCGCCGTGCGTACGGCGAAAACGAGCTTCAGCGTGCGTTAGGCCAATACGACGTTTGACAGGTCGGGGGAAGCGGCCCTAGCATGCGTGGCGGAGGGGGGCCGGTCGCCGGCTCTCGCGGACCTCGGGATGATCACACGCATCGAGATCGACGGATTCAAGTCGCTGCGCGCGTTCTCGCTCGATCTCGAGCCGCTCACCGCGATCGTCGGGCCGAACGGGGCAGGGAAGTCGAATCTGTTCGACGCGCTCGCGTTGCTCGCGAAGGTGGCGGAGACGAACCTCGTCACCGCGTTCAAGGGTGGACGCGGACGTATTCGGGATCAGTTTGCGCGCACGCCCGAAGGCGTGGAGCGCTCGATGCGTTTTGCCGCGGAGCTGCTGCTCTTGCCCGGGTCGTCGCGTCACGACCTCGTGCAGTCGCGCGTGCGGTACGAGGTGGAGATCGAGCGGACGCTGGAGCGCGGCGGGCTCGACGGCCTCGTGATCACGCGCGAGCGGCTCCTGCCGCTCAAGCGCGGCGCGGACACGTGGATCGATCATCACCCGCATTGGGGACCGCTCGCGCGATACGGGACGCCGGAGCTCGGCGTCGAGCTCGAAGGCGCCCCGGGGCCGGAGCGGATCGTGCGGATCGCGCCGGGCGACGGCGGGCCGTCGTTATCGGTGGATATCGGGCGGGATCGCAGCTTGCTTTCGCTTCCCTATGCGCTCGTGACGCCGCTCGTCGAGGCGACGAGCCGCGAGCTCCGGGCCTTTCGGCTGCTGCACATCGAGCCGCACCGGCTCACGCAGCCGAGCGATCGAGCGGCCGGGACGTTGCTGGCGGAGGATGGATCGAACCTGCCGACCGTGCTCGCCGCGCTCGGTCCCGAGACACGCGCGCTGATTCGAAAGGACATGGAGACGCTGCTGCCCGGGTTTCGTGGCTTCGAGGTGACGCCCTTCGAGGACGAGCTCCGGCTGGAGGCCGATTTCATGGATACGAAGCGGCTGCCGGCGCGGCTGCTCTCGGACGGGATGCTCCGGCTGCTCGCGCTCTTCACGTTGCTCCGATCGGCGCGGCGAGGCGCGATCGCCGCGATCGAGGAGCCCGAGAACGGCGTGTATCCCGGGAGGCTGCGGGCGCTCGTGGATTCGCTGCTTTCGGCGACGTCGCCGACGCTCGGGGAAGCGACGGCCGTGCCGCAGGTGCTCTTGTCGACGCATTCGACGGCGATCATCGCGGCGCTGCGCGGGCTGCCCAGGGCGATCGTGTTCGCGGATCTCGTGCGCGGGCGTGACGGGCTGCGCTCGACGCGGATGCGGCACGTGGTATCGGAGGGCGAGAACGAGAGCGGCGCGGTCCCGAGCGTCTCCTCGGGAGAGATGATGCGGTTGCTCGAATCCTCCCGGCCCTGGGACGACTGAGGTATCCTGCGGACCACGCCGAGCTCGATCGAGGTCGAGGGTGTGCGCACGAAAGGGACCAGGATGGGCGAAGCAGCGTGTTTCAGGTCGGGTTCGGTGGAGGATCGGATTCCGACCGAGTTCCGCTACTGGGACAACATGAAGGACGCTCGCATGCAGAAGCGTCGGAAGCAGCTCCGGAGGCTGGTCGGCTTCGATCCGGTGCTGCCCGACGAGCTCGTGCGGACGTTCGCGCATTGCTATTACGACGCGGATCCCGTGGCCGAGGCGTTCGTCGAGGACGTCTACCTCGCGCGGGGGCAAGGGGCCGGGCGCGCGCTCGTGGATCGAGCCCTCGAATCGGGCGTGGCGTCGATCGAGGATGCGCCGGCGTCGCTGCGGGCGCTTTTCGCGGAGGTGGAGACGCCGCCGCAATGGCTCGATTGGGACAAGGTCGAGCTCGGCGCGCGGGTTTGGCGGCGGCACGGGACGCACATGTTCAGCTTCGCGGGCGCGGTGACGCTCGACGCGTACCAGGAGTGCTCGGTCGTGAAGCCGCTCGCGTTCACCGGCGCTTATACGGGGGAATCGGCGCAACGGCGATTTCTGGAGACGGCCGCGTTCTGGATCGACGTGTCGGAACCGGGGGCCCTCCGGCCGGGCGGGCAGGGGAGAAAGACGGCGCTGCGCGTCCGGTTGATGCACGTGTTCGTGCGAAAGCGGCTCCTTCGTCATCCGGCGTGGGACCTCGACGCCTGGGGCGTGCCGATCAGCCAGGGGGACGCGTTGATCACGCTCATGGCCGGCAGCGTGGGCGCGCTCGCGCTGAAGAAGCTCGGGTATCGCACGAGCCGCGAGGAGATCGAGGCGCTGATGCATTTCTGGCGGTACGTGGGCCATTTGATGGGCGTGCAGCCCCGATGGTATCCGCCGACGTACGAGGACGGCGTGCGCCTCATGTTCACCGCGCTCTCGAAGGGAGCGAAGAAGGCGGGGGAGGACGGCGTGGATCTGGCGCGCTCGTACGTGCAATCGTACGCGCCGCGCGAGGGGGATTCGCCGCTCGTGGCCTTGCGCAAGCGGCTCGAATACCACCTCGAGCTCGGGTATACGAAGTTTTTCTTGTCCCCGCATTCGTTCCGCGCGTTTGGATTGCCGGATCCAGGGATCTGGAAGCTTCACCCGTTCGCGCAGTTCCCGGTCGTCTTCGCGCTGGAGACCGTGCGGAGGCACGTGGACGTGGTCGACGAATGGGCGGATGTGCTCGCGCGGTGGCGCGCACGGCAATGGCTCGACACGCACCTCGGGCCGCGGCGCGCGGAGTACAAGGCGGTCGAGTCGTTCACGCGTTGAGGCGGCTGGGGCGGCGACGCCCCGCCTGTCCGAAAGCGTGGCCGAGCGCGGCGCTCAGCGTGGCGAACGTGGAGAGGTTCGCCACGTCGATCCCGAGCGAGACGATGATCGAGGCCACCCGGGGCGAGATGCCGGAGACGAGGCAATGGCTGCCGAGCATCGTGGCGGCTCGGACCATGCGCATGAGGTGTTCCAGCGTGGCCGCGTCGACGTCTTCGAGGCCCGTCAAATCGAGGACGGTGACGCGGACGGCCACGTTCGGAGAGACGTACTCGACGGGCCAGCCCTCCGTGGCGCGCCAGCGGAAGACGACGACCGGGCCTATGGAGAAGAGGAGGCGCTCCTCCAGGCGTGTGCTCAGGCTGCCGATGGCGTGATTGAGGTTCCGTTCGATGTCGCCGAGCGGACCATCGTCGATATCTTCAAGGAAGTCGGGCAACTCCTCGTTCGCGAGGCGTGCCAGGGACGTGGAGATTCGACGCAGTCTCTCGGCTTGATCCATGGGGGGTCCTTCGGCTTCGAGCACCCCCCGAGGCTTCTCCCCCTGAATGAAAACAACTTCAGTTTACCCAGGCGTGCTTCCGTCGACAAGGGTTTACGTGCGTCGCGCACGCACGCGAATTCGGATGATGATGGAATTCGCACGCGACGGTGAGACGCTATGCGGATTTTGCGCTGTGCGCTCTTCTACGGGCCGGCGCGGCGGAGATTTCTGTGCCGGAGGGCGTGGCCGAGCGCGGCGCTCAGCGTGGCAAACGTTTGTAATTTCGTGACGTCCACGCCGAGCGACACGATGGCCGCTGCGACCCGGGACGAAATGCCCGAGATGAGGCACCGGCTCCCGAGGAGCTCGGCGGCGCGGACCATTTGAACGATGTGCTCGAGCGTGGCCGCGTCGACGTCGTCGAGGCCCGTCAAGTCGATGACGCTGACCTTGATTGCGCCGTGCGTGATCGACTGGAGCAAGGTCTCGGTCATGTGCGCGGCGCGGGCCTCGTCGAGGGCGCCGATCACGGGCATCGCCAGGACGCCGTCCCATACCTGCAGGACGGGGCTTGCGAGCCTGCGGAGGGCCGATTCGTTCTGCTGGAGGCGGATGGATTGCTCGATGTGATCGGTGCTGTCGAAGATGTAGCCGAAATAATGGGTGACCTCCCGCGTCCAGGGGTCGCGCTGGATGACTGCGGTATCGGAGACCCAGATCGTCCGGCCGTCGCGCTTGCGGATGCGATAAGGCGATTGGGTGAACCATTCGACGCGGCTCGCCTCGAAGGACCGGAGCTCTTCGGTGATGCGCTGGACGTCCTCGGGGACGATGAGGTCGGACAGGGTGCGCGAAAAGGAGAGGAATTCCTCGGCGGGATATCCAGTCAGATCGAGGACGTTTGGCGAGACGTACTCGACCGGCCAGCCGGGCTCGGCGCGCCAGCGAAAGACGACGACAGGGCCGACGCGGAAGATCAGGCGCTCTTCGAGGCGCGCAGAGAGGCTCGTGACGGCGCGATTGACCTCACGTTCGATGTCGCCGAGCGGTCCGTCTTCGATGACCTCGATGAGCGGGGGGACCTCTTCGTCCACGAGGCGCGCCAGCGTGTCGGTGATGCGGCGCATGCGTGCGGCGTGATCCATCGCGACGCACCTCAGGCGAGCTTCGATTCGAGCATGCCCACGAGCATCGACGCGTGGTTCGGGAGCGGATCCGGCAAGGCGCCGCTCGTATCGCACTCGGCGAGCAGCGCCTCGGCGGTATCGCGGCCGGTCCGCGCCTCCACGGAGACGGGCTCGAGCGCGCGCGTGATCGCGACGAGGGAGCGGAGCGTGGCGGCGTCGTCGCGTCCGCTCCGCAGGAATGGAAGGGGCTTCGCGGGCCGCGCGCAGGTCTCGCGGACGAATCGTTCGAGCCAGCGGGCCGTCGCGAGCATCTTGGGCCAGTCGAGCTTTTCGGGGGTGTCGGTCGGCATGTGGTAATGGCGCGACCGGCCAGCGGTGAGGAACAAGAAGGGGACGCTGCGCTGCCAAAAGGCGAGGTAATCGGAGAGGGGCGGGATGATCTCGGCGTCGGCGCGGCGGATGCGGACGCCGGGCTCGATCGACGCGATGGCGTCGACGTGCGCCGCGGTGCCCTCGCTGCGCTCGGTGCCGAGGGCGAAGAGGGATTGGCCGACCTCGTCGGGGACGCCCGCGGGGCCGAAGGTGTGGCCGACGAGGTCCATGGCGATCATCATGTCGATGCGGTCGAGCGGGACGGTGGGGTGTTTCGCGAAAAACATCGAGCCCATCGTATTCTGCGTGAAATGCGGGGCCTCTTCGCCGTCGAACGCGGCGAGGAGGACGCCGCGGCCGGCGGGGCGTTTCGCGGCGAGGGCGCGGCCGACTTCGAGGAGGATGCCGACGGCCGCGGCGTTGTCGTCGGCGCCCCAGTAGACCTGCCCCGCGAGTTCGCCGAGGTGGTCGAAATGGGCGCCGACGAGCACGTATCGCTCGACGTCGCCGGGGAGGACCGCGATGACGTTTGCGTCGCGCAAGCCCGGGACGGGCGGCTCGTACGGGTCGAGGCCGGCCGTTCGCATCGCGGATACGACGGCCGCGCGCGCGGCGTCTCCGCCTTTCGTGCCTGGTTTGCGGCCGGCGCATGCCGGAGAACAGAGCTCTGCGACGAGCTTTCGCATCTCCGTCGTCATGGAGGAACCTTATCATGATCATGGCGCGTGAACCGGGTAAGATGCGTGCTCTCGCGGGACCCTGGACGAGGGGCCGCGGCCCGAGCGTTCCTCGGCGCCGCGGGGAAGGCAGGGGCCACGCGGTCCGGGAGAGACGAGGACGATGCGTTTTTCATGGGGCTATCCGATCGCAGTCGCAGCGGCATTCGTTGCATGCAAGGGGGGCGGCGAGAAGCCCGGGGGGCCCACGCCGGGCCCGGCGGAGACGACGAGCGCGGCGGCCCCGAGCGCGGCCGCGGCGGCGGCGCCAAAAGAAAAGCCGAAGGCCGTGGCGCCGGAGGGCAGCACGATCGCGCGTTCGCCCTCGGAGGACGCGTTGTACGTGGCCGACGAGGATCGGGGCGTGGTGCACGTGATCACGATGCCGGTGGACGTGGAGAAGCCGGCGCGGACCGTGAAGGTGCCCGGGCAGCCGGCCCAGGTGCTCGCGCTCGCGGATCGGGTGCTCGTGACGATTCGGAGCGAAGGGGCGATTGCGCCGGGCACCGATAGGAAGCCGGAGGAGCGTGAGGCGAGCGCGGCGCCTGCGCCCACGGCCTCGGCGAGCGCGGCGCCGGCGGTGACGAAAGCAAAGGGGCCCGAGAAATACGAGAAGCCGAAGACGGTGCCGTCGGCGACGGGGCCGGGGCTTTTGCTCGTGATGCGGCCGGACGCCGAAAAGGGGCTCGTGGTCGAGTCGCGGGTCGAATTGCCCGAGGACGCGTGGGGCGTGGCCGTGACGCCCGATGAATCGACGGCGCTCGTGACGAGCGCATGGACGCACAAGGTGTCGGGCGTGGAGATCGCAACGGGGAAGGTGCGGTTTTCCGTGGACGTGGGGCGCGAGCCACGCGCGGTGGTGGTGCATCCGAGCGGGAAAGCAGCGTACGTGACGCACCTCGTGGGCACGGATCTCACGCGGATCGACGGGATCGACGGGGAGGCGGCGTCGGCGCGGCGGATCAAGCTGCCGGCGTCGCCCTTGCGAACGGAGGTGGGGGCGAAATCGAATGCGTCGCTCGCGTATTCGGCGGTGCTGTCGCCGGAGGGGAAGAAGCTTTACGTGCCGCGGCACGCGCTCGGCGGATTGGGGCCGCAGGTCTGGATGGGGGTGTCGGCGGTCGACGTGCTTCTGACGAAGGACGACACGCCGCTCGCGCCGACGCGCCTCGCCGGGCCGAAGATGACGACGCCGCAAGCGACGGGGTTGGCCACGGATCCGGAGACGGGCGGCGCGGGGCCACGTTCCACGCCAAACCCGTTCGTGCAGCCGCGCGCCGTGGTGTACCGGAAGAGCACGGATACGCTGCTCGTGGCCTCGGAGGGGACGGACGATCTCCTGGAGTTTTACGCGGGGCCGATCGATCCGGCGCTGTTCGTGGCGGCGAGGCACGAGCTGCGGAAGGATCCGGATCCGAAATACAAGGTGGCGACCGGGTGCGGCGCGCCGAGCGGGATCGCGCTCGCCGCGAACGAGCGATCGGCGTACGTGTTTTGCCGGGCGACGCATTCGATGGAGGTCGTGTTCTTCGACGCGAGGAGGAATCAGTTGATGCGGCTCGGCGAGGAGCCGCTGCCCGCGGAGGCGGCGCTCGGCCGGCAGCTCTATTACAATGGATCGGACGAGGTGATGAGCGGCGGAATGGGCTGTGCGGGCTGCCATCCGGAGGGGCGCGACGATGGGCACGTCTGGCACGAGGCCGCGGCCGTCGGGCAACATCCGAACTTCTTTGCGGGCGCGGCGAACATCCCCGGCTGGGGGGCGGAGAAGGGGACGAACGGGGGTTTTGCGCGCCAAACACCGATGCTCGCGGGGCGGGTGGTGTACGAGGGGCCGTATGGCTGGCACGCGGAGAGCCCGCACCTCACGCACCGGTTGACGAATGGGTTTTTGCTGCACCGGTGGGGCGATCTGCCGTACGGGCACGATCGAAAGGAGCTGACCGAGCGGGCGATGGCGCTGCGGGCGTTCTTGCGGCTCGGGCTCGTGCCGCCGCCGCGCAAGGCGCGGGAGCTCTCGGAGGAGGAGAAGAAGGGGCAGGAGGTGTTCCTGCGCGTCGAGACGAAATGCGCGGGCTGCCACGTGCCTGAGATGGATTATAGTGATCGCGCGCCGTACCCCATCTATTCGATGCTGCCGCCGCCGGTGGGCTTTGATCCGGATACGGAGCTCGGGTTCAAGACGCCGTCGCTGCGGTTCGTCGGGGGGACGGCGCCTTATGCACACGACGGGCGTTTCTCGACGCTGGAAGAGCTGATCGAGCAGAACGACGATCGCATGGGGAACACGAACCAGCTCACCAAGCCGGAGCGCGCGTCGCTCGTGGCGTTCCTGAGGACGTTATGAAGACGAAGAAGGGCACGACCGGGTTCGTGGCGCTCGCATTCGCAGGAGGCGCGCTCTTCGCGGGCTGGGCGAGCGCAGAGGATGCGCCCGTGGCGCAAGAAGCGCCGTTCGGGAGCGTCGCGGCCCTGGAGGACGCGGGCGCAGACGACGCGGACGACGGCGGGGACGCGGAGGTAGGGCCGGCCGCGCCGCCGAAGCAGACGCTCGCGATTTCAGCGGATAAGTCGCCGCGGCCGAAGGACAGCGACTGGGACGTGCTGGGCGTGGAGAGGTCCTTTTCGCCGGGGTCGTCGGCGAATGGCTGCCGGCTCCAGAATATCCGGGAATGGGTGCGGATCCGGTGCGGCGGGTCGACGGCGCAGATCGCGATGCTGGGCGGTCATCACGAGGAGGTGTCGATCAAGCTCGATCCCGTGGGATCGGACGAGTTCGTCCCTTTCCCCGAGGGCGGCGAGATCGTGTTTCCGGTGCGGACCGGCGATCGTCGGGTGTTCGAATGGCTCGGCGTGGAGTTCGGCTACAAGGGGATGACGTCGGCGTCGACGTTTCTCATCATCTCGGAGTCGTGGATGCCCTGGGACGAGGGGCCGACGATTTACGCGCGCTGAATCAGCCCGCCGGCGCGGGATCCCCGGTCGGCGGTGACTCGCCTTTCTTGTCGTCCTTCTTTTGCTCTTCCTCGCTCTTGCCCTTGAGCCAGGGGAATCGCTCTTCCTGCTTGGCCCACCATTTCTTGAGGTCCTTGTAGAGCCAGCCGCCCTTCGAGCGGCCCGTGACGTCGCGGAGCAGAATGGCGGCCTGGCCGTGGCCGACGCGCGCGGCGAAGAGGTCGTTCATGACCGTCTGCGCGGTGTTCGTGCGGCGGACCGAGTCGAGGTGGTCGAAGAGCTGCTCGACCTTGTTGAGGACACGTTGGCCGAGGCCCGCCTTGCCCGTCGCCTGGAGCTTCGTGACCTTGTCCCGTTCGAGGTTGCTCAGGCGTTCGAGGGCGGCGTTGATCAGATTGGCGTGCTGTTGCCAGTCGGGGTCGTCGGAGGTCTTCGCGCGTCGGGTCGCGTCGAGGGCCTCGCGGCAATCGATCAGGCTGAAGTCGTTGTACGACATGAAGAACGTGAGGACCTCGGCGCGCGCGCTCGGCGTGGTCTCCATTTTTTCGATGTTCAGGCGCACGCGGTCCATCGAGAGCCATCGATACACGAAGTCGAGGCCCGTGCCCTTGATGTTTTGCGTGCCCATGATGCGCACGTCCATCCCGGGCGGGATCTGCTTGACCATGAAATCGATGACCTGGTCGCCCGTGGATCCGGAGTTCCAGAGGACATAGACGCGTTCGAGGAAGAGCTCGCGGTAGGCGGCGCGGAAGATCCCGTCGGCCTCGGCCCACGCTTTCTGGTCGAGCGCGCCCGAGACACGTTTCTTCGCGTCGTCGCGAATCTTCGTGCGTTTGGCGTAGCGAATCGTGTGGGCGACGATGTCGGGGCGGATGTCGTCCTTGCCCTCGGCAGGGGTTTTCCCGGACAAGGCTTTTTCGATCGCGGCGCCGAGCTCCTCGGGGGTCGCGGAGAAGAGCGGGCGGGCGTCCTCGACGATCTTGCGCGCGTCCTCGTCCTCCATCGGCAAGGCCTTGAGCATGATGAGGAGCGTCTCTTCGAGGGCTTCGAGGCTCGACCGGGTGCCCGTGCGGCGGAGGTATTCGTCGAATTTGACGAGCGCCTTTTCCTTGTCGGCGTCGGCGGTGATGCGGGTGCCGCCGAGCCAACTGTCGAGGGCCTCGGTGATGAACTGCATCATGCCGCCGAGGTTCGTGTTGATGAGGACGATGTGGTCGCAGCCGGCGTCGTCGACGAAGATCTGCGCGAAGACGCGGGAACGGGCGACGCGGTCGGCGCGGTTGTTGACGACGGCGCAGGTGGCCCGGTCGGGTGTCTCGTCGGGGTTGTGTTTGTCGTAGGCGAGTCGCGTCCAGTTCGAGAGGAAGCCGGCGCGCTCGTTCGCGCTCATTCCATTGGAGAACGTGAGCTTGCGGCCACGGTATTCGACCGTGGGATAGGTCTTCAAGACGCCGAGGTCGAGGATGACGTGGTCGGCGATCTCGACGAGCGCTTTTTCACGGTCGATCTGGAAGTAATCAGCGAGTTCGAGGACGAGGGCGACGTTGCGCGGGTGCTCCTGGTAAGGGAGGCGCTGGAGGAGGTCGACGGGAATGAGGTCGGCCTCGATGGGCTGGACGTGGACGAGGTTCGTCCGTTTGCGGCGCGCATTGTCGAGGAAGAGCGGGAACATCTGCTCTTCCGAGGTGAAGGTGACGCCGTCCTGGGGCATGAAGCAGGAGATGACGCGCGCGACGTCTTCGCCGCCGGGGCCCTGGATGTCCTCGTGGTCGGGGTAGGCGTTCGTCAGCGTCGTGATCGGGTCCTGCATCCATTCGTTGCAGAGGGTCTCGACGAAGCGCGGCTGGAGCGCCATGCACTCCCACAGAAAGACCTGGCAATGAAGGTTTTTTCCGGTGAAGAGGACGTTGCGCTGCTCCCAGATCGTGGCCTTGTCGTAGGGGCGATAGATGAAGATCTCGCCGGCCGGGAGGTCCCGCATCGCGTGAATGAACATGGCCTCGCAGCCGGTGGTCTTCACGACGACGTCGTACCGCATGGCGTGGAAGAGCGCGGCCTTCAATCGCTCGGAGCCGGATTTGCCGCGCGTGCCCCAGCCGCCGATCGAGAGCGGAATCGCGGCGCGCGCCTTCTCGATGCCGCGCATGATGACCGCCGTACGAAGCATGAGATACGAGAAGAGGCCCCACACGACGACCGCGAGGTGCGCCGGGGTGTTGCCCGAGGGCGATAACAAGAACGAGAGGACGTGCTCGGCGATCGGCGGGAGCGCGAAGGGGAGCGGGGAGTAAAAATTGCGCGGGAGGTGCGGGACGAGGTTGAAGCGGGCGTTTTCGATCTCGCCCTCGGTGTCGATGACGTCGAGGGAAAACCCGAGCTCCTGGGCCTGCTGCCAGAAGAGCTTTTTCTCGCGCGGCTCGCTGGCGCCGAGCGAGCGCTGGCGGACGAGCGCGAGCTGGGGGTATTCGAGCGAGAGCTTCCACCGCGCTCGCATGCGCTCCTTCAGCGTGTTCGGGCCGCGGAGGAGGACGGTGCCGACGGGCGTGATCATGCGGAGGGGTTTGCCCGAGATGGAGCAGACCGAGAGCAATTCGTCGACGCGCGGCAAAAACGGGCCCCAGCCGGCGACGGGCGGGCAGAGCTGGCGCTCGCCGGGGACGCGGGTGGGCGTGACCTCGGCCATGCCGTACGGGGGGACGACGATTTCACCCTGCCAGACGCGGCCCTGGGTATGGGCGTAGCCTTTGCGTTTGTCCGGCATGGGCGTTTTGAGCTCGTTCCAAAAACGCCAGAATCGCCAGTGTCGGGGCTCGCCGCGCCAGAGGATGTATTTGCCGGGGCCGAGTTTTTGGAGGGAGACGGTCATGTCGCCGCGCGCGGCGACGGCGAGGGCTCGTTCGAGGTCACGCGTGGGCGTGTTCGGCGGGACGACGAAGCGCGAGGAGCGGCCTTCTTTGATCTTTTCGAGTTTTTCCTTGAAGCGCTTCGTCAGGGCCACGAGCTCGGGCTCGGCCGCGACTTCGAGCCAGCGGAGCGTGGCCGCGGCGCCCTCCGTGAGCTCGGCGCCGCCCTTTTCGTTGTTGGCGAGCGTGGCGAGGGACTCGACGAAATGCCCCGGGCGGAGGATGGGCGTGGTGCCGGCCGCGACGAGCTTGACGGATTCGAGCGCGACGCGCACCGGGAGCGAATCTTCGGGTTTCGTGAAGGCCCGCTGGATGACGCCGAGGAGCGCCTCGGCCGCGGCTGGGTCGCCATCCTCGATCGGGGGCTCGTTGCCGGCGCGAGGGCCTTCGCAGGCGAAGCCGCCGGCGCGCTTCGTGAGGACACGAATGCCGAGGCCGCGGACGCGGGGCGATTTGTCCTCGGTGATGATCTTGACGAGCTGTTCGAGGCCGCCTTCGTGGCGGGTCTGTCCGAGGAAGCGCGCGAGCTCCTGGCGGACGTGCTCGCTCGGGTCGTCCTTGGCGATGAGGCCGGTTTCGAGGCGGGAGCGGTCGTCGGCGAGGGTGCCGAGGATGCGCAAGGAGTTGCGGCGAATGATGGTGCCGTCCTTGCCGGAGCGAATGCGGAGGCGCTCGGAGATGACGCCACGAATGCCGTCGGGGAAAACGAGGGAGGCGATTTCGAGGGCCGCGACCTGCGCCCAGCGCATGGCGTCGACGCCGCGGGCCCACGCGAGGACCTGGCGGGCCCGCTCGACGCCGAAGCGGCCAAGGCGCTGCGAGGGGCTGACGCGCGCGAGGAGGGCGGCGAGGACACGCAAGGCCGCGACACGGACGGGCTGCGGGCGTCCGGTCGAGGCGTGGGACATGGCGAATTCGAGGACGCCGCCGCCGGAGAGGAGGCGGAAGGCATCCCCGTCGGTGAGGGATTTGGCCTTCGTGATCGTCGCTTCGTAGGCGACCTCGACGGTGTCGACCTGGTCGGCGATGCGGGCGGCGAAGCGCTCCTGGACGGCCTCCATGTCGAGCCAGCGCTTGGTGGCCTGGACGTCGCGGCGAGCGTCGAGGCGGGTCTTGGCCGAGCCACGGAGGTGGTCGATGAGGATTTTGCGTTTGTCCTCGTCCGTGGCGGCGCCCTGGTAGGCGACCATGAGCGAGGCGCCCTCGCCGTTGAGGCGGTCGAGCTCGCCGACGGCGACGTCGGCCGCGCGGACGAGGGAGGCGATGAGGATGCCCGGGGGGTGCGGGCCGGGGCCGAGTTCGGCGGCGATGTTCTCGGCGATGCGCTCGACGATCGGCGCACGGAGCTTCGCCATGAGGGGCGAGATGCTCTCGAAGAGGTCGACCGCGATGCCGGCCCGCCCGTCGGCATGGCGGGATTTATGTTTCTTGAGCGCGGGAGCGAGAGGGTATCTCAAGGCGGCGTACCCCAGGTCGGGTCGGAGGCGGTGCGGCGTCTGTCGATACGGCCGCTGCCCTCTTCGAGCCGAGCGCGGAACGGTGCCTCCCGCGGCGGCAAGTCACGAAGGCCCCTGCCGCCCGCGAGGTCGTAAGCGACGAAGATACCGCCGGAGAGTCGGAAGGGCGAGGTTTCGCGGGGGACGTCGAGCAAGACGCGGCCTTCGGCCCCGGCGCTGAGGCGATGGCCGCGCATGAGCCACGCCCAGAACGTGAGCTGAGCGTTGACGCCGCTGCGGAGGAAGGACTCGGGGCGGTCGTAGCCGGCCGGCCGGTAACTCGTGAAGGCGCCGAGGGTGAGCCAGGGCGTGAAGCCGCGGCCCGGGAGGAGGTGGAGCTGGGCTTCGAGGTCGGCGCGATCGATGCCGGCGAAGTCCGGGGTGGTGCGGGTGGAGAGGCCGACGCTCGCAAGGGCGTCGATGGCCGGGCGGAAGAGGGCGCGGAGGCCGACGACGCCGTACGCAGGGTGGGTGCTGGAGTAGCGGGTCCAGACTTCGCGGTCGGCGTCTTCCTGGCCGGCGAGGTTGGGGTCGGTGAGGACGAGGGCGGCGCCGCCCCAAGGGACGAGGGAGACGGAGTCGGCGAGGGGGATCGACCAGAGGACGCCGGCAAGGGCGCGGGCGCCGAGGCCGAAGGTGGCCGTGGGCTGAGCGACGACGCGGCCGCGGACGAAGAGGCCAGGGATGAAGCCGTTCGGGGCGAGGTCGAAGGAGCCAGCGACGCCGAAGCTCGGGGCGCCGAAGCGGGCGCGGGCGAAGACGGAGCCTTGGGTCCAGGCGTGGATGGTTTCGATCTCGCGGCGAAGGGCGACGCCGACTTCGAGGAGGCGCGCGCCGGTGAGGTTGTCCTCGTCGCCGACGTCGAGGTCGACGAGGCGGGCGTAGACAGAGGTGAGGAGGCTGCCGGGATCGGCGTCGGAGACGATGTCGGGCGCGACGCGGAGGGGCGGCTCAGGGGCGCCGGTGGGCGGGGGGCGGAGGCCAGCGACGGGCGGGGCGCGGCGGGGCTTGGGCAAGCCGATGGGGACGGCGAGCTGGACGCGGACGAGGGCGCGGCCGCCGGGCGAGGTGACGTGGAGGGTGTGGGGGCCGTCGGGGAGGACGGGGATCCGCTTTTCGAGCTGCTGGCCGAGGGGGACGAGGGTGTTCCGATCGCCGCCGACGAGGTGCGCGGCCGGATCGGCGGTGGGATCGAGGAGGAGCTCGCCGCGGGAGGTGGTGCCAGGGAGGGGGATCTGCGGGTCGAGGGACCAGTGGAGGGTGCGAGGTTCGCCGGCAGGGCCGCGGGCTTCGAGGCGGACGACGGTGGGCGCGGCGAAGGCGAGCTCGAGCGGGCGCTCGGGGTCGATCTCGAACCACTCGGAGACGACGCGGGCCTGGAAGGAGAAGCCACCGGCGCCGGAGAGGCGGGCCGAGCCGACAGTGGTGCGGCCACGCGGGGCGCGGATCTCGACGCGGTGCGGGCCGCGCGGGATCGAGAGGGTGCAGGCGGTGCGGGGAGACGTCGGGGCATCCCCGCAGGGCGTGGGTTTGCCGTCGATCTCGACGCTGAGCTGGCAGAGCGGGTCGTCTTCGAGGGCGAGGCACTGGGTCTCGACGCCGAGGGTGGTGGGCTTGCTCTGGCGGACGCGGAGCTCGACGTGCTGGCCTTCGGCGAGGAGGAGGGCGTCGTCGGGGACGTCGAGCAGGGCGCGGCGGACCTGGACGCCGAGGGACGGGGTGCGGCCTCCACGGACGTCGACGAGGCCGGTGCCGGCGGCGTTGTCGGCGCGGGCGACGGCGAGCCAACCGACGGCGGGCACGAGCCGCGCGAAGGCGTGCGAGGCAGGGTCGCCGTTCTCGACGGCGTGCTGGGCGAGGATGAAGCTGCGCAGGGCGCGGGCGCGGTCCTGCTCGTCGGCGGCGCGGTCGGTGGAGAGGGCAGCGGCGCGGGCGAGGGCCGGTCCGGAGCGGTGTACGAGGCCGATGCGCTCGAAGACCTCGCTGGCGATCCAGCCGGCGCCGGTGCGCTCGGTGAGGACGGCGTACATGAGGCCGTCGGCGTCGGTGGAGGCGCGGGCGTTGCCGTCGGTGAGGGCGGTGAGGGCGGCGGCGGTGTCGTCGGCGGCCTGGGCGCGGCGGGCGCGGGTGAGCGGATCGAGGTCCTTCGGCAGGGGAAGGGGCGGGATGCGCGGGAGGAAGCCGAGGGGGACGACGGCCGGGCTGCCGGCGGGGAGCTGGAGCGCCTGGGGCGGGGCCTGGGTGTCGGGCTCCTCGGCGGTTTCGAGGGGGATGTCGTCCTTGCGATCGAGGGCGGCGAGGGTGCCGTAGCCGAGGGACTCGAGGGCCTCGGCGCGTCGCTTCCGGAGCGCGTCCTGCGCGGCCGGCGGAGCTTTTTCGAGCTCGCGGGAGGCGTCGCGGACGCGGGCGAGGAGGAGGGCGATGGCCTCGGGGGCGGTCTCGCGACCAGCGGCGGGGATACGCGGCTCGGGGGCGCGCTGCCGGTGGAGGCGCGCGGAGACACGGAGGAGGGTCTCTTCCTGGGTCTCGACCCGGATGTCGCTGACGTCGGCCGGGACGGGGACCTCGATCGCGCCGGTCGCGCCGTGGTCGATCCAGGCCTCGTACACGCGGTCGCCGACGCGGACGTGGAGGCGGCGCGGCTTGCGGGTGCCGCTCTCGGCGACATGCGCGACGACACGCGCGACGGTGGCGCGGCCCGGGTCGGGGACACGGAACGTGGCGTCGCCGTTCAGCCGGATCCAGCGGGTGAGCTCGCGGAGGGTGTCGCAGGGGGCGACGCCGTCGCGCGGGATGCGGGCGAAGACGGGGACGGCGCCAGCGGGGCGCTCGAAGGCGTGGCGGCCGGGCGTGACGGCGATGCCGGTGCCGAGGCCAGCGCCGGTGTGCACGGCGGCGGCGATGTTGTCGATGAGGAGCGAGGTCTCCGGGGCCGGGTCGGTTTGTCCGGAAATGACGAGGAGGCGGGTGTGGGTCGCGGCCGCGGGCGGCGCGAGGACGTCGATTTCGGCGCGGCCTTCGCGGAGGACGGTCCAGCGCAGGCCGCGCGGGCCGACGAGGGCGCAGCGGGTGCTGCCGACGTTGTCGAAGGGGACGGAGATGTCGTTCCAGACGACGGCGCCGGAGGGCGGATCGAGGGTGTCCCAAGGCGCCTCGCGGACCCAGGTCTGGCGCGCGCGGTTGGCGGCGCCGGGCAGGTCGCCGTGGAGCCAGGCGTACCGCTCGGCGAGGGGCGCAGCGGCGGGGCGGCGGCCGTCCTCGGGCGGCGAGAGGATGGCGCGGAGGGCGTCGAGGGCGGCGCGATCGTCCTCGTGGGGGGCCTCGGGCAGAGGGCGCTCCCAGGGGCGCGGCGGGGGGAGCGTGTGTGCGTGGGCCGCGGCGAGCCGTTCGAGGACGGCACGCAGGGCAGGGCCGGCGGCGCCCGCGGGGAGGGCGCGGGCGAGGTCGAAGGCGCGCTCGGCGGCCTCGCGGGCTTGCTCGGGGCTCGTGGCCCAGCGGACGGCTTCGGCGAGGAGGAAGGCGCGGAGGGCCGGAGGGACGTCACTCGCCTGGACGCGCTTCAGGACCGCGTCGACGTCATGCGCGGCGCCCGTGCGTTCGGCGGCGGCGGCGAGGCGGAGGACGGCCGCGGCCGCGGGCTCCTTCGCGCCTTCGCCGAGGGCGTCGAGGCGGGCTTCGCGATCGCGGGCGCGCGGGGCGATGTCGAGGACGTCGGTGCGCTTGCGGAACGCGGTGGCGGCGACGGCGATCTCGCCTTCGAGGGCCTCGATCGAGACGCGACGTGTATCGACGGGCAAGGGGATGCGGATGCTCTGCGTCGCGGTCCATCGCTGGGCGTCGGCGGTGCGGGTCGCGACGTCCCACACGAGCTCGCGCACGACGAGGTCGCCGGCGCGGACGAGGGCGCGCGCCGCGCCGATGCCGCGGGCCTGGATGGAGAGGCGCACGACGTCGGAGGCGGGCGCGTCGACGACGATGCTGTTCGCCTTGGCGGCGAGCGCGCCGCGGGAGGCGAGGACGAGGCGCCACGGGGAGGCGTCGGGCTCGGCGGTGAGGTGATCGGCGGCCTCGCGGGCATCCCGGCCGCCTTCGAGGACGACGGGGCGGCGGACGAAATACGGCTCGACGAGGGGGCGAACGAGGAGGGAGCTTTCGAGCCAGCGGACGGTGAGCCAGTTGCGGGTGGCGTCGGGCGGCGCGGCGTCGAGCGCGCTCTTCGCGGCGAAGATCCAGCGGAGGATCGAGGCGGCCTCGGGGATGGTGGTTTCGGGCCGGGGAGCCGCCGGATCACGCAGCCAGCGCGTGACGTCCTCGTCGAGCCTGTGCCAGGCGAGCGAGGAGCGGAGGAGGCTGCCCATCGAGGCGGTGATCGTGGCGGGTTTGTCGGACCGAACCACGAGGAAACGAGCGCCGGTCCACATGGGGACGTCGACGACGCGGGATTCGCTGGGTTTGGCGGATGTCGGGGCGGTGGTCGGTGGGGGGTTCGGGGGCGCAGCTCCGCTTGTCGGAACGGAGCCCCCGAGCGTGGACAGCGGGAGCCACGTGACCGCGTCGGGCACGTCGCGCACGCCTGTGCCGAGGCCAACGGCGGTGACGGGTCCGTCGAGGCGGACGCGATCCCCGGGCTCGATGGGCAGGAGCAGGACCAAGCCCTTCGCGAGGGAGATCGGCACGCTCGGATCGACCTCGACGGCGCTGCCCTGCGTGGGGGTGTCGAGCGAGAAGGGCGCGACACGGGCGCGGGTCGGCGCGACCCAGCCGGGCGGATCGAGGCTCGCATCGGCGCGCGCTCCCGCGGGAGCGAGGCCGAGGACGAGCCCGAGGGCCGCGGCGAGGGCAGACCGAACGTTCATGGGCTCGGGGGCTTCGGGGGAGCGAAGATCGGATCGAGCGCGGCGGCGAAGCGCGCGCGCTTCTGCTTGTCGGAGCCGAGCGCGTCGCGAACGGTGCGCGCGATCTCGACGTGAAAGAACGGCGCGCCGAGCTCGCGGCAGGTGCGCGCCTGCTGGTTGATGGTGCCGCCGAGGATCGAGACGTCGGTCGGGTAGACTTTGACGCGGGTGTCGGCGACGGCGGGCCCGAGGCGCGCGGCGAGGGCCGCGGCGTCGGCGTTGGATTTCGCGGCGCTCACGATGATGCCCGTGCCTTCGGACTTGTCGTCGCGGAAGCCGTGGATCTGGACGGTGACCGCGCCGTGCATGAGCGCGACGAGCTCGCGATGGGCCGCATGAAAGAACGAGTGCTCCGTGTGGGCGACGTCCGAAGCGACGACCGGCGCCGCCGCGTTCGGATCATCCGCCTCGTCGCGATCGACCCCGGCCGGCTCCTCCACGGCTGCGCCCTTGTCATCGTCCTTGTCGTCGTCCTTCTCGTCGACCTCGTCCGCGTCGGTGTCCTTGTCCTTGGTTGCGGCCTTCTCGTCCTTCGTCCCGCCGTCCTTCGTGGCGTCCGCGGGTTTGTCGATGTAGCGGTGCACCGTGTTGATCAGGAGCACCCGCGCCGCCTGCGCCTCGAACACGGAGAGCGCGATCGGCAGCGTGCCTGCGTCGTAGAACGAGTGCGGCGCTTCCACGAGGATCGGCCTCGCGCGCCCGGTGCGCATCACGACCACGCCCGCGCCGCGCTTCTTTTTTCGCGCCTCTTCGAGCAGCCACACATCGCCGAGCACCCGCAACGAGAACCCCTCGGGCGCCTTCTTCGGCGGCTCTTTGCGTTCGGTCGCGGCGACGAGCGCGTCGCGCACCCAGGCGGCGTACGCGCGCTCCTCCTCGTTTGTCGGCGCCTTGTACGTCACGGTGCGGCGACCGCCCTTCCGCAGCTTGGCGATCCGCTCTTCGAGCGCCTTCGTCGCTCCTTCGTCCACCTCGGGCATCATGGCGCCGGCCTCCGAGGGGGGACAAGCGGCCGGCGCGGGGGCTGGACTCTTCGGGCAGGACGGCGCCCCGCAGCCGAAGAGCAACGTCGTCGCGAAAAGCCCTGCCCATCGCGCTTTTTTCACAGATCGTCCTCCGACCAAAGCCTCGGCTCGAGGTCTCCCGGCAGCGGCGCCTGGCCGACGAGCACCGCACCTATCCACACGCGATCGACGCTCTCGATCTTGATCGTCCGGAGGCCGGGCTCGAGGTCGTCGCCGATCGGGATCTTCACCTTGGCGAGCCCATCCAGGTTCTTGCGCGCATCCTTCGCCGTGCGCCGCGCCTCCCAGAGCAAGCCCATCCCCGCGTCGCCCGTGCGCCCCGAGAGCTCGCCGCTGCCCGTCGTGATCGACCGGAAAAACGCGCCCTTCTGCCGCACGGGTTTGCCCCCGTCGATGCTGTAGCGGATCTTGAACGGACGCGTCGACGCCTCGCTGATCACGAAGAGCACGAGCGTGAGCGACTCGCCCGCTCGTTGCCGGAACGTGAACGAGAGCGGCTCGCGCGCGGGCAACTCGAAGACGTCGCGCCGGCGCATGATCGCCCCGCCCTCCCACGGCGCCGCGTCCGCGTACGCGAGCCCGTCGCCGAGCCCCTTCACCTGGATGTCGTGGATGCCGGCCTTGAGGCTCGCCCGGAGCACGCCCGAGAGCGACGCGATCGGCTGCTCGACCATGTTTTGTCCGTCGATCCAGAGCTCGGCCATCTTCCCGAGCCGTGACGGGTGCGCCCGGTAGAGCACCTTCAGCCGCCCGCCGCGCTCGCCCGCGTAGCCGATCCCGAGCTTGAGCGGGTTGTCCAGATCGAGCGGCGTCCAGCCATCGTTTGGCAAGAGCTCCTTCGCGGCGATCTCGTACGGCGCGAGGAAGCGGCGTCGGACGGGCGCTTGATCCGGGACGAGCGTGCGCTCGGGCTTCTGGCCGGCCTCGCTCGGCGAAGGCTTTCCCCGGAGCTCGATGCGCACCTGCTCGTAGAGGTCGGCAATGCGGCCCTGGCGCTCGAGCTCGTTCTGGTTTTCGGCGCGGATGGGCGTCCAGGTGCGCACGTCGAACGGCGCGTAGCGCCAGATCTCGTCCTCCGCGAGCTGGACGCGGTACGGCACGCGCAGGATGTCCTCGGGCACGCCGGGATCGAGCACGCGCAGGTGCACGCGCATGTGCGCGTCGCCGAGGATCTCGATCTTCGTGGCGCCCTTCGGGATGCGCAGGATCGCGCGGCGCGGATCGGTCGCGTCGGCCTCGGTCTTGTCGTTCCCTGCGGCGATCGCGCCCTCCGCGGCTTGATCCCGCGGCCGGCCCCAGCGCTCGAACCGCGAGCGCGGCAAGATCTGGCGGAGCTCGGCGCGCTCGTTCGGGCCGGGGCCCCAGCGCGCGACGACCGTGCCGGCCATCGAGTCGGGCGCGCCCGCTTCGGGCAGCTCCGCGCGGAGCAGGAGGCCGAGGTACGGCTGCTCCGGCGCCACGCGCGCGAGGACCGGCCGCTCCGGATCGAGCTTCACGTACTTCACGACGCGCACGTCGGGCCGGATCTCCAGCCGATCGCCCTCGAACGGCAGCGCGATGAGATCCCCGATCTGCGCGCGCTCGTACGGTTTCGGAAGGACGAACCGCACGAGGAAATCGTCGCCCTTGCCCTCGACCACGAACGTGCGCGGATTGAGGCGCGACGACGACACGTGGAAGACGCCGTCCTCGGGCACCGTGAGCATCCGCGCGCCGCCGCCGCCGCCCTCGCTGATCGTCACGGGTCGCCCCGGCGGCGCGAGCACGTCGAGCTCGACGGGACCCATCACGTTGATCGCCGCCGCGTGCCGCTCGCCCACGGTGTACCCCGGCACCGTGCCCGCGGCCGCCGGGAAGGGCGTGCGGTAGTTGCGGAGCAAGAGCCGCCGGAGCGAGTAGTCCTTGCCTTCGAGCCCCGCCGCGTCGAGGCGCCGATCCCAGCCGGAGAGCGCGCGGGATCGCGCCGTCTCCGGGAGGTCCTCGAAGCCGAGCGAGGTCATGTCTGACACGACGCGTGATCGGTCCTCGTCGTCGAGGCTCATCTCGTAGAACGTGCGCTCGTACGATCCGCGCCGGTACCGACCTTCCACGCGCGAGAGCACGTCCTTCACCGAGATCGGCAGCCCCCGCATCCGCATCACGCCGCCGTGCGGCAAGAGCTCCGCGGTGGTGATCGTGGTCGTCCGTGGATCGAGCACCCACTCGTCGCCCTGCGCGACCCGCGCGGCGTACTCGCCCGCCGTGGCGCCGTCCTTGTCGTCGCAGGAGAGCCGGCTCTCCAGCTCGAACCGGTGCGTCTGGACGTCCTTGCCGTGCTCGTCGACGAACGTCGTTTCGAAGCCGTACGAAAATCTCGCCTTTGGATCACAAACGGTCACGCGGGGCACGAGGGCCCAGGTCGAGACCACGACCGCGTCGATCGACGCGGGCACCTTCACGGCGACGGGTTTTTCCGGGTCGACGCGGTAGGCGAGGATCTCGTCCATCGCCGGCAGTGCGAGGTGGGACGCGGGCGGCGGCGAGGTGAGGGGCCAGAGCAGGGCCGCCCAGCCGAAGAAGAGGAACGCGACGATGAACCATCGGATGATCACGGGCTCTCCGTCACCCGGATGCTGGTCAGGCCCGTCGCGACCGCGCGCCTCACACGGACGATCGAGGTGAGCGGCTTCGGCGCCCGCGGCACCCGCGACGTGCCGAGCGGGACCAGCACGACCTGCCCCGGCTCCGCGACGATCGCCCAGATCCGCCGAGACACCGCATCCCGGACCACCTCGACGTGGCACGCCCGATCGTCCTTGATCGCCGCGCGCAGATCGAACGGATTGTTCTGATCGAGGTAAAGCTCGAAGCTCTCGAGCCGCGCATCCACGTTGCACCGGCTCGCCGCCTCCGCCGTGAAGCTCGGGCAACGCGCCTTCGGGGCCTCCGCCGGGGCCGTGTCGTCTGCGCCCTTCTTCTTCGCCTCCGTCTTCTTCGCCGTGCTCTTCGGCGTCGGCGCCTGCACCTTGCACGCGATGAGCTCGAACGCGCGCGACGCCACGTCCTCCGAGCCGAGATCCACGCCGAGCCGCCCGAGCCGCGGCGTGAGGATGCCGTCGCCCTCGACCGCGGACATCGCCGATCGCAGCTCGCCCGACATGTACACGAGCGCGAAGCGACCATCGGCGAACTTGCGCGCGTAGCTCATCGAGAGGTCCGCGGATCCGTTGTACGGCGCGTGCTCGCGCGCCCCGTCGAACATCCCCACGCGCAGGCCGAGGTCGCCGAACACCTCCACCATCGGCCGCGCCCACGCGGGCACCTGCTCGCGCCGGATCACTTCACGCCCGAACGAAACCACGAGATCGCCCGTGTAGTCCCGCTCCGGCGCGATGCCCTGCATGCTGATGCCGCTCTTGCCCTCGCCGAGCCAGACCTCGTGCACGCGCTGGAAGAACGATCGGCGCGACACCCGGCGCCGCGGGTCTGCGAGCCCGCGCGGATCGGCGCCCGGCAGCGCGCCCGCGATCAAGAGCCCGCGCGCCCCGAGCGCGTCGTACAGCGACAAACCCGCGCCGAACGTCCCGATCTCCCAGCGCGGCGCCGGCACCTCGACGAGGATCTCCCCCGGCGCGATCACCTCTTCCTGCTTCTCGACCTTCACGAACAGGCTCGCGTTCCCGCGCCGCCCGCCCGCCTCGTCCTCGACGAGCCCCCACGCCTCGATCTCACCGTCGGGCCGATGCACCCGCACGATCGCGTAGCCGAGCCGCGCCGCCACCGCGCGCTCCCACGCCGTCCACCGAGGCTCCATGTCCGCGTGCGTCATCCGGCGCGCGAGCGTCGCGTCGAAGAGGCGCAGCTCCTCGATCGTCGGCCCGCGATACCCCGCCGTCCCCACCGACGTCAGCGCGACGATCCGGCCCACGAGCTCCTGCCGCAGCCCGCCCGACCACACCTCGACCTCGCGCGCGCCGAGCAGCGATCCCCCGACCTCCTCCGCGAGCGAGAGCGGCACGCGCAGCGTCGGCGCGTTCGACCACGGCCGCTGCGACGCGCCCTGGATCGGCGCCCTCCACGACAACGTCACGTCCGCGCCGAGCATGCGCCCGAGCGCCATTACGTCGAAGCCCTCGGGCACCGAGCCGACCGCGCTCACGCCCGGCGCCGCGTCCCCGCCCGCCTCGACTACGAGCATCTGATCCAGCCCGAGCCGCTTTCCGAGCTCCGCCGCAAACGCCTCGTCGAGCGCCCGTTGCCCCTCGTGCCGCGACAGCAGCACGATCGCGCGCGCCCCGAGCGCCTCCGCCGCCGCGTGCGCGAGCGCGGGCAGCGCGGAGCCCGGCCCCTCGGGCGAGGCGAGCACGAGAAACCCTCCTCGACGCGCGACGAGCCCCGGCGTCGACTTCGGCCGCACCGCGAAGCGCGGCGCCGGCGTCACGTCGTCCGGGTCGAGCTCCGCCGCGTGCGGCCGCGCCACCACCCAGCCGCCCTTCTCCTCGCGCATCACCAAGAGGCCCGCGGTCTTCGCGGCCGTCAGCGTCCGCGGCGAGACTTCCTCTCCGCCGCGTGTGACCGTGAAACCGTCGACCTCGGTCGCGACCTCGAGCGCGACCTCCACCGCCGCGATCCCCGCCGATCGCTCCGCCGCGGGCCTCGGCCTCGGCCCCGTGTCGCCCAGCGTGAGCTCGTACGGCACGCTCGCGTCGCCCGAGATCATCGCGATCTCCGAGATCGCGGCGCGCGGCACGAGCAGCCCCTCGGCCTTCATGAGCCCGTAGCCGATCCCGTTGCCCACGAGGAACGCGGTGATCGACACCTGCAGCGTCGGCATGACGACGATGCCGATGTGGTCCTTGTTCCACATCTTCACCGCCAGGAGACTCGGCAAGAGATAGCCGAATCCGAAGTAGTCGATCATCGGGACACCCGGCCAGAAGTAGGCCAGGACGAACCCGAGGATGACCTTCACGAAGAAGCCCGTGATGTAGCACATGAGCATGCGCCGCGGGCCGACGATGAGCATGCGCGAGAAGGGCGGGACGCTCATCAAGAACTTCGATGCGCCGTACACGAGCAGCGCTTCGACCGTCGTCGTGACGAGCTTCAGCGGCTCGTAGCACGCGACCGCGAGCAGCCCCGGCACGAGGATGCCGTTGTAGTCCCAGCCGTACCGGACGTTGTTCCGCGCGCCGAGCAGCGCGCCGATGACGAGGATGATCTGCGCCTTCGGCGACTCGAGGAACTTGATCGAGAGGCTCTCGTTGATGACCTGGAAGCGCGAGACCGAGAGGTTCGTCGTGCGCAGGAGCAAGACGAGCAAGATCCAGGTCAGTACCGTGACGAACCCGACGCGCGGGAACGCCTTGATGATGCCTGCGTTCCAGAACGTGTTCGACACGAGCGGCACGAGCACGAGCCCCACGCTGTAGAGCTCGCGCGAGTGTGCGAAGCCGTATTGCGCTTCGATGCGCGGCACGATCACGCCCTCGAAGAGCAGCCGCACGAGCACCGCGCCGACGATGAACAGGTAGAAGCGCTCGCGTCCGAACGCCGCCGACCACGCACCGAGGTGCGTGACCCATCGCCCCACGCCCGCGACGAGCCAGTACGTCACGACCGACTCGATCACGATGAAGATCGCGGTCGCGGGCGCGGCGATGAAGATCGTCGCGAGGTAGCCGGGGACGACGAGGCCCGCGTAGGTCCAGCCGAAGAGCTCGGTCAACACCGTCCCGATCACGAGGCCGATGAGCACGGCGACGTGCAGGCTTCGATCGAGACCGTTGGGCGGGAGGACGGCGAGAGAGGCCAGCATGGACTCGCGGCTTGGGAGCTACGGCGCGAAGGAACGATGATCTTCGCGCCGGCCGGGCCGCGCTGTCGAGTTAACGCATGATCCTGGATCAGGGGAGGGTGAGCGCGAGCCCCATCGCGTTCGGCGCGCCCCATCCCGTCGGATAATCCCATCCCGTCTTGGGCAGTTTGTTGGCTGGCGTGGTGCCGTCCGGATCCGTCACGGTAATGTCGCGGAACGTCGCCTTGACGGCCGCGTTCGAGTACAGGATCGAGTTCAACCAGCCGGCCTGCGGCAGGTTGTTCGCCGCGCGGTAGTGGTTCACGACGGCCATGATCCCGCCGAAGACCGGCGACGAGAACGACGTCCCGCCGTAGCCGCTCTTCCACTCGCTGAGGTAGTAGATGAAGTAGCCCGCGTACTGCGAGGCGTGGACCGCGAGGTCCGCCGTCGCCCGGCGCGGCGGCGTCATGATCTCGACGTTCGTGACGTACGGCGTTTGCCAGTCGGGCATGAGGAACGAGAGCGAGTCGCCGCAGCCCGAGGCGTACCAGTTCGTCTCCTGCTGCAACGTTCCGTTCGCGTTCCAGAAGAGCCGCGTGCCGCCGACGGCCGTGACGTACGGGCTCACCGAGGGCGTATCGGCCTGCGCCGAGTCGCCCGTCGCGGCCATGACCGTGATGCCGAGCGCCGCCGCTTGCATCGCCGAGTCGTGGTACTGGATGCGCACGGGCGCCGGCTCGGAGTCCTCGCGGTGCGCGAACGAGTCGGTGATGATCGAGACCTCGTTGCGGCCGATCGCCTCGTTGAACGTGTAGACCATCGACGTGTTGCGCGCGTCGTGGCCTGCGTAGACCATCAGCGTCGCCCCCGGCGCGATCGCGCCGGCCCACTCGATGTCGAGCGTCGTCTCGATGTACCGCGTCGAGGGCGGCTCCATCGTGTACGTGACCACCGGATCGTCGCGGATGATCGCGAAGGACTGCCAGAACGACTGCAAATCCTTGTACCGGAACATCGCGCCGACCGTGACGCCGAGCTTCACGCCCTGGCCGCGGTAGCCCATGCCGTAGAGCTGATCGACGCCGTAGGCCTTGGCGATCTTCGCGGGCGACTGCCGGTTTGTCGGCACGCTCTGCGGCTGCACCATGATGCCGCCGCCCTCGGGCGTGAGCGGGGTCTTGTCGGCCGCGAAATCAGCGGTGATCACGCCGCCGATCCGCTGCGCCACCCAGAGCGGCACCTTGAGCGGTTCGAGCGTGCCGTACACGTCGATCGGCGGGTTGCCTTGCTGCGGGTTCTCGCGCTCGAAGACGTGCAGCGTCGTCTGGAAGACCTCGTTGAACCTCGAGACCTTGCCCTGGAACTCGATGAGCAGGCGGTTCGTCGCGACGTACGGCACCGTGAAGCCCTCGGATTCGAGCCAGAGCTTGACGAGGTGCACATCGGCCTCGGGCGGCGCGTGCTGCGCCATCCACGCGTCGGCCGTCATGTAGTCCCGGAACATCGGGTGGCCCGGGTCGTAGATGTGCGAGATCGTCTCTTGGAGGAGCGCCTTGTCCCGCATCGGGAAGGCGATCAACGAGCGGAACTCCGCGTTCGGGTTGGCCGGGCCGAGGTCCATGTAGACGCCCGGCAGCGGGTTCGGGATGCCGTCGATGCTCGTCACGGGCTCGAGCTCGGCGTCCGTGAAATCGGGGAGCGCGTCGGGCAACTCGCCCGCGTCCGGATCACCACCGCCGCCTGCGCCGCTCGACGAGCTGGACGAGCTGCTGCTGGACGAGCTGCTGGACGAACTCGACGAGCTGCTGGACGAACTCGACGAGCTGCTGGACGAGCTCGACGAGCTGCTGGTGGACGGGCCCATGCCACCGACGCCGCCTTCGCCGCCGGTACCGCCCTGGCCACCCGTGCCGCCGACGCCGCCTTGTCCGCCGACGCCGCCTTGCCCGCCGTCGCCGCCTTGTCCCCCTTGTCCGCCGATGCCGCCCTGACCGCCGATACCGCCGGCGCCGCCTTGGGCGGTCGAGCCTGCGGTGCCGCCGGGAGGTGTCTCTCCAGAGCCTCCGCTGCAGCTAGCTGCGGCGAACGCGGTGCCGTTGACAAGGGCGAGCAGCGCGAGCACCCGCGCTGTGGTGGAAGAAGGGAATCGCAAGGACAGCATGGTGGGCGATGCTCCCTCCATGCGAGGAAAAAATCCACCAATTCCGGGTGATGTGCAGCACGCGTTCCGGGCGGAACCCTACTCAAATATCCGGAAACGAAGCAATATTCGGACGCCGTCGAGAAATGGGCGCCTGGGCGATGTGCCTGGTACCATCGAGGACCGGGCCACGGTTCCGCCCACGCAACCAGGACTTTGAGGTATAAAGGCCGTGCTGCGTGAGGCCTGGAGACATCGAAGGCGAGGACTCCAGACCGCAACGAGAAAGCCCGTGGGGGCAACCTGGAGCAAGCCGGTCGATTTTCCAGGATCGAGAAAGTGCAACGATCGACGTTCCCACAGCGAGACGGGTGAGCTTTGCCGGGCATCGGTCCGGTGGCAGGAAAATTGCCGCACAAGCTGAACCCGTTACCCCTCGATGCGAAGTTTCGCCCGACGCCTGCTCGAGACCCGCAAGATACCGAAGCCGTTCCGCGCCCCGCGGCCGATGGCGTTCGAGAAGGATCGCTCGCGTCTCTCGAGCCGCGCCCGCCTCGAAGCGATGGCGATCCTGGTCGCGGGGATCACGGCCGCGATCGCGCCGCTCGGCTCCGCCGACGACGAGGCGCGTGAGCTCACCCTGCGCGCGATCGCAGGCCGGAGCCCCTCGTCGCACGTGCTCGTCGTTCATGCCTCGCCCGAGACGCTCGCCGAACGAGACTGCCTCGGCGCGCTCTCCGAGCTCGTCGTCGACGGCCACGCGCGTGGCGTGCTCCTCGTGCCGCCGCTCGACGCATTTTGTGTGAGCCGCAAACAACCGGCCGCCGAGCCGGCCGCGTCGATCCAGGCGCTCCCGCCGGGGATCGTGCGGCTCGGCGCGCACGGGACGGCCGTCGGCTTTGCGGCGCCGCCCGCGGATCGGCCGGCGCTCGCCGCGCTCGGGATCGCGGAAGCGCCGTGGATCGTGCCCGCGCCGGCCGAGAGCGTGCCCAAGGTCTCGCTCGCCGACGTCGCGGCCGGACGAACGCCGCTTTCCGTCGCCGCCGGGCGCGTGGTGATCGCCGCGCTCGACTCGCCGTTCGAACCACGCACGAGCGCCGCGGGCGCGCCCGAGATCTCGATGGGCACCCACGTGGCCTCCGCGCTGGGCGGCCTGCTCGACGGCGGAGCGAGGCGCGAGGCGCCGCGGTGGATCAGCGCGCTCGTCGCGTCGCTCTCGGTCTTGATCCTCGCCTTCGTTCGGCGGGTCGCGTCCATCAAGGCTTCGCTGATCGTGCTCGGCGTGTGCCTGCTGGCGACGGTCCTCGGGCAAGCGATCCTCGCGGCCTCGATGGTGCGGGGCCTCTTGCCGGCGGCGAGCCTCGCCTCGGGCATCCTCGCGGGCGCGATCGTCGCGCTCTCGCTCGACCTCTCCGGCTGGCGACGCGCGGTCGCGCGCACCTCGGATCTGCTTGGCCGCGAGGGCATCTTCCGCCGCGTGCAGACCGAGCCCGATTCGGTCTTCTGGCCTCGCCTCGGCCGGCTCGCGGGGCGCCTCTTCCCGGCGGACTTCGTGCTCGTCGCGGAGCTGCCGTCTTCGCAATGGCACCTCAAGTTTTGGGACGACGGCGACGTCGGCGAGCACCTCATCGGCGAGCGCCGCCGCGACGTGCGCCGCAGGCCGTACATCAACGAGCACGGCGTGGCCGCGCCGCATGTGGTGACGGATTACCTGAAGAACCCCGGCGAGCCCTCGCTGGTCGTGCCGCTCATCGCGCTCGGCGAAACGGAAGGCTACGTGTTCCTGTGCGGCCCGAAGGCCGAGGCCGCGTTCGCCAAGGTGCCCGAGCGCCTCGAACGGCTCGCGCGCGAACTCGCGCTCATCGCGCGCAGGCGCCGCCTCGGCAGCCTGGGCGAAGGCGAACCCCTCTCTGGATCGCGCCTGCTCGACGCGCCCTTGCCTCCCTCGGAGCGCCTCGTGCAGCGCGCGGACGTCGCGGCGAAGGAGATCGCCACGTTCGGCGAGGTGCTGCGCAGCTCTCCCGTCGGCCTCTTTTATGCGGACGCGCTCGGCGACGTGCGCCTCGCGAGCCGCGAGCTCAACCGCTGGCTTGGCGCGCGCGGCGTCTCGGTCCCGCCCGAGTCGGCCGACGGCGCGCTCCCGCCCGGCTCGATCCACCTGAGCCAGATCCTCGTCGCGCTCACGGGTTGCACGGCGGAGGAGGCGGCGACGAACATGGCCGAGGTGCTGCAGAGCGAGTCGGGCATCACGGGCCGCAGCCAGCCGGGCACCACGCCGGCGTTTGTCTTGACGGTCCGCGCCCTGCGGCAGAAGGCGGACGGCTTCTCCTCGATCGTCGGATACGTCGCGTCGGTCGTGGAGCAGCCCGAGGACAAACCCACGAACGTCCGCGCGCTCGCGACGGCGCCGACGCACGATCCGCTGAGCGCGTTCCCGCTCTCGGAGGTGATCGCGCAGGCGGTGGCGGGCACGGCGCGGGCGACGGCGCGGCAGGTGAAGATCGAGCCCATGCGGGGCATGGGCCACGTGATCGGGCACAGGTCCGCGCTCGAGCGGGCGCTCGAAGCGTTCATGATCGAGGCGGCGGGGCAGTCGCCGTCGGCGCAGCCGCCCGTGATCTCGGTGCGCGAGACGAGCACCGCGGTCGAGCTCTCGATCCTCGACTGGAGCCTCGGCTTTGGCCTGCCCGAATCGGCGCTGCAGCGCGTGCTCATCGCGCCGGGCGCGGCGCCGCCGGGGCTCGAGGTGCTCGGGCGGCTGATCATGTCGATCGAGGACAGCCACGGCGCCGTGCAAATTCGCAGCGAGGACGGATGGGGCCTCACGCTGGTGGTGAGCCTGCTCCGCGCCAAACCTCGGGTGAAGGTGGCGGTGGGCGAGGGGGGCGCGAGCGCGGTGGACAACGTCGTGGCGCTCGGCCGCAACACGGCGAAGTAGGACGACTCGGCGTAGGGGGCGGCCGGCACGCGCGTCCGTCCCGTCCATCGCTCCCCCATTGCAGTTCGCGGGCGACGTGTGTCATCGTCGGATCATGCGCGTCGCCGTTTCTTTCCTGCTTCTTGCTTGCCCGCTCGTGATCGCGGCTGGGTGCTTTGGTGGTGGGGGGATCGATGCTCCGCCCCCGGAGCCGAGCGGCTCGGGCGCGACGGGCGGAACCGGCGGCGCAGGTGGGGGCAGCGGCGGCGCCGGCATGGGTGGGGACGCGAGTTCGTCGTCGAGTTCGTCGGCGGGCGGCTCGGGCGGGGGTTCGGTGGCGTGCCCCGACATCCCAAAGACGCCGACCATGGTGATGGTGCAGGCTCCGAACGGGGGACCGTCTTATTGCGTCGACAGTACCGAGGTCACGAACCTCCAGTACCTCGAATGGGTGGAGACGAAGCCGACGGTGGTGCAGCCGGCGCAATGCGAGGGGAACACGACGTTTGCCCCCTCGAAGGCACCGTCGAAGGACAGCCTGCCGGTCGCGGACGTGGACTGGTGTGACGCGCTCGCGTTCTGTGCTGCGCACGGCAAGCGTCTTTGCGGCCAGATCGGCGGGGGGGCCCTGCTGTTCAACGAATCCGCCGGCAATCCTGCGAAGAGCCAATGGCACAACGCCTGTACGGGCGGGGGCGAGAAGGACCACCCCTACGGTGACGCGTACGATGCGATGGCCTGCAATGGCCAAAAATCCGAGCACGGCGACGTCGTCCCGGTCAAGAACCTGCCGACGTGCGAGGGCGGGTTCTCGGGGATCTTCGATATGAGTGGGAACGTGTGGGAGTGGGAGGATTCCTGCGACGAGACGCCCAGCGCCATGCCCGCGGAAAACCCCTGCCGGCGCCGCGGAGGCAGCTACACGAGCTCGGACCACGACATGGATTGCTCCTCCGCGAGCACGACCTTGGCGCGCGGGTATAGCAACCCGAACACCGGCTTCCGCTGCTGCGCCGACCTGCCCTGACGCCTTTCGGCGTTCAGCCGATCCGGATCTTCTTCTTCAGCGCGGCGAGCTCGTCATCGATCTCGGGGTTCGAAGGCTTGCCGTCTTTCGAGATCGTCCCGCCGCCTTCGAGCTGCGCGAACTTCGACTCGAGCTCCACGTCGGACATCCCGCCTCCGCGGAGCGCGTCGTCGAGCTCGCGGGCGGCGGCCACCTCGGCGACCTTGCCCTCGATCTTGTCTTCCATGCGTCGGAACTCGGCGAACGCGCCGCCCGAGCTGCCTCGCGCCCCGAGCCCTTCGGCTCCGCCGCCGGCCTTCGCCTGCTGGAGCTGCGAGGCGATCGTCCCTTTGCGTGCTTCGAGCTCCTGCTGCTTCTGCTCCATGCGCTCGAGCTCGCGCTTCATGTTCAGCGCGGCCGCGCGTTGCTCGGCGCGCAGCGCTTCGGCGCGGTCTCGTTCGGCGATGATGCGCTTCTTCTGCACGAGCGCCTCGCGCGCGAGCGACTCGTCACCGGCCTTCAGGGCGAGCTCGGCGCGCCGCTCCCACTTCGCCGTATCGGCGTCGATCTCGTCGACCTTCTTGCGCAGCACCTTCTCGGCCGCCACCGCCTCGACCAGCTCCTTGCGCGCCGCGCGGATCTGGTCCTTCATCTCCTCGACGATCAAATCGACCGATTTCTTCGGGTCTTCCGCCTTGTCGAGGAGCGCGTTGACGTTGCTCGAGATGACCTTGCCCATCCGGTCGAAGATGCCCATGGGGCAAAGGTGCCTCGCCTTGCGGCCGGAGTAAAGTCACCCCAACGTGGGGAGGCTCCGGTCGGCCCCCCTCGAACCCCCGAACCCCCGCGCGGCGCAGCTTCCCTTCGTTCCGCTGCTTCGCGCGCTTCGAGCGGGAGGGTGGGTTCGTAGGGTCCCGTGCCGACGCCGGACGAGAGGACCTCACCACTTCTCGATCCACGGGCGGAGATCGAGTTCGAACGTCCACGCGTCGCGCGGCTGGTTGTGGAGGTGCCAGTAGTTCTCCGCGATGTGGTCCGGGTCGAGGATGCCGCCCTCGTCCTTCTTCGCATAAAGCGCGGGCAGGTTGTCGCGGATGAAGGCGGTGTCGATCGCGCCGTCGACGATGACGTGCGCCACGTGAACGCCCCGCGGACCGAGCTCGCGCGCCATGCTTTGCGCGAGGGCGCGCAGCGCGTGTTTGGCCCCGGCGAACGCCGCGAAATTTGCGGAGCCGCGCACGCTCGCGGTCGCGCCCGTGAAGAGCATGGTCCCGCGCCCGCGCGCCACCATGCGCTTGGCCACTTCGCGCGCCGTCAGGAACCCGCCGAAGCAGGCCATCTCCCAGATCTTCATGTACTTGCGGGAGGTCTCGTCGAGGATGCTGCACGGGACGTTCGCGCCCACGTTGAAGACGTAGACCTCGATGGCTCCGATCTCCCGCTCGATGCGCTCGACCGTCGCGATGACGTCGTCCTCCTTGCGTGCGTCGCAGCCGATGGCGTGCGCGCGCCCGCCGTCCGCGGCGATGGCGTCGACGAGCGGCGAAAGCTTCTCCGCGTTGCGACGCGACACGCACGTGACGAAGCCTCCCCGCGCGAAGCGGCGCGCGATGGCGCCGCCCGTGCCGTCGCCGGCACCTACGATCCATGCAGCACGGTCGCTGCTGCAGGTCACGTCATGCTCGTCGCTCGTCGAGTTCGTGTTCATAGGATGATCATCATATGATGCACATCATCTGACTGGCAAGGTCAAGGACGACGCTCGCGCGGAGCGCCTCCACGAGAAAGCATGCAATGGGGGGCTATGCGAATGCTCGCTCGGCCATTCGCTATGTTGTGTGAAGGCTGGGAAAGGATCGGCGGAATGGAATGCCATCCCGCCCGATGATGATTGTGCCGCGATAAACGCGGGGGTCGGCCCGCTCGGAGCCTCCCCCGCCGCGACCGACTACGCCGTCGTCTGGACCGTCGTCGCAGCGCCTTCGGCGAGCGCTGCCTGCGCGGCTGCGAGCCGGGCGATCGGCACGCGCAGGGGCGAGCACGACACGTAGTCGAGCTTCACCCGCTCGAAGAACCGGATCGAGGCCGGGTCGCCGCCATGCTCGCCGCACACGCCGAGCTCCAGGTTTGCCCGCGTCTTTCGGCCGCGCTCGCAGGCGATTGCCACGAGCTCGCCCACGCCTTCCGTATCGAGGCTCGTGAACGGGTCTCGCGGCAGGATGGCCGCCTCCACGTAGGCCCCGAGGAATTTCCCGGCGTCGTCGCGCGAGATGCCCATCGTGGTCTGCGTCAAATCATTCGTGCCGAAGCTGAAGAACTCGGCCTCCTCGGCGAGCTCGGCGGCGCGCAGGGCCGCGCGGGGCAGCTCGATCATCGTGCCGAACAGGTACGACACCGACCGGCCTTTTTCGGCGAACACCTCGCTCGCCACCCGCTCGATCGTCGCTTTGGCCAGCGCGAGCTCCTTCCGCGTCATGGCCAGCGGAATCATGATCTCGAGCTTCGGGGCCGTGCCTTTCGCGGCCACCTCGCACGCGGCCTCGAAGATCGCGCGGGCTTGCATCTCGTTGATCTCGGGGAACGTCACGCCGAGGCGGCAGCCGCGGTGGCCGAGCATCGGGTTCAGCTCGTGAAGCTCCTCCACCTTCCGCACGAGCTCTGCCGGCCGGACCTTCATCGTCGCCGCGAGATCCTCGATCTGCTTGCGCTCCTGCGGCAGGAACTCGTGCAGCGGCGGATCGAGCAGGCGGATCGTCACGGGCAAGCCCGCCATTTCCTGGAAGATCGCGGTGAAATCCTCGCGCTGGTAGGGCAGGAGCTTCGCGAGCGCTGCTTTTCGTGCGTCCACGTCGCGGGCGAGGATCATTTCCCGCACCGCTGCGATACGTTTGTCGTCGAAGAACATGTGCTCGGTGCGGCAGAGGCCGATGCCCTCGGCTCCATACGAGCGGGCCGTTCGCGCGTCCGCGCCCGTGTCCGCGTTCGCCAGCACCTTCAGCCGCCGCGACGTATCGGCCCAGCGCATCAGCTCCTCGTACTCCGCCGACAGCGAGGCCGGCGCCGTCGGGATCGCGCCGAGGTAGACCGAGCCGGTCGCGCCGTCGAGCGTGATCACGTCGCCGCCCTTCACGCTCACCGTGTCGGTAGGCCGGCCGAACTCGTCGTAAATCGTCACGGTCATCGTGGCCGTCTCGTAGCTCACGGCGACTGCCGAACAGCCTGCGACGCAGCACTTGCCCATGCCTCGCGCGACGACCGCCGCGTGGCTCGTCATGCCGCCGCGCGCCGTCAGAATGCCGTTTGCGGCCTTCATCCCGTGGATGTCCTCGGGCGACGTTTCGGCGCGCACGAGGATCACGGGCAGGCCTTGCGCTGCCTTTCGTTCCGCCTCGTCCGCGTGGAAGACCACCTGCCCGCTCGCCGCGCCCGGGCTCGCCGGCAGACCCTTCGCCAGGAGCTTTTTCGGCGCCTTCGGGTCGATCGTCGGGTGCAGGAGCTGCTCGATCGACGCCGGGTCGACGCGCATCACGGCCTCGCGCTGATCGATGAGCCCCTCCTTCGCCATCTCTACGGCGATCCGCACGCCCGCTCGCCCCGTCCGTTTCCCGTTCCGCGTCTGGAGCAGGTAGAGCTTGCCCGACTGCACGGTGAACTCGAGATCCTGCATGTCGCGGAAGTGCTTCTCCAGCCGCTCCTGCGTGCGCACGAGCTCCGCGTAGGCCTCGGGCATGCGCACCTCGAGCGAGGCTTCGTCGTTCCCTTGACCCTTCGCGATCGGGTTGGGCGTGCGAACGCCGGCCACGACGTCCTCGCCTTGCGCGTTCGGCAGCCATTCGCCGAAGAAGCGCTTCTCGCCTGTCGACGGGTCTCGCGTGAAGGCCACCCCCGTGCCGGAGTCTTCGCCCAGGTTGCCGAAGACCATCGCTTGCACGTTGCACGCCGTGCCCCACGCCTCGGGGATGTCGTGCATCTTGCGGTATGTCTTGGCGCGGTTGTTGTTCCAGCTCCGGAAGACCGCGACGATCGCGCCTTCGAGTTGCGCCCACGGATCGTCGGGGAACGGCGTCCCTGTCTCCTCCTTCACGATGCGGCGCTGCTCTTTCACGAGGGAGCGCAGCGTCTCCTCGTCGAACATCGAGTCGGGCAGCTTTCGCTGGAGCTCGGCCACCGTGAGCCTTTGGGCCTCGACCATCCCGCGCGCGGCGGCGGCCTTGCGCCGGGCGATCTCCAGCGCGTCGTCGAAGCGCTTCCGATGCAACCCGAGCACGACGTCCGCGTACGTCACGATGAACCGGCGGTAGGCGTCGAGGGCGAAGCGGGGATTTTGGGTGCGAGCGCCGAGCCCGGCCACGATCGCCTCGTTCAGGCCGAGGTTCAGGATGGTGTCCATCATGCCGGGCATCGAGGCGCGGGCGCCGGAGCGGACGCTCACGAGCAGCGGGTTTTCCGGGTCGCCGAAGCGGGTGCCGACGATCTCCTCCACCCGACGGATGGCCGCGCGAGCCTCGTCGAGGAGGCCTTCCGGGATCTGCTCCCCGGAGGCGAAGAAGGCCGTGCAGACCTCGGTGGTGATCGTGAAGCCAGGCGGCACGGGGATGCCGAGCCGGGTCATTTCGTGGAGACCTGCGCCCTTGCCGCCGAGGAGCGGCTTCTGGGTTCCGTCGCCGTCGGCCTGACCGCCGCCGAAGAAATAGATGCGCTTCGCCATGGCGGCTTCCTTCCATGTTTGGGGTGACGGGCGCAAGAAAAGTTTTCGAAACACGCAACCGCAGGAGGCTTCCGGAAGATGTACGTGCATGGAAAACCCGCCAGAGGTAGGCTCGGACGCTCCCATGTCCTCCACCTTCAAACGCCGCTAGCGTGCGACCGTCGCCGACCTGCTCGCGATCCCGCCTGAGGAGCGAGTTCACGAGATCATCGATGGCGAGCTCGTCCGCAAGGCGGCTCCCACGGGCGAGCACGGCGACGCGTAATCTGCGGTCGTCGCGCGTCTCAAAGGACCGTTCCAGCGCCGTCCTTCCGGCGGCGCGATTTTGGGCGGATGGTGATCTACACCGAAGTCGAGGGGAGTTCGCCTTGACGCAGGTCTCCTCGTGATCGCGGCCGGCCGTGACGCGTGCGTGCGGGCCGAGCCTTTCGAGGCCGTCGAGCTCTCGGTCGGCGCGTTATTCGGCGGCGACGACGACGCCGTGGAAGGGTTCCCCGGCGAGCGATAACGTCCCTCGAAATCGGGGCCGAAGACCCACCGTTTTCGCTCCGAGGGCTGGCCGACGCTCCGCCCTTGGGGCGAAAACGTGCGCTTTACATTATTTAACCCACTGTCCCTCGGGTCGTGAGATGTAGCGGACCGGCGATGAAACGCGCGTCCTTGAAGCCCCCCCTTATCTTCTCGACCTTCCTTCTCCTTGCCGCTCCCCCTGCTCGCGCCGACGAACCCCCGCAGCCTGCGCCCGCTCCACCTGCCGCAGCTCCCCCTGCGGCGCCCGTCCTCGTCCCGCCTCGTCCGCTCGCTGCGCTCGAGGCCGCTTATCCGACGGAGCCGGGCCTCACGGGCGAGGCGGACGTCGTGCTCGACGTCACCGTCGCCGCGGATGGCAGCGTCAAGGAGGCGCGTATCGTTTCCGGGGACGCGCCTTTCACCGACGCCGCGTCCGGCGCCGCGCCCGAGTGGCGTTTCGAGCCGGCCACGCGCAACGGCAAGCCCATCCCCGCGCGCATCCGCGTCCTCGTCCACTTCACGCCCCCGGCGCCGCCTGCCGAGGAGGAGACCCCTCCCGCGGCCGAGGAAGGCGCTCACCCGAAGGACGGCACCCCCGGCAAAAAGCCGACCGCGACGCCGAAGCCGGCGGGCCCTGCGCCCATCGAGGTCCTTGCTCTCGGCGAGCGCCGCGCCGCCGGGACCTCCTCGCTCGGCCGCGCCGAGGTCCGCGTCTTGCCGGGCGCGTTCGGCGATCCTTTCCGTGCGATTGAATCGCTCCCCGGCGTCACGCCCATCTTCTCGGGTTTGCCCTTCTTTTACATTCGCGGCGCGCCTCCCGGCAACGTCGGGTATTTTCTCGACAACGTCCGCGTCCCTTATCTGTATCACCTCGCCCTCGGCCCTTCGGTCGTCAATCCGGCGATCGTGGACCGGGTCGACCTCTATCCCGGCGGTTACCCTGCGCAATTCGGTCGTTTTGCCGGCGGCATCGTCTCCGGCGAGACGACCAAGCCGAAGGGCGAGCTCCACGGCGAGGCGAACATTCGCGTGTTCGACGCCGGCGCCATGGTCGAGGCCCCGATCGGCGACCGCGCCACCGTCATGGCGGGCGGCCGATTCTCGTACACCGCGGCCGCGCTCTCCCTGCTCGCGCCCGACACCACGCTCAATTATTGGGACTATCAGGCCCGCGCGACCTTCGACGTCACGCCCACGGATCGACTCACCCTCTTCGCCTTTGGCGCCCACGATTACCTCGGCGCGAAGGTCGACGACGTCGAGCAGGGCCTCTTCGACGTGCAGTTCCACCGGATTGACCTCCGTTACGACAAGGACGTCAGCTCGCGCACGCGCTTGCGCCAGGCCGTCTCGTTCGGCTACGACCGGACGGCCGTCGGCGGCCAGGAGGGCATTTTTGCGCGCGATTTCCTCCTATCGGCCCGGAGCCAGATCCTCCACCGCCGGAACGAGTCCATGCTCTTCCGGGCCGGGGTCGACGCGAATTTCGATTATTACGACCTCGTCGTGGGGGGCGACGAGGACGAAGAGGCAGCCCAGAACCAGCAGTCGCTCCTCGACCAGTTTTTTCCGCCGCGCCAGGACATCGCGGTCGGGTTTTACGCGGACGCCGTCCTCGACACAGGCCGCGGCATCGAATTCACGCCCGGCGCGCGCGTCGACCTCTGGGGCTCGGGCGGCGTCACTGCGATCAGCGCCGACGTTCGGCTCGCCATGAAGGTCCCCATCGTGCCCCGGTTGAAGCTCGTCTCCGCCATGGGTCTCGCTCACCAGCCGCCCGGGTTCGTTTTACCCATCCCCGGCCTCTCCATCGGCAAGCTCGCCGGCGGCCTTCAGCGCAGCGTCCAGACGAGCACGGGCCTCGATGTGAAATTGCCCTTCGGCTTCGAGGCCACGGGCACGTTTTTCCTCAATGGCTTCTTCAACATGGCTGACGCGCTCGATTCGGTCGGCCGCACGGTCAACGGCGGCGGCGGCGGTCCGGGGGGCCCGGGCGGAGGCCCCGGCGGCCCGGGGGGCCCGGGCGGCGCGCCGCCCCAGGACGACGACGACGGATCGAGTGTGATCAGCGATCGATCGCTCGGCACCGCGGTGGGGCTCGAAATCTACATCCGCCGCAAGCTCACGGAGCGGCTCGGCGGATACATTTCGTACACGCTCTCCCGATCGTCGAGGAGCATCGGTTTTTCCTCGGGCCCAGCACAATTCGATCGAACCCACGTCCTGAATGGCGCGGTTTCCTGGGAAGCCGGCAAGGGATGGCGCCTCGGCTCGCGTGTCGTCTTCTACACGGGTTTGCCCATCGCGGCCGCGGATGCCGCGATATGGGGCAAGAGCCGCACCGATCCGTTCTTCCGCATCGACGCGCGCATCGAGAAGCGCTGGAACCTCAAGAAGCGCGGCTGGGTCTCGTTCGTGATCGAAATGCTCAATGCGACGCTCAGCACCGAGCAAACGGGCGTGAGCTGTGGCCCGACCGAATGCGAGGCCCAGGAAATCGGCCCCGTCACCGTGCCGAGCATCGGCGTCGAGGGCGGCCTTTAGTCACTTCACCTTGCAGCGCGCCCCCGCCCCCGCCGCGGGCCGACCATACGGGACCTTCGGCCCCTTCGGCTTGACATACACCGCGCCGCCCGGCCCGGGCCGCGGCACGACCGCCCCCGAGGCCTGCGGGCGGCCCGACGGCAGCTCCTCGATCGTCAGCACCACGTCGGCCCCTTCCTGCTCCACCGCCGCGATGCTGGGCCTTCGCGGCGCGTCCTCGGCCACCCCGGGGCAAGGCACGCCCTTGCCGCTCACCGCGACCACGGCCACGTCCCCGCCGAGCTTCGGCACCTCGGCTTGCCACAGGAGGCGCGGATCCCCCGGCTCCCCGACCACGACGGCGAGGCACGAGCATGTCGCCTCGTGGGGCGCGTCCTTCGCGATCATCACGTCGTGACGCACCCGTTTTTCGGTGGGGGGCGTCGTGATCGCCCCGGTGAGCGGCGCGGGCGCCTGCTCGGGCTCGCTCAGCGTCTCCGTGCGGCGGAGCGGCTGGCCCGTGGGATCCCCGAGATCCTGGGACCAGCCGGAGTTCGCCGCCGAGGTTTGTTCGCCGCCGCAGCCGATCGAAAGCGCGAGCACGACGATGGTCGAAAGGGAAAGGAGAGCCTTCCGCATACCCCTTCAGAATCGCACCCCCGACGGGGAGGCGACAAGAAAAGTTACGGCGGAGGCGACATTTCGCAGAGAAAGCCGCGTTTTTCGCCGCAGCCCCGGTCGTCGAAGAACGCCGCGGTCCCGGGCGACGCCGAGAGCATCACGCAGTCCTGTTTGTTGCCCTGATCCCCGGGCAGCGCGTCCTTCCACGCCGTGAACCCCCACGGCTCCCCGTTCGACCACGAGAACGCGCCCTCTTGCTGCGCGTCCGTCCCGCCGATCCATACGTCGCCCGACACCACGCTCGCCACGTACCAGAACTCCTCGGCCGTGCTCAGCGCCGCCAGGTCGCCGCCGAGCTTTAGGCAATGCTCGCGCGCGGTGTTCCAGTCGCGCTCGTTGCCATGGTGCAGATAACACGAGCCCGTCGTCGGCGACCTCCATTGCCACGGCAGAGGACATGTGTCGTCGGGGTCGGGGCAGCTCTGGCAGGATGGCTCCCCGCCCGTCCCGCTGCTGCCGCCGCTGCCGCCGGCCGTGCCCTGGCAGCCGGTTTGATCGATACGCGTGCCGTCCTGGCAAAGCGCGAGCACCCCCTCCTCGATTCCGGCGAGTGCATTGCAGCCGAGGGCCTGGCCGAGCACGAAAAGCCCAAGCCACCAAAAGGGACGTCCGCGCGGGCGCCCCGTTTGTCGTTGAATTCTCAAAACACACCTCCGACCACGAGCCCCGCGCCTGATCCCACCGTTCCCACGCCGGCGCGCGCGGGCGTGCCCTCCGGCGCCGTCAGGTAGAGGACGAGCCCTCCCGCCGCCGCGAGCACGCCCGCGAGGATCGCCCCCGTCGCCGCGTCGCCGCGCGTGCGTGCCTCGCTGCGCAGGGCGACGCCGGTCACGTCGCAGAGGTTGCCCTCGATGCAATGGGCGGCCGAGTCGCCGTTCCGCGCAATGGCCTGCATTCCGAGCACCGAGCCCGCGACGACGGACACGACGCCCGCGCCGCCCAGCGCGATCCCCGCGATCTTGTGCACCGAGGCCCTCGAATTCGAAAGGGGTTTTTCGGGCGGCGGCGGCGGCGCTTGCGGGGCGTCCATCAGCTCCGGAATGGTTGTCGTCACCCGCGTGGCTTCGCCCCCGGGCACCTCCAGCTCCACGCGGTAGGGACGTTTGCCCTCGGCCTGGGCCTCGACCACGTGTTTGCCCGGGTCCACGGGCACGGCCGTCCCCCATAACGCGCGCCCGAGGACCTGCCCGTCTTTGCGGATCTCCACGTTTTGCAATTTTTCGGCCCACGGCGCGGTGATCACGAGCCGTGTGAGCTTGGGCTCGAGGGCCGCGGCCCGCTCGCGCGCGACCGTCTCGCGCTCGACCTGCCCTTTTTCGCGCGCGGCATAGACGGCGGCCCGGAACTCGGCCCATGCGCTCGCGGTGCGCCCGATTTTTTCCAGACAATCGGCCAGGTTCAAGAGCGTCCCGACGCCCGCGTCGAGCCTCTGGCTCTCGGCGAACTTGGGGCATGCCTCGGGATAACGCCCCTCGACCATCAGCCATTTGCCCTCGTCGAACAGCGCCTCCGCCGCGGCCCTTCGGGCGGCGCGGTCCTCCATCGGGTCGAGCGGATTCGCGGCGGCTTGGCTGGAGAGCAGCACGACGGCGAGGGCGGCCGCGGGCGCGACGGCGCTCCTCTTCGGATCACGATGAGCGACGCGGAAGGTATTCGTCATGGGTGTCATTCGCGCCCGTCGAAAGGATTGGGGCGCTTCACGGACGACGGAGGTGTCTCCGAGGTCTTGTCCGTGATCGTGCTTTGCGGCCGCGGCTTTGAAAAGCCCCCCTGCGGCGCCTTGTTCCTCGGCCGCGGCGCGGGACGCGCCTCTCCCATGACGGGCGGATGTGCTTTCGTCTCGGCGGCCTCGACCGACACCGGCAGCGGTCTCACCTTCGTGAACGCCGGACCGAGCGTCGCGTCGATTCCTCCACGCGCAAGTTCTGCGAGGACGCTTGGCGATCCGTACGCGCGCTGCAGCCGGATCCCGGCGCCTCCTACAAAGACGAACGCCGCTACGATCGCGAGCAGCGGCACGGGCCGCAGCATTCGTTGCCATTTCGCCCCCGCGGGATCACGCTCGAGCAGCGAGGTCGCCGAGACCGGCGGCGTCGAATGCAACGGCGGGAGGAGCACGCGCGGATCGGTCAACGTCGGGCTCGTGCTCAGGGGCCCGCGCGTGCTCGGGGAGCGCTCCGCGGACGTACCACGCGCGAGCAGGCGCACCGCGCGCTCGCTCGACGCAATGGCCCCGGGCTTGCCGAACGGCGCGAGCGCGACCGCGAGCTCGGCGATGTTCGTGTACCTATCGCCCGGGTTTTTCTGAAGGCAACGCAGGAGCGCCGCGTCGAGCTCCGGCGGCGCGTCGGGGAGACGTGCGCGGAGCGGCGTCGGCGGATCCTTCAGAATGGCCGCGCAGAGCTCGGGCAGGCTTTGCCAGGGGAAGGGGCCTTCCCCCGCGATCAGCTCGTAAAGCGTCACGCCGATGGACCAGATGTCCGAGCGGGGATCGGCGTCGCGCGTGGCGCGGAGCTGCTCGGGCGACATGTACATCGGAGATCCGATCACGGCGGAGGTCGTCGTGAGCGGAGCGCCGCGCTCCGGCGAAGTTTCATTGTCGACAGAGAGCTTGGAGATTCCAAAATCGAGCACCTTCACGGTGCGGGATCCGTCCGGGCGCCGGGCGAGGAAAAGGTTGTCGGGCTTGAGATCACGATGGACGATTCCGAGGGAATGGGCCTCGGCGATCGCCTCGCACGCCTCGAGCACGTACGTGACGGCGTCCTCGATGGGGAGGGGGCCGTTTCGGGCGACGTGCGCGCCGAGATCCGAGCCTTCGAGCAGCTCGAGCACCATGTAGGGCTGTCCGCTCGGCAATCGCCCGATATCGAGCACGCGCGTCGCGTGCTCGTTCTGGATCATGGCCGCGGCCCTCGCTTCGCGGGCGAACCGGGCGACGACCTCCTCGTTCTGCATGGCTGATTTCAGCAGGAATTTGAGCGCGACCCGGTGCCCGAGCTCCACGTGCACCGCGGCCACGATCACGCCCATGCCGCCTTTGCCGAGGACGCGCAGGACGCGATACTTGCCATCGAGGACGTCGCCGATGGCCACGGGCAGACCCGAAGGCTCGTCCTCCCACGACGAATCCGACCTGCGCTCGACCTGCATTCGTCCCCCCCGCCCGACGATCACCCGTGCGACTGCGACCTCGCACACCATAGCGCAGCGCACTTCTCTCGCCCGTGCCTGAACGCTGGTATTCTCCCGTACGGTGCTTTTTAGAGCGGCTCGAATGTCCGCGGCGTCGCACGAGCGCGAAGGGTGTGCGGAGCGGAGGGGACGACGGTGGTTTTGGGATCAGGCCGAGACGCTCGGGCGCTGCAGGACGATCCCTTCGACCGGCGTCGGACGCAGGACATTGTCGAGCATGGGGCTCGTCCGTTCCACGGCGATTCGAATCTCTTCGAGCAACGCGGCATCCGCGTCGGTGTCCACGTCCACGGTATAACGAAGCTGCCCGAACCCGGGCCGGACAGAAGGATCCAGCGCGAGATATCCGCGCAGGTCGAACGGCGCCTGCACCTTGATCACGAGCTTACGATACCCGATTCCGCGCAGCCGCGCCTGCGTGACCCATCCAATCGTGAGGCACGATCCGAGGGCCGCGAGCAAGAGCTCCATCGGATCGACGTGCTGGTCCTTTCCGCCGAGCGGCGTGGGCTCGTCGGTCTCGATTTGGAAGGACCTCGCCCGCGTCACGGCTTGCGCGCCTTCACGCCACTCGGTCACGGTCTCGAAGCTCCCTTTCCCTGCTTCGGGCGCCTTCTCCACTGCGTCGCGCGTGCTCCGGAACCTATCGATGTCGAGGGTGCAGCAACCACCAAGCGATTCCATGGTCATGACCTCCATCGCCGGCGCGTGCCCTCAGGAAAGGGCGCGCAAGAACGCGAGCAAGACGGCGTCGAATCGCGCCGACTCCTCGTAGTGTGGATTGTGGCCGCTGTGATCGAAGATGTCGAGAACGCCCCGCGGCAGCGCGTCGATCGCCTCTGCCCATAACTCCACAGGGCAGACGTAATCGTACCGGCCGCAGAGGGCGAGGACGGGGCAAGTGATCTCGCCGAGCGACGATACGAGGCTCCAGCGCTCCGCTTCGGGGCGGATGACCGATTGCATGTAAATGGCAAATCCCCTCGGAACACCGCCCCAAAGGGCGCCGGCGTCGAGCGTCGGATCGTTCCATACGAGAGGATGCAAGGCGAGGTATCGACGGAGGGTGAGCTCGTCGGGATCCATCGCGCTCGTATCGAGGGCGCCGAGCTCGGCTTGATGGCGTGCGAGGAGCTCCTTCCGTGACGTGCTCGCCTCCGCCTCCCACCGCGCGATTCCCACGCTCATGGCGCGGCTGAAATCGGGCACGCTCGCCACGGAGACGACCGCGGCCGCGTGTTTCGGGTGGCGGAGCCCGAATTCGAGCGCGATGCCTCCGTGGTTCGAATGACCCATGACGACGACGCGATCGAGCCCGAGCTTCTCGCGCACGGCATCCAGATCGTCGGCGAGCGTCGCATACGTCGCTCCCTCAGGGCTGCCGGTCGATGCCCCCGTGCCTCGCATCTCGACGTAGACGAACGTATGGGCATCGAGGAGCCGCCGTGAAAAAGTGCGCCGGTAGAACTCGATCCCGCCGCCCGTGGGGACGAGGATCGACGGGCCCGATCCCTCCGTGAGAACGTGGAGCTCGACGTCGTCCACGCGAATCCGCTTGCTCGTGGCTTCGATCATGATTGGGTTGTCCGGAAAGACGAATTTCAGAATGTGCCGACGCAGCCCACGCCGCCGCCTTTGCCGCCCACGTGGGGGCCACACTGGAGGGTCAAGGCCGGCGCGCGGCCGACCTTCGGGCATTCGAGATCGGGCGCCGATCGCGTCACGGCGAACACCACGATCCCCGTGGTGAGCGCAGCGGTTCCGAGGATGTACCCCACGACCTGGAGCCCGGTCGTCACCTTGATCCCGGATTCGATGGAGGGGCATTCCGGGCTCGCGCCCGAGCCGCCGCAGAGGTTCGCGTCGAAATTGTCGAGCCTGCCCGAATGCACGACCGAGGCCGCAATCGCGCCGCCCATCACCGCGAGCCCGCCGACGCCCACCACGATGGGCCAAACCGGCGCGGTCGCCGCGGCAACGGGCGCCGCGATCGTGCCGACGGGCGCCGTCAATGCGCCAACGGGCGCCGAGAGATTCGGCGCCCCGAGGTTGGGATTCGGCGCCGTGAGCCCAGGATTCGGCGCCTCGATTCCAGGATTCGGCGCCGTGAGTCCTCCCACCGGCGCGGTGAGTCCACCGACGGGCGCGGTGAGCCCACCGACCGCCCCCGTGAGTCCTCCCGTGGGTCTGCCGAGCCCACCCGTGAGCCCGCCCGCGAGCCCTCCGACCGTTCCGGTGAGACCTCCGGCCGCCACGCCAATGCCAGGTGTATCCAGGTTCGCGCTCGCGCGGGCGACCGCGCCCACGGCGACACGCGCGCGGACCGTCAGGTCGGGTTTTCCAGGCGGACGGACCACGACCGAGACGTCCCCCGGCGCGAGGTAAATCGGTGACGTCATTGGCAATTTTGCCGCGATTTGTCCCCGCACGAGCACGAGGGCGCCCGGCACCCCGCCTTCCACCACGAGTCCACCGAGCTTCGCCGAAAGCTCGCCGAGCGCCACGTCGATTTTCGCGCGCATTGGCTCGTACGCCACGCGCGCCTCCGCGCGGAATCGATGCAACGCGAGCCAGGCCTCGTCGAGCCGCCCGGCCGCTTGCAGCGCGAGGCCGAGGTCCCCGAGGATCGTCACATCCCCCGAGAGCTCGAAAGCGCGCTCCAGATCTGGCAAGGCTTCCCGCAAGCGACCCGCATCGATATTCACCTTGGCGCGGGCGCGCAGCTCGGCGGCCTCGCGGAGCTGCGCCTCGGTCCGCGGAGGCTCGACATTCGCGTTTGCCCTCGCGTCGGCTGCCGCATCCACGCGCGCGCCCGCCATTCCGCTGACACCCGCGTCCACGCGGGGCGCTTGCGCCGCGACATCTCCGGAGATCGCGGGGCGACAATTTTCCGTGGTCGATCCGCAGCCCAGCGAGCCGGCGGCGAAACACATCGTAAGGAGCAACGGGGCGACGGGAAAGGAGCGGCGCGTCGAGGCCATCATCCTTCGAGCTATTATCACAAGTGACGTTGCACCATCAATGCAAAGCAACGATACAGCGGCACGATGGAGCGGTACGACGCGATTGTGCGTTGCAGCAATGGCGCGGCATCTCGGCCGGCTTACTTTTTGACGCCAAACACGCCAAAGAGCCCGCCGATCGGCGCGGCCACATGGGACGGAACGAAGAGCACGCGTGCGTCGATCCCTGCGTGAAGAGCCCCGAAATGAAAGAGGATATCGACGCCGGGACCGAACGTGAACCTTGGCTCGATCCCCTGGCGCATCGCCCCGCCGAGCTGCGCTTCGTCCACAATGAAGAAAGAACCGAGGATGAACCTCGGCCTTACGAGCAGCCGTCCGGCCAGCATCGTTCGATCGTAACCGGCTGCGGCGTGCACGAACACGGACCGTCGGCGCGACCAGTAGACGAGCGTATCGTTCGCGGCCGATTCGATGCTGCCGACGTGATACGCCGCGCCGACCTCGACATGAATCGGCACGCGGAGCGTCAGGCCACCGATGAGCCCGGTCGCCGGCCCGAGGTACGACTGCCCGGTGGTCCACGCCGTGGCATATCCGAGGCGGGCATCGACGCTCCACCGAAGCCGCGCCGGCGACGCCTCCCCGCGTGCGACCGACGCGACCAGGGTGGTCACGAGCGAGACCAGGAAGGTGCACGTCAATCGTGACATGGCGCCTCGCCCTCGTCGGTGAATGAGCCTCCCGAGACCGGTACGAATCGCCAGGCGTATCCTTCGGATCGGAGCTCGAGCCGAAGCACGCCCAGCGTATCTATATTCCGTACCTCGCTCCCGTTGTGAACTTCGTCGACGGCGTGCAGCGGCACCTTGCCTCCGGTGCCGACGACGAACCCGCGCACTCCCCGCACGACGTCGATCTGGCCGTCGGCATTCATGGGCGCGAAACGCTCGTACAGGTGCGCGTGGCCGGCGAGGACGACGTCGACGCCGGCGTCCTGCAAAATCCGCCACGAATCCCGCATGGAATCGGCGCTCCCGTGCTCGCCGGAGGTGAACCGCGCGTGGTGCCACATCGCGAGCGTGCAGCGCGACGGGTGCGCCGCGAGATCTTCTTTGAGCCAGCGTGCCTGCGGGGAGTCCGGCCCGCAACCGCCGAAATCGTCGGAGACCGAGGAGGGGACGTCGAGGTCGCCGCCACAATTGGAGTTCAGCATCACGACGTGCCAAGCCCCGATGTCGAAGCTCGCGCGTCCCTCGAAGGGCGCCCCTGCGCCGCCGCAGAAATAGACGAAGAACGGCCCGGCGCGCGGCGCGTGATACTCGTGGTTGCCCACGACCGCGCGTGTGATCGAGCGAAACTTGCCCCAGCTCGGGTGATAACAATCGAGGAACTCGTCGAGCGCGCCGTTGGGATACGTCGTGTCGCCGAGCGTGAACACCGCGTCCGGCCCGATTTGCTCGACGAGCGCCGCCGTCTCTTCCTGCCGACCTCCGGGACACTCGGCGATATCGCCCGCCGCGACGATCACGGCGGCGGCGGGATCCTTCGGCGCCACGGGGAGCGCGGGGGATTCGTCGCACGGCGGGAGCTCTCGGGGGCGCGTGCACGTGGAAAGGCAACCCGCCGCGAGGGCGAGCGCGCCGAGGGCACGAGCCGATGCGCTCCCGTTCATTCGATCACGTGCTCCCCCGGCTCCTCATTCCTTCCAGCGCTCGGCGAGCTCCGGCAGCACCGTCACGGACATCTGCACGAGGTGCGCCATGTGCTGATCGGGTGTTTGTCCCGAATACCCACGCACGTGCAAACCGCCTTTTCGTCCTTCCGTCGTCTGCTCGAGCCTCGTCTCCTGCGCCCCTTTGTTGAACGCGGCGAGCGCCGTTTTTGTGGTCACGCGCGGGGGCGTCGCCTGTGCCGGGGCTCGCTCGGCGCCCACCTCGCGCAGGAGCGCGTCCGCGCTCTCCGACGAGCTCGCGTACTCCGTGCCGCCGATGTTCGAGTGCGTGATCGTGAAGAGCCGCTTTCCCTCGGACGCGAGCTTCGCGAATCGCAAGAACGGCGAGAGCCGGACCGGGTCGACCGTCTTTGCTTTCGGGTCGACGTATGCGGCGTGGATGCCGTCGAGCACCAGCACCGAATCGATCCGCTCGACGTTCTTCGTGACGTCGAGGAGCTTCGCGAGCGCCCCATACCCCGCGCTCCACGAGCCGAGAGCCACGCGCCGCACCCTGGCGTCGCGCAGACCTTGTTTTTTCGCCGTATCTTGGATCTTGTCGATCGTCTGATCGAGCACGCCCACGACCGAGAATTTGTCCTCGTACGGCCCCGAACCATTGCCCAGGTTCACGGTGTACACGAGCGCGTTCAGCCCGGCCGAGGTGGCGCTCTCCTCGACGAGGTTCGTATTGCCGTGGAAATGCATGTACAGGTCGAACGCGCCGTCGTCCGATCGGAATTTCGGCGGGACGTGCAGGAGCCCGCCGTTTACGAAGACGTGGCCCTCACGCTTCAGCTTGAAATCAGCACGCTGCTCGGGCGGCAGCTCCGGCTTGGGCGGGAGGTTCGGCGGCGGCAGGTGTTTGGCGCGGAGCAACTCGCCGGGACCTCCGGTCGCCGCGGCCACGATGCCCGTGATTGCGGAGCCGAGCGCGAGCGAGCCGACCACGCCTCCGATCAGGGCAAAGCGCGCTCGTGGCGAAAGGGCGGGCGGAGCGGAGGCGTCCTTCCGCGATCGGACGAGCCAGAAAGCCGCGCCCGCGAGCAGTGCCGCCGCGAGCGTGATCGTCCCCAAAAAAACGCCGATCCCCCGCAACGCCCCCACGTTCGTGACCACGAGCAGCACGATCGAGAGGACGGCCGCGAGGGCCGCGGCGAGGGCTACGTGCTCGAATCCGAGCGCCTTCGAGCCGCCCACCTTCACGGCCCCGAGGAGCGTCGACGCGCGCGCGGCGAGCTCCGCGGGAATCGCGCTTTCTGTGGATGCCGGTTTCGGGGGCGGCGGCGGGATTGCGGCCGGGGCCTCGGGCTCGGCGGTCACCGTCGCGGCCAATCCGTCGGAGGCCACTTGCGGAAGATCCTCGGGCGCGGCGGGCGCCGTGGTTTCGACCGCTGGAGCCGCAGGTACGGTCATTTCGAGGGGTTTGGGCGCGACGGCCGGAGGCTCGGCGGCCGGAGGGTCCACCGGGACGGTCGCTGCGAGCGCGTCGGCCTTTTCCGGTGCATTCGCGGCGGGCTCCGGCGGCGCGGCGCGGATCAACGTCGGCCCGTCGAGGACCGGCGGCGACGTGGGGGCCGGCAAAGGGTTCGTCGCGGCGATCGGCGCGGGCTCCTTCGAGGACGGCTCCGGCGCGGCAGGCCGCTGCGCGCCGGTGACGATCGGCAGCGGGCCTCCATTCGGCGGCAGCAGGATCGTATCCACTTGCCCGGCGAGCGAACCGGGCTTCTTCGCAGGCATTTTCGCCTCGACGGGCGGGGGCGGCGCTTCGGCGTCGATCACGCCGGAGACCTTGATCGCCGGCAAGGTCTGGTCGCGCGGAATCGCGTCGATCGGCACGAAGCTCTTTGCGCAACGCGGGCACGTCGTCTGCGCGCGTAATGCTTCCGCCTCGATGGTTAACTTCTGGCCGCAGGAGGGGCAGTACAGTTGGATCGCTGCCATGTCGTCCGGCGACCGAGGTTATCCGAAGAGCCCGTCGGGCAAAAGCGGGGAATCGATGCTTGGATCGTGCGACATCAAACGATCGTGGTGGGTTTTTTCGATGGCTACGTAACGCTCGTCGGGATTCGCCCGACCCGCTGATCTCGGGAAAGAACTCCGGCACGACCCCGCGCGTCTCCTCCGTGCCGGGGTGGGGCGCCGCGTGGGGCTCCCACCCCGGCGCCGACGCCGAGCACCCATTTCGCAGGACCTCCCCGAAGACGAAGACCGACGAATCCATCGCTACCAGAAATTGATGGGTATATCAAGCCTCTTGCCATAACTTCCGATATGGAAAGCGTCGTGAGCACGTTCGCGCACGTTCGCTCGGTCTTCTCCCATGTCTGCCTCGCCTTCCGAAGAGCATCGCCGTACAATGCCCGCGCCCTGCATCACGCAGGAACTTTCTTACCCACGAGGTCATCCATGACTGCTCCGCATGACTTCCGCCGGAACCTCGCGCGCCGGCTGGTCGCGCTCGTCGCCGCCGCGCTCCCCGCCACGATGGGGATGGGCGTACTCCCGGGCTGCGTCGTTCAAGAATCCTCTGGCGGCCCTTGCGGGGATGCGACCGAGAGGCGGGCATGTTTTGATTGGCCCGAGGCGTCGCAAGGGACCGGCGGAAGCGGAGGCGCGGGCGGCATCGGCGGTGCAGGAGGCGTCGGCGGCGTGGGTGGCGACGCCCCCGTGATGTGTCCTTCGCAGCCCGAGGCCAAGGCCATCCTCGATGGATCCTTTGGTATGCACACCATGAAATCGGAGGGCACCTTCGAGAATGGCCGATGCTGTTACGATACGGTGTTCCAGCCCCTTTGCCTCGGCGGTCGTCCCTTCCTCGTGAACGAGTCCCCCCGCACGGCCGCGCCCGTCCGCGGCGCCTTTGCTTCCGGCGCTCGCTGTCCGGAGGCGATGGCTCCGAACATCGACGATCTCTCCGCGGACGAGCGCGCGCTGCTCGCGGCTGCGTGGACGCGGGACGGGCTCTTCGAGCACGCCTCCGTGGCCTCCTTCGGACGGTTTGCCCTGGAACTGCTCGCCGTGGGCGCCCCGGCGGACCTCGTGACGCGAGCGCATCAGGCCGCGCAGGACGAGGTGCGCCACGCGGAGCTCTGTTTTGCGCTCGCCTCGAATTATGCGGGCGAGGCCATGGCCCCGGGGCCGTTTCCTTTCGAGGGGCGTATCGAAATCAGCGCCGACCTCGCCTCGGTCGCCGCCCGCGCCGCACGGGAGGGTTGTATTGGAGAGACAATCACCGCGGCCGTCGCGGCCGAGCAGCTCGCGTCCGCCACGGATCCGGCCGTGCACGCGGTCCTCAGGCTCATCGTCGAGGACGAGGCGCGTCACGCCGAGCTCGCGTGGCGCACGGTGGCCTGGGCCGTTCGTGTGGGTGGTGAGGCCGTGCGCGCGGCCGTCGTCGAGGTCTTCGCGGCGCTCGGGCAAGGCGCAGCCGGGGAGCGGACACCCAGCGATCCGCGCCTCGCCGCGCACGGACGGCTCGGCGAGGCCGAGGCGAAGGAGGCCGCTCGGCGCGCGACGGTCGAGGTCGTGTTGCCCGCGGCGCGGCTCTTCCTGGAGCGGCTCGGGGGCGGTGAAATTCGCGCGGAGGCTTGACGGAGCGCGACAAGCGCTCGAAAAGAGGGCGAATGGCTCCCGCCGATCGTCCTGCCGAACCCCCGCTCGCGCCGCCGGAGAGCCGCGTGAAGGTCGTCCTCCGCGTCGTGCTCGCCCTGGCCATGATGGGCGTGGGCCTCCTGCATTTCGTGTCCCCCGAGCCGTTCGTGCGAATCGTCCCTGCGGTCCTGCCCGCGCCGCTCGCGCTCGTGTACGTGAGCGGGGTGGCCGAGATCGCCGGCGGCGTGGGCCTGCTCATCCCGCGGCTTCGGCGCGCGGCGGGCATCGGCCTCATCGCGCTCTACGTCGCGGTGTTCCCCGCGAACATCAACATGGCGATCCACGAAATCCAGGTCGGCGACGACCCCGTGCCCGTATGGGCGTTATGGGCGCGGCTCCCGTTTCAGCTCGTCTTCATCGCCTGGGCGTACTGGGTCGGCGTTCGTTCGCGTCCGGGCCGCGTCTAGCGCTCAGCGCGTCCCGAGTCCGAGCTTTTTGCGCAGCCGCGGCGTCTCGCGCTCTCGCACGGCAATACACTGATTCGCCTGCTCTTCGAGCGCCTGAAGCTTCCGCGGGTTCACGAAAGCCGTCTCGAAGATCGCCTTGAAGACCTTGAGCGCGTCGTCCCGCGTCACCGGATCACACGCCTCGCCCACGGCGCTCGAGAGTTCGAGCAAGAGCCCTCCGCCGAACCGCGGGGCGAGCTCGGGGCCCCGCGCGCGGATCCACCCGAGCGACGTGGACAAAGTCTCCGGCGCGCGTGTCGATTCGTGGAACGCACGGGCAAACTCGTGCGCCCGAAGCTCCCCGGCCCGCGCGATGTCGAGGCCCCGACCGAGCTCCGCCGGATCGCCGATCCTCCCGATCGCCCGCGCCGCGATGACCCGCTCCTCCGGCGTCGCCGCCAGCCGCACCGCGTCCCGCAGCGCTTGCAGCCTCTCGTCGCCACCGGTCCGCGCGGCGACGAGCAACGCGACCGCCGTCGTGTCCGCGTCGATCGCGCGCGGATCGTCGAGGTACGCCGTCGCGCGCGAGGCCGCTTGTCGCAGCGTCCACGGGTCCTCCGCGAGCACGCCGAGTGCTTCGAGCACGGCCACACGCGCGAGGCGCGTCGCGTCGTCGTCCTGCTTGCGCGTCGCCCACCCGAGCTCTTTGCCGAGCGGCAGGAACAGCGCGCCGACGAAGCGGCCGAGCGCCTCGCGGGCCCTCGCGTCCGGCAGCACCACGCGAAGCCAGCGCAGGCTCTCCGTCATCTCGGCGAGCACCGCGGGGTGCCGCTCGCCCCGGAGCGACGAGAGAAGCTCGAGCAGCGCATCCGCCCCGAGCTCTCCGCTGCGCACGAGCGCGAGCGCGTTCGCCACGAGGCCCACGCGCTCCGTCGGCGAGAGCTTCTTCGCGACCTTCGCGAGCGCGTCCCACGAGGCGCGCGGCAATGTGAACCGGTAGTAGCCGCGTTCGTCCGCGTTCGGATGAATCCACGCCGGGCAGCCGCGCCGCGGGAGCTCCAGCGCCAGGCGATCGGAGAGCAGTCCGCACACGGGCGCGGCCCCGCCCTCGTACGCGACGCACGCGGGCACGACGAACGCCTGCGCCGGCTCGCCGCCTGCGCCCGCCCGCGAGGCTGGCGACGTGAGCGCGAGCGACACGCGGGGCGGCTTGTCTGCCTCGCAGGTGAGCTCCGCGCGCACGAAGGGCACGCCCGTGCGAACGAGGAATGGGCGTGCCACGGCTGCGACGTCCTTGCCCGACGCCTCGGCGAGCGCCGCGAGCAGGACGTCCGTCGAGGCCGTGCCGTGCGCGTGCGCGGACGTGTGCGCCGCGAGGCCCTTCCGCATCACGTCTTCCCCGAGCCATCCTTCGAGCATCCGGACGAGGCTCGCACCCTTCTCGTAGGTGATGGCGTCGAAGATCTCCTCGGCGTCCTCCGGGCTCACCACGGGCGCGCGCACGGCCCGCGACGAGGGTAGCTCGTCGAGCTTCATCGCGAGGTGCTTGTCGCGCACGCCGAACGCGGCGGCGCTCGTGTCCTTCGTGATCGTGTCGACGACCTTCGCCGTCATCCACGTCGCGAGGCCCTCGTTGAGCCAGAGATCGTCCCACCACGGCGGTCCGACGAGGTTGCCGAACCACTGGTGCGCAAGCTCGTGCGCCACGATCGACGCCATCTCCTGCTTGCCTTGTGCCGACGCCGCATCCGGATCGAGCAGCGCCAGATCCTCACGGAACGTCACGAGCCCCGGGTGCTCCATCGCCGCGGCCATGAGGTCCGGCACGGCCACGAGATCGAGCTTCTTGTACGGATAGGCTCGGCCGAAGAAGCCCGCGAGCACCGCGAGCTCGCGCGCCGCCGTGTCGAGCACGAGCGCGCCGAGCTTCGACTTGCCGCGCGTCGTGACGAGGCGAAGCTCGATCGGATCCTTTGGGCCCCCAACGGTCGTCTTCGCCTCGCGGATCTCGAACGGCCCCACCGCGAGCGCGACGAGGTACGTCGGCAGCGGCTCCGTCGTGGCGAACGTGAACGTCTCGTGCGCGGCGTCCGGCGAGGCCGTTCGGCTCGTCTCCGGCGCGTTCGACAGCGCGAGCTGGCCCTTCGGCACCGTCACCTTCACGTCGAACGGCACCTTGAAGCCGGGCTCGTCGAAGCACGGGAAGACCCGCCGCGCGTCGACGGGTTCGAACTGCGAGAACGCGTACGACGCCCCTGCGTCCTCGACGCGGAACAGGCCCGCCGTGCCTTCGCCGAAGGGCGCGACGTAGGTGATCTCGATCGACGCGCGCCCCGCAGGCAGCGGCCGATCGAACGAGAGCACGAGCTCGTCCGGCGTCTTCTGCCCCGCGCTCGGCCGCGTCGAGATCTGCGCGGGGCGCCGCTCACCTCGGACGATCCCTTGCGCTCGCCGCAGGTCGATCTCCGTCGCGTGCAGCACCACGTGCGACGTCGGTCGCGGGAGCTCCACGTCGATCGTCACCTCGCCCGTGAAGCGCGGCTCCTTCGGATTCACCCACAACGAGAGCGCGTATCGAAGCGGCCGCGCCGTGTCCGGCAGCCGGCCGTTCGCGAGCGGCGCCGGGGCCTTGGGCGCCTCTGCGGTGGGCTCGCGGGTCGGCTCGACGCGGAGCACCGGCGCGTTCGGGATGCAGCCCGCGAGGGCGACGACGACGAGGGGAAACACGAGCCTCGCTCCGCGGGACCAAGCAAGCATCGATCGAACGTTCGCCGCGCGGCGTGGCCCGGTCAAGCGGCAGGCTCCGGCGCGCCCCGGAACCCGAGCGCCCGCGCCTGCGCCGGGCCCGTGTCCTTGCGGCGCCAGAGCACCGCGTCGAGCACGTAATGCGTGGCCTGCGGCAGCGCGAGCAGCGGCACGACGAGCGCCCGCGCCGAAGGGCCGAGCAGCGGCGCCTCGCGCATCCCGCCGAAGAGCGATGGTTTGTCGTGCCAGATCAGCCGATCCCAGAGCGCCTCTTCGGCGAACGCGAGCGCGAGCGCCGCCGCGGCGAACGCGAGCACGCCGCCCGCCACGATCCGCGCGACGAGCCCCGTGGGCGCTTCCCGCGCCCTCTCCCGCGCGAACGCCCAGAGCAGCGCCATGTACGGGATCCCGTGCACGAGGACGTTCGTCACGGTGAACTGGAAGTCCGAGTTCGTCGCGACGATCCCCGAGAACCACGTGATCGCCGTCGTCGCCACGACGAGGTGTTTGCCCGGGTTCCGCGGTCCGCCTCGCCACGCCACGAGCGCGGCGCGCGCCGCGTACGCGACGAGCAGCGCGGCCCAGACGATCCCCGCGGGCACGACGAGCGCCGCGAGCCACGGCAGGGTCACGAAGTCGTCCTCGACGAACCACCGGAACGCGCGGGGCAGGTGCGCGTGCCAGTAGAGCAGCGGGAAGCAGGTCGACGCGTAGATCGTGGCGTCGTCGAGCACACGACCGAGCCGCGAGCGTTCGCCGGCGCGCGCCCGGTAGATCGCCACCCAGCCCGCTTGTTGCCGCACGAAGTGCAGCACCGCCACGTACGCGAGCACGCGCCAGAAGAGCCGCTCGGACGTGGCGTGGAGGCATGCGCCCGCGGCCCAGCACGCGAGCGGCGTGGCGATGTAGAGCGCGCGGCGCTTCCGGAGCTCCTCACGATCGAAGTACGTCCGGAAGAACGTTGTGTGGACGTGCGCGACGTCGACCGCGAGCACGAACGTGATCCATCCCCAGAGCGGCAGCGCGCCCTCGTCGCTCAGCGCGGGCGCGAGCGCGGCGAGCACGAGCGCGAGCGCCGCGGACCCTCCGAAGACGGCCACGTCGACGCGCGCGCCCCAGATCCAGGGCCCGTTCACGAGGCGCTCGGGACCTCTCTCTCGGTCCTCCCGCTAGCCGTGGATCGCCGCGGCGATGATCCAGGACAGGCCGAGGATCACCGAGCCGATCACGATCGCGAGCGCGGTGTTCTGGTCCTCCTCGATCTCCTTGCGGATCGAGAACGGCGTCACCTTCGTGATGATGATGAACGCCACGGCGAAGACGACGAGCCCGATCGCGACGAAGATCAGCGTGGCGATGGAGGCTTTGAGCAACTGCGAAATGTCGAGCATCGATGCTCTCCCGAGGGCCCGAACGGGCCGTGCCGGCAGGGTACGGGAAGATGGGCCCGGCTGGGAAGCCTCGACGTCACGGGCGGAAGCAGCTACGTCCTCGGGCCACCATGGGCATCGCGCGGATCGGCGACGTCGACATCCATTACGACATCTTCGGCGAGAGCGGCCCGGCCGTGCTGCTCGTGATGGGCCTCGGCTCGCGGGGGGACAACTGGACGCCGATTTCGCGGGCCCTCGCCGGACGCGGCTTCCGCGCGATCCAGTTCGACAACCGCGACGTCGGCCGCTCCTCGCGTGTCTCCGGCGGGAGCTACGAGATCGCGGACATGGCCGCCGACGCCGTGGGGCTCCTCGATCACCTCGGGATCCCCGAGGCGCGGCTCGTCGGCATTTCGATGGGCGGCATGATCGCGCAGGAGATCGCCGTGCGTTACCCCGAGCGGCTCTCACGCCTCGTGCTCCTCGCGACCTCGGCGGGCGGTGACCTCGCGCGGAAGTCCGAAGGCGCGATCCTCTCCGAACTCACGGCGCTCGCCCGCGGCGGGGATCCTGCGGCGGCCGAGACGCGCCTCGCCGCGTTTTATCGCGCCATCACGGGGCCGGCGTTCGTCCAGAAGTACCCCGAGCTCCTCGACATGGCCATCACCTCCACGCTCGAAGGCGCGCCCGAGGTCGACGGGCTCCTGCGGCAAATCCAGGCGATCAGCAGGTTCTCCGTGTGGGATCGCCTCGGCGACGTCCGCGCGCCGACGCTCGTCCTGCACGGCGACGCAGATCCGCTGATTCCGCACGAAAATGGCGAGCTCCTCGCGCGGCGGATTCCGGGCGCGCGGCTCCGCACGCTCCCCGGCGTGGGGCACCTCGTCCCGCTGGAGGCGCCGCTCGAGACCTACGGGGCGCTGCTCGATTTTCTAGCCTGACGTGGCTCGGCTCGGCTGGGCGGATCGCTGGTCCGTCCCATGCAACGCCGGCCTCGCATGGTAGATACACGCACGGACGGGATGTCGGGGCTGGCGTGGGCGGCGATGATCCTCGTGATCGTCGGCGCCCTCAACTGGGCGCTCGTGGGCCTCTTCCAGTGGAACCTCGTGTCGGCCCTTTTCGGCGCGAACTCGGCGCTCACGCGCATCGTGTATGTGCTCGTGGGCGTGGCGGGTCTGTATTTGATTTTCCTCTCGACGCGGCTCGTGCAACGGCCAAGAGCTTGACGCAACGCTGCAGCCCGAATCTCGCGTGATCCTTCACGAAAAACTCTGGACAAGCAGGGGCTGTCCAGGTTCCGATGCCCGACGTTTGCGCGCTGCACGAGGCAGCCCGTGAGGAGGTCGGAGCATGCGTGGTGGGATTCGGGCGATCAGCGGGATCTTGCTCCTCGGGGCGATATCGGTGGCAGCTGCGGGCTGCAGCAGCGACCCATCGATGCCCACGACGGGGGGCGCGGGCCAAGGCGGCAGCGCGGGCCAGGGCGGGGAGGGCGGCCAAGGCGGCCAGGGCGGCGACGCGGGGCAGGGCGGTGACGGCGGCCAGGGCGGCCAAGGCGGTCAGGGTGGGGTGGGGGGCCAAGGCGGCGCGGGCGGCAGCAGCGCCGTCTGCGGCGATGGCGCGGTCGAAGGCAGCGAGGGGTGTGACGACGGCAATACGGCCGATGCGGACGGCTGCTCGGCGGCGTGCGCCGTCGAAGAAGGATGGAGCTGCGCCGGGGAGCCGAGCAAGTGCACGACGGGCTGCGGCGACGGGCTGATCGCCGGCATGGAGGCCTGCGACGACGGCAATACGGCCGGTGCGGACGGCTGCTCGGCGGCCTGCACGCTCGAGTCCGGCTGGGAGTGCGCGGGGGAGCCGACAGCGTGCACGGACGTGGACGAGTGCGCGCTGAATACGGACAACTGCCACGCGAATGCGAGCTGCACCAACACGCCGGGCTCGTTCGTCTGCGCCTGCAACATGGGATATGCGGGCGACGGCGTTGCGTGCACGGAGGTGGACGAATGCGCGCTGAATACCGATAACTGCGACGCGAACGCGTCCTGCATGAATTCGCCCGGCTCGTTCACCTGCGCTTGCAACATGGGTTACGTGGGCGACGGCGTCGTGTGCATGGACGTGGACGAGTGCGCGCTGAATACGGACAACTGCCACGCAAATGCGGCGTGCACGAACCAGCCCGGCTCGTTCTCGTGCGCGTGCAACATGGGATACACCGGCGACGGCATCCAGTGCACGGACGTGGACGAGTGTGCGCTGAATACGGACAACTGCCACGCGAATGCGGCGTGCACGAACCAGCCCGGCTCGTTCTCTTGCACGTGCAACACGGGATACACGGGCAATGGCGTCCAGTGCACGGACGTGGATGAGTGTGCCGCCAACACGGACGATTGTGATCCGAACGCGGCGTGCACGAACCAGCCCGGCTCGTTCACCTGCGCCTGCACGCCGGGTTTTACCGGCAATGGCAAGACGTGCACGGCGGTCTGCGGCGACGGTCTCGTGGTCGCGGGCGAGACGTGCGACGACGCGGGCACGGTCGCGGGCGACGGTTGCTCGGCGACCTGCAAGGTCGAGAGCGGCTACACCTGCACCGGCATGCCGAGCGTGTGCACGCCCCTCTGCGGCGACGGGATCCTCTTGCCCGGCGAGAAATGCGACGACGGGGACGCCATGGGCGGCGACGGTTGCTCGGCGATCTGCAAGGTCGAGCCGTACTTCCGGTGCAAGGGCACCCCGAGCACCTGCGCGCGCATCCGGATCGCGTATGCCCCGTCGATCGCCGACGCCGCTTCGTATCGCACCGCCATCGCGGCGATCACCGGCGGCACGGTGACCTATGTCGATCCCCGCACGTCCACGCCCTCGCTCGCGACCTTGAACACCTACGATTGCGTGCACACCTGGGTCAACGAGGGGTACGCCAACGGGACCAACTTCGGCAACAACCTCGGCGATTTCGTGGACGCGGGCGGCAACGTGGTCCTCGGCGCCTTCTCGACGTACACGAGCAACATCTCGCTCGCGGGCAAGATCATGACCGCGGCGTATTCGCCCGTCGTGTCGCCGACCGGGGACAACCTCTACACTTCGTCGAGTTATTCGGGCAATGGCACGACGTTCCTGCACAGCGGCGTCTCGGCGTACGCCTCGCCCTACCGCGATTACCTCATCCTCCAGGGCGCCGGGATCATCGACGGCACGTACGCCGACGGCGAGATCGCGCATGCGTACCGTCCCGACTTCAAGGTCGTTTATTCGAACGGCACCGGTCACCCGGGGATGCAGGGCACCGGTGACTGGGCGCGGCTCGTGGCGAACGGCTGCGCGGCCGGCTTCCTCCAGTAAAATGCATTGATTTCGCCTGAGGCCGGGGAGACGATGATCGTCATGGCGACGATCGTTCGTGGGCTCCTCCTCCTCGGCCTCGTTTCAGGCTGTGGTGCGCGCACCGAGCTCCCCGTCTGCCAGGTGGAGGGGCAAACACGGGAATGCGAGACCATCTGCGGCAAGGGCGTGGAGACGTGCGTCTTCGGGCGATGGGAGGGCTGCACGGCGCCCCAGCCGTCCTCCACGCTCCCCCTCGGCGTCACGATCCGCGATTTCAGCGCCGCGCACCCTGATTTCGAGGAGGCTTCGATCGGCCTCGATCTCGGGATCGTCCAGACGAACCTCGGCAGCGACGGCAAACCCGTCTACGCCGGCAGCCCCACGACCCCCACGACGAGCGGCAAGGCGAGCTTCGACGAATGGTACCGCGACGTCCCTGGGGTCAATGCCTCGACGTCGTTCATCCTCGACCTCGCGTCAAGCCCGGATACGCCGGACGTGTATCGTTTCCACGCGCCCGACTTCTTTCCGATCGACGGACAGCTCCTCGGCAACGAGGGAAATCCGCACAATTTTCATTTCACGCTGGAGATGCAGATCCCGTTCCGGTACGTCGGCGGCGAGTCGCTCACGTTCCGCGGGGACGACGACCTATGGGTCTTCATCAACGACCGGCTCGCCATCGACCTCGGGGGCGTGCACGCGACCGAGAGCCGGACGATCCTCCTCGACGAAGCGGCCGAGACCCTCGGGATCACGAAAGGCGAGGTGTTCCCCTTCGCGCTCTTCTTCGCCGAGCGGCACACGTCGGGCTCGAATTTTTATCTCGAAACGACGATCGCCGAGTTCGACATCTGCCCGAAGTGAACCTCAGGCCGTCGCCTCGTCCCCGGCCGGCTTCTTTTTGCGTTGTCTCATTTTTTGCGCCGTGGTCTTGTCGGGTTCGTCCGAGCGAACCTCGGGAGGCGGGGCTTCGCCGCTCAGGATTTGACGCACGATGCGCGTCGCCTCCGCGGCGTGGGATTCGGGGACCATCACCTCGATGGGGACGAAGGGGTGGAGGAAACGCGCCATCGTCCGGTAATGGATGCCGCGCAGCAGGACCGGGATCCCCTCGCTGCGAAGGACGGCGGCGACCATGTCCGCGGCGAAGACGCGTTGCTCCGGCCAAACCGAGACGAGCTCGCCCTCAATGTGCGAGCGCGCGCGGATCTCGGCGACGAGGTCGAGGACGAGCACGGTCAGGAGCGGCAGGAAAGAGGAGCTCGACCCCGGGCCCACGTCGACGAGCAGCGGCAAGATCACGAAGATGCAGAGCGGAAGGACGCTCTTGCGGAGCGCCGCGAGGACCTCGGCGTTCCCCTCGTCGAGGGGGCGGCTCGCGGGCGAGAACTGGCGCACGCGGTGCCAGAGGGCCTGGCGCGCGGTCGGCGTCTGGAATTGCCATCCGAAGACGAGGACGAGCGCTGCCGTGAGGACGAGGAGGACGGCGATCGGACCGCCGTCACGGTGGAGATACCACGCAATGGCGTCGAAAGGGAACAGGCCGACGGCCGTCAATATTTTCAGCAACATCCTCAGCAGCGCGTCCAAGGACGCGACCACGAGCACCGGCGCGAGACCCGAGGCCGGCAGCCGGAGCGGCGGCGGAATTGCCCCCTCCGCGTCGGCGCCTCGCCGATAAGGCTCCGCGCCGGCTGCTCTCGTGCGCACGCGTTCGTCCCGCCAAGCAGGCCAGCGCGAGCACGCGACCGTCGTGGCGACGAGCAGCACCGGAATGCCGAGGATGGGGGCGATCTCGGCGGCCGTGGGCGGGTCGCCCGTGATCATGCCCGTGAGGATCTCGTAGAGGCGCTCGCCCTCGGCGACGAGCTCCGGGACCAAAAAGAGCAAGGCATACCCGCTGCCGAGGCCTCGCCTCGTCACCCACGCGGCGAGCAGCACGAGCAAGCTCATCCCGGCGAGCAGGCTGCCTATCACGAGGACGCTATGATACGTGCCGATTTCCGCCAAGTACATCCATGTCGAAATGGCGTAGGCCTGCGCGAGCGCGAGGCCCATGGCGACGAAGATCATGGCGCGCCCGAGTTTTTCGCGGCCCGCGGGCCCCGCGTGCCGGAGCGGGCGCAGGGGCGGGACGAGCCAGGCGACGACCTCGACGAGCAGCGCCGCGGCGAAGATCGGCCGCAGGCCGAGCGCGAACATGCTCACGTTGACCAGCGACGTGCTGGGCGGCAAGACGTTCGTATCGACGCCGGGCAGGGGGACGAGCCTCGGACCTGCGATCGCGACGGCGAGCGCGACGACCGTCACCACGATGCGCGACACGAATCCGGGCGGAAGCGGGCGCGCCGCGGACTCCGCCATGGGAGCGGCGTAGTAAGCCGGCCCGTCCGCGAGTTCCGCGCCGCAATCGGCGCAGTCCGGTCGATCCACGTCATATTCGGCCGGCGTGCCGGTGTGCTGTCGATGCGGACATGCGACGTTCGGGCAAAACTTCATGACGCCCCTCGGCCGGAGCATCCGCGCCCGCGGTAGCGACGTCAAGCCCTTGTGAACGGCGCCGCATGCGCGTAGCCTGGACCTTGCGAGGGAGAGCGATGCAACGACGAATGCTTCCGGGGGCGCTCTTGGTTTGTCTTTTCACGGGTGGGATGTCCGGCTGCGGGGGTGACCCCGCGCAGGCGCCGGTCGATCCCAAGACGAACCCGGCCGAGGGCCCCTCCGCGGGAAACCCGGACGGTGCTTGCGCCGTGCCGGCCGAGGCCCAGGCGGCGGATACGTCGAATCCGACCCAGGTCGTCGGCAATGGCACGAAAGAGAGCTGCACCTCGGACGCATTCGTCGATGCCGTGGCGAAGGGCGGCATCATCACGTTCGATTGCGGCCCGGAGCCGGTGATCATCACACTCGATCGCACGGCGAAGATTTTCAACGATACCGGTCCCGAGATCGTGATCGACGGCGGCGGGAAGGTCACGCTGAGCGGCGGGGGCGCGCGGCGTATCCTTTACATGAACACCTGCGACGAGGCGCAGCACTGGACCACGCCGATGTGCCAGAACCAGGACCACCCGCGGCTCACGGTGCAAAACCTGACGTTCGTCGACGGCAATGCAAAAGGCGAGGATCCGGACGGCGGCGGCGCGATCTTCGTGCGCGGAGGCCGCTTCAAGGTGGTGAACAGCCGCTTCTTCAACAACGTCTGCGACGATGTCGGGCCGGACGTCGGGGGCGGCGCGATCCGCGTGCTCAGCCAATATGAGGGGCTGCCCGTGTACGTCGTGAGCAGCACGTTCGGCGGGAGCGAGAAGCTCGGCAACGTCTGCTCGAACGGCGGCGCGCTGAGCAGCATCGGCGTCTCGTACACGGTCCTGAACAGCCTGATGTCGCACCAGCGCGCGATTGGCAACGGCGCGAACCCGGCGAAGGACGGAACCCCGGGCGGCGGCAGCGGCGGCGCCATTTACAACGACGGCAATACCTTCACGCTCACCGTCTGCGGGACGAAGATCACGGAGAACCACGCGAACGAAGGGGGCGGCGCCATCTTCTTCGTCAGCAACGATCGCACGGGCACGCTCGTCATCCAGGACTCGGTGCTCTCGAAGAACCCGAGCCTCGGCTTCGAGACGCCGGGGTATCCCGGCATCTTCGTGCTCGCGAACGGGGACCCGCAAGTCACGAACTCGACCCTGGAGTGACAGAGCCATGGCCACCATTCACATTTCCGCAGCGCCCGGCGATTTCGCCGACGTGGTCCTGATGCCGGGGGATCCCCTTCGCGCCCGCTACATCGCCGAGCGTTTCCTGGAGCAGCCGCGCGAGGTGACGGCCGTGCGCAACATGCTCGGGTTCACCGGCCAGTATCAGGGGCAACGCGTGTCGGTCATGGGGCACGGGATGGGTATCCCGTCGGTCTCCATTTATGCGACCGAGCTCATTCGCCATTACGGCGTTCGTGTCCTCATCCGCGTCGGGAGCTGCGGCGCGCTCCGGCCGGAGGTCGATTTGAAGGACGTGATCGTCGCCCTCGCCGCGGGCACGGATTCTCGGGTCAATCGCCATCGGTTCCTCGATCACGACTTCCCGGCCGTCGCGGATTTCGACCTGGCGCGGAAGGCGATGGAGTTCGCCGCGCGCCGGGGCCAGGCGGTCCGGGCCGGCTCTGTGTTCAGCTCCGACCTGTTTTATACGCCGGATGCCGCGCTGCTCCACGCGACGCTCGTGCGCATGGGTATGCTCGCGATCGAAATGGAGGTAGCGGGCCTTTATGGCGTGGCCGCCGAGGAGGGCGCGCGGGCGCTCGCGCTCCTCTCGGTCGCGGACAACCTGCCGGCGGGCACCGCGCTCTCCTCCGCGGAGCGCGAGACAAGCTTCGACGCGATGATCGGGCTCGCGCTGGAGCTCGCGGCCGCCGAGGCCGCGGCCCTCGCGCCGCGATAGGATGCGCCGTCAGCGGCCCGGTCGGCGGGCGAGCCGCGTCGACGAGATTATCGGGGTGGCCGCGCCACGAGGGTGTAAAGCACGGAGAGGTCGTTCTGGAGGTCCATCGCGTCCTCCCCCTGATCCCAGCCAAGGACACGTCCGATCGTCCGGATCGCCTCGGTGTCGTCCCGATCGAAGACACGCACCTCGAAGCCCGCCGCCGTGAAAGCCTCCCGCGGGAATGGGGAGCGGCCGTCGGACCAGGGCACGAAGGGTTTGTCCGATGGCGTCGGGGCCGGGCAGATGTTGTAGATGAGGAAAAACCCCCCGGGGCGCAACCGCTCGAAGACCGCGCCGAGGAACGTCGCGTCGTCCACGCCGAGCCGGATGAGCTTGCTCTCGTCCGTGGGTCGGTCCGGATGGATGTATCCCTTCTTGAGGACGTTTTTCGAGACAATCACGTCGAATGGCCCGGCCGAGGCCGCGCGGACCGCGGGATCGCCGGGAAAACTCCCGTGGAGGAGGCGCAGCGAGCCCGGCGCGTTCGAGAGGCCGGGGATCACGCCTTGATCGCCGGGCGCGCCGTAGAGCACGGGGAGGAGCGGGTCGACGTCCACGCCGACCGCATGCACGCCGAGGCCCGCGAGCATCCGGAGGTGCCCGGCGCCGCCATACCCGAAATCGAAGAATCGGGAGCCGGGCGGCAACGTGGCACCCGCGTCGCCGAGCACGTCGAGGGCGCGTGTATACGCGAGCGGCGAGCCATACTGCGTGTTGTAATAAAATTCCTCGTCGACGGGCAGCGGCTTGAATGCGTCGCGGTCCGGGACCCGCGACCAACCCTCCGCATCGAGGACGCGTTTCTTGTCCGCGTCCCGGTACAACGTGCGGGGCGCGACGGCCGGGAGTGACGGCGCCGCCGAGAGGAATCGGCGGGCGAGCTCGGAACGGATGAGCGGGGCGAGTTTTTCGGCGTCGGCGCGGATGCGCGCCACACCCTGCGAAGCGTCCACGGGCGCAGCGGACGCGGGGGCGGGTGCGACGGCGCGGGCCGGCTCGTGTGGCGCGGCGCCGCCGCAGGCCGGAAGGACGAGGGGGACCACGAAGAGGACGGCGAAGGAGAGCCCGAGGCGCGTCGACATGAAGCCCGCGTAGCAGGGGTGCTCCGGCGAATCAATGGCGGAGGCGCGCAGCGCCCGGGCGCGGGAGGCGTCCCGGCCGAAGCTCTGCGGATTGCCACTTTTTCCGGACGCGCTGTCCCGACGAGGCGCGCCGGGACAACGTGGCAATCGACGGAGGCGCGGGAATCTCGCACCCGCGGGCTCGTTTCTCCCCGCGTGAAAAAACTCGAAGAGTTGCTGGCGCGCGCCGTCGAGGCGTCGGTTTCGGTCGTCGAGAGGATGTTCCACCTCGCGGTCAGCGTCGTCCTGATCCCCGTCATCATGGCGGCCCTCGTCGCGCCGGGGATCGGCGTCATTTACGTTTGCACGCAGTGGGTCCTCTCCGTCCCTGGGGGTTTGGCGTGGTACCCGACGGCCTTCGGAGGCCTCTTCCTCGGGGGGTACATGTTCCCCATTTCCCTCCTGAGCGGTACGTTCGGCCGGCACCTCTCCGAGCGCGTCGCGCGTTTGCGTGAGGTCCGCGTGGCCGAGGCGCTGCCCCATCGGTTCGTGGCGATCGACGCCCTGGTCGTGGGAGGTCGCCCGGTCCCCCGTGACCGTGGGCCGGTCTACGCCGCGGACGACGCATGGGTCGACTATCCCCTCGTCCTCCAGGACGCGGCCGGCGACGTGTTCCATGCCGAGCGCTCGGACGGCGCGGATACGCCGGCCGACGTGGCCGCGATCCCTTATGCTTATGCTGTGGTCCGCGTGGGGCATCGCGTCGTGGCCATCGGCGAGGTCCGGCGTGATGAGCCCGGCGGGGGCCCGTACCGCGTCCGCGCCTGCGGCGCTCGGCTCGTGCGCGGCAAGGCGCCCTTCTTCACGGTCCGTGAAGGAGACCTCGCTTCCGTGGCCGCCGCGCTCCACCGCGGAGAGACCCCGCGCGGCTGGGGTATCTTTTCCCTCGCAGCGCTCGCCCTCGGCCTCGGCTCCCTGATCGGCGCCCAGTCCGCAGCGCCGACGTGGTTTCCATGAAGGGGCGGCTGCGAAGCAATTTGCGCACCGTGCCTTCGTGATGGGATCGCGCAATGGGTTTTGACGCGGCGTCCCGGACGGATGTACCATCCCGCGCCGTGCCGCCGCTTCGTTACTTCGTACCCAATGGGTTCACCGGGCTTTCGCTTCTCCTCGGCCTCGGCTCCGTCGTGATGAGCGCCGAGGGCGATTTCCGCCTCGCGGCGTGGATGATCCTCTGGGGCGTCCTGCTCGACAAACTCGACGGCAGCGCCGCGCGCCTGCTCAACGCCACGAGCAAGTTCGGCGTCGAGTTCGACAGCTTCGCCGACTTCGTGGTCTTTGGCATCGCCCCGGCGGCGCTCGTGTACTACCGGCTGCTGCCGCTCGGGCCGACGCTCGGCTGGGGGAAACACGCGCTCCTCGCGACGTCGGGCCTCTACGCGCTCGCGCTCGCCGTGCGCCTCGCGCGCTTCAACGTGACGACGGGCGGCGAGGGCATCTTCTACGGCCTGCCGGGCACGTTGATGGGCGCAACCATCGCCTCGGCGTACCTCACCTGGGACAAGTACGGTTTGCCCGAGCGTTCGCTCATCGCGAGCCCCGCCGTGCTGGTGGTCGCCGCGGGCCTCATGGTCAGCACGGTCCGCCTGCCGAAGCTGAAGCTCGGCAAGAACAAGGTCCTCAAAGCCTTCACGGTGTGCAACGTCGTCGGGGCGTATCTGTGCGGCCCGCTGCGGATCCTGCCTGAGTACCTGTTCGGCATCGCCCTGATCTACACCGTGGGCGGGGTCGTGTATTGCCTGATGAACCCGAGCGCCGGCCTCGACGCCGAGCCCGAGTCGGCTCCCGAGCCCGCCACCACCGAGCGCCTCGCCTGACTTTCCCGCGTTTTCGTGCATGCACGGCTTGCGCGAGGCCCACGCCGCGTGCCCTCTTCGTCACGAAAGCGCAGCCGGATCGCCCACGCCGTCACCCTCCGATGCCCTGGGCGCGGCGCGTCTGACACCATCACCATTGCCATCAGCCGGGACGCGACGGAGTAGCTCCGGGCGCACTATACTGTGATGTGTCTCACTTTTTAGTGGTCGCGCGAGTTCTCCCCGCTATCCTCCTGATAAGCCGCGTGCGTGGCCCTGGCGTGTCGCCGGGGCGAAAGCTCCGGCGATTGCTTGGCTCGCGGGTGCTTCACGCCTCGCGATTCAGGGAGGGGCTACATGAGGGCCATCGGTGCTCCGACGGACCGCTTACGATCATTTCACCGTGCGATCCCCGCGCATCTCTCGATCCTCTTGCTGCTCGGCGTAGGCGCCTGCGGGCCTTCAGAGGAGTCCGTACAAGAGAACGCGGAGGCGATCGGAGGGAAGCCGGCTGGGCAGTCGCCGTTGATCAACATCGACCGCTCGTTGATGATCACGGATCTGCCGACACTCGAAGCCAAAGATTCGAAGGGAAAATTTCTCTTCTCGCTGGAACGAGTGCTCGGCCAGATTGCGTCCACCAGCGGGTCGAACCCGGGGGGCCTCGACGCCATCAAGCTCTACCAGCGCCTCTTCGACACGAACAACACGAAGGCCGGGGGCTTCATCTCCGACGGGCAACACTGCGACGACGAGAAAGACGCCAATGGCAGGCCGGTGCTGAACGGCTTCCCGATCGAGTGTCCACGGCAGGAGGGCGCGCTGGCGGATCTGTCGAAGCACCACCCGTTCTGCGACGGCCCGGGCTGCGATCCCTACACGCCGATCGCCATCGCCAACCGATTCGATCTGGCCCCGGCCAATGGGCAAAACTGCGGCCAGTACCGCATCATCTTCGCCAAGGGGGTGCAGCAGTCTCCCCTGGCGACCGCCGGCAACCAGATCCTCCTGAACCGCAACCTCCTCATTTTCGAGGCGATTCTGCCGAACCCGAAGCCTGCGTCCGGCCTCAAGGGGTGCTCGAAGGTGGCCGAGTTCTGGGCCGGGCTCACGAACATGCACAATCCCGCGCAGCGGGCCGAGGAGCTCGAGCGCTTCTTCTTCAAAGGCGCCTCGGGCCTCCCGGCGGCCTTGCGGTGGGAGCATTTCACGGGCGAGGTGGATCCCTACACCGACGAGGCGCTCAGCGGCCAGATTCGTAGCAACCAGTTCTTGAACGACGCCGCCGCCGGCGGGCTCGGGCAGGCCTGGCAGCTCCGCGAGTACCACCTCCGTCGTTCCTGCAATGGCAACTCGAAAAAGCAGAATTGCAAGCCCGAGGTCCGGATGGTCCCGACCCAGGTGAACCCCGACTCGAGCCTGTTCAACGATAGCAATACGAGCCCGCGGGCGATCTCGTTCCGAAACCCCAACAACGCCAAGAGTTTCATCAGCCAGGTGCCCGCCCTCGCGCTGGAAGATCCGAACCTCTTCAACATGAATCGATTGGGGAAGGAGTTCAACAGCGGGCAGAGCACGTCGCAACCGTCGCTCCTGCCGGGCGGCCCGCCGGTGGCCAACGACACGAACTACAACTTCGTGTTCAATGCCTCCGGGGCCTTCGCCGCGAAGATCCAGGCCAAGCTCACCGCGATCGGGAGCTCGCTCACGCCCACCGAGATCGTGCGTCGAGCCCAATCCCAGGCCTGCGGAGGGTGCCACGAGCTCGCCACGTCGACAGCGCCGATCTTCGGCGGCGTGGCCAACGCAGAGCAGCTCGGCGGCGGCATCGTGTGGCCCGACGTGGCGCCGGGGCCCGAGGTCGCGCCGGGCGTGCGGCCCCTCGCGTTCACGCAGGTCTCCGATTCGGTCCTCGTGCCGACGGCCATCGGGGTCACCTGCAATACGGCATGCACCGCAGAGCCAGCTACCTGCCAGTGCGCGTGGGCCGTCTCGCCGGCCTTGGCCACCGCCTTCCTGCCGTTCCGGCGGGACTACCTGACAAATTACTTGCAGAGTCTGCCTGGCAAAGGCGGCCCGCAGGGGCGGGGCGACGACGACGGGGACCACGAGCTCTTCTGAGCGTATGCGCCGGGTCGCCGGCCTGATTTTTCCGCGATTTCCCGCCCGTCTACGCTATCATGGGTTCGCCCATGAAGCGCCGCGCCCTGCCCTCGATCACGACGATCGTGCTCACGTTCGTCCTGCTCTTCGCCGCGTCCCCCGCAGGGGCCAAGGGCAAGAAGCCGCCGCCTTCGCCGCCGCTCGACGGCAAGACGATTGATTACGCGTGGGACGGCAAGGACGTCGGGCACCCGGAGCGAGCCTGGCTCGGGCGGGCGTTCGTGCATTCAACGGCCCTCGCGGACGCGAACGCCAAGCGTCCGCTCCTGGTCTTCATCCACGGCCTGAACACCGAGCGCATCAAGTATCGGTGGATGGGCGGCGGAAACGAGGGCGACGTGCGGCGCATCGTGGCCGGGCTCGTCGAGGCTGGGAAGATCCCGCCGGTGATCGTGGCCGCGCCGAGCTCGATCGTGCCCTCGGCCGTGACGAACGCCGTGACGAGCTGGCCCGCCTTTGATCTCGATCGGTTCGTCGACGAGACCGGGAAAGCGCTGGGCGGCACGGCGAGCATCGATTCGAGCCGCATCCTCGTCGCCGCGCACTCGGGCGGCGGGTGCAACGTGCGCGGCGGCATCGCGACCGCGATCCGGGGGAAAACGAAGGTGCACGCGGCGCTGTCGATCGACACGTGCATGCTGCCCGATATGGCCAAGGTGCTGGCGAGCGGCCGATCCGACATGCACGTGATCGTCTCGTGGCAGACGCTCTCGTGGGCGAAACGTCCATTCGGCGATTTTCGCGCGCTCTTCACGAAAGGCGTGGCCGAGAACCCCGCCGCGTCCGGGTTTCTGCGGGAGCTCGAGCACGTGCAGCCGCGTGAGCCCATGCCACACGACGCGATGGTGGGCTTGACGCTCGGTCGGTGGCTTCCGATTCTTCTTCCCACAGGGAACGGGCGTCCCCCGACCCCGTCGCCCTGATCCTTCGCGGAACGCTCGTCGCAGGCCTCCCGCTTGCAAGCGTTGCCCTCATGGCGCGCGCCTGCCCGCAAGGACCCCTCCTCAGAAGCTGGTACGGTCTCGCCGGGGTGGCGCTCGGGATGGTCCTCGGCGCGTTCGGGCTCGGATGCTCGACGAACGGCGCGCCGCGCGTCGACACGCGATGCACGCTCGTCCCCGGAGGGAACTCGGGGCCCGCCGGCGGCGCCGCCCTGAAAGCGGAGACTGTAGCGGACGGGCTCGAAGTGCCCTGGGGAATCGCCTTCCTGCCGAACGACGACATGCTCGTGACCGAGCGGCCCGGCCGCGTCCGGCTCGTGCATCAAGGCGGGCTCACGCCGCCCCTCCTCGTGCTGCCCGTGGTGCAGGAAGGGGAAGGCGGGCTCCTCGGCGTCGCCGTTGATCCGAAATTCGCGCAAAATCGGTATTTTTACATCTACGTGACGGTGCGCGGGCCGGACGGGCCCGAGAATCAAATCGAGCGATATCGGCTCGCCGACGACGGCGCGAGCGCGACGCGCGACAAGGTGCTCGTCGCGGGGATCCCCGCGGGGCGTTTCCACAATGGCGGGCGGCTGCGTTTCGGGCCCGACGGGATGCTGTATGCAGGGACGGGCGACGCGCAGCACCCGGATCTCGCGCGGGACCCGAGGAGCCTCGCCGGGAAGCTCTTGCGAATGACGCGCGACGGGGAGGTGCCCGGGGACAATCCATTCCGCAAGAGCCTCGTGTACCTGAGCGGCGTGCGCAACGTGCAGGCCTTTGCGTTTGCGCCGGGCGGCGAGGTGATCGTGGCGGATCACGGGCCGAGCGGGGAGATGGGCCGGGAGGGGCACGACGAGATCACGCGGGCCCGGGCCGGCGACGATCTCGGGTGGCCCACATATTACGGATGCGAAGTGGCGCTCGGCGTGACGGCGCCGTCCTTGGTGTTCGAGCAAGCGACGCCGCCGGGCGGGGCCGTGCTTTATCAGGGGGACGCGATTCGCGAATGGAGAGGGAGCCTGCTCGTGGCGACGCTCGGCTCGCAGCACCTGCACCGCGTGACGTTCGACAGGGAAGACCCGAAACGCGTCGAGCACCACGAAGTGTATTTTCAGGGCGAGGGGCCGACGGGGCTCGGGCGGCTCCGCGACGTGGTGACGGGGCCCGACGGAGCGCTCTACGTGACGACGAGCAATTGCGACGGCCGCGGCGATTGCCCTCGCGACAAGGACAAGATTTACCGGATTACCCGCTGGTCCCCGCGGCCCGCCCTGCCGCCTTCGCCCGAGGGCTGACGTCTTTTTCCTTCCGTGGTGGGAGCGGGCGGGCACTTTTGCTAGGGTCCCGGGGCCGCCGTGTGGATCGCTCGCCCGCCTTTCGCCGTGCTCCTCGCCGTTTCGTTGCTCGGCTGCGTGCAGCGCCCTCCCGGCCCGCCGCTCTGCGCCGCGGACGTGCCCTGCGCGGTCGAGGGAGACGCCTGCGTCGTCGGTCGCTGTCGGCCCAAAAAAGACTTGGTCGTGGCCGCGCTGGACGCGCGGCGCCTCGTGCTCTTCCCGGACGCCGTCGCGGTCGTCTCGTCGAAGGGGCCGAGCGGCGGCGGAGGCGCGCTTCCGGAGGCCGTCGCGCTCGGGCGAAGCGCGGCGGGGGATACGTCGCTCCTGCTCCACTTCGAGGTGCCCGTCGCCGAGGTCGGTGAGGTGTCGTCGGCGTTCCTCGTGCTGGAGACGGCGACCGCGTCCGAGCCGCCGACCCAGCCGGTGTCGCTCTCGATCGCGCGGATCCTCGATCCCTGGCGCGCCGATTTCGTCTCCTGGGGGCGGAGCCCGCGCCTCGACCTGGCCGAGACGGCGGGCTCCGTGGGCGTGACGTCGCCGAGCCCGGTGCGCTTCGACGTGACGCACGTGGTGCAGCGATGGGCGAAGCGGACCGGCGAGGAGCACGGGCTCGCGGTGATGGCCGATCCGAACGATCCGCGCGGGGTCACGTTTTCCCTCGGCGTGGTGGAGAAGCGGGGGCCGCGCCTCGAGGTCTACGTCCGGTGACGAGCCCGCCGCTGCTCTCGGTCCGCGATCTCGCTGTCTCGTTCGCGACCGCCGAGGGGACAAGCGTGAAGGCGCTCGACGGCGTCTCGTTCGACGTGCCGCAAGGCAAGACCGTGGGGCTCGTGGGCGAGTCGGGCTGCGGGAAGACCGTGACGGCGCTGTCGATCCTGCGGCTCTTGCCGACGCCGAGCGCGCGTATCGATCGCGGCGCGATCGTGTTTCAGGGCGAGGACCTGCTCACGCTGCCGGAGCGCGCGATGCGGCAGGTGCGCGGCGGCAAGATCGGGATGGTGTTCCAGGAGCCGCTGACGGCGCTCACGCCGGTCTACTCGGTGGGCGCGCAGATCATGGAGGCGATCCGCCTGCACGAGCGCATGTCCCGCAAGGAGGCGCGGGCACGCGCGCTCGCGCTGCTCCACCGCGTGGGGTTTCCCCGGCCCGACGAGCGCTTCGACAGCTACCCGCACGAGCTCAGCGGAGGCATGCGGCAGCGCGTGCTGCTCGCGATGGCGCTCGCCGCGCCGCCGCGCCTGCTCGTCGCGGACGAACCCACGAGCGCGCTCGACATGGCCTTGCGAGCGCAGATCATGGCGCTGCTCGCCGATCAAGCGCGCGAGCTCGGGATGAGCTTGCTCGTGATCACCCACGATCTGCCGTTCGTCGCGGAGATCGCGCACGAACTCGTGGTGCTCTACGCGGGGAAGGTGGTGGAGACGGGGCCGCCTTCGCGGGTGCTCGCGTCGCCGCGGCACCCGTACACGCAGGCGCTCGTGCGCAGCGTGCCGCCCGCGGGCTCGTTCCGGACGCGCGGGGAGAAACGGAAGGCGCTGCCGACGCTCGAAGGCTCGCTGCCGGATCCGCGGCGTTCGCCGGGCGGATGCGCGTTCGCGCCGCGTTGCCCCGAGGTGATGGATCGGTGCCGCGAGGAGGCGCCGCCGCTCTTCGAGGCCGAGGGCGGGCGCGACGTGGTCCGGTGTTTCCTGCAAGGAGGCGCGGCATGAGCGGCGGACCGGACAAACCTCGCTCGGGCAAACCGCTGCTCCAGGTCGAGAAGCTCTCGGTGCTCTACCCCGTGCGGCAGGGGTTCTTTCGCGCGCCGAAGTTCTTGCACGCGGTCGACGGCGTGAGCTTCTACATCCGGCCGGGCGAGACGCTGGGGCTCGTCGGCGAGTCGGGCTGCGGCAAGAGCACGCTCGGGCGCACGGTGCTGCGCCTCGTCGAGCCCACGCTCGGGCGCATCGTGTTCGACGGGCAAGACATCACGCGCCTCTCCGAGCGAGCGATCCGGCCGCTGCGCCGGCGCATGCAGATCGTCTTTCAAGACCCGTACTCGTCGCTGAACCCGCGCATGACGGTGCGCGAGATCGTCGGCGAAGGGATCGCGGCGCTTCGGCTCGCGAAGACCTCACGCGAGGCGAGCGAGACCGTGGAGGAGATGGTCGCGAAGGTCGGGCTCGGCCCCGAGGCGCTCGATCGGTACCCGAACGAGTTCTCGGGCGGGCAGCGGCAGCGCATCGCGATCGCGCGGGCTCTCGCGGTGCGGCCCGACTTCGTGGTCTGCGACGAGCCTACGAGCGCGCTCGACGTGTCGGTGCAGGCGCAGATCCTGAACCTGCTCGAGCGGCTGCAGGACGAGCTGTCCGTGAGCTACCTGTTCATCTCGCACGACCTGCGCGTGGTCGGCTACATGAGCCATCGCATCGCGGTGATGTACCTCGGCCGCATCGTGGAGATGGGGCCGGCGCGCGAGGTCGCCGAGCGGCGGCTGCATCCGTACACGCGGGCGCTCTTCGGAGCGCTGCCGCGCGAGGACGGCGATCCGCGGCCGCGGCGCGTGCTCTGGGGCGAACCGCCCGGCCCGCTCGAACCGCCGCGCGGGTGCGTGTTCCAGTCGCGTTGCCAGAAAGCCGAGAAGGGGCGTTGCGACGTCGAAGCGCCGGACCTCACGGAGATCGTGCCCGGCAGCCACCACCGCGTGGCGTGTTTTCACCCGGAAGCGAGCGAGCTCTTGGCGCCGCGACCGAGCGCGAGGCCCTCGATCCCCGCGAGCCCGCCGAGCGAGGGCTGAACCTCAGGCGCCGACGTGCTCCGACGACTCGGCGTCCTCGATGCGGATGTCGGGCGAGGGCAGCTCGAGCTCTTCACAGGCGAGGACCGCTTCGAGCTTGATCGGGTTCGCGATCGTGGGGGTTTGTCCGACCGTGAGGGCCTCGACGACGGCGCTGAGGGTCCAGCGTCCGAGCGACGAGAGGCGCACCTGGTCGCCGCTGACTTGCAGCGCGTCGCGCAGGTCCTCGTGCTGCTGGAGCAGCTCGTCGGCCTCGGGTCCGAGCACCATGCGGGCCGTGCGGACGACGCGGCGGAGCACGCTGTTCCAGGCCGTGATCGTCTCCTCGTCGGCGACGTCGTCGAGGATGTCGAGGCCGACGGGCAGGCGCGCGAGGCGCTCGATGTAGCGGTGGAGCAGCGGACCGCGCAGCAGGCGGCCGTGCTGCGGGGCGATGATCTCGACGGGCGGATCGAGGGCGCGGATGGTGTCCATCGCGCGGGTGAGGACGCGGTTCGTCGGCATGTACGTCTGGTGGAAGGCGCGGATGCCGGCCCAATCGCTCTCGTCGGCCCAGAGCCCGCGCGCCTCGATCGGCGTGAGCCCGCCGAAGAGATCTCCCGTGAAGAGCACGCGCGTCTCCGGATCGTAGAGCATCACGGCGCCGCGGAAGTGGCAGAACGGGCTCGGGACGGGGAGCATCATGTGGCCCGTGGGCACGTCGAAGCCGCGGGGAAAACGGGCCGTGTCGACGTAACGCTCGGGCGGCAGGTTGAAGTGCACGATGAGGCGCCACGTCGCCTCGGAGCAGACGATCGAGGCGCCGGGCGCGTAACGGGCCGAGATCACCGCGGCGCTCGATCCGACGTCCGGATCCTGGTGGTTGATGAACAACGCGGAGAGCTTGTTCATCCCGCCGATGAGCGTGCCGATCTTGGCCGAGACGACGGCGAAGTCGGAGCTCGATCCGGGGTCGACGAGCAGGTGGAACGGGCCTGCCTGTTCGAAGCCGGGCTTCGGGCGGAAGATGCGCAGGTAGGGGTTCGCGTGGAAGATGCTCTTCGGGTCGCGTTTGCCGACCCAGAACGTGTCCTTCGCGATCTCGATGGGCGAGACCACCTCGGGCCGATCGGTCTGCTGGGGCGGCGTGGGGCGCTGCGCGGCCGGGGGGCGCACGGCGGGCGAGAGGGGGCCGCTCGTGCCACGCGAGGGCGTGAGCTGGCCGAGGGAGGCCTCAGGCGCCAGCGGGGCGCGAGGCGCGAGGGCCGTCGCCGAGTCCGGCGGCGTGGGCAACGTGGGCGGCAGCGGGCGCTTCGCGTCGGCGATGGCGACGGTGACCGGCTCGGAGTTCGTCCCGACCCTCGGCTCCATCAGCGCTTTGCTGTGCAGGCGATGGGCTTCGGGCGTGATCCCGGGCGAGACACGTGTCGTGGGCTGCATCGCGTCGGTGACGGCGGCGCGCATCGAGGCGGCGTCCTGGAAGCGGTTCGCCTTGTCGAACTGGAGGGACCGATCGACGAGCTCGATCACGGCGCGGGGGAGGGTGGGTGCGACGAGCGCGAGCGAGCCGACGGGCTTCGTGGCGGCCATGATCAGGCTGCCGGTGAGGTTGCCGGCCTCGTGCACGAGGCAGCCGGAGAGGAGCGTGTACAGGGTCGCGCCGACGGCCCACAGGTCGCTCGTGGCGTCGACCTCGTTCCAGTCGCCGCGCGCCTGCTCGGGCGGCATGAAGCCCGGCGTGCCCATGGTCGTGCCGAAGCTCGTCATGATGCGGCCTTGCTCGACAGCGGCCTCGAGCGCGCGTGCGAGGCCAAAATCGAGGACCTTGATGGCGCCGGTCTGCGTGAGGAAGATGTTCTCGGGCTTGAGATCGCGGTGCAGGATGCGCTTTTCGTGGGCGGCGACGAGCACGTCGAGCACGGCGAGCGCGAGCGTGAGCACCTCGGGCGTGGGGAGCCTGCCGCCGCAGCGCTGGGCGATGCGGTCGTAGGTCTCGCCTTCGAGCAGCTCCATCACGAGGAAGGCGAGGCCATCGTCGGTCTCGTCGTCGTCGAGGATCCGGACGACGCAGGGGTGGCCGACGGCGTTCGCGGCATACCCCTCGTGGTGGAAACGGGCGCGGATCGCGGGCTCGGCGGCGAGGTCCGGGTGGAGGACTTTGACGGCCGCGCGGTTCTTGTTGCGGTGCGTGGCCGCGTAGACGGCTGCCATGCCGCCCACGCCGAGCAGCATATCGAGCCGCCACTTGCCCTTCAGAAGCGTGCCGATGCGGGCCTCGGCGCGCTCTCGATTCGCCCGTTCCACGGCGATCATGCGCTCGTTTCCACCAAGGGACCCTCCGCGTCCGGCATTGCGGAAAGCACCGGAGTCCAGTGAAAGCTAGGGTAGCACGGGCGTACGCGCCGGGCGAAACGATAACGAACGCAATGGCACGTCACACCATTGACGTTTCTCGTCAATGAGGAGCGCACAAATTGCGTCGAGGGGAGGACGACCTGGGGGCGCGTGTCGTCGGACCATGGATGGCAAACGCGCCCACCCCGTGACCGGAGGTGGGCGCGCGCGTGAGGGGTCCGATCAGGCCTGGGCCACCGTCTCGTCGTCTTCGCTCTCGTCGGCGGCGTCATCCGCGCTCGGCACGACGCCCGTCCCGAGCTGCGACAGGATCTGCGTGCGCCACGAGATCAACGTCTGCGCGCGGCGGCCCGCGGTCGAATCCGAGAGCCCGCTGAGCTTCACGATCTGCTTCGTGATCGCGTCCTGCGCGGGCGGCTTGTCGGAGAGGATCCCGGGGGCGATCGCGCCGATGATATCGCTGTCCTGGATCGACTTGCGGAACGCCTCGCGCTCCTCGGCGCTCCCGGCCGCGGCATTGCCGAGCGCCTTGCCGAGCTCGGTGGTCCCGAACCCGCCGCCCTCTTCCTCCGCGAGGAACCCGAGCACCCGAGCGGTGTGGAGTCCGTAGAGCACGTGGCGGGGGTTGATCCCGGTGCGGTCGGAGACGTCAGCCTTCGTTTTCGAGCCATCGGCGACCGCATCGATGATGCGGCGGACGTTTTCGAGGCTGTCTGCTTGCGGAATGTCTTTGCTTTCGAGGCGACGACGAGCGGTCGGCATGTTGAGGGGACGGAGTCTACATGCAGACCGGCGACCTTTCCGCCAAAAATTTGCCCGAACGTGTCGAGCGCGCGCGAAAGGGCCCCCGAGCCCCTGGAACCCCGTGACGAGCCTGCCTCCACGGGGGCATGATCGAAGTTTTTTGACGTCGTTGACGTGGTTTGGATTACGCCTGTCGCGGGGAAGCGAGGTCAGCGGAGGGCCGCATGGCTTCCGCGCACCCACGAGCAGACGAGAAGGGGCGAGACGCGCTGCGGCACCGTACGGACGAGCCCATCGAGGCCTCGTCGTGGGGTCGAGGTTGTCCTGTTGGAACCGCCGGCCCCACGAACCCGAGCGCGTGTCGATGCGTTGCTTGGAGGACCAAGGGGTCCGCGTCGGCGGGCGCGACGACCTCTTCCGCATGCGGCCGCTCGCCGGAGCGAGCGCTCGTGGAAGCGCTTCACAACACGAGCGCAGGCCCGTTCGTCCGCGTGATCGACTCGCCGCTGGAGAGGCGCAGGTCCCGCACGAACACCGCGTCCGTGTCCGCCGCGTCTTGCCCGAGCACCACCGTCGTGCCCGTCTCCGTTCGCACGACGACTTGATCGAGCGGCGCGAGGAAGCTCCGCGCTTCGCTCGCCGAGACCACGCGCAGCCACGGCGCCGTGTCAGCCCCGCGCTTCGCGATCCACGCCGCGATTGGCGTCGCGGGGAGAGCCGCCGGCAGGGCCGTGTAGACCCACGGCGCGTCGGCCGGCACGCGGAAGCTCGTCTCGGTAGAGCCCGACACGATCCGCACGAGCCCCTCCGAAGGCGCGAGCCGCAGCCGCACCGGCGGCTCGTTCGGCGTGCTGCTCGTCGTCGTGATCTCCGCGGCCACGATGCGACCCCGCGCATCGAGCGTCACGTCCTCGATCACCTGCCGTTCGGCCCCGCTCGCCAGCATGAGGCGCGTCTCGCCGTGCAGCTTCTCGGTGCCGTCCGGTCCGACCGAACGCGACGCTTGGCCCGTCGAACCACGCTTGCCGGCGAAGACGAACGTCGCCTCCGCGGCGCCGCGGGAGGGGCCCTTCGTGTCCCCCGCGCCCCCGGGTGCGTCGCATGCGGTCGTGAAGAGCGAAGCCGAGACGACGATCGACACGGCGGCAAACAGCATCTGCGAAATACGCATCAGGAAGGCCCTCCGTCGGTCCGTTCAGGGAGATCGACGTAGAGCCCAGGCGCGCGTGACGAAAAAAGTTCAGCGTGTACACCCGAGCCGTGTCGACCGCTCGCGCGCCTCGTCCGCCGTGACGCTCCGCGGCCGCGCGCGCCCCCATCGATCGAGCACCGTTCGGTACGACGCACACGCGCGGAGCGTGTCCCCCGACGCTTCGAGCGCTTGCCCGAGCCACAGATGCGCCCGCGTGTGCGCCATCGGAAAACTCAGCGCGGAGCAGCTCCCGGCCGCCTGCATCAGCCAGCGCTTCGCTTCGTCGAGCCGGCCGCCGAGCAGAAACGTCACGCCCGCCGACGCGCCCACCAGCGTGCCCGGTACATACGGCGGCAGCGGCCCGTGCTCCGCGAGCGCCGCGAGCGCGTCGCGCGCGTCCTCTGCCAGGATCGTCGTCGCCGCCCAGCCGTGCAGCCACAGATAACTGCGCGCAGCCGGCGTCACGCGGGCCGACCACTCCGCGAGCCACGCGCGCCGCCGCGACGCGAGGCCCTCGCGTGTGATCGCCCCGGCCCGCCGCGCCGTCACGAGCAACGCGGGCGTCGCGTCGTTCGAAAGGGCCGAGTCCTCCGCGTTCGGATCGGGCTCCCACGCGCCTTGACGATCGAGATACCCGATCGCGACCGCCCCGGCCTCCGCGTGTTTCCCCGACTCGAGCAAGAGCTCCGCGACCGCGCGCGCCGCGATTCCGTGATCGTTGCGCCGCGCGCTCCCCTCCGCCTTCCGCCCGAGGGCCTGCGCATGTTCGAGCGCCTCCTCGAAGTCGCCATAGAGCGCGGCCGTGCGCATCGCGCCCACGACGAGCACGCGGTTCCGCACGAGCTCCGCCGTTCCTTTGGGCAGCTCGTCCACTTGCTTGCCCGCGTGCCGCAGCGCTTCCTCCACCGTCGCGCTCGGCTCGCCCCGCGACGCGAGCGCGTCGGCGAGCAGCGGGTACGAGACGTGCGCCTGTGCGCCTCGGGCGATCATCTGCCGCGCGGTCGACTCCATCGCGGCGCATCGGCCCGCGTACCCTTCGAGCCGCGCGCGGTACGACAGGCACGCCATCGCGTCCGGCGCGACCTGCAGGCATCGATCGATGGCCTTCTGCGCCTCGTCGAAGCGACCGCGGTACGCCTCGAAGACGGCCAGCGAGCTGAGCGCGCGGGTGAACTGCGGATCGAGCTCGATCGCGCGCTGGAGGTGCTGGATGGCGGCCTGGAAGTCGTCGAAGTTGCCGCGGCCGAGCGCGAGGAAGTACCAGAGCTGCGCGTCGCCCGGATGGTCCTTGATCATCGCCCCGAGCCTGCGGCTCGCCTCGGCCCAGTCGGCGGGCTCGCGCTGCACGACCGGCTCGATCGCGTCGAGCAGCGCGCGGTCCCGCGGCGAGAGCGCGTCGCTCTTCGCCCGCGCTTGCCGAAAGCTCTCGCGCACGCCGTCGAGGTGCTGCGCCATCCCGATCGCCGCGTACTGCACGTGCGCCGAGGCGAGCCCCGGATCGAGCGTGATCGCGCGCTGAAAATCCGGCCCCCACGAGCCGCCGGCCCGGAACGCTTCGAGCCCCGCGCGGTACGCGGCGCGCGCCTCCTCGCTCCGTGACGACGAGCTTGGCAGATCCGTCGCGACCACGGGCGCATGCGCGTTCGTCGCAGCGAGAGCCGTGCTCGCCGGAGGTTGCGCCGAAGGCTCCGCGGCTCGCTCGGCGCCGCGGAGCCTCGCTGCACCGATCGCCGCCCCGAGCATCAAGAGCAGCACCCCGAGCGCCGCCGGGGCCAGGAAACGCTTCCTTCCCGGCTTCCCTTGCGCCTCGTGATCGAACTCCCGCGCGATCGCCCCGGCGTTCTCGTACCGCGCGTGCGGCTCCTTTTGCAGGCACCGCAGCGCCACGCGCTCGAGATCGGGATCGACGCCTGCGCGGATCGTCGACGGCGGCGTCGGCTCCGACCCTTCGATCGACGCGAGCACGGCGGCCGCGTTTTTTCCGACGAAGGGCCGCTTCCCCGTCAGCATCTCGTAGAGCATCACGCCGAACGAGAAGACGTCGCTCCGTGCGTCGACCGGCTTTCCCCCCGCTTGCTCGGGCGACATGTAGCTCGGCGTGCCGATGATCGCGCCGTCGGCCGTGGCCACCGAGACCGGATCGATCTCCACGTGGGTCGCCTTCGCCAGCCCGAAATCGAGCAGAGTGAGCCGCCCGTCGCCCTCGATCATCACGTTCTCGGGCTTGAGGTCGCGGTGCACGAGGCCGCGCCCGTGCGCCTTCGCGAGCGCGCGGGCGAGATCTTTCGCGACGCGCCGCGCCTCGTCCGGCGGCAGCGCCGGCGTGTCCTTTGGCCTCGCGTCGAGCCGCTCGCGCAGCGTCGATCCGCGCAGCCGCTCCATCGCGATGAACGCGCGGCCGCAATCCTCGCCGACGTCGTAGATCGCCACGACCCCTGCGTGCCCGAGCGCCGCGGCCGCGCGCGCCTCACGCAAGAGCCGACGCTTGCGCTCCTCGTCCTCCGACAGGAGCACCTTCAGCGCGACCTCGCGGCCGAGCGTGGGATCCGTCGCGGCGAACACGACGCCCATCCCGCCGCGGCCGATCTCCTCGCGGACCACGAAGCGCCCCACGCGCTCGCCGGGGCGCGGCAACGTCGCCGGCGCGCGGGGAGCTTCGCGAGAAGGGATTCGCGCGATCTTCGCCAGGAAGGGATCGGGCGTGATCGGCCCCTCGCCGTCCTCGGACGAGGACGACAGGGCAGCGTCGTCGTCTTCGTCGTCGACGTCCCGTCGCACGTCGCCCGTGCGTCCGGACAAGGGCTCGCCTGGCATGGACCGCCGCGAGCATACCATCCGGCAGCGCCGTTTCGCGCGGGAGAGCACTTCCCAAGCGACGGCCCGACGGGCAAGATGGATCGCCCGCGCAGAGCCCTCCGGGCTCGCGCCTCACCACGCATGGACGCGGACAAAAGGCGCACGATCGACGTAGACATTCGCCGCCTCGCCGAGGGCGGGGACATCGGCGCCGCCACGTCCGTCGCCCTGCGCGCCTACGGCCCCGAGATCTTCGAGTTCGTCGCGGCGCTCCACCGCAACGAGACCGACGCCTCCGAGGTATTCTCCCTTTTCGCCGAGAAGCTCTGGAAGAGCCTGCCGAGCTTTCGCTGGGACGCTTCCTTCCGCACCTGGGCGTACGCCGTGGCGCGCACGTCCTCCCTCGATTTCCGACGCGCGGAGAAACGCCGCGCCGCGCGGGTCGTCCCCTTGCCGGAGAGCTCCTCGCTCTCGGCGATCGAGGCCGAGGTCCGCACCGTCACGCGCTCCTACCTCCGCACCGAACGCCGCGATCGTTTCGCCGAGCTCCGGGCGCGCTTGCCGCCCGAGGAGCAAGAACTCCTCATGCTTCGCGTCGATCGGCAGCTCTCGTGGGACGACCTCGCGGTCGTGCTCCACGGCGAGGACGCGCCACCGCTCGGGGCGGACGAGCGGAAACGAGCGGCCGCGCGCCTGCGCAAGCGCTTCCAGCACCTCAAGGAAAAGCTCTACGAGATGGGGCGGCGCGAGGGGCTCGTCGGGGACGAGTAGAGCAGCGATTCACTCGCTGCTCTACGAGATCGCGCAGCGAACTCGCCTCGGGGGGTGAATCGGCCGGGCTCCGCCTGGCCGAGAGGGGGACGCGAGGCGGTCCCCCTCGGGACAGCAACAACAAAGGTCTTTCGCGGCGCGTCGTGGCCTGCTATCGCACGCGGCGAGATGAGCCGCATCTACCGCACCCTTCCTCCGTCGGGCACCGCGCTCGGCATTGCGTTCTCCGGGGGCCTCGACACGCGCACGGCCGTGGCCTGGCTCTCGCGCCAGGGCCTTCGCGTCCATTGTTATACCGCCGATCTCGGCCAGCCGGACGAGAAGACCCCGGCGGACATCCCGCCCGTCGCGATCTCGCACGGCGCTGAAAAGGCCCGGCTCGTCGATTGCCGCGAGTCCATGGCGCGCGAGGGCATCATCGCCCTCCAGTGCGGCGCGTTCCACCTCTCGACCGCGGGCCGCAAATACTTCAATACGACGCCCCTCGGCCGCGCCGTCACCTCGACGGCCATCGTTCGCGCCATGCGCGAGGAGGGCGTGCACGTCTTCGGCGACGGCAGCACGCACAAGGGCAACGACATCCAGCGGTTTTACCGTTATGGCGTGCTCGTCGATCCCGAGCTCAAAATCTACAAGCCCTGGCTCGACCAGAAGTTCGTCGACGCCTTCGGCGGCCGCACCGAGATGGCGCAGTACCTCGATTCGATCGGCATGCCGTACCCGATGGGCACCGAGAAGGCGTACAGCACCGACGCGAACGTCCTCGGCGCGACGCACGAGGCGAAGGACCTCGAGTTCCTCGACAAGGGCATGACGATCGTGAACCCGATCATGGGCGTGCCTTTCTGGCGCTCGGACGTGGCGATCGCCGAGGAGGAGATCACGGTCGAATACGCCGAGGGCGTGCCCGTCGCGCTGAACGGCGCTCGATTCTCGTCGTTGTTCGCGCTCATCGTCGCGGCGAACGAGATCGGTGGCCGGCATGGGCTCGGGATGAGTGATCAGATCGAGAATCGTGTCATCGGCGCGAAGAGTCGCGGCATTTACGAGGCGCCCGGCATGGCGCTGCTCCACATCGCCTACGAGCGCCTGCTCTCGGCCACGCACAACGAGGACACGACCGACCTCTACTGCACGCTCGGCCGCCGCCTCGGCCGCCTCCTCTACGAGGGCAAGTGGTACGACCCCGAGGCGATGATGCTGAAGGAGTCGCTCGCCCGCTGGGTCGCGACGCCGATCAGCGGCATCGTGCGCCTCTCGCTCCGCCGCGGCGACGATTACACGATCCTCGAGACCCGCGCCGAGAAGAGCGCGTATGCGCCCGAAAAACTCTCCATGGAGAAGACCGAGGCCGCGTTCACCCCCGAAGATCGCATCGGCGCTTTGGAGATCCAGAACCTCGCCGTCTCGGACAACCGCACGCTGCTGCTCCATTATGCCGAGCGTCTCGGCCGCCTCGCGGGCCCCTCGGCGTCGTCCTTCGGCGACGTCCTCGGCGAGGGCGAGGGCGAGCCGAAGCGCCTCTCCTGAGAGGCCACGGCGATCGCTTGTCGCCGCGCGGGGGCGTTGGTAGCGTCACCTGTCCGCCATGTTGCTCCCACGCCCCGCGCTCCTCCCCCCGGATACCATTTTTCACGGCCGTTATCGGGTGATCCGGGCGATCAAGTCCGGCGGCATGGGCACGGTCTACGAGGTCGTCGACGAGAGGACCTCGAGCCGGCGCGCCCTCAAGGTCATGCTCCCGAATCTCGTGACGAGCGAGCAGGGCCGCAAGCGCTTCGAGCTCGAAGCGCGGGCGACGGGCGCGATCGAGAGTGATCACATCGTCCGGATCCTCGACGTCGGCATCGATCCTGGCACCGAGCTGCCTTTCCTCGTGATGGAGCTGCTCCGCGGCCGTGACCTCGGCGCGCTCCTCGACCAGGGCGTTCGAATCGCCCTCGAAGACGTGCTCCGTTATCTCACCCAGACCGCGGTCGCCCTCGACAAGCTCCACGCCGCGGGCGTCGTCCACCGCGACCTCAAGCCGGAGAACATCTTCCTCTCGTGGCGCGACGACGGCACGCCCTGTATCAAGGTCCTCGATTTCGGGGTCGTGAAGACGGTGGATCCCGTCGTCGACGGCATCACGACCCGCGGCATCCTCGGCACGCCGCTTTATATGGCGCCCGAGCAGGTCGAGGCTGCGCAGGACGTGGGCCCGGCCGCCGATATTTATGCGCTCGGCCAGCTCGCCTATGAATTGCTCGTCGGCGAGCCGTACTGGGCCGAGGAGCTCGAGCGCGACGGCTCGCCGATCCTGCTCGCGGCCGACATCTCCGACGGGCCGCTAGAATCGCCGGAGGCGCGGGCGAAGCGCCGCAAGCGCGTGGATCTCCCTCCCGGGTTCGATGTCTGGTTCGCCGGCGTGACCGCGAAATCGGTGGCGGCGCGTTTTCCGCGGGCGAGCGTGGCCATCACGGCGCTCACGGACCTCGTGCGCGAGAGCGTGCGTGCGTTGCAGGAGCAAGTTTCATCCGCCAAACCCAAGGCGCCGGCTTCCGTTTCGCAGCCGGCTTCGCGCCCACAGCCGACTCCGTCCCCGGTGCGGGAGGTCGCGAAAAAGGGGTTTTTGGTCACGGTCGATGGTGCGACGAACGTGGTCCGCGTCGACGTGTGGGGGTTCTGGGACGTCGGAGACGGCAAGGGCTACTGGGAAGAGTTCGAGCGCAAGACGAAGCCGCTCCTCGGCAACCCCTGGTACGTCCTGGCAAATATCTCGAACTTCCCGCCGCAAAAGCCCGACGTGAGCGCGTTCGTCGAGAAGACGATGACCCACGCGCGGGAGAACGGCCTCGTGCGCGCGGCGAACCTCGTCAGCAGCGCGCTCGGGCGTATGCAGATTCAGAGGCTCTCGGTCGAGACGGGGTTGCCGCTGTATTCGTTTTTCACGACGGAGGCCGAGGCGTTGCGGTGGCTCCTCACGGGAAAATGAGCGTCGGGTCCTGACATTTCCGTGCAGCCCTCACGCGGCCTTCGTGTGCATCTCTCCGAGCCAGGCGCGTGCCTTGGCCTGTGTCTCGAAGAAGCGGTGGGCGATCTTCGCACCCGTGAGGGAGCTCGTGGCGCGAATGACGAGATCGAGCACCACGCGAACGGGGGCAGGCGCGCCCACGTACGCGACGAAATGCGGAGGGAGCTTTCGAGGCCGATCCCGCAGCTCGTGCCGTGATCCGTGGCTGAACCCGCCCGCGTCGGAGATGTCGCACAGGACGAAGAGCCGGCCCCGCGCGAGCAATCGTTCGTCCGTCAAACGCGCGAGCGCCGCCATCTCGCCGGGCAGGATCGGCCCGTGGAACTCCATCACGAGGAGATCACCAGGCTCGAATCGAACGTAGTGCCTGCCCACCCACGTCTCCTCGACGCTCATGGGCCGAGCGTGCCCGAACGTGGACGGGACGTCCAGTCAGGCTTTCGTCAGGAGGGGACGAAATGCTCCTCGTCTCGGCCCTCGAACCTCGCCCCCACCTCACCGGCCGCGCGCTCGCCCGATTCGAGCGCCCCCTCCATGTAGCCCGTCCATTCCGTCGCCGTCTCGGTGCCCGCCCAGTGGATTCGCCCCACCGGCTCGCGCAGCGCGCGCCCCACGCCGGTCATCGTGCCGGGCCCCATCACCCCGACGGGACAGCCGCGCGACCATGGCTCCGTCGACCAGTCGAATTCGACGTATTCGCTCGGCCGGAGCGCCCGCTCGCCGAACATGCGGCCGAGGCTCCCGAGCACCACCGCGCGCCGCTCCTCCAAGGGCCTCTCCGAGAAGACGCGCGCCTTTTGCCCCACGACGAACCCGAGGAGCGAATGCACCACGCCGTCATGCGAGCCATTGTCGAACACGACCGACATCGGCCCCGTGCTCGTCACGGCCTCCCCCGAGAGCCCCGCCTCGCGCCAGAAAGGCCGATCGTAGACCGCAATGCATTTCACCGTGGAGCCCATCGGCATCCGTTGCGTGAGCTGGTCGCGCACGACGGGCAGGAGCGGGCGAACTTCGATGCGACCCGCGAGCGCCGGAGGGACGGCCACGATCACGTACGGCGCCCGCACCACGACTTCGTCCGAGGTCACGACCACGCCGCGCCCGTCCTGCTCGATGCGCCGCGCCGGCGCGGCGAGCACGACCGCGTCCCCGAGCCGCGCGGCGAGCCGGATCGAGAGTTCCTGCGCGCTGCCCACGAAACGCCGCTCCTGCGCCCCGCCCTCGATTTCCACGAGGCGCATGAGGCCGCCGCCCGCGCGCAGGTACGCGAGGAAATACAGCATTGAAATCTCGCGCGGTTCGGCGCCGAAGACCACCCGCACTGCCGCGTCGAAGAGCTCGCGTACGTCGGCGCGCGGGAGAAGCTCGCGGGCGGCGGTTTCGAGCGTTGTTTCGTCCCACGCCGAAGCTTCGGCTGCGGCGAGCGGCCTTCCTTCGGGCAGCCGCGCCGCGAGCGCGTCGAGCTTGCGCAGCGCGAGGTGCAGCGCGACGAGCCCCGGCACGGGCAAGGAGGGAATGGTCCCCGCATACGTCGAGACGCGCCCGTCCCGCACCAGGATTTTCTGTCCGGAATGGTACGTTGGAAATGTCGCGACGCCGAGCTCGGCAGCGAGGCGCCCGAGGCGGCGTTGCCCCGCGCCGAGCCATTGCCCTCCGAGGTCGAGGACACGGCCCCCGATCTCCCGGCCCAGCGTGCGCCCGCCGACGCGATCCCGCGCTTCGAGCACGACGACGCGTTTTCCCATGCGAGCCAGCGCGTCCGCCGCCGAGAGGCCCGCGAGGCCGGCGCCGACAATGACGACGTCGGCCTCGCGTTCTTGGTTGAATGGGGCCATGGCCTCGCCGCTCCTCCCGATCAGATTCGTTCGAGGACGACCGCGATCCCTTGCCCGCCGCCGATGCAAGCGCTGCCCACGGCGATCTGCTTGCCCGTGCGGCGCAGCGTGTGGACGAGGTTCGCCGTGATGCGCGCGCCCGAGGCGCCGAGCGGGTGGCCGAGCGCGATGGCCCCGCCATTCAGGTTCGCCTTGTCGAGCGGGATCTTCAGCTCCTTCTGCACGGCGAGCCATTGCGGCGCGAACGCCTCGTTCACGTCGAAGAGGTCGACCGCGTCGAACGAGACGCCCGCGCGCTCGAGGGCCTTGGGAATGGCGGCTGCCGGGCCGATGCCCATGATCGAGGGGTCGACGCCCGCCGACGCCCATTGCAGGAGCCGCGCGAGCGGCGTCCAGCCCTTCTCGCGCGCCTTCTCGGCCGTGGTCACGACGAGCATGGCCGCGCCGTCGCAGATGCCGCTCGCGTTGCCGGCCGTGACCGTGCCGTCTTTCTTGAACACCGGCGCGAGCTTGGCGAGCGCCTCGGGCGTCGATTGCGGCCTCGCGTGCTCGTCCACCGCGAACGAGACCGGCGGCGCCCCGCGCTTGCCCGGCAGCTCGATCGGCGCGATCTCGTCCTTGAACGCGCCCGCCTCGTTCGCCGCGGCCCAGAGCTTCTGGCTGCGGAGCGCGTATTCGTCGCATTCGGCGCGCGAGATGCCGTACTTCGTGGCCAGGTTCTCGGCCGTGATGGCCATCGGCGAATTCACGTAGCTATCGGTGAGCGCGCTCCAGAGCGAATCTTCGAGCGCCGGGGCCTTGCCGAACGCGAAGCCCTCGCGCCCGCCGCGCAGCACGTGCGGCGCCTGCGACATGTTCTCGGTCCCGCCCGCGAGCACCACGTCGGCCTCATCGAGCAGGAGGAGCTGGGCCGCCTGCACGACCGCCTCGAAGCCCGAGCCGCACAGCCGGTTCACCGTGAGCGCCGGGACCTCGATGGGCACGCCTGCCTTGAGGCCCACGTGGCGTGCGCAGTAGATCGCGTCGGCGCTCGTCTGCATGACGTTGCCGACGACGACGTGCCCGACGTCGCCCGGCGCCGCGCCGGCCTGCGCGAGGGCCGCCTTCGCGGCGTGGGCCGCGAGATCGTTCGCCGAGACACCCTTGAGCGCGCCATTCATCGTCCCGAACGCGGTGCGCTTCGCGCCCACGATGACGATGTCCTTGCTGAGCTTGGCCATGTTTTCTCCGTGCATGTCCTGTTGAGGGCCGGGAGCATGCGACGGACCGTCGTGCCAAGCAAGTCCCCAGGCCCGACAAGCGCCCCGCTCGAACGCGAGCCATCTCGCCTTCGGGATCCGCGCCGCGAGGGAGCAGAGAACGGTGGGGGTCAAAGGAATCGGTCGCCTCGATTGAGAGAGGGGCGCATTTCGACGCGGGTCGTCGAACGGGATGCGAGCGTGGCGCGCTCCCGACGCGTGCGGGTACGTCCCACATGGATCGAGATCGATCGATTCCCGCCGTCCATGCGCAGGTTTTTTACGCATTGCTCGATGGACGCGGGCGGATTTCCGTGAGAGGTTGTGTCCAGGGGGCAAGCATGGACGCGATGCTAGCGAACAATCGCCGCATCCTCGTGGTGGATGACAGCGATGCCATTCACCGCGACTTCCTGGAAATTTTGTAACCTCGTCGGAGCTCATTCGAGCTCGATGCCATGGAAGCATCGATTTTCGGCGTCCGCGCCGCCGCGCCGCCCGTGCTGGATTTCGAGCTCGCCTTCGCCTCACAGGGCGCCGAGGCGCTGGAGAAGGTGCGGCAAGCCCGCGGCGTCGCCGCCCCTTATGCGCTCGCCTTCGTCGATATGCGGATGCCCCCGGGGTGGGACGGGCTGGAGACGCTGACGCATCTATGGGCCGCGGATCCGACCTTGCAGGCCGTCATTTGCTCGGCGTATTCGGACCATTCCTGGGCCGAGATCACGGAAAAGCTCGGCGTGACCGACCGCTTCTTGATCTTGAAAAAGCCCTTCGACCCGGTGGAGGTCCGTCAGATCGCCTGTGCGCTCACCGAGAAATGGAACCAGGCCGAGCGCTCCTCCTGCGCCGAGGTCGATCTGCGGCGGAGCGAGGCGAAGAACCGCGGCATCCTCACGGCCCTGCCCGACGCGCTGCTCGTCGTGGCGCGGGACGGCCTGTGCCGCGATTTCAAGCCCGCCCGCGGCGCCGCCGCGCCGATCCTCGTGTTCCGGCCGGGCGAGCCCATCTCCGCGGCGCTCGGGGACGCGCTCGGCGCGCAGATGGGAAGGTATGTGGAGCTCGCCATCGACACCGGGAACGCGCAGAGTTTCGAACTCCGGCAAGGGGAAAAGGGCGGGACACGCCATTTCGAGGCGCGCGTCGCAGGCATCGACGCCGACGAGGCGCTCGTGCTCCTGCGCGACGTTACCGAGGAGCGGCAGCGCGACGAGGCCATCGAACAGCAGCGCGCGCGGGAGGACGCCATGCGCGCGCAGAACGAGACGCTGCTCTCGATCTCCACGCCGCTCATCCCCATCACCGACGATATCGTGGTCATGCCCCTCGTCGGCGAGCTCGAGGCGTCGCGGTTGCAACAGGCGCAGGAGACGCTTTTGCAGGGGATCGTGGCGCGCGGAGCGCGTGTCGCCATTTTGGACGTGACGGGCGTGCCGCGCGTCACGCCCGTGGTCGCCGATGAGATCGTGCGTATGGCGCAGGGCGCGCGCCTGCTCGGCGCGGAGATCATGCTCACGGGGATCCGGCCCGACGTGGCGCAGACGCTCGTGGCCTTGGGGCAGGGATTTTCCGGGTTATCGACGCAACGGACGCTGCAGAGCGGCATTGCATTCGCCATGGGGCGCCGCCCGGGCGGGAGGGACGCGTCATGCGAGCGTACCTGAAATCGCTGGGCGTCTGGGGCTTTCTGGGGGCGCTCGTCGGGGCCACGGCGATCGGCGTCTTTTTGATCGAGCCCACGGACGCGCGCACACCCGAGCGCCCGGGCCTCGTGGCCGGCGCGGCGCCCGTGAAGGACGCGCGCCCGATGCGCATGGTGATGAGCGGGGCGTTCGTGTCGGAGTCCGGCGTCAACCTCTACGAGGAGATCGTGCAATATCTGGCCCGGAAAAACGGGATCACGATCGAGGTCACGACGGGCCTCGCCTACAGCACCATCAACAGCATGCTGCAGACGGGCGCCGTGGAGCTCGGCTTCATCTGTGGATTTCCCTATACCATGCTGCGCGACGAGCCCACCCCGCGCGCCGAGCTTGTTGGCGCGCCCATCATGACGTACCCTCGTTATGGGGGGCGGCCCGTGTACTTCGCGGATCTCGTGGTGCGGAACGAGAGCCCCTACCATTCGCTGGACGATCTCCGGGGCCGCACCTTGGTGTACAATGACGAGCGATCGCACACCGGGTACAACGCGCCCCGTCATCGCCTGATCGAGCGCGGCTTCGCGAGCGGTTTTTTCAGCAAGATCGTGCGCTCCGGCTCGCACGAGGAGTCGATCCGCATGGTGGCCACGGGCGAGGCGGACGCGAGCTGGGTGGACAGCCTGGTGCTCGATTACGATCGCGAAAAGCGCATCGGCCGCGCGGGCGAGGTGCGGGTCCTCGAGAGCCTGGGTCCCATGACCGTGAGCCCGGTCGTGGTCTCGCCGGATCTGCCGGCGGAGCTCCGCGCCGCGCTCCAGCGGACGCTCCTCGGCATGCACCAGGAGCCGGAGGGGAAGCGGCTGCTCGACGCGGCATTCATTGCGCGGTTCGTGAAGGTCGAGGACGCCGCGTACGATGACCACCGCTTGATGAAGATCACCGCCGAGAAGGCGGGGATCGCGGCGATCCGATGAGCTCGCCGCCTCGCGCGAGCATGCCCAGCCTCGTCCGGTCCTTCGTGGTGCTCGTCGCCGTGAGCGTGGCCTTGCAGCTCGCCTCGCTGATAGCGGTGCATGAGATCGGCCGCCGCACCGAGCAAAGCCGCCTCTTGCTTTCGGCCTCCGACGCCACGCGGGATCTCCTGGATCGCTACGCGAGCACGACGTACCTCGCGGTCGTGGGGCTCTCCACGTCCGACTGGGAGCTTTTGCTCCGGCAGCGAAAGCTGGCCAAGGAATTCGAAGCGCAGCTCTCGAAGAATTTTGCGGCGCTGCGGCAGGGGGAAAGGCGCATATCGGCGGCGCGGAGGTCTCGCTCGTCGCCGAGGACGATCCGGCGACGAAGGAGCGGCTCGCCGCCATGGAGCCTTTATGGGCCGAGGTGCGGACGAGCGCCGTGCGTGTGCTCCGCTCGGACAACCAATCGCTCAGGAACAACCCCGATATCGAGCGATTCCAGACGGCGTCGCAGCGACTCGCGGAGGCGCTCGTCACACTCGACGCGGACATCCGCCAGCGCGCCGGGCCCGATCTGCGCTGGCTCGGGCAGGCGCAGCGGGCGTTGCCGGTGGGGACCGTGGCCCTGATGCTCTTGCTCGGCGCCTTCGTTTACCGGCGTATTCTCCTGCCCTTCGACGCATCGATGAAGGACCTCGCGCGGAGCGAGGGCGCATTGCGCGTGGCGCGCGACGAGCTCGAACGGCGGGTGGAGGAGCGCACGGCGGAGCTCTCGGCGGCGAACGCCGAGCTCGAACGGCAGGAGCAAGCGCTCCGGCGGTCCAACGAGGAGCTCGAACGGCGGGTGGAGGAGCGCACGGCGGAGCTCCGCGAGGCGCAGCAGCGCTCGCTCGAACTCGCGCGGCAGGCGGGCATGACGGAGATCGCCTCCAACGTTCTGCACAATGTGGGCAATATGCTGAACAACCTGAACACCGCGAGCGCGATGCTCGCGGAGCGGCTGCGGGCGCTGCGGGTCGATCCCCTTCTCAAGGCGGCCGAGATGCTGGAGGCGCAGAAGGCGGACCTGGCCGGGTTTTTCTCGAATGACGAGCGCGGGCGCAGGCTGCCGGAGTATTTCGGGAAGCTCGGCCAGAACCTCGCGGCCGAGCGGACGGAGCTGCTCTCCTTGGTGGGCGCGCTCGAGGGGCACGTGGCGCATATCCGCGCGGTCGTCGATTTCCAGCAGAGTTATGCCACGGTGACGAACCTGGACGAGTCGGTGGATCTCGCGGCGGTCCTGGAGGACGCGCTGCGCATGGCCGTACCGAGCAGCGGGCGCAGCGGAGTGATCATCGATCGGGGGCTCTCGCCTTTGCCACGGGCGCTCTGCGACAAGCACAAGGTGCTGCAGATCGTCCTGAACCTCCTCGGCAATGCAAAATGGGCGCTCGGCGAGCGCGGGGGCGAGGACAAGCGCCTCGGGGTGCGGCTCGCGCGGCCGGCGGAGGACCGGGTGCGCATTCAGATCATCGATAATGGCGTGGGGATCGACGCCGCCTTGCTCACGAGGATCTTCCAGCACGGGTTCACGACGCGGAGAGGCGGCCACGGCTTCGGGCTGCACGCCTCGGCGCTTGTGGCCCGCGCCATGGGCGGGACCCTCGTCGCGGAGAGCGAGGGTCCGGGCCGCGGGGCGACGTTCACGCTGGAGTTTCCATTTCGACCTGCGGAGGCGTGACGTCGGCTTCGACGAGGTGGGGGGCGGGAGCCCCCCACGGGCCGAGATTCAGGGCCGCTCGACCTTGAACGACGGCGACGTCCAGGTCTCCCAGTGCGCCGGGTTGTTCGCGTCGCCGAGCGCCTTCAGCACGCTCATCTTCATCACGTAATTGCCATTCGGCACCGTGACCACCTTCTTGCCGACCGTGGTGGTCCCATTCCAGGCGAACGAATACGTGCCTGTCGGATCCGCATTGCGGCCGACGTACGTGTACGTGTAGGCGGTGCCCCAGGGCTTCTGGAGGCCCGCGGCCTCGACGATGTCGACCTTCACCGACGTCACCTGGTGCTCGAGGTGCACCGTGACGTTCGGCACGTTGGTCGACCCCGACATCGTGAAGACGGCGCCCCCATTTTCCTTGTTGTAGGTCGGCGGATTGGTCGAATTGTTCTGTCGCGACAACCAGGGGAAGCCCTGCGCCGTCGGGACGAGCGCGACGATCGATTGGTAGTCCCCCTTGAGGCCGATGTACGGCACGCGCAGCGTCGCATTGCCGCCCGTCTGCGCGAACTGGACGAAGCCGCCGAACACGCCCCGGTCGGCGAGGTTCGGGTTTGGCGTGATCGTCACGTCCACCGTCGCCGTGCCGTGCGCCGGGACCGTCACGCTTTGCGCGCTCAACGTCGCGCTCGGCGGCACGGTCGGCTGCGAGAGCGCCTGCGGCGTGCCGTACGTGCCCACCGTGGAGACGCCCGGCTGGTGCGAGACGTCGTACGTGATGGGCTCGTTGGTGTCGTTCTTCAGCGTGATCGTGTGCGTCGTGGGCTCCGTCGTCTCACCGATCGCAATGCGGCTCGGCCACACGCTGGACTTCGTGAGCGCGGCCTGGTCGACGCGGATGAGGCCCGCGCCCTGCCGATGCGCGCTGTCGAGGATGCCCTGCGTCGGATCGATGCCCCAGAGGAGCGGCTGCGCCGTGTTCTGGAGCCGGGCGCGAATCGCCTCGAAATTCGTCTCGCCCGTCGCCTCGATGAGCAGCGCAATCGAGCCCGCCGTGTGCGGCGAGGCCATCGACGTGCCGCTCTGCGAGGTGAACCCGCCGAGCTCCAGCGGATACGTCGAATAAATCGACCCGCCCGGCGACGTGAGGTCGGGCTTGAACGAGAGGTCCGGCCCCGCGCCCCACGAGCTGAACGACGAAATGCGCCCGCCGAGGCTGTTCGGCGAGGTGACCGTGTCGTCCGTCCACGTCAAGGACACCGCGCCCGAGGCCATGCGCTGGGCGATGAGGTCGCCGTCCGCCATCGTGATTCCGACGACCGGGACCCCCACGGGCGTCGTCCCTGCCGGCGAGCCCGTGGGAATCGTGACGCCGGGGACGAGCGCGCCGGCCGCATTGTTGTACACGACGACCGCCGCGGCGCCCGCGGCCTGCGCATTCTTCGATTTCTCGAAGAACGTGCAGCCGCCGCGCTTGATGAGCGCCACCTTGCCCATGAGGCTTCCTGCCGCCGGCGGATTCACGTTGCACGCGTCCGTGGCGATCGTATTTGGTGTCGCCGTGGCCACCAGGGGCAACGTGCCCGTGAACGGCGCGAAAGGCACGCCCGTGCCCGCGTTGTACCCGATGGCCTTGCCATCCGGCGTGATGGCAAACGAGGGCTGTGCGATATGCGTGTTCTCGGCGGAGGCCGAGGCAATGACGTTCGTCCCGACGCCGGGCGCGCCCGTGGCCCAGACGCCGCGGTCGCCATTGTTGCCGCCCGAGCAGGAGACGATGGTGCCGCTCATCGAGAGGTTCGACGCCGCGACGGCCGTTGGATACTGCGGCCATTGATAGCCGGAGCCGATGCTCATGTTGACGACACGCATGCCGTCCTGCTGCGCACGCTCCATCGCCTGGATCATGATGTCCGGGTTCGTCGACCCCGCGCAGCCGAACACGCGATACGCGCCGAGCGTGACGTTCGGCGCGACGCCGACGATCCCGCCGTTCGCGCCGACGATGCCGGCGACGTGCGTGCCGTGCCCGCCGCAATCGTCCGGATCCGCGTCGGGAATGGCATACGCCCCCGCGACACCCGCTTGGAACCCGTCGCCGACGAAATCGTAGCCGTACTGGACCCGGCACCCCGGACCGAAGCACCCGTTGCCGAGATCGGGGTGATCGTAATCGACGCCGCTGTCGATGATGCCGACGCGGATCTTCTCGCCCGTGAGCCCGAGCTGGTTCCGCGCGACGTCGACGCCCGTCATGGCGATCGCCGTCGCCATGTCCATCTGCGCGCCGCCGCTGTCGTCCGGCGTGTCTTCCTGCTGGATCGGGATCACGGGCCACACCGACTTGACGCCGGGAATCCGCGCGAGGTCCGCGACGTGCTCGGGCGCGACCCGGATCGAAAGCCCGTTCCACAGCCGGTGGAACGAGAGCCGCTCGGTGAACGGGATGCCCCGCTTCTCGGCCTCGGCCTTGAAGACGACCTTTTGCTGGAGGAGCAACGACTCCGACCCGCCGCGCAAGAGCGGCGCCTCTTCGAGCTCCACGAACCAGAACGCGGGGGTCTCGTTCTGCTCCGGCGTGACGACCGACGAGGGATCGTACGCATCCCCGTTCTCGAACGCCTGCTCGCCGTCGGGCTCTCCGCCGCAAGCCGCGAGCAAGGAGGGCAATGCAAGTAGGTGAATCCAGCGAAAGCGCCTCATGTGTTACCTCTTCGGCCGCCGCGTTTGGGGCCCTTTCCAGACAAGTGCCCCCGCCGCAACCGGGCGTCAAGAGGGTGGAGGGCTTGCCGTCCGCCACGTCCGCCCCATTGCCTTCGAACATGCCCCCGAAAGGGGCCGATCGGGGAGGGTGAAAATGCGAATCTCATCGCGGAAGACGCTCTTCGTTCTTTTCGGTTTGCTCGGCGCCCCGTCCGTCCTCGCCCTGCGCGCCGCGGCGAGCGGCGAGGACACGACGACGCCCGCGTCCAAGCAGGCGCCGCTGCTCGAAGGGATGGGATCCCTGCATCGCCCCATCACCACCCGCGTTCCCGCCGCGCAGCGTTATTTCAACCAGGGCCTCACGCTGGCTTATGCTTTCAACCACGCCGAGGCGGAGCGATCGTTCCTCGAAGCCGCGCGCCTCGATCCCCGTTGCGCGATGTGTTTCTGGGGCGCCGCGCTCGTGCTCGGCCCGAACATCAACGCGCCGATGAGCGACGACGCCGTCCCGCGCGCGTATGCGCACATCCAGCGCGCACGCGCGCTCGCGACCACGAGCGGCGTCACGCGGCCCGAGCGCGAGCTCATCGAGGCCCTCGTGCTCCGATACGCGCCCGCCCCCGTGGCCGATCGCAGCGCGCTCGATATCGCCTATGCCGGGGCGATGAAGAAGGTCGCCGAGCACTTCCCGGACGACGTGGACATTCTTTCGCTCTATGCGGAGTCGCTCATGGACCTGAGCCCCTGGAATTACTGGGAGCGCGGGATGCCGCGGGCGAATACCGAGGAGGTCGTGTCCGCGCTGGAGCGAGCGATGAAGCTCGATCCGAACCACCCCGGGGCAAACCATTATTACATTCACGTGATGGAGTCCTCGCCGCACCCCGCGCGCGCGCGGGATGCGGCCGTCCGGCTCGGGGACCTCGTGCCCGGCGCCGGGCACCTCGTGCACATGCCGTCGCACATCTACCTTCGCCTCGGCCATTATCACGACGCCGCGATGGCCAACGAGCGCGCCATCGCCGCCGACGACAAATACGCGCCCCTCGCCGATCCCTCGAACATGTACCTGATCATGTACCGGATGCACAACGTGCATTTCCTGTGGGCCGCGGCCACGCTCGAAGGCCGGTCCGCCGAGGCGCTGCGCGTGGCGCGCTCGATCCCGAGGCTCCTCGGCCACGCCGCGCACGGCCACGGCGGCGCCATGGCCACGATGATCGAGCATTTCCAGGCTGCACCGCTTTATGCCCTGGTTCGTTTCGGGAGGTGGCAAGAGATCCTGCACGCGGAAGCGCCGCCCGAGGATCGCGTTTACTCTCGCGGCGTGTACCATTACGCGCGCGCCATCGCGTACTCGCGGCTCGGCGACACGGCGGCCGCGGATCGTGAGCTCGCCGCGCTGGAGAAGGTTGCGGCGGAGCCCGCGCTCACCCGCACGACCGTGTCGGGCGTGAACACGCCGAGCGCCGTGCTCGGCGTGGCCCTCGCGGTCGCGCGCGGCGAGCTCGCAGCGGATCGGGGCGATCTCGACGCGGCCGTCCGTGAGCTCCAATTCGCGGTGGTGCTCGAAGACCTGCTCCGTTACATGGAGCCGCCGGACTGGCATCACCCGACGCGGCAGATCCTCGGCGCCGTCCTGCTCCGCGCGGGCAGGGCCGCGGACGCCGAGCGCGTCTATCGCGAGGACCTCGCGAACCTGCCGGAGAACGGGTTTTCGCTCTTCGGCCTCGCCCAGGCGCTCGAACGTCAGGGCAAGGCGTCCGAGGCCGCGGAGGTCCGGCGCCGATTCGAGATCGCCTTCGCCCGCGCGGACATCCGGCTCGAATCCTCCCGGTTCTGAAACGTCTCTCCCGCCTCGTCCGCCGCTTCGGCTATCCTCGCCCGCGAGGAGGCCTTCGGTGACGAAAACACGTAAGAAGACGCTCGGTTGGATCGCCCTCGGGTTGCTCGGGGCGAGCTTCGCTGCCTGTGGGGACGAGGACACGAAGATCCCGGAACCCCCCCCGACCGTGGTCGATCCGCTGGCCCATTGCCAGTTCGAAACCCCGCCGGAGCGCCCGTCCAAACCGGCGAATGCCCCGACGGAGGTCAAGGCCGGCTACGGCGCCGCCGTCCTGCCCATGCCCATCGGCACGCCCGTGGGCGGCTACGCGTCCCGCGCCATCGGCCTCGGCGGCGCCAAGCCCGTCGACGACCGGCCCCGGCGCTTCGGCAAGAGCCTCGTCCCCACCGTGGGCATCCACGACGCGCCGCGCGCCGAGGCCCTCGCCCTCGAAGCCGGCGGCGAACGCGTGGTCGTCGTGCGCGTCGACGCGCCGCTCCTCAACGAGAACACGCTCTTCGAGCTCGAATCGAAGGTCGCCTCCGACGGCTCCATGCGCGGCCGCATCATCATGACCGCCTCGCATAGCCACGCCGCCTGGGCCGGCTACCAGCCGAGCTTCATCCTGATGCCCGGCGTCGATCGCCCCAAGTCCGCGCTCGCCGAGCGCGCCATCGCCGCCATGGCCGACGCCGTGAAGCAAGCGCTCGACGGCCTCGCCCACGCGAAGATCGGCGTCACGGTCGAGAAGGACTTCGACCCGAACGACGAGGTCAACCGCGACCGGCGCGGCGAAAACAACATGATCCCCGGGCCCGACGGCAACGACGCGGGCAAGAGGAAGGACCCGACGCTCTGGGTCCTGCGCGTCGACAAGGCCGACGGCACGCCCCTCGCGGCCCTCGTCGATTTCCCCATCCACGGCACGATTGGCGGCGGCGACAATCCGCTCGTCTCGACCGACGCCCCCGGCGCCATCGCGCGCGCGCTCACCGCCGAGCTCGGTTATCCCGTCATGCACGTGCAGGGCGCGGCCGGCGACGTCTCGCCCGCGGGCCACGAGGGCCGCAACGCCTGCCCCGACTCGCTCCGCTGCCTCGACATTCCGCGCCTGGAGACGCTCGGCGCCCGCGCGACCGAGCTCATCGCGCCCATCATCGGCGGCGTCCAGACCGGCGACAAGGCCGCGCTCGAGATCGTCACGCGGAGCTATTACATCGGCCGCGAGAACGTGGTCAAGCGCCCCGACGGCACCGAGCTCCGCTACGCGGCGTACGATCCGAACGTGGAGGAATACGTGCCCGACGGCGTCCTCCTCGACGAGAATGGCAAGGTCAAGAGCCCCATCGACGAGTTCAACACCTACGCCGGCGCGGGCCTCTGCGGCGAGAAGACTGGCTTGGGCGCGATCGCCGGGCTCCCGGGCGCGATCAGCATGCCGGCCTATGGCTCGTGCCTCGAAATCGCCGAGGGCGGCGGCATCATCTTCGGCATCTTCGACGTGAGCGTCGACATGCCCCTGCCGCTCTGCGACTCCGTCCGCACGACGGCCGCGGCCCTTCGAATCTCCGGCACGCCGACCGGCGATTACCTCGTGGTCACGGCGCCCGGCGAGCCCGTCGCGCCCTGGGCCGCATACCTGCGTGGCCTCTCGCCTGCGGGCCCGGATCGGACGCTGCTCATCGGGTATGCCGACGATCACGTCGGATACATCCTCACGGGCGAGGATTGGCTCGCCGGCGGCTATGAGCCCAGCATCAACATCTGGGGCCCGCTCGAAGGCGAGCAGATCCTCGCCGGCGTGCTCGAAGCGGCGAAGCTCGCCTGGACGCCCGAAATCGAGGATCCCGAGGTGGGCAGCTCGCGCTTCGCCGCCTGGAAATACCCCGACGAGGCGCCGATCACGAGGCTCGAGACCACCGATCACGGCACGTCGGCGTCCGCGTCACCCGCGCTCTTCTGGCCCGACACGGTCACGGCGGAGGTCTCGGCTGCGGAAGTCCCGCGGGCCGTCGGCGCCGCGCGGTTTGCCTGGTATGGCGGAGATCCGGCCGTCGACATGCCCGTGGTGTTCATCGAGCGCGAGGCGGCGCTCGGCATGTACCAGCCCCTCGCGGACGTGAAGGGCCGACCGGCCACATCGTACGAGGGCGCGATTGTCACGACGTACTCGCCCGACCCGGTGAACGCCGAGGCGCCGGAGCACCACGTCTACACGGCGACGTGGCAGCCCGTCCCGGCGGACCTCTACTCCGCGCAGAAGCCCATGCTGCCGTTCTCGCTCCCGCTCGGGAAATACCGCTTTCGCGTGAAGGGCAAGGCGCTCGCGGCGTCCGGGGAGACGACCTACGAAATCACGAGCCCGCCGTTCGAAGTCGTCGCTGCGCTGCTCTCGGCCGCGTCGACGGCGACGCGGGGCGCCTCTTCGATCGACCTCGTGGCGAACCTCGGGACGGCGCCGGGGCTTCGTGCATTGCGTGTGGGGCCGAGCGATACGGGCGTGCCGCTGCTCGGCCCCTGGACGGTGACGGTGACGTTCGCGAACAACCAGACGAAGGTGGTCGAGGTCGACCCCGACGCCGAGGGCAAGGCCAGCGTGCCGCTCACGATGCAGGAGGCGCAGGACGCGCAGTCCGTCGAGATTCGCGACGTGGCGGGCAATGGCGGCACGCTGAGCGTCCCCTGACCTAGCTCGCGCGCCTCTCGCGCTTCTCGTGCTTCTTCCCGTCGCGCCGCGCCTCCTTGCCGTACTTCTCCTGCGCGGTCTTCTTCAGGTCCTTCGCGAGCTTCTTCACGTCCTTCGCCTCGTCGCGCGTCACCTTGCCGTCCTTGCCGGCTTCCTTCGCGGCGGCGCGGATGGCGGCGGCGCCGGCCTCGAAGTCCTTGCGAATCTGCGCCTTCATCGACTCCGGCAGCGGATGCGCGGCGAGGAGCGACTCCATTTGCTCACGCGCGTGCTTGATCTTCGCCTCGACCTTCTCGTCGAAGCGGGCCGCATCGATGGGGAACTCACCCTTGCCGTGCTTCTTCTTATCGACCTTCTCGACCTTCGGCGCCTTGCCCTTCTCCTCGGCGGAGGCGGCGAGCGGGGCAGCGGCGAAGGCGAAAGCGAGGGCGAGCGCGAGGGGGCGGACGAAAGTACGAAGGGTCGACATGGCGGGGCTCCTTTACGGGCGATTGCCGTGGTTCGAGCAGAGGAAGAGCACGCGGCGTGCCAGGCGCGCGGGCCTTCGATTTCGCTGTTTTGGCGGGATCCCGGCCTGCGGAGCCGACGCCGCACCTGCGGAATCGCGCGCCCGCTGCGGCGCATCGCGCGCACCGGGGCGGGTCGAGTACGCTGGCGGAGAAAGGACGGAACCCATGCAACGGTGCTCCATGCTCGGACGAACAGGGCTCGTCGGCCTCCTCGTGTTGGGCCTCGGCGGTTGCGGCATCTTCGGCGGCGGCGGCGGCGACGAGCTCACGGGCGACGCGCTCGTCCAGCACAACATCGAGGAATACGAGTCCCTGCAGGCGGAACTCGAAAGGAATCGCACGGAGGCCATGGGCAAGAGCGCCACCGAGGCCGCCGCCGTGGGCAATCGCCTGTTCTGGCTCACGTTCCCCACCACCGACGCCTCGCTGCACAGCCTCGACACGGTCTCCGGCGCGCGCGTCGATTACACGTTCGGGGTCGGGAACTCGAACGCATGGAACTGGCGCGCAAGCGATTCGATCGTCGTCACGGCCAGCCAGGGCGGCGGGGGCCTCGCGTACAATGCGTACGACATCAACCAGCCCGAAAAGGTCCTCGGCACGCTCGGCATGCCTTCGCCGGGCGGGGGGATTCGCTGGTATGCTTATGCGCCGGACGGCAATCAGGTGTACATCGTGGAGAGCGGCGCGACGAACATGCTTTTGCGCTGGACCGTGGGCGCGGCGCAGCCCGAGTCGCTCTTCAGCCTGGAAGAGGCGGGCATGAGCGTCGGCGAATTCTGGGATTTCGGCGTCGAGGGCAATACCGCGATCCTCATCGAGAGCGGCCGCGTCTGGAGCCTCGACATCGCCGCGAAGAAGGCCACGTGGCTCGAAAACGAGACCCAGGCCACGGCCGCGCAATGGGATTCGAACGGCGTGTTTTACCTCTCGGCCACGGGCCCGTTTTTCTACGCGAACGATACCCGGAAAAACCGGGACATCGAGGCGGAGATCGCCGCCTCGGGGTACGGGCTCAACAGCACGTACAACGCGATCCACGAATACGACCAGGGTGGCGCCGGGAACGGCGACGACGTCGCGTACATCGGGCGGGACGGGCTCTTCCTGTTCGACCTCGCGACCGGCAAGACGCGCCCGGCGCTCCTGAATGCGCGCGACAACAGCATCGTGTATCGGAACCCGGTCCTTCTGGAGAACGGAAAGCTCTTCGTGCAGGGGCTCGAATCGAAGAGCGGCGCGACGGGCGCCGAGGGAGGCTGGTACGAAGTCGATCATTGATTGATTTGCTGATACGGCCATCCGGACGGCGGCGGGCCGTCTTCCAGCGGATGTTTTCGGGCTCGAGGAGCGATTCGAGGTTCTCTCGCCAGAGCTCGAGCATCGACCGGTACGTCGACGCCGTCACGAGGACCTGCATGGCCGAGCGACCCGCCTTCGTGGCCTGGTTTGGCCATTTCTCCGAGATGTGCGCGACCACCGTGTATTCGAGCTCGATGATGCGGTCGACTGAATCCAGGCGCCGCTGAATCAACTCGCATCGGAAGGCGGTGATCTCCTTGATCCAGTCGTGTCCCTCCCCGGTCATCGCGCCCTCCCTTTCCGAGGTGATGGCGCGCGCCGTGGCCCCCCTCCAGGGTTGCCGCGGCGCGCGCCGTCGGCTTGTTCACGGCTGCTGCGGAGCCGGGGCCGGGGCGGGGGCCGGGGCCGCCGGTGGCTTCCCGCCGCCCGAGTCGCTGGCCACCGTCGGGTCGCTCTCGAGGAAGCGGAGCACCCTCCCGGCCTTCAGGTAGAGAATGAGATTCTTGGCGACGACCGCCTCGAGCGTGTCCCGGACCGACTCGTTGATGGCGAGGACGTCCTCCACGCTGGGGGACGTGGCCGGAACCACGCTCGCGTTGAGCGTGCCGAGGATCCACTGGATCTTCTCACCCTCGGCGTTGAGGATGTGCGCAAGACCCATCTCCTCCATAGCGACCGAGGTGAGGATGAGTGCAGCACCATCTTCCGGGGTGACCGGGTTTTCGGGCGCGGTGAAATCGGGAAGGCTGACCTGGCTCATGGTATTTGTCCTTTTCGTGTATGCAATGACCTGCGGCGTCCGGCTCCCTATGAACCGTTTCATTCATCGCCGCGGTCACTAGCAATGACGAACGAGGCGTCGTTTTCGTGAGCAAAGAATCGACGCCGGCGCGTCGTTTTCCTAGGCCGCTATCGGCATCCGACGCGGACGGACGCGATCGCGCGGCCTCGGCGACTCTCGTGTCGATTGGCAAATCGATATTGACGAGGTCGCTGCTTCGTCGAATCATCGGCAATATTGACTTGCCAGCGCGCGCTCGACTGGCGCGTCGCGTCGAATGGAGGTTGCTCATGGGGGAGAGAACCAGAGCTTCACGCGTGCCGCTTTTCAAGAGGCTTGGTCGCAATCCGAGCCGCAGCTCCGGAAGCTCTGCTTTCGCTGGACGGGAAGGGATCCCGAGGCCGCGCGCGACGCGCTCGGCACGGTCGCCGTGCTCGCGATGGAGGAGCTCGCGCGCAGCAGCGGCGAGATATCGAATGTACGCGCCTGGCTCACCCGGCTCGCGCGGAACGCTTGCGTCGACATCCACCGGGAGCGCGCGATCAAAAGGAGGGCGATCGAGCGGCTGACGGTGGAAGGAGGGCTCGAATCGGCGCACGTAGAGTCCCCCGAGGCCGAGCAGATGCGGCGCGAGCTCGACGTGCTCGTAAGGAGAGCCATCGACGGCTTGCCGCCCGCGCTCGCCGAAACCGCGAAGCTCCGCCTCGTCGAGGAAGAGCCTTACGAGGACATCGCCGGCGAGCTCTCGCTCTCGCCCGAGACCGTACGAAAACGTATCCAGGACGCGCGAACGCGTTTACGCAACGAGCTCTTGACGCACGTCGACGAGGCGAGGATCTGCGGAATCACGCGCTGAGTGGAAAGCCGACTTTCCACCCGTTGATGCATACGGCCCGGGCTGGATGAATTTTCTACGGCCCGGGCCGGATGCGCTTTCTACGGCCCGGGCCGGATATGACATTCTCGGTCCCATTTTACCTCGAATCCGGCGCGCAACACGCCTCGGCTTGGTGATACGTTGGTCGAACCTTCTTTCCTTGTAGAATCGGGGGACGCATGACGACGACCACGCCGGGTCCTGGATACCTCACGGCGAACGAGGCTGTGATGTTTCTTTCCGTCAAGCGATCGACGCTTTATACGTACGTGAGCCGAGGCCTTTTGCGCAGCGTCCCGTGCCCCGGGGGGCGCGGTCGGTATTACCTGCGCGAGGACGTCGAGCGATTGAAAGCGCGGAGCGAGGCGCACGCCGGCAGGTCCGCGCCCGATTCCGATGTGGAGCGTAGCTCGTCCCGGACGTTCATCACGCAAATGTCACCCGAAGGGCCACGATATCGAGGGTACGCCGTCGCCGAGCTCGTGCGCGAGGGCATTTCGTTCGAGGCCGTGGCCGAGCTCCTCTGGACCGGGAGGCTCCCCTCGAACGAGGTGCGCGGCTCGGCGTGGCCCGCATCCGACGAGGATTGGCGCGACGTCCTTTCCATTCTGCGCCGAACATGCGACGCGCTCGCGCTCCTCTCCTTGCCTTCGGCGCCCCTCGATGTGGTGCGCCTCGGCCTCCTCTTTTGGTCACTGCACCGGCACGGCAAGCCCACCACACACCCGCAAGCGAACCGCGTCGAGGCGCGCGCGTTGCTCCGGCTCGTTGCCGCATTGCCCGCCACCTGCCGCGGGGCCACGCGCGCCCTCGCGGCCGCCCGCGCCCCGTCCCTCGCCGAGAGCCTCGCCATTGCATGGCTTCCATCCGAAGTGGATTCCAGCGCTTCGAGGCGCGTGGCGCTGCTCGATCGAGCGCTCTCGCTCGCCGCCGATCACGCAGTCGAGCCGCCCGCGCTCGCCGCGCGCGCCGCCGCGCATGCGGGCGGCAGCCTCGCGGCCTGCGTGCTCGCGGGCGTAGAAGCGCTTTCGGGGGGCGAGCACGCCGGGGTATGCGCCGAGCTCGCGGATTGGATCGAGTCCCTCGAGACGACCACGAAGGTCAGGGAATTCGTGGCCGAGCGCCTCGACCATGGGAAACCGATTCCCGGCTTCGGGCGTCTCGCCGGGGCGGACCCTCGCGCGGCGATTCTGCTCGACGCTGCGTCCTCGTTTGCGCCCGCAGATCGACGGGTCCAGGGCGCCATCACCCTCGTCGAATCCGCCCGCATGTTCGGGGAGCCCGGCCTCGAAGTGGGGCTCGTCGCCCTCGCCGCGGCGCTCGGATTGCCCGTGGGCGCGCCGGCTGCGATTCTGACGGTCGGCCGCGTGGCCGGGCTCGTCGCGCACGTCCTCGAAGCCGAGAATCGTTACTGACGCGCGCGCGCCTCGAACCACGGCCGCAGCGGGCGCGTCCCCCGCGCTTCGGCCACCGAATCCGAGGTCGTGACGGCCGCGACGAACTCCAGCATATCGGAGAGGCGCGGGTGCGGCAGCCGGAGGAGGGCGCTCCAGAACCGAAACACGCCCGGCGGCACGTGCAGGATGCGAGGTCGTTTTCCCACGACCTCGAACGCGAGCCGCATGATCTCCTCGCGGGTCAGAATCTCCGGGCCCCCCACGGTGACGATTTCGGGACCATCCTCGGTCACGGACGCCATCGCCTCGGCGACGCAGACCGGATGCACCGGGTTTGCCTTGGCCGTCCCGTCTCCCGCGACGGAGCCGACGCCCCAACGGGCCATGTCGATCAGATCGCCGAGGGCCGAATAAATACCGGTTGGCCGGACGAACGTGCACGAGAGGCCCGACGCGCGGAGCATGTCCTCGGTGTCGAGGTGGGCGCGGATGTACCGCGTGTGATCGTATCCAGGGCCGGGGTGGGCCGAGAGGTACACGAAACGCGTCGCCGAGGCGCGCCGCGCCGCGGCGAGGAGGTTTTCGTGGGCGACGAGGTCCACGTCGCGAAAGGAGCGCCGCTCGGCCGTCCCCAGCGCGACGTTTGCGCCGAGGCAAGACAGGACGACGTCGATCCCCGCGAGGGCCTCGCCGAGCGAATCAGCGCGCGTCGCGTCCCCGAGGACGACCTCGCTCGCGAGCGGGCGGATCGTTTCGGCGTTTTTGGCGCTCCGGGAGAACGTGCGCACGAAATGGCCACGCTCGCGGAGCAATCGCAGGACCTCGGAGCCGACGGCGCCGGTCGCGCCGGCGAGGAGAACACGCGGTGGACTCATGGACACCCCCCAGGGCCCGGAGGATACCGCGCGTCTCACTCGCTCGTCGCGCGGATCCCGAACCTCGCCATCAATCGCTGCAGATGCCGCCGATCGACGCCCGCCTCGCGCGCCGCCCGCGACACGTTGCCGCCGGACTGCGCGAGGATCGCCTCCACGTAGGCCCGCTCGAAGCGCTCGACCCAGGCGTCCTTCGCCTCGTGGTAGGGCAACTTCAGGAGATTCGCCTCGACCCCGCTCGCGTGTGCCGTCTCCTTCGGCGCCTCGAGATTCGGCGGGGCCTCGGCCTTTCGCTCCTCGGCCCGCGGGCTCACGGCCGGCTCGCCCGGCGCGGCGAAGGCGCCGAGCACGGCCCAGCGCTCCACGATGTTGCGCAGCTCCCGCACGTTGCCTGGGAAATCGTAGCGGTAGAGCATCGCGATCGCCGTCTCGTCGAGCCGCGCGCACGGCGGTAGCCCCGACGCCGCGCGCCGCCGCGCGAGCTCGTCCTGGATGTGATCCACGAGCAGCCGGAGGTCTTCGATCCGCGTCCGGAGCGGCGGCACCCGCACGATCACCACCGCGAGGCGATAGTAGAGATCCTGCCGGAACCGACCCGCCTGCACCTCACGCGCGAGCGATCGGTTCGTCGCCGCCACGATGCGCACGTCGACCGAACGCGAGCGATCCGAGCCCACGGCCTTGACCTCGCGCCGCTCGAGCGCGCGGAGCAGCTTCGCCTGCATGTCGAGCGGCAGCTCGCCGACCTCGTCGAGGAAGATCGTCCCTCGGTCCGCCGCCAAGAACGCGCCCGGCCGCTCACGCACCGCGCCCGTGAACGCGCCCTTCTCGTGCCCGAAGAGCTCGCTCTCCAGGAGCTCCCGCGGGATCGCCCCGCAGTTGACCGCGACGAACGCGCCCGCGCGTCCGCTCGCCTCGTGCAGCCCCTCGGCCGCGAGCTCCTTGCCCGTGCCCGTCTCGCCTTCGAGCAGCACGGTGAGGTCACTCGCGGCGACACGCTCGAGCAGCGCGAACATTTCGCGCATCGCGGGGCTCGCGCCGAGCATGCGGCCGAAACGCGCGCGCGGGCTGATCTCCTGCTCCACCGTCTCGGCGAGGGGTTCGAGGCGCAGCACGCTGTTGCCGAGGCGCACGAGCGTGTCGTCCGTGATGGCCACGCGCTCGATGCGCAGGTCGCCCACGAACGTGCCGTTCGTCGAGCCGAAATCCGTGAGCGAGAAGCCGTGGGGCCCGAGGCGCACGGCGAGGTGTTCGCGCGAGACGGCCGGGTCGCGCAAGGTCACGTCGACGTCGAGGCTGCTTCCCACGCGCACCTCGTCCTGCGCGAAGACGTGCGCCGCGCCCTGATCGCGCCCGTCGGGCGCGTCGACCACGACCACGCGCAGCTTGCGGATCCGCCGCACCGAGGGGCCGCTCGTCGCGTCGATGACCTCGGTCACGGGGCGCCGCCCTCCCGAACCGCTCGGGGCGCTGCCGAGCAACCTCGTCCTGCTCTCGCCGTCGCTCATGGCTCGCGCACCTCCGCCTCCTCGTCGTCCTTGGTCGCGCCCTTCTTCGGGGCCACGAGCACCACGTGTTCGTTCGGGCGCACGCGGAACGTGTACTCGCGCCGCGTGCCCTTCGGTAGCACGACGGCGACCGTGTGCTCCCCGCTCCTGAGCTCCAGCCTTCCGTCTGCGGGCAAGGCCACCTTCTCGCCGTCGACCTCGACGTGCGCGCGCGGCGGCACGACCCCGGCGACCGAGATGGAGCCGCGCGGGTTGCGCGGCGGGAGGCGCGCCGAGCATTGCCCCATCGCGAAGAGCAGCACCGCGCCGAGCGCCACGGCCAGATACACGCCGGAGGAGCGTCGCGGGGGCGGCGCAGGGCGGGGCGCAGGTTCGGCCGCAGGTTCGGCCGCAGGCACGGGCAGCGCGGGCGGCAGGAGCTTTTCGGACGAACCTCGCGCCTCGGCCGCCGGCAGCCGGACGAGCGACGTTCGATCCTCGGGGGCGCGCGCGCGATGCGCCGCCACGCGCGCGGCGAGCGCCTCCCGATCGAGCGCCAGCGCTTCGAGGCCCTGCACGATCGACGCGCTCGTGGGCCTGCGCAAGGCGTCCCGCGCGAGCGCCGCCAGGAGCCCCGGCACGCGCGTCTCCCACGCGGCGAGCTCCCGCGGCGGCTCTCCGCGCGCTCCGGCCGACGCGAGGTCGTCCTCGGGGAAGATGCGCCTCCCGAGCGCGCACTCGGCCACCACGACGGCCCATCCGTAGACGTCGCTCGTGGCGCTCGCCTCGCCGGGCAGCGCCGCCTCCGGGGCCAGATACCCCGGCGTCCCCGCGACCTCGGGGCGCGCCTCGCCCGCGCGCCGCGCGAGGCCGAGGTCGACGAGCTTTGCCTCGCCGGTCTCGTCGATCATCACGTTCGAGGCGGCGAGGTCGCCGTGCACCCAGCCCTTCGCGTGCAGGGCGGCGAGCGCCCGCGCCACGTCGAGCGCCGCCGCGCGCACCGCGCCCTCCGGCATCGGCTCCGCGCCGGAGGCGAGCTCGTCGAGCGGCGCGCCGCGCACGTGCTCGATAGCCACGTACGGCAGGCCCGCGAGCTCGCCGTGCGCCGCGAGCGCGGGCAGCGCCGAGGCGCGCACCTCCGCGAGCACCTCGCCCTCGCGCTGGATGGCCTGCGCGGCGCGGCCCGAGGCGCGTTCGCCCAGCACAGGCCGTTTCAGCACGAACGTCTGGCCGCTCCGGTCGCCGAGCCGGACGGCGACGAGCACGTCCGACATCGCCCGCCGCGCGAGGAGCTGCACGAGGAGGAAGTCGCCGAAGAGCTCGGGCACGAACGGCGCGGGCACGGGCGGAGGGTAGCCGAGAACGGCCCGCGGCGGACACCTTCGCGCAGGATCCGGGAACCTTCCGCCTTCTGCGGCGTCCACATCCGGCACACAGGGCCGCTCTGCAGGCGTGATCCGGCCCGAGGAAGGTCGTCATGCGTCGTCTTCGTCCTCTCGTCGCGGCCCACACCCTCGTGCTCTTCGCGGGCCTCTCCGGATGCCTCGCCGCGCCCGACGAGGTCGACGGCGAAAAGGCCCCTCCTGCCGCCACCCGCGGCGCCCCCGCCATTCTCGAAACGGCGTCCGGGATCCGCGAGGAGGAATTCATCGAGGAGGAGACCAGGCCCACGGACCTCGCCGCCCCGCGCGGCTTTGGCACGATCACGGGGCGCCTCCCGGGCACGAACACCGTCGTCCCCGGCGTGCGCTTGCGGGCGCATTCCGTGCGCGTGACGATTCGTGACGGATTCGCCCGCACCGAGATCGAGGAGGAGCTCGCGAACGACACGCCCACGGTCCTCGAAGGCCGGTATGTCTTTCCGCTGCCGCCCGACGCGAGCCTGTCGCGGCTCGCGTTATGGGTGGGCGAAGACCTCGTCGAGGGCGAGATGGTCGAGCGCCAGCGTGCGGCCCGCATTTTCCAGGGCATCGTCGACGACACGGTTCGCCCGCGCGACCCGGCGCTGCTCGAATGGGCGCAGAACAGCTCCTTCTCCCTGAAGATTTTCCCGATGCCGGCGCGTGGCAGCCGCAAGGTGATCCTCGCGTATGACGAGGTCCTGCCCGTGACGAAGGGCGTGGCGCGGTACACGTATCCGCTTTCGCTCGGCGAGGATCGCGCGGTGCGGATGGATTCGTTCCGCGTGCACGTCACGGTCGAGGACGCGGGCGGCGGTGCGGCCGACGCGAAGGTCCTCGGGCATGCCGCGTCGCTCCGCACCGAGGCGGGCCACCTCGAAGCCGATTTTCAGGCCGAATCGTTTGTCCCCAATGCGGACTTCATCCTCGAATTCCCGCGCCCGCAGGCGGAGATCCTGCCCGTCGCGGTCGAGGGCAGCGGCGACGGTCGTGGGTTTTTCTCGGTACGCGTCCCGATCCCGACGGCGCCCGAGGCGACGGCGCTCGAGCCGCGCCGCGAAAAGGTGATCGTCCTCGACGCGAGCCACGGCGTTACGCGGGAGGGCCTCGCCGCCGAGGTCACGGTCGCCGAGACCATGATCCGTCGATTGCGCGAAGACGAGCGGTTCGCCGTCCTCCTTTGCGACAGCGCTTGCGTCTCCTACCCCGAGCGTGGCCTCTCCGCGAGGAGCGACGTATCTCTCGCCGAGGCCGGACGATTCTTGCACGAGCGCGCGCCGCAGGGCGCCTCGGATCTCGCCGAGGCCCTCGTCTCCGCGATTTCGCGGATCGAGACGCCGCGCCGCGGGCAGGTCGTTTACCTCGGCGACGGCGCGCCTTCCGCGGGCGAACTCAAGGTGGATTCGATCGCCGCGCGGGTCCGCCCGGTCCTTTCGGACAAACAGGCCGAGCTTCGTTTCATGGGCGCGGGGCCCTCCATTGACGAACTCGTCCTTGGCGGGCTCGCCGAGGAGCTCTCGGCCTCGTACGAGCGGCTCGCGGCGGGCAACGGCTCCCTCGCGCAGCGCGCGCTCGTGCTCGCGAAGAGCCTTGACGCCCCGCTCCTCACGAATGCGCGCCTCACGTTGCCGGCGGGATTCGTCGACGTCTTCCCGCGCAAGCTCCCGGCGTTGCGCGCCGGGGAGGAAATTGTCCTCGTGGGCCGTCTGGCCGGGGCGCCCTCGGCGGAGAGCGCCACCGTGGAGCTCTCGGGCGAATTCGACGGCATGCAAAACCTGGAGGCCCGAGCGCTGTCCTTCACTGCGACGCCGGGCGCCGATCGTAAGGTCGTTGCGCGGCGCTGGGCCACGGAGCGCATCAGCGAGCTCGGCCGGCGCGCGGACGACGACGCGGCCAAGGAGACCGTCGCGCTCTCCCAGCAATACCACGTGCAGAGCCGCCTGACGTCGCTGCTCGTCCTGGAGAACGACCGCATGTTCGCCGCATTCGGCATTCCCCGCACGCAAGGCAAATTCGGCCTCACGTCCGAGGTAGAGACGGTCCGCGGGGGCCTCGGAGGGACGTCGCCCGACCCGATCGGCGATTCGTTTGGCACCGGTGGCCTCGGTTTGTCCGGCGTCGGCGAGGGCGGGGGCGGGACAGGGCAAGGGTTTGGCGCGGGACATGGGAGGCTCGGATCCTTCCGCGACGGCATCGGCATAGGGAGCCGCGCGGGCCAACTGCGCGCAGCGCCGACCCTCCGGATGGGCGCGACGACCGTGAGCGGCCGCTTGCCGCCCGCGGTCATCCAGCGCATCGTGCGGCAGAACTTCGGTCGATTCCGCTTCTGCTACGAGCAGGGCCTCAAGTCGAGCCCGAACCTCACGGGCCGCGTCGTCGCCCGGTTCGTCATCGGCCGCAATGGCTCGGTCGTGAACGTGGGCAATGGTGGCAGTGATCTCCCGAATGCGGAGGTCGTGAGCTGCGTGCTCAGCGGCTTCCGGGGCCTCTCGTTCCCCGAGCCGGAGGGCGGCGTCGTGACCGTGACCTATCCGATCATGTTTTCGAACGGCAATGGGAGTTCGTCCACCGCGCCGGTCTTCAGCCGATCCCACGATTGGGGCGTTGCGTCCTGGATCGGCAAAGGGGATGAGGCCTGGCGCAGCGCCGGGAAGGAGACGCTCGAAACACTCGCGAAGGCTTCCATGGAGGCGCCTGAGAGCCGCCGGGCGCGCGAGGCGTGGGTTACGGGCCTGCTCGTGCGGGGTCGATTCGAGGAGGCGCTCCGCGAGGCCTCGAAATACGTCGAGCTCGACCCCGACCGCGCTCGCGCACACGAGCTTTATGCCGAGGCCGCGGCGGCGCTCGCTGAGGACGACACCGCGCTCGTCGCGCTCGATACCCAGTCCGAGCTCGACCCGTCGAATGCGAAGGCCCACTGGCGCACGGCCCGGGCCTTCGAAGCGGCCGGCGACGAGCGCCGCGCCTGCGCGCATTTCCGCTCGTACGCCGAGCTGCTCCCGCGCGACCTGGGTGCCACCTACGATGCGCTCCGCTGCCGCGCCCGCGTGCTCGGCGAACGAGAGGCCGTGCTCGCGGCCCTTGCGGCCCAGAAAGACCCGAGCGAGCGCCTCGTGTCCTTGCGGAAAGCGCTCGAAAAGGGCGAGACGCTGGTCTACGCGGATGGGTTTTCCTGGGGCGAACGAATCTCTACGAAGCTCACGTGCGCCGAGGGCGTGGAGGGTTGCCCTCGGGTCGTCTTGATCGATCCCGCGGGCCGCGTCATGACGCCGATCGTGCCGGGGACGGGTCGATCGAGCGCGTCCTCGATCGCAGCGTCCGCGTCGAGCGGGACGTATCGCGTCCTCGTGACCGGGGGCCTGCCTGCCGCGAAGGGAGAGCTCGTGGTTCGTCTGGACGGCACGCCCCGGACGTTCGAAGTCCGAGGCGGGAAGGGCGCGCGGACGGCGGCGGTGATTTCGGTCGATTCGTGATCGATCGCTGAAACAGAAAAAGGCCGCGTCTCCCGAGGGAGCGCGGCCTTTTTCGTCAGGAAGGGAGTCGAATCAGACGACCTCGGCGCTCCGATACGGATGCGAATCGTCCATCGTCGGCTTGGCGCCCTTCTTCATGGGGATCAGGCCTGCGGCCCGCGTCGCCACGAGGCTGCCGATCGCCACGAGCACCACGACCACCCGCACGATCTCGCCGATCACCGGCAGCGGGCCGGTCAGCACGAAGAGCGCGCAACCCAGAGCGAGGTGCGCATATTCGTTCTTCGTCTTGTGCCCGATGAGCGCGCGGCCCACGACCTCCAGCACCGAGCACATCGCCGCGAAGAGGCCGAAGACCCCCGCAAGGAGCCCCACCACCGCGACCGGAATGCCCACCAGCGTGATGCAGAGCGCCACGAGCAGCGCAATCGCGCCGAGCGAACCCACGATGCCGAGCGCGAACGAACGCATCGGCCGGGCCGCGATCTCCACCTTGAGCGACTCCGCGCGCTTCGTGAAGAGCGCAATCAAGACCGCGCCGAGCGCGAAGAGCAGCGCCCCGCTCGTCATCGATTCGCTGAAATTACGCATGAAGCGCTGTGCGTTCGTCGGCTCCTCGTCGTGCTCGTCCTCGATACGCGTCGAGACGTCGCCCCCGATGATCGACCCCTCCTCACGATGGAGCTTCCCGCCCACGATTTTCGCGTTGCCGTCGAGGCGCGCGCCCTTCTTCACGTGAATCGAGCCGCCCATCACCTGCGCGTCGCCCATCACGTGCGCGCCCTGCTCGATCGTCACCGTCCCGCCGGCGACCTCCACGCTGCCCGTGACGACCCCGCGAATCGTGAGGCTTCCGCCGACCAAATGGACGTCCTTGACAACCTCGTCCTTCCCGATGACGAGGCTCTGCCCCACCACCTCGCGATCCTTGCCCTCGCCCCTCCGATGTTGTGCCGCGCCGGTGCGAGGCTCGGCGGCGGGGGCGGCCTGCTCGTTCTGTTCGTCCTGTTCGTCCGCCGAATCGTTTGGCGGGACAGGCGGCACGGGCGGCACCGGGGGCACCGCAGGAACGGGCGGCACCGGGGGCACCGGCGGCGCCGCGGGGAGCGCTTCGGCGCTCGGCGCCGCGGGGGCGCGGGAAATCGAAATCAACGTGCCGTCGCGGCGGGCGACGTACTGGCCGCCTTCGAGCAAGAGCGCGAGGACCTTGTCGGCGGGCTGGTCCTTGACGTGCAGGGAGGCGGGCTCCGTCGACGGGGCGTGGATCACGACGCTCCAGCCCGCGGCCTCGGCGAGGCGCTTGATCGCGTCCTCCTGCGACACGCGCTCGACGTCGAGGCTGATCTTCTTCTCGTCCGCCGGCCATTCGCCTTGCTTCTCGACCGCCGCCAGCGAGGGCGCCGCGGTCGTCAATGCAGAAAGCAAGAACGCGAGCCCAGAAAGCCTTCGACCAGCCATTTCACACGCCTCCTTCTTGCGCCAAATCGTTCGAGGACCCCGGACGCGAGATTCGCGATACGACGAGGCCCGAAATCATGAGTACCGCCGACGCCGCGAACGCGAGCGTCGGGAACATGTCACTCTTCGAGACGACCTCCGCGCTCCGCGCGAGCATGAGCACGGCCCGCCCGATCGTCCCGACCAAGCTCGGGACCCGGGCGATTTGATCCAGAATCGCCGGCAGCGCGCCGAGCGCCGCCAGGAGCAGCGCGCCGAACACCGCGCGCTTCGGCAGCGTCGCGAGGCCCCGCACGGATGCAGGCGCCTTCGCCACCGCGGCCGCGGGCTCCTTCACGAGAACCTTCACCGGCGCGAACGAGGGCTCCGTGAGCTCCGCGAGCAATTCGCCCGCGTGCGCCGAGAGCAACGCCTCCGCGCCGAGGCGCTGCGCGCAATGGTCACAACCGTCGAGATGAGAGAGGGCATCCGCGGGGACGATCCCCGCTTCTCCGTCGGCGACACTCGAGAGCACGAACTCCGTCACGTGTCCGTCGTGTTGCCAGGCCAGATCCGGCGGGAGTTTGTCGTGGTCGTCCATCGTCGTTCCTCATCTCGTCTCACGGAATCATTCGCCGACCGTCTCCGCGAGCAGCCGCCGGCCGCGCGCGAGCCACGTCGCCACGGTCCCGAGCGGGACCCCGAGGCGCTTGCAAATATCCTGGTATCCAAGCCCCTCGACGTGGAACATCACGAGCGCGCGCCGCTGCTCCTCGGGGAGCGAGCCGAGCGCCCGCTCGAGGCGGGTCGCCCGTTCCGCGCTCGCCGTGCGCTCCTCCGGACCCGGCGAGGGGTCCGGCACCCAGTCGAGCCACGTTGTCGTGGTGTCCTCGGACGCAGACGCGGTCTCCATCCGCGCCTCCACGCGCCGCGTGCGCTTGCGGCTCCGCAGCGCGTCGAGCGCCACGTGCCGCGCGATACCGATCACCCACGGACGGAGCGGCTCTCCGTCACGCAAGCGGCTTCGGCCCTCGATGGCGCGGGAGAGCGCCTCGTGCGTACAATCCTCGACGTCCGGGTGGTTCCGGCGCTCGCCGAGGACACACGCCACCACGGCCACGACGATCTGTCGTAGCGAAGCAGTCTCCTCCGGTGAGACGGTCGCCGTTTGGGGCGGCGCCTTCGGGCCGGGGACGTTGGGCGTCATGGGTGCGGGCTGCATCCTCGCCGCCCTGTTCGGCGGAGCGGGGGAAGAAATTTCGAGCCCCCGATCTTTTTCTGGCCGGCGCCCGAAACTCGCCCCCCTCTTGCGCTCCGCGGGCGGTCGAAGGATCCTCGTGCGTGGTCACTGAGCAGCGCAAGACCGTCTGCCCGTATTGCGGTGTGGGCTGCGGACTCTTGGCGACGACCGATGGCAAACGGATCCTGAAGCTCGTCGGGGACCCCGAGCATCCGGCGAACCTCGGTCGCCTTTGCTTGAAAGGCGCCCTCGCCGCGCAAGCCCTCGCCGCGCCGTCGCGCCTCGGTCGAGCCCTCCTCCGCGGCGCGGACGGCGCGCTCGTCCCCATCTCGCGCGAGGAGGCGGTGCGCGAGATCTCCACACGGCTCGGGCGTATTCTCGCAGAGCATGGCCCCTCCGCAGTCGCGCTTTACCTCTCGGGGCAGCTCACGACCGAGGCGCAGTACCTCGCCAACAAACTCGGCAAAGGGTTCCTCCGGACGAACCACGTCGATTCGAACAGCCGCCTCTGCATGGCGAGCGCCGCGGCGGGATGACGCTCTCGCTCGGCGCGGACGGTCCGCCGCTGACGTTCGCGGACATCGAGGAGGCCGACGCGTTCGTGTTCATTGGATCGAACGCGGCCGATTGCCATCCCGTCGCGTTCGACCGGGTCCTCCGGCGGATGAAGACCTCGGGCGCACGCGCGATCGTGGTCGATCCGCGCCGAACGAAGACGGCCGCGCAAGGGACGATGCACCTCGCGGTCCGGCCCGGGACGGACATCGCGCTCCTCCATGGGTGACTTCATCTCTGCCTGGAGATGGGCGTCATCGACGAGGCGTTCGTCGCGGCGCATACGGAGGGCTGGGACGAGCTTTTGCCGATGCTCCGCGAATACGATCCGGCGCGCGTCGCTGCGATCTGCGGAATCACCGAGGAGGAACTCCGCGCGTCGGCCGAGATCATCGCGCGCACCGAGCGGCTCATCACGTTCTGGACGATGGGCGTCAACCAGACGACGCTCGGGACCTTCTCGACGAACGCGATCATCAACCTGCACCTCACGACGGGCCGGATCGGCAAGCCGGGCGCGGGACCATTTAGTTTGACGGGACAACCATGCGATGGGCGGCCGGGACATGGGCTACATGAGCCACGGTCTGCCCGGGCAGCGGGGGTCCTCGACGAGGCGCATCGGGCCGAGGTGGAGGCGCTGTGGGGCCTGCCGCCGGGGGCGATCGGCGAGAAGCCGGGGCATGACGCGGTCGCGATGTTCGACGCGATGGAGCGGGGCGAGATTCGCGCGCTTTGGATCATCGGAACAAACCCGGCGGCGAGCATGCCGAACCCTGCCCGTGGCGCGGTGGGGGCTCGAGCGGGCGGAGCTCGTGATCGTGCAGGACGCGTATTATCCCACGGAGACGACGCGGTTTGCCCACGTGGTGCTGCCGGGCGCGTTGAACCTGGAGCAGGAGGGGACGTTCACGAACAGCGACCGGACCATTTCGCTGCTCGAACGGGTGGTGGAGCCGCCGGGGGACGCGCGGCCGGACTGGGAATGGGTGCAAGACGTGGCGCAGGCCATGGGCTTCGGCGCGGCGTTCGATTGTTCCTCGGCCGGCGCGATTTTCCGGGAAATGGCCATGATGACGCGGGGCCGGCCGAACGATCAGACCGGCGTCGATTACGAGAGGCTGCGCGCGGAGGGGCCGCAGCGCTGGCCGCACCCGCACACGGGCGCGCCGCGGGTGCTGCACGAGGGGCACGTGTTCGCGACGCCCTCGGGCAAGGCGAGGCTCTTTGCGCGGCCGTACGTGGCGCCGGAGGAGCAGCCGGACGCGCGGTATCCGCTGGTGCTGACGACGGGGCGCGTGGAGGCGCACTGGCATACGCGGACGAAGACGGGCAATGTGGAGCGGTTGAATCGCATCGATCCGGCGCCTTACCTGGCGATGAGCCCGGAGGACGCGCGCGAGCTCGGGCTCGTCGAGGGAGCGCGGGTGTTCGTGAAGAGCCGGCGTGGCGAGGCGAGGACTGTCGTACGCGTGACCCGGGACATCGGGCCGGGCGTCGTGTTCATGCCGATGCATTGGAACGATCTGTGGGAGGCGGGCGCGTCGGTGAACGAGGTGACGACGTCCGCGACAGACCCGCTGAGCATGGAGCCGGCGCTCAAGCGGTGCGCGGTGGCGGTGGAGCCGTTCGGCTAGAGCAATCGCAGGGCTTGCGTCGCGGGGAAAACCGAGGCGGAATACGCCGCATGTGGTTCCGCACGACCCCTTCGGATCTTTCGTACGTCGACAGCGCCCCGCAACGCATCGCGAACGTCGTGACGATCGACGCCACGCCCGAGCGTGTCTTCGATCTGTTCGCTACCGGCGAGCGGCAAGAGGCGTGGTTTCAGGACTTCGTCGCCTGCCGGTGGACGAGCCCGGAGCCGCACGCAGTGGGCACGACGCGCGAGATCGAGCTGAAGACGCTGACCGTGAAGGAGCGTTTTCTTGCCTGGGATCGCGGGCAGCGGCTCACGTTCTCGATCGACGGGATCACGCTGCCGATCGTGAAGCAAATGCTGGAGGATCTGCGCTTCGAGCCGCTCGACGGCGGCCGGCGGACGCGGCTCGTCTGGCACGTGTTCTACACGCCGGCGCTCGTGATGGTGCCCGTGCACGGGGCAGCGCGGGCGGTGTTTTCGCAGATGTTCCGGCGCTCGGCGGAGAAACTCCAGCGCTTCGCCGAGCACCATCCGTAGGCGTGGATTACAGGGCGGTGATCACGACCGGCGTGGCCTTGCCATTGCCATCGCCGGGCCGGACGCCGCCCCAGCCCTCGGGCAGGGCGGGCTCGGTCCATTGAAAGAGGAAATGGCCGTCCTCGGGGGAGACGTTCACGCACTCGGCGCTCTTCGGGTTGCCGAAATCCTCGTGCCAGTAGGCGACGTGCATCGCGAGCGGGGCGCGGAGGTACTGGATGTTCGGGACCTCCGAGATCCAGAGCATCTTCGGCGGCCATTCCTTGTCCGGTGACATGACGGCGACGCGGTCCTTCCACTCGATCGGGAAGACGCCGGTCTTCGTCATCGAATGGACGTACGGGTCGTAGCCGGGGATGGGGGCGCCGCCCTTGCCAGGGGAGAACATCGTCGCGTAGATGGGTTTGTCGCCCTCGTAGGCCGTGAGCGTGCCGGGGTTGATCTTGACCTCGATCCACTTTTCGCCGGGTTTGACCGAGCGCGGCAGCTTTTTCGCGGTCCGCGTGACCGTGATGTGGTCCGCGAGGACGAACGCGCCGGGCTCGTTCCGGAGGGCGAGGTACGCCTTCTTGCCGACGACGACGCGCTCGCTGACCTGGACGTACCCTTTCGGCGGAATGGTTTGTCCGAATGTGACCATTTTCCCGTTTTCACCGCGGGTATACCGCGGGATGGGCTCCTGCTTGCGGTTCCAGGCGAGCGGGAGGCGGACGTCGCTGCCGAGGCGCACGCCGTGGAAGGCGGTGCGGCGGAAGGGGCGCATGCGGTCGGCGGGGACGAGCATGAGGTCGGGCGTGACGAGCCAGGTGCGGCCTTCGGCCTCGAAGGCGCGCGCGTACGCGAGCATCGAGCCGTTCGGGATGACGCGCCAGACGAGCTTCGCGGGATCATAGGCGCCATTGCCGGAGACGGAGCGCTGACCGTTCGCGAAGATGGCGAAGACCGGGTCGGTCGGGCGGATGCGGTCGCGCTCGTCGGCGCTGATGAGCTCCTCGTGGCCACGCGACCACTCGGCGAGCTGCACGAACGTGCCCGGCGCGCCGAAGCTCCGTTCGGCTTTCTCCTGCTCGGCCTTCGTCGGGACGCGGCTGTACATGGGCGCGCCGTTCGAGAAGGCATAACGATACGGCATGACGGCGTCCTCGCGGGGCGCGAGCTCGGCGAGGGCGCGGTAATACGGGTCGTTCAGATCGAGCGTGGTCTTGCGGGGATCGAGGCAGATGTAGCCGCGGGGGGCGACTTTGTAATAACCGCGGGGGCAGTTTTTCCCCTCGACGGGCTCGTTCGAAAGGAGCGTGACGCTCGTGCCCATGCGCACGTACCCGAGCGGCAGGCCCTCGGGCGCGGGGCGTTTGTAGATGTATGCCTGATCGGCGAGGGCCGCGATACGCGGCGGCTCCGTCTGCGTGGCTTTGGGCGCGGAGGTGGGCTCGCTCTTGGCGGAGGCGAACTGGAACGTGGGCGCTTCGCCGGGCGGCGGTTCGACCTCGGTCTTGTTGAAGGGCGTGTTCCCGTCCTTCTTGCGCTGGTTCCACTCCTGCCACTCGCGGAGCTTGATGTCTTCTTTCCACTGCTCGATCTCGAAGTCCGTGGGCGGGACAACGCGCTCTTGCCTGGGGCGCTGGGAGCCTCCGTCGTATTTCGCCTCGGGTGAGGGCGCGCACGCGGACGCCAGGAAGAGGACGAGCGGAAGGGCACGGCCTTCGAGCTTCATGGTTCGAAGGGTACCGTGCGTGTTTCAAGGGAGGCAAAGATCGATCGATCCTGCCTGGATCCGGGCCGGAAAGTACGGCTCCTTCCCTTGTCGACCCAGGCGGGGTAGCCTGAACGTTGGTCGGGCGACGAGGGTCCTGCCCGGCGCTCTCGGTCGCGAGCGGAGAATCAATGTTCAGGAAGTCGACGGGGCTTTCGGTTTCCACGGCCATCCTTCTCGGGGCCGCGCATGTGTTCGGACAAACTTCCGCCACGGACAAGGCCGTCGCGGACAAGCTCTTCGACGAGGGGAGGACGCTGCTCGACCAGAACCGGCTGCCGGAGGCGTGCCTGAAGTTCGCGGAGAGCGATCGATACGATCCCTCGGTCGGGACGCGGCTCAACCTGGGCGATTGTCACGAGCGGCAGGGAAAAACGGCGAGCGCGTATGGTCACTTCGGGGAGGCTGCGCGGCTCGCGCGGGAGCGTGGGGACAAGCCGAGGGAGGCCGTGGCAGAGGAGCGGCGGCGGGCGCTGGAGCAGCGGTTGTCGCGGATCCAGATCACGGCGTCGTCGAGCGTCACGGGGCTCGAGGTGCTGCTGGACGGCAAGGTGCTCGGGCCGGCGGTGTTCGGGACGGCGTTGCCGGTGGATCCGGGGAGCCACGTGGTGGAGGCGCGGGCGCCGGGGAGGGCGGGGTTTCACGAGGAGAAGGTGGTGCCGGAAGGACCGGCGACGGTGGAGGTGGTGATCCCGGAGCTCGCGGCGGTCGCGCCGGCAGCGGGGAAGGACGTGGTGGCGGCGCCGAAGTCGCGGTGGTCGCTTCTGCGGAAGGCGGGGCTCGCGACGGGGATCGCGGGGGTCGTGGGGATTGGGGTGGGCGCGGGGTTCGGGGCGGCCGCGTTGCAGAAGAACGCGGCGTCGAAGGAGAAGTGCGACGCGGGGGATCCGACGCGGTGCACGCAGGAGGGGTACACGTTGCGGAACGAGGCGGGGTTTTCCGCGGATGTGTCGACGGGGTTGCTGGGGATCGGCGGGGGGGTGCTCGCGACGGGGATCGTGCTGTTCGTGGTGGGCGGGAACGAGCCCGAGGCGCCGGCAGAGCGCGCGTGGATCTCGCCGATCGTGGGTCGAGGGAGCTTGGGTGTGAGCGCCGGGATGGAGTTCTGAGATGCGAACGCGCGTGACGACGTGGATGCCGGGCGTGGTGGCCCTGGTGGTGGTGAGTGGGTACGGGTGCAAGCAGATCATCGGCTGGGAGGAGGCGACGATCTGGGAGCCGGATGCGGGAGGAGGTGGCGGCGGGGCCGGAGGGATCGGCGGAGATGGAGCCGGGGGCGCCGGCGGGAGTGGAGGGGTCGGCGGGAGCGGGGGCGTCGGTGGGAGTGGAGGGGTCGGCGGGAGTGGAGGGGTCGGCGGGGCGCCGCCGGAATGCATGGATGCGGGGGACTGTCAAGCAGGATTGAACCAGGTGGCGGCCTGCGAGATGGGGACGTGCGTGTCTACGTGCGCCGCGGGGTGGGGGGATTGCACGGCAGCGCCAGGGTGCGAGACGGATTTGGGGACGACGAAGGCGCATTGTGGCGCGTGTGGGAATGCGTGTGCGGCGTTTTGCAAGGTGGGGAGTTGTAATGATCCGGTCAGCGTGGCGGGGGGGTACTATCATCACTGCGCGGTGCTGAAGGGGGGGGAGGTTTATTGTTGGGGACGGGGTGAAAAAGGGGAGCTGGGTGCAGGAAATTTGCAGACGCAGTTGAAGCCGACGAAGGTGAACTTGCCTGCGCCGGGGACGGCGAAGCAGGTGGATGGCGGGGGGACGTCAGGAGGTAGCTACCTTGCGAGGACCTGCGCGGTTCTGGCAAACGGTACCGTGGCGTGCTGGGGGGACGGTAACGCGAGCCCGACGCTCGTTGCCAGCGTCTCGAATATCGCTCAAATATCCGTAGGCGACGGCCATACCTGCATGGTCGATGTCGTTGGCAGTGTGCGCTGCTGGGGCTCGAATAACTACGGGCAGGTCGGTACCAGCCAAGGCGGGTACCTGTCTACGCCGGTTCAGGTGGGCACCGGTTACGCGCAGGTTTGCGCTGGAGCCAACCATTCCTGTGCTCTCAAGAAAGACGGAAGTGTCCAGTGCTGGGGGCGTAACTTCCAAGGACAACTCGGGAACGGATCGACAACGGACAGCTCTACGCCGGTCAACGTCTCGAACTTGGCAGGTGTGCTCGAAGTTCAGTGCGGAGGAGAATTCTCCTGTGCAAGGAACCCGCTCGGCCTCTATTGCTGGGGACTGAATGTCGTAGGTCAGCTTGGTACTGGCGGGTTTCTGAACGCATCAGCGCCAGTATCCGTCGATGTGACCGGAGCCGATTCTATCGCGCTGGCCTACAACTTCACCGGAGCCACAGCGGCGGGCACGGCCTACCTGTGGGGATCGAATGCGACTGGACAGCTCGGCAATGGCACAAAGACAAATGCCTCAAAGCCAGTGGCTATCGGTCTGCAGGGGGCAACGATGCTTGGGTTGGCGACGACGTCGTCGTGTGCGTTGTTGACGGGGGGGCGGGTTCGATGCTGGGGCGACAACACGTTTGGTCAGATCGGTGATGACACCGCGGTGAGCAAGTTGACGCCTACACCGGTTGTTTGGCCTTAGGGAGACGGCGCAGCGCTGCCGCCGCTAATGTCGTATTTGAGCTCGACATCCTCGATGTAGGTGCCGACGAACGGGCTTGTCTCGGTGCAGCTCGGGATCTTGTCCCCGCAGGTCGAGCCCGAGCACGCGTACGAGGTCTTCTGGACGGCCTCGCCGGAGATCGCGTTCCCATCCGTGATGATGTTGATCGTCGACGTGACGGTCGTGGTGCGCTTGGATCCGGTCCCATCCGCCATGTCGAAGTCCACGTCGACCACCTTGCCGGAGAACGTGAACCCTTCATCCGACTCGGCGCCTTCCAGCGTAATGGCGCCCGTATCGAGGTAAATCTTGTCCTCGATGCTCGCGTACACGATCCACGTGCCCGTGCCGCGGAGCGTCGAGCTATCGTTCTCCTTGTTCGGCGGCGGATCCGTCTCCGGATACCAGCACCCGCTGTTCGAATCCGTCTCCCCGAACGAAACCCGATAGATCCACGTATCCCCCGGGGACACCCCGCACCCCGTCAGCCCGGCCAGCGCCGCAACGCAAGGGAGCGCCCGGAGCAAGCTCTTTCCGAAATCCATGGCTCTTTCTCCTCAGTTCAAAGCTGCCCCGACGTCAGCCCCCCGTCCCCCCCGTCATCACGCGTGTGGTCAACCCAACACCCTCCAGTAGTGTGAGGATGCTCGGTCACCAAAATCTGCGTGTGTTGAGAGAGCCGATCGTCCACAACTTTTTTCAGGCGAACGATACATCGCCCGCGCGGACAAACGGAATCTTTTCTGAAGTGAGGCGTCTCGCAGAAAGGTCGACCGCCAGGTGACTCACGTCACCACCCACGAACCGTCGACCCAGCTTCGCCGCCGCTACAAGTGTGGTCCCGCTTCCACACATGAGGTCCGCCACCGTCGCGCCCTCCCGGCTCGACGCCCGGATGATGCGCTCCAAGAGCCGCTCCGGCTTCTGCGTCGGGTACCCCGTCCCTTCGACGCGCAGCGGCGTATTCGCCACCATCGCCGGCACGTCGGTCCAAACACTGCCGAGCCGCCGCCCCTCGTCCGCGTAGTACCGGTACGCCCGGCCATTCACCACACGCTCGCGGTACAGGCGGCCCGCCTCGTCCCGATGCCGGAAGTGCATCTCCAGGCTCGTCGCCGCGTACGGCTCCCGCAGGATCGGGTCGCCCGCGTTGTAGACGACCTCCCGGCGCTCCCGTGGATCCCGGACGTAGAGCAAGAGCGTCTGGTGCGTGACCGTGAACCCACGCGCGCCGCGGCTGCCGTTGCCAGGCGTCCAGATGACCTCGCCGAGGAACGCGCCCCGGCCGAAGAGGCGATCACAAGCGACCTTCACCTCGTGCACGGTGCGATGATCGAGGTGCACGTAGATCGTGGCGCCCCGGCTCATCCTGCCGCGGATCACCTCGAGCCGCGGCAGGAGCATCGCCACGAGGCTCTCCGGATCGTAACGATCCTCGTACGCCACCGGGCCCCCCGACGCTTGTTTCTTGCCCCGGGTTTGTCCGAGCGCCGTACGCGCCGTCATCGACGTGCCCACGCCGTACGGTGGATCGAGGTAGACGAGGTCGAAGGAGACGTCCGGCGCGAGCGCGGCGCAGACGTCGGCCGCGTCGCCGTGCGCGAGGAGGTTCATCGTGTCCCGGTCGCCGCCTCGGGCTTGCCCGGGAGGAGATCGTCGAGGAGCGCCGCGAGCGCCTCTGCGTCGCTCCACGGCTCGAGCGCGAGCGGCGCCGGGAGCCACGGCCACGCAGGTCCACGGCCCTCGCAGCCGGCCACCGCCTCGGTCGGCGCGCACGCGACGCGGAGGTGGATGTGATCGTCGTGCGGCGCGCTGTCCTTCGGCTGGAGCAAGACGTTCTCCGCGCGCCAGACGATCTCTGGATCCTCGCCCCGCGCCCGCGCATGCTCGATGAGCAGCGCTTCGAGCCAGCGCGCGAGGAAGAGCCACTCGACGTCGGCCTCGGGCGAGCTGACGAGCGCCTTCACGAGCTGCCAGTTGCGCTCGGTGTCGAACCGGACGAACGGCAGGCGCTTGTCCTCGGTCTCCGCGAGGCCGTCCGCCCCGAACCGGACGAACCCAGGGCTCGGGATGGAGCGGCCGTCGGGCGTCGTGCAGTAGAGGAGCAGGTCGACGTCCCGGCCCGTGCGATGCGAGCGATGGCCGTTGCGGAAGCCGCCCTGGCGGTTCGAGAGATCCCCGACGAGCAGCGGCGCGCCGGGGCGGAAGGCCGCGACCTCGCGGGCGGCGCGCTTGACCGTCTCGACGAGGCGCGGCGTGCCGTACCGAGCGCTCGTGTTGCGCAGCAGCCGATACCCGGCGCCACGCTCGGGCAGCGCGGTCGCGCCCGTGAGCACGCCCGCGTGGGGCAAACCCACGGACCCCGACAAACCCGGCGCGAGCGGCGTCGGCGTGCCCATGCACCCGACGAGCAGGAGCACGAGCGCGGCACAAAGCACGAGGAGGGAAGCGCGAGGACGCATGACGAGTGGACGAGGCGAGGCTACGCCGAGGCGCGGCGCGCATGGAAGCATCGGACGCGTGTCGCGGGAAGAGGCCAGGCGGCCTTGCGACGCCTCACGCGGGAGGCCACCATCGAGCTGGCATGGAAGAGCTGTTCCGCAGCGCGTTCGCGATCGTCACGCGGGAACCGGGGTTCATTCGCGTGCGACGGACCACGGCGCCGATGGCTGTGGTCGGCGCGAACGTGATCCTCGAACGGCTCGCGAGCGAGTTTCGCTTCCGCGTCCCGCTGCGGGAACGCAAGGGCGTCGGCGTGATGCTGGACACGCGGGAAGCTCCGATGATGACCGACGACACGGCGATGGACATCATCCGCCCGCTGATGATGGAAGTCCTCATGGGCTTCTCCCGGAACGCGATCCTCGTGAAGACCGCGGTCGGGAAGCTGCAGGCCATGCGCAGGACGCGCGAGGAGGCGAGCGCCGGCCGGGTCCAGATCCCGGTGTTCGACGACGAGGCGCAGGCGATCGCGCACCTGCGCGGCGAGGATCTCCCCACGCCGCCGCCGCGCTCGTCGCCGTCGAAGCGCTAGCGGCGGCGCGCGGGAGCCGCGATCAGAAGCAGGGGCCGGCGCAGCTCTGCGCGACGCAGTTCGACCACTGGGTGCAGAGGTTGCCGGTGCAGCACTGCTGCTGGCAGCTCGCGGGTGTGCCGCCGCCGACGGTGCAGCGCTGGTAGCAGCTCAGGCTCGACGCGCACTGCGGGTTCGTCAGGCAGTTCTCGGTCTGCGCGCAGCAGCTCCCCACGATGCACTGCGAGCACGGCGTGCCGCCCGGATCGAGGCTGCACGTCCCCGCGTCGACGGGCGGCACGCCGCAGTGGCCGCCGTTGCACGCGAGGCCAACGCAGCACTGCGGATCACTCACGCAGTTCGATCCCGTGGGCAAACACGAGCCTGCGCCGCAGATGCCGTTCTGGCAGACGTTCGTGCAGCACTCGCCGCTCCCGTTGCAGGGGAAGCCGTCGAGCTTGCACTGCGCCGCGCCGCAGAGGCCGTTCGTGCAGGTGCCGTTGCAGCACTGACCGGGCCCGTCGCAGGGGAAGCCGTCGGGCTGGCACTGGCTGAAGCCGCAGGTGAAGAAGTTCGGATCGCAGAAGGCCGAGCAGCAGTCGAAGCCGTTGTCGCAGAAGAACCCGTCGGGCTGGCATTCGCCGACCGTGCAGAACCCGCCCGGATCGCAGAGGCCGGAGCAGCACTCCTCCCCGAACTTGCAGCCGAAGCCGTTGGGGAAGCACTGCCCGATGCCGCAGCTACTCGAGAGCGGATCACAGAAGCCCGCGCAGCACTCGAAGTCGTTGACGCAGAACAGGCCGTCGGGCGTGCAGCCGCCGAAGTCGCACGAGAAGGTCGAGAGGTTGCAGTTGTTCGAGCAGCACTCGAAGTCGTTCTGGCAGAAGAAGCCCTCGGGCTGGCACTGGCCGAAGCCGCAGATCTGGGTCTCCGGGTTGCAGAAGCCCGCGCAGCACTCGAAGTCGTTCTGGCAAACGTTGCCGTCGGGCTGGCACTGGCCGAAGCCGCAGCGTTCGCTCTGCGGATCGCAGAAGCCCGAGCAGCACTGGTCGTGGAACTCGCAGGAGGTGTTGTCGGGTTGGCACTGGCCGAAGCCGCAGCGGTGCGTCTTCGGGTCGCAGAAGCCCGTGCAGCACTGGCCCGACGCGGTGCACGCGGCGCCGTCGCCCTTGCAGGGGCCGCCGCCGCAGATGCCGCCCTCGCAGACGTTGGAGCAGCAATCAAAGGGGGAGCCGCAAGCCGTGCCGTTGGGGCCGCACTGCTGGAAGCTGCAGACGCCGCCGGGGCAGAAGCCGGCGCAGCACTCGGCGGCGACCTGGCAAGGCGCGCCGTTCGGGTTGCAGGAGCCCGTGCCGCAGACGCCCTCGGTGCAGAGGCCGGAGCAGCACTGGGAGGGGTTCGTGCAGACGAACCCGTCCTGCTGACACGCCGAGCCGCAGACGTTTTGCGTGCAGCCGCCGCCGCAGCAGTCGCCGTCGGCGAAGCAGGTGGCGCCCTGGGGCTTGCAGACGGCGGGGCCGCAGAAGCCGTTGGTACACTGGAAGCCGCAGCAGTCCTGCGGGCCCTTGCACGCGAAGCCGTCGGGCTTGCACTCGATGCCGCCGCAGAAGCCCTGCCAGCAGTCGAGGTCGCAACACGCGGCGTTCTCGGTGCAGGCGAGGCCGTTGGGTGTGCACGAAACGCCGCCGCAGAAGCCGTTGATGCAGTCGAGGTTGCAGCAGTCGACGGTGGTCTCGCAGGCGAGCCCGTCGGGCTTGCAGATCTGCTCCGGCTTGCAGATCTCGTCGTTGCAGGAGAAGCCTTCGCAGCAATCGCCGGGCAGGCCGCAGCTCTCGCCGATCGCGCCGCAGCTCGTGCCGCCGCCCGTGGCGTAGAGATCGAGGTCCCCGGTCCGTGAGCCGCACGATGCGAACGTCAGGAACGACACGAGGACAAGGGCGAACGCGCAGAAGACGCGCGCAGCAAGCGAAGGACGCATGCGCGGATTTTAGGGGGCGCGGCGGCTCGGACGCGAGAAATTCATGGTCTCGTCGGGAGAACCGAGGGCGAACGAGGCGCGTTGCGCAGGCCGGAGGAGGGGCGCAAGATGGCGGGCATGGGGTCCCCTGCGCGGAAGAGCAAGCCGGCGACGATCGAGGACCTGCTCGTGATCCCCGAGGAAGAGCGGCGGCACGTCGGCTGGCGTCGCGAGGGTGTCCCCGAGGCGCCCCAAGAATGGCCCGTCCGTGAACGCGTCCGCGCCGAACCCTTCGAGGCCGTCGAGCTCGACATCAGCGAGCTCTTCGGCGAGGTCGAGGACGAGCCGATCGATGCCTAGTCGCTCGTCCTGAAAAACGTTTTTCCTCCCGCACCCCACCCCATGCCCCCGATCTCCCCGAAAATCGCTCCGAAAATCCCGCCGAAACCCTCCCCCAAAGACCCGACCGAGCCCCGCGACGCCGGCAGCGGGCTCGCGGGCGCGGCGCTCGCGGCCTTCGTGATCGCGATCGTCATCGTCGGGGTGCGGTATTGGGGCAGCCGCGGCGACCCGGGCGCGGCGCGACCGGGCGTCGACGCCGGGGAGGCGGACGCGGCGCTGGTCGAGGACAAACCTCCGCCGCCCCGGTGCACGGCCGTCTCCGCCGAACCGTTCGTCGTCGGGGAGCCGCAGGCGGCGAAGGCGCCCAAGGCGCCGGATGCAGGGCGGGGGCCTGGGGCGCCGGACGCTGGAGGGGAGCCGATGCCCCCCACGTCGACCCACGACGAGGAGGAGTTCGACGAGCTCTCGCCGTTCGCCGTGGAGCTCGGGCGCGGCACGACGTTCGACGGCGGGTTCGCCCTGGGCGCGTTGCGCGACGGGGAGGGCGGGTCCGTGGCCATGGTCGTGACGCTCGGCTTCGACGGGCGTGGCGGGAAGCTCGTGCGCCTCGGGCGCAGCCGCGGGGATTTCGATGCCCCGACCGTGAGCGGGTACAAGGGCTCGGTGCTCGCGGCGATGCTCGAGCCGAACGCGGGCGGGCGCGCGATCCGGCTGGCCCGGGTGAGCGGCGAGCAGGTCACGTGGGGGCCGGAGCTCAGCGAGGGGCGGGACGAGTCGCTCGCGGTGGACCTCGCCGCGTCGGGCGCGGGCGCGGTCGTGGTCTGGGACGACGTGAGCAAGGACGGCAAGCAAACGATGGTGATGCTGGCCCCGTTCGACCCGGAGACGATGAAGGGCAAGGGCGAGCCGCGGCCCGTCTCGCCCCCCAAGCAGGACGCGGAGACGCCGCGGCTCGCGTCCCGGCCGGGTGGCCTCTGGCTCGCGTATGCGGTCGTGGGCACGGCGCGGAAGCCCAAGGACGAGGACACGGGGCTCGTGGGGGAGGCGATCGCGCCGCGGTGGATCGAGGTGGTGCCGCTCGACGAGCACGGCGTGGCGGTGGCCCTGCCGCGCGCGGTGACCCCGAAGGACGGGCACGCGCTCGCCTTCGACGTCGAGCCGAGCGAGGACGGGGGGATGGTCGTGACGTACCGGGACGACGACACGCCGAGCGGGTCGAGCGGGGGGCGCGTCATGAGCGTGTGGGTGCGTTTGTCCGGGGTGGGGGAGGCGAAGCTGCTCACCGAAGAGCCGAGCTCGGCGGGCGTGCCGGACCTCATGCCGGGCTGGCTTTCCGTCTCGTCGTTGTCAGGGGCGACGCGGATCGGGACGATGACGCCGCGGGGCGAGCTCGTGGGGGAGCTGCGGCCGGAGCCGGTGCTCGGGAACGGGGAGGTGCTGGCGGCGACGCGGGCGGCGCTGCTCGTGGCGCGGCCGGCCGGCAAGGCGATGAAGCTCTCCGTGATGCAGTGTGTCCCGGATGACGCGGGGGCAGCGGACGCGGGTTTGGAGGCCGGAACGTCGCCGCCCTGAGGGGTCGCGAAACATTTTTTGGACGATCTGCCTTTTCAACACATTAGGGCGAGCGTGGGAGACTCTATCCACCGCACGCCATCGCGCTCCAAACACAAGCCCCGCGTCGAGGTCCTTTACGAACTGTTCCTGGCGGAGGTGCGCGATCGCCTCGGAGGCCTGGGGCTGCACGGGGAGGACCTCGAGGAGCTCGTCCAGATTGTTTTTACCGTCGCCAACCGACGGACCGCGGTGATTCCGCGGAATGATGAGGCAGCGAGACGCTGGCTCATGGAGGTTTGTCGCAAGCAGGTCTCGAATTTCAGGAAACTCTACAGACACGCCTACGAGGTGCTCGACCCGGAGGCGGTCGCCGATGCTGTCGCGCAGCCGGAGGACCCGGAGAAGTACCTCGCGACGATCGCGCTCGTGCAGGCGGCCGCGCGCCTCATGCCCGCTGACGAGCGGGAGATCCTGCTCCGCCACGACGTGGAGGGCGAGTCCCTGCACGAGATCGCGAGGTGGCTGGGGCTCAAAAAGAGCGGCGCGCACGTACGGGTGAAGCAGGCCCGCGCGCGCTTCGTCGAGAAGCTCGCCCTGATCGAGGCGCAGCGGAGGGGCCGGCGCCGCCAGCGCAGGTTCGTCCCTGCGTGGTTCATGGGGCTCTTCGCGAGCCTATGGCACTGGATCCTGGAGAAGCGTGCGCAATGGAAGCGACTCCCCTAGAACATCGATCGGTTCAAGAACCGCTCGATGTTCTAGGCTTCTTTCGTCCCGAGGGGGACGCCTCGCGTCCCCCTCTCGACCGGGCAAAGCCCGGTCGATTCACCCCCCGAGGCGAGCTCGCTTCGCGATCTCGCAGAGCGCCGAACGGGTCGGCGCTCTAGGGGGCGCCGAGCGAAAACTCGGTGCCCTGTGGGCGGGTCGGCAGGTCCTCGCTGAAGGCCTTCCCGCTGAACACGCTCGGGCTCGTGAAGAGCGTGAACGCCCCCTGGCCCGCGCCAGTCTGGGCGAGGTCCTCGATCCGTACGACGAGGGCCTCGACCGGGCTCCGCGGGGAGCGGCTCTCTCGGTGCGGGGGGTCGTCGTACGTCCCGCGCGTCGACGGCCGCCAGGGGACCTCCGGGAAGGTGAACGGGTACACGGAAAAACCCTCGCCGACGTCCAGGGTGAGCCCTGGGGCGAGGGGATCGCCGTGGTGGTCGAGCAAGGTGACGGTGACCGGGCCGAGCGCGCGGTCGCTCGCGAGGACCAGGCGCACCTCGAGCGTGCCGTCACGCACGCAAGAGACGGTCCTGCCGGCTAGGCCGATCGCGGGATCGGGGACGGGCGCCGGGGCGAAGCTCTCTCGCCACGGGGCCCGTTTGTCCAGGTGGGTCCGGGCTGCCTGGTCGTCGAGCCGCTTCTCGATCGGCGCGTGGATCTCGTAGCCCCGCGCGACAGGGCCGACCATCGCGCGGGGCGCGCCGCCCGCGTCGACGACGAACACGCCGAGCCGCGGGCCGTCGGCGCCGAGGTAGGCCACCTGCCCGGCGTTCGTCAGGGTGAAAGAGTCCGCGACGAGGTCGGCCGTGCGCGTCGCGCCGATCTCCCGGTCCTCGAACATGTCGAAGTACCAGCCGGTCCACTTGGGCGGCTCGCCGCTGTCGGCGTAGCCGCCCTGGGGGATGTACTCGGCGACCATCGCGAGCCAGGTGGCTTGCTCCTTCGTCGGCGCGCCGCGCGTCAGCTCGGTGCGGGCGATGCCGCGGAGCGTGCCGAGCACGCGGAGGAGGCCGTCGAAGCCGCCGCCCGTGATCTTGCGCAGGCCCTCGACGTGGGCGACGAGCGCGTCGTAGAAGGGCACGAGCGGCTCGACGTACGCGTCGGGGATCTCGCAGCCGTACGCGTCGTACCCCTGGCCCGCGAGCAGCACGAACGTGTGCCGGAGCTGCGCGTACCCGACGAGCGCGGAGCCGAGCCGCAGATCGGCGTAGCCGTCCTTGCCCATGAACGAGGGGCGGGCGCCCTCGGGATCCTTGCGCAACGCGAGGATCGCGCGGAGGAAGCTCGCCTGGACGTCGCGGCCCTTCTCGGCGCCCGTGGCGAGCTCCGCGCGGGCCGTGTCGAGCGCAGAGCGCAGCGCGGGGAAGCGGTCGAGGTCGCTCTTCAGGTACGTCGCCGCGCGATCGTGCCCGAGCAGATACGCGACGTCGGCCGCGCCGAGGTGGGAGCGGCCTGGGACGGCGTCGTGGACGAGGCGGCCGAGCGGCGCGATGTCCGGCACGATGCGAGGGCCGAGCAACGTGCTGATGACGGGCAGGTTCGTCACGCCCTCGGGCATGAAGTGGACACGCGTGGTGCGGCGGAAGCCGTCGCCGATCACGAGGCGCAGTTTCTCCGGGGCGGCCGGGTCCTTCGGGGTGAACCCGCCCTTCTGCATGAGGTGCAGGAGATCCGGCACGCTGACGTCCTCGCGCCGGCCGGCGAACGCGCTGTACACCTCCTCGAAGAGCTTGAGCTCGGGGAGCGCGCCGCCCTTCTCCACCAGCTCGGCGAGCGCGAGCGCGGCGCGGGCCTCGCGTGGCGTCTCGCGCGGGTCGGGCGAGGCGTCGGGGTGGGAGCTTCGTGAGCCGCGCGAGACGAGGTTCCATTCGAGCCGCGAGAGCCACATGACGGCGGCGAAGTACGAGCGCGGCTCCCACCACGTCCCGTTCGAGGGATCCAAGAACGTGTCGGCGTAGTGGCCGCGTGGCTCGAACTGGGAGAAGTCGATCATCCGGCTGCGGCCGAAGAGCTCGACGGGCGTGAGTTGCCTCTCGTGCGTTGCCGCGAGCAGCGCTTCGACCTGTTCGTCCTGTCCGAACAGCGAGACCGGCGTGTTGTCCTCGTGATCCGGAAGCACGTGCGCCGCGGCGACCGCGAGGTAGACGTCGAGGTCCTTCCGCGTCGTCTCGTCGAGCGATGCGCCGCTCGCCGCGAGGGCCTTGCGCAGCTTCTTCAGCATCGACTCGAGCGCAGGCTGGAGGCGCGTGCGCTCGATCCGGCCGAGCGAGGCCTCGGTCGCGCGGAAGACGGCGTGCAGGATCGGATCCGGCCCCACGTAAAGCGGCAGCTCCTCCTGGAAGACGTCGTGGAACGCGTTCGCGTAGTCGGTGTACGGGAGCCGATCGAGCACGACGAACCCGTTCTTGCGGAGCTGCGCGTGCTCGACGTCCGTGAGGTGGACGTGCGCGTCGATGCGGTCGAGGAACCGCGGCTTCGTCACGCCGTCCCACGCGGCGGAGGCGGGCTTGCGTTCGAGGCTCCCGGCGCGGGCCTTCGGCTCCACGCGGCGGATCGCCTCGTTCGAGATGAAACACGCGTCCGCGCCCTTGGGCGTCTTCTCGACGACGTCGCAGTCGAGGTTCCCGCACGACGCTTCGATCGGCTGGAACGCCTTCGTCCCGGCGAGGGCGGGCGTGGGCGGCGCCGAGGTCGGCAGGGCGCACGCGGTGTCGTCGCTGAGGGAGCCGAGCAGGTCACGCATGGACGGGCGCGGCGCGGGGGCGACCGCGCGCGCCGCGCTCGCGGGAGCGGTCGCGGAGGCAGAGGGCGCGGCGGGGTTGGCGTGTGCGCCGGGGTGCTCCGTGGCCGCCGGGCGACAGGCCGCGCCGAGGAGCGTCGTCAGGGCGAGTGCGGCGAGAGGGCGCATGGCCCGAGGGTATCAAGGTCTCGAGGCTCTTTCCTTCTCCACGAGCACGGCGACGCCGCTGAAGCACTTCGAGAAATCCATTGTATCGATCGTCAGTGGCTGACCTGTCGGCGGAAACCAAGGGTCGAGGAGTTGAAAACTATCTCTTGTGCATCCCACGAGCACAACGGCGTGGAATGGTGCATTGTGAAATTTGCCCGGCGGAAAGAGGTCCCCGTGCATCGACGTCAGTGCAGGGTAGGAGCGCCGCTGCCATTCTGCATAATAGACACCGGATATTCGGACCACGGCCAGACCTCCATCCAGGATGTGCACCCTGAGATCTGCTTCTTCCGTCGGACCGAGCGTTACGCGCCTGGTGGCTCCCAGGGTGCAGACGCGATCGAGGTCATGCCCCTTCTTGTCCGCACCAGCGTGGAAGAGGGACTCCGTGGGTGGGATATCGCGCCACTTTTGGATGATGCACATGCATGCCGGGACGCACGAATTCCTGGCCGTCTGCTCGTGGTGCCATTCTTTCATGGCGTGAGCGCTGGCGACACCACATCCACGATGAGCTTCGCTTGCTCGGAGAAGATGAGCTGGCCGCGAGGTGCGCGCTCGATGGCTCCTACCCCGCCATCAAACACCGTCACGATCCACCCTGCTTCGTTCCTCTTCGCTTCGCCCGGAACCAGCCCCGCATCGGGATAGGTCTGGGCCAGATAGACGGACGCGGCGCGGAGCATCTGGTGCTCGGCAGACACCGACGGGGCTGTCATCTCCGCGGGCAACCCAACGAACGGTAGTGGCTCCGTCCGCGCAATGCCGAGGATGGCTCGCGCGCGATCGGGAGAGAGCGCGCGGCTGCTGACGGCCCTCGCGACCAGGGATCGCAATGGCTCTCCGCGCAGCCCGATCTCGGCGGGGGCCGCATCGGCGCTGAAATCGGCGTCGTACCTGCGAGGCTGCCGGTACTCCATCGACGCTCGCTGGACGTCGGTCAATTTGAATACGTCCTGCAAACGATTGATGGCGACGGTTCGACCGACACCGAAGCGCTTGCCTACCGCGCAAATCGCGTCCTCCGAGGTAGGATCAAGAGGAACGACCACGTCCCTTACGCCCTCCGTGGGCGCGAGCAGGCATGCCGCGAAGGCATTGGCGTTTCGTTCAATTTCATCGAGCCACGGTGGAGGTGGAAGAGAGTTTTTGTGCGGACTGACGAGCACCTGACGTGCAGGCTCCGTCAAATCAAAGAGGATATGGCCGAGCTCATGGGCCATGGTGATACGGGCTCGCCACGGGCGTTTCCCTTCCTCGATGATATTGACGAGAATCGCGGGTCGTGGGACGCGCGTACAAGCTCCTTCTACAATCCTGTCAACCTGATCCTCTGACACCCAGACGAGCGCCACGCCCAGTGATTCCACCACCTCTCGCATGGATCGGATCGGCGACAACCCCAAATCCAGGTAGTCACGCACCATGCGGGCTCGATGATCGCCGGTATGGTGTTTCTGGGGATTGGTTCGATCGGGGATCGTGGGGGACGTGGGGCGAGGGCGCCCGAGCAGCTTCTCGATATCGGCGATGTCGCGTACGACCCGCTGGAACTCCCCGAGCGCCTGGTCGACCTCCGTCGTGAGCACGCTGCGGATGTCGAGCGCTCGATCCGCGTGCGCTTCGCTGCGCAGAAGGAGCGTCATCGGCGCTGAGCCGACCTGGCCTTCAAGGAGGTCGTCGAGCCGAAGGCCGAACGCGCATGCCACCCGATCGAGCTGGGCAGCCGTCAGTCGTGTCCGGCCTGCCTCAGCATCGCGAAGAATGTCAAGATCGATCCGGGTCCACATCGCCAGGTCTTCGATGGAAAGACTGGCGGAACGGAGTGCTTCTTGGAGGATCGCCGTGGTCCGGTTCACACGTAAATAATAACACAAGGCCTACCGTTCGCGCAGTGGTACTAGGCGCCAAGGTCCCGACCCGCCGCCGCGGCGCGCTCGTCGTCTTCCCGCGCGACCACGCTCGTCGGCTCCGTCGCACACGGCATCCACACCCGAAACGTCGTCCCTCGGCCGAGCGCGGACACGCACTCGATGCGGCCTTCGTGGGCGGTCACGATCCGACGCACCGTGGCGAGGCCGATCCCGGTGCCCGGCGCGCGTACGCCGGGGACGCGGTAGAACGGCTCGAAGATACGCTCCTTCGCGCCCTCGGGGATCCCGGGCCCCGTGTCCTCGACGGCGAGCTCGACGAAGCCACCGTCCGCCTCCGCGGCGTGGATCGCGACGCGCCGCTCCTCGCGGCCCGCGATGTACTTGAGCGCGTTGCCGAGCAGGTTGAGCACGACGACGTGCAGGAGCTCGGGCGCGCAGGCGACGCGCGTGTCCTCGACGTGGACCGTCACCTCGGCGTGCACCTCCGCGGCGGCGGGCGCGAGCTCCTCCGCGACCTGCGCCACGACCTCCCGCACCGACGCCATCTGGCTCGTGCCGTCCGGGCGGCTCGACCGTGAGAACGCGAGCAGGCCTTCGAGCACCGCGTTCGCTCGTGTCACCGATCGTTCGAGTGACGCTGCGATCCGCTCCGTGGCTTCCTTGTCCTCCGCGCGCCTGAGCCGCGGCGGCACGAGCGCGATCGGCGTGAGCAGGTTGCGCAGATCGTGGGCGATGCGGCCGGCGAACGCGTCGAGATCCTCGTTCACCCGCGAGAGCCGCTCGACGGTCTCCGCGAGGTTCCGCCGCGCCTCCTCGGCCTCTGCGCGGGCGCGCTCCTCCCGCGCGAAGAGCGCGAGTTGCTCCTCGGCCGCGCGGTAGAGCCGATGCATCGTGCGCGTGAGCAGCACGCCGAGGCATGCGGCGAGCAGGACGGCGCCGCTCGCGACGATCACGACGAGCCTCGACGCGCGCGACGCGGCGCTCCGCGCGCTGTCGCGGGCCACTTCGAGGCGTGAGTCCACGAAGAGCTCGTAGTCGCCGAGCGCCACTTCGAGCGCGCCGAGCTTCGGGATCACCTCGGCCGCGACCACGCGCCCCACGTCCTCGTGCGTGCCGCCCGCGCGATGCAACGCGAACGCCCGCGCGAGCGCCTCCTGGTGCGCCTTCTGCGCGGTCGCGACGCGCTCGAGCCGCGCGCGCTCGGCCGGGTCCTCCGTGCGCGCGAGCAGCGCGCCGAGCCGCGCTTCGAACGCGCGCCGCGCGGCGTAGCTCTCTTCGAGCATCTCGGGATCCCCGGTGAGCAGGTAGGCCTGGCCTTGCGAGGATTTCTCCATCGCGCCGGCGCGCAGCCCCTCCACTTCGAGCAGCTCCGCGCCGTAGATCTCCTCCACGCGGTCCTGGCTCGCGATCACCGATTGCAGGGCGAAGCTCGCCACGCCGCCGATGACGAGCGCGGCGAGGATGGCGACGAGGTACGCCGCGCCGATCGTCTGTTCGAGCTTGCGCCGCGCCATCGCGCGTTCGGCTTCGTCTTCCCCCACGGAAGCGTTCGCGGCGGAGAGGGTCCTCCGCATCGGATCGAACTTCATGGTCCACCGCCGCGTGGGGCCCGTCGGGGCGCGGTGGACGATCCAAAAAGTCCCGGAAAGAAAGGCAAGCGCGGCGCCTTTGCAGGAGGCCGCGGGAAGAAGCTGTCCGGCAGCAACACGAGTCGCGCGGGGAGCAGGGCCCGTACCACCCGCGGGTGCGCGGCCCTTGCCCACGCCCTCGCGTCCGGGGCGGGGAAACACGCGGCGCGAGGGCGCTTTCGGCGCACATCGACGGGGAAAACGTCTATCGTGGTATTCGGGCTTTTTTAATCGGTGAGGTCGATCATGTCCGGACGAATGGGTGACGATCATGCAGCCGCGCGCAGGCGGGTGCTGCTCGGTCTCGGCGCGGCGCTTTCAGCCGCCGCCGTTGGTTGCGGCGGCGCGGGGGCGGCGACGGACGTCGCAGGCGGCGCGGGCGTCGGCGGCGCGGGGGGCGCGGGGGGCGCGGGCGGAGCCGG
>NZ_SSMQ01000080.1 GCF_005144585.1 Polyangium fumosum | reverse complement strand
CTGCATCGTCATTGATTGGAGTTTGGAACATGCCCAGGGTAGCAACAGGCAACGTTTACGAGCGGCGCGGCAAGTGGTTCGCGCGGCTCACGATCGGAGCGAAGAAGCGGCAGAGCTTCATGCTCGATACCTGCAAGGACGAGGCAAGCGCGATGTCTCGCCTCGCCATTTTGGCGGAATTGGCCGCGAAGCTCCGCAAATGCGGACGCGACGACATCGCACCGGACATCATCAAGCGCGCTGCGGTGCGTGACGGGAAGGCGCTGGACGAGGTGCGCAAAGCCGTGGACATGATCGCGTCAGGGCAGGTGGTACAGAAGAACCGCACGCCGACGATCGAGGAAATCGGCAGGCGGTGGACGAGCGGCGAACTGGCGGATCTTCATCCCGACCGAGTCAAGCGACGACGAAGTGCAAGAACCAACAGGTACGTGCTCGACAGGTACGTCTATCCGATGGTCGGGGACGTGGCGATCGACAAGTTCACTCTCGACCACGCGGAAGCCGTGATGCGGAGCCTGCCCGCGAGTCTCGCGCCGAACTCGCGGCGCTCCGTCGCGCAACTCGTGTATCGGATCTGCTCGCTGGCGGTCCTTCCCCTGCGCCATATCGCCGTGCATCCGCTCCCGCGGGGATTCGTGCCGCGGTATCAGACAGGAAAAGCGAAGGGCTGGCTCTATCCCGACGAGGACGCGACGTTGCTGGGCTGCACGCAGGTTCCGCTTGAATGGCGGTTGTTTTACGGCTTCCTTCATCGGGAAGGGATGCGCCGCACGGAAGCCCTCCACACGAGGTGGTCCGACATTGACCTGGACCTCGGAGTGATCGTGCTCGACGTGAACAAGACGGACGAGCCCCGCGCGTGGGCATTGTCGCCTGGGGTCGTCGCTGCGTTGCGCGCCTGGAGAGATCACTGCGCGGCGAGAGGCGTGCGCGTGTCAGGAGACGCGCCCGTCTTCGTGTACGACGAAGGAAGCCAGAAGGGACAGCGGCTTGCCATGAGCGACACTGCCGGCCGGTTCCGCGGACATCTGGAGCTGGCAGGCGTTCGCCGGCCGGAGCTGTTCGCGCGGACGGAGACGAGGATGCGGATCCGGCTGCACGACACGCGGGCGACATTCGTCACGCTGGCGCTCGCGAACGGACGGACGGAGGCGTGGGTGCAGGACCGAACGGGGCACAAGTCAAGCGACATGATCAACCGCTACCGACGTGCCGCACGCACGGCGGCCGAGCTCGGGCTCAAGGAGTGCCGTCCGCTCCATGAGGCGATTCCCGAGCTGGCTCCCCGGATGGGCGCCGAGCAGGCCCGTACGAAGGAAAGGGCGGCGGAAAGGGCACCACGCTCGCGGCGGGGGACCCCTCTGTCTGTCGAGATCCAGCCAAGATCCGCGGGGTTGGCGACCCCGGGTCAGGATGATCAGAACTGTTCCCCGAGGCGAGCTCGCTTCGCGATCTCGCAGAGCATCGAACCGTTCGATGCTCTAGCAACCCGAGCCCGACGGGCGCCGCGAGGCCCGGCGCGCGATCCGGGCCTCAGGAATCGAAGATGACGAGCGTCGCGGCGTCTCATGTCCGAGCTGCCTCGCACCCTCAGCGACGTGCTCGACGCGAAGCGGCCCACCCGGCTGCACGAACCTCGCGCACCCGCCGTGAGAGCCGCCGCTCGCTGCCGTTCCCGAGGAGGCCGCCGAGGCCGTCCTTCAAGAAGGGCGGCCATGAAGGCCTACGGAGGATCCCTATCGGCAAAAGCCGTCGAGGCCAGGCGCCCAACCAATCGTAAAACTTGGGAACAAGCACCGCATCCGTGCCCCGAAAATTTCGGAGGATGAGGCTGCCTTCGTCCTTGACGAAACAGGCGACGGCTCGATGAATCGAATGCACCTACGAATTCGCGAAATGAATCGCGCATTTCAAAGGAAGGCATCCACATGGCCACGCACAAGAGCATTTTCCAGATCAAAGAGGTCTCGACCAAGGTGAACGCTGCGGCAGGGACGCAGAAGACACTCGACTGGGAATCCTGCAAGTGCGAGTGTAAATGCAAGTCGTTCAACAGTTGAAAGGGAGCTAGCGTAGCGTCGTGAGGGGAGCGGCTGCGCCCTGGACCTGCCGCACAATGCGTTGCGCGACACCATGAGGATGCAGCCGCTCGTTCCTCCTCCGAACTGGAAGAGGTGGCTCGTGAGCCTGAGCGAGATGCAGCATTACCTCGTCCGCCTGTACACGGACGATTGTTTTCGGATGTTGGCCCAGATCGCTCCAGAAAAGACGCTCCCCATGTACGCGCTCTCGCCTGAAGAGAGCCGGGCTGTCACGGAGATCGACCGCGACATGCTCGAAACGTTCGCAGCCTCTTTGAAGGGAAAGCGACTCGAGCGGGTCCTGGAGAACTACGCGCTCTCTGGCCGCCTCGTCCCCGCTGCAATGGATCGTTATACCGATCGATTTTACCAGCTCTTCCCGGCGAGACCTCATGCCTCCACGCAGGAGTACCTCGTCGACTTTGGCACGTTTCTGGAAGAGGCGCTCCGGGGGGACGAGGATGTCCCGACATACGCCGCGGAGCTCGCCCGGTATGAGCGCCTCTTTTGCGCAGCCGGGTTCCCCCCGACGCGAGCGGACGAGGACGTCGAGGACGCAGGGGCGCCCGCCGGCGACATTCCAATGGCCGCCTGCCCCGCCGTGAAGAGCGGCGTTTATTTTGGCGAATTCGAGTACAACATCACGGACATCGTCGCCTCGCTGCGACACGATGAGCTCCCCAGCCGCATCGAAGAGGCCCCGGGTTGGATCGTATTCCAACATCTGGCAGGGTCTTCCTCTCCGCGCGTCTTCGAGGTGAACCAGGCTCTGGGGAGCCTGCTCGACCTGTGCGACGGCGTGAGGACCGTACGAAGCATCGTCGCTGCGCTCGAACATCAGCTTGCCATCGAAGGCCTCACGGAGGATCTGATTCAGGCGCTGGGACACATGGCGTCGATGGGGATTCTCAGGAGCTAAAGCAATGTCGCAGTCCTCCACGCATGCGATCCCCCACCTCGGCTCCGGCCTCGGATTTCGGCGCCGCATGAAATCAGACATCCTGGCGCATCGGAGCTCCATCGATTTCATCGAGGTCACGACGGAGCATTTCATGACGCCGCGCCAGCTCGACGAGCTCGCGGCGCTCCGTGTCCTCCTGCCCTGCGTGCCGCACGGGCTCCAGCTCTCGGTCGGTTCGACGGCGCCGCCTACGACGGAATACCTGCGGTGTATCAAGAGAGTTCTCGAAGTGACCGGCGCTCCCTACTACAGCGATCATCTAGCGGTCACCTCCGCACCAGGCATCGATCTCGGACACCTCTCGCCGGTCGCGCTCACCCGAAAGAGCCTCGAGAGCGTCGTGCGCAACATCTCGACCGTACAGGACCATACGGGCAAGCTGTTGATTGTCGAGAATATAACCTATTTCTTCGACATCCCTGGAGGCGAGCTCTCCCAGGCGGATCTCTTGAACGAAATCGTGGAGCGCACGGGTTGCGGGCTCCTCCTCGATGCGACCAACCTGTACACCAACGCGACCAACCATGGTTATGATCCCATTCACTTCCTCGAACAGATACCACTCGACAGGGTCATCCAGGTGCACATGGCCGGCGGCGTTCGGGCGGACGGGCTGCTCTTCGATTCGCACTCCCATGCGGTCGAAGAGGGGAGCTGGGACGTGCTTCGGGCGCTCGCGCTGCGGACCGACATCAAGGGCGTGATCATCGAGCGGGACGACAACTACCCGCCGATAGAGGAGCTGCTCCTGGAGGTGACCCAGGCGCGGGATATCCTGGAGACGGCGCGCAAGCAGAGAGAGGCGGCCTCGCGGCTCGAGTCTCCAAGGCCCAATGTTCCACGCGACGCCATGGAGGGAGTCCCATGAGCGAAACGCTGCGCAGCGTTTTCCCTCCAGTTTACTGGAGCTTCCTGCCCTCGTTCTTCACCAAGCCTGCGCCCCGGGAAGACAAGGCCACGTGCGACCGCTGTGCCATGGCCTCGCCCGCTGAGGGCGGCCATGCCTTGCCAGGCGCCATCCATTTTCGTCCCGATGTCAAATGCTGCAGCTTTCACCCCAGGCTCCCCAACTATCTCGTCGGCGCGATCCTGTCTGACGACAGCCCTGACATGGACGAGGGCCGCCGCCGCATCCGCGCCAAGATCGCCGCGCGCTCCGGCGTGACGCCGCAATGGATCTCGCCTCCCGAAAAGACGCAGCTCCTGCTGAAGGCCACCCGCCGCACGAGCTTTGGCCGATCGCTCGTGCTGCGCTGTCCCTATTACGAGGTCGAGAGCGGCCTTTGCACCGTATGGCGGCACCGTGATTCGATTTGCTCCACCTTCTTCTGCCGTTATTCGGCAGGCGCGGATGGCGCGAATTTCTGGACGGCCATGCGCAGCTACCTCTCTCACGTGGAGCGCAGGCTCGCCGAGCACGCCCTCCAGCGCGTCGCGCCGCAACTCCGCGAGCCCGAGGCGACGCCCGGCGAGCTCACCCTGGAGGACCTCGAAGACCGGCCGCCTGCCCACTATTCCGTGTGCTGGAGCGAGTGGGAAGGACGCGAGGAGGAGCTCTATCTCCGCTGCCACGAGCACGTCGCCGCCATCGACCGCCATGAATTCGAGGCCATTGCAAACAATGGCGATGGCCGAGCTCTGCTCGACGAAGCGGTCCGAGCTTACCGGCAGGCCACGGCGCCGACCTTGCCCGACCGCCTCGTGATGAACGCAGCTATGGTCTGCATCCCCGGGGACGGCGGCATGTACGTGAGGAGCCACAGCCGCTATGAAACCCTCTTTCTACCGCTGGAGCTTCAAGAGGTCCTCTGCGACTTCCGGGGCGACCAGACCGTCGCGGAGAACCAGGCTCGGCTGGCGCACGACAAGGGCGTACGTCTCCCCGACGACCTCCTCCTCACGCTCTACCAGGCCCGGATCCTCGTCGCACCATCCCCCTGACTCGAGCAGGCGGTTTCGCGTCGGCGAGCCTGGAATCGTAGCCCCACAGCGTGATGTGCGCCGTGGCGGGCTCGTCGAGCGTCAGGGGCTCGTGCGCCAGCGTGAGGGTCGTCCCCTGCGTGGTTCCCATTCCCTCCGTCCCCTCCGTCCCCTCCGTTCCCCCGCACCCGAACAGCGCCAGACCAGCGAGGATCCATGCTTGATATGTTCTCATTCGCGTGCCCCTTTCTCTTCTTCGCGGCCGGCGTCGTCGGCCGGCGGCTGAACGTTCAACTTCGCCACCACGGCCCTCCTTTGCGAGCGAGACATTCTCGCCAGCGGGCGACCGTCGTGGATCAACGCGATCGCCTCCTCGACCGTGCTCGTGATGCCCCTACGGCACAGAAGAAGCGCGACGAAGGAAGCCGTGCGGCCATGCCCCTGAGCACAGTGCACCAGCACCACGGTATCGGGGCCGATCTCCACGCGGGGCATGTCGTGCACCAGCGGCATGCCGTCGAGATTCGGGAGCGCTTCGTATCGATGGGCGAAACGGTACCAGCGCGGCAGCTCGGCCGCGAGGTCCACCACGACGTCGAACCTCGACAAGTCTGGCCCGAGGAGCGGCCAACGACCGAGGTGGATGTTCGTCCCTTCGAGCCGGCTCACCCGCGGCTCCCGAGAAAAGACCGCGAGGACGATCCAGGTCGTCCAGGTAAAGAACAACCACGGGAGGTTCAGCGTCGTCCAAAACCAGGAGATGCGTCCGTCGCTCGACTTCCCGAGGACCAGATGCGGGCGATTTCTCGCGTACGCGTAGGCGAGCACGACACAGGAGAGGGCGGGCCACAGCAGGAGATGACGCGCGGGATGCGCGAGCAGCGCCACGCATACGCCTTGCGCGAGAGCCAGCAGGAGGAAGAAAAAGACGTACTTCATCGCGCCGCTCGGGACGTCCGGCGAACGAGACGGGGATTCAGTGACGAGCACCCGCCGGAGTGAAATGGGCGCCGGCGCCAGTCGCCTTCAGACCGCCGCCCTTGTCGTGAAACGCCCATTTTCCATGGCTGGATGTGCCGCTCATCCGTTCGGCGGCATCTGGGGAGGAAACGCGTCGTACTGAGGGGCATCTCCCCCGATGTGATCCCAGGGCGCCTTCGAACCGACGAAGATATGCATCTCGATCTGAACGCCGGGATCTCCATCCACGCTGCCGAGCGTCACGCCGTGCACCTTCGCTCCGGACATGCCGCACAGCGTACTTCCGCAGGTCCGGCAGAAGCCCATGCCCCATCCCGGCGTCGTTTCATAGGAGGTGAGATTGTCTTCCCCGCTGAGCCACGAGAAGGACCCCGGCACGACTTCAGCATAAGCAGACCCCGTCCCGCTGAATGCTTTTCTGCAACGCGAGCAATGGCAACAGCGCCCGGGTCCAAGCGGAGCATCGATCTGGTATCGAACTTTTCCGCAGAAACAACCACCGGTGAGCGACATGATCTTCTCTTTGGTTTCCGGCGCCCAACGCACGGATGAGCCGCAGCGCGAAGCACCGCGCGCAGCAGTGCCACGTTAGACAATTGTCATGGTAGCAGCGTCCTCTATCTCGCCGAATGTTCGGCCATCTTGGGCCTTCCAATCCTTACGTCCGTTTCTGGACTGACCCGTGACGAATGCCGCGGCGTAGGATGGCGAGTTGAACAGCATATTCTTCTGCACGACCATGGTCGTGCCGTTGCTCGCGAGATCGCCAGTGGCCGTGGCAGTTTCCCAGAGCTCACGCACGACGCCGGGCATACTAGCTGCCGGGGCAGCAGCAACCTCGGACCCCTTGAGGAGCAAGAATCCTTCATCAACCAATCGTCCCCGAGCATTGTAGGACTTGCCGCTCATGAAAAACTGCACCGATGACAGCGGGGGCGGCTTGGCTTGAAGCCCTTGGATTGCAAGTCGAGAAGTGTCTTCGATCGGCTCCAGCACCGGGTATCCAAGCGTGCCAAGGACGAGGCGCAAGTACTCGAGGAACTCCTCCATCGCAGCGAGGTCGGCGCGAGGCAAGCTTGGTGCTGACGAGCCGTCGACGTTCTCCACCTGGAAGCGACGGACTGCGACGGCCTGCTGGATCAGCCGAGCCTCCAGGAACTTCACATGGGACTTCGTAAGGTTCTCGTCCTTGCTGGAGAATACGACGAGCTCATTCCAGAACTCCTTCTCCTTCAGGTGAGCTTTCAACCGGACGAGGACATTCTCCGCCTCACCGATGTACGTGAGCCCCTCACGAGATCCAGTCGGTCGCGAGAGCAGAAAGTAGACACCTGGCCTCGACACCTCTGCCCAATGTTGGAGTTCCGAAAACCGCGCGCGCGGGCAGGCAATGGCTTGACCGGTCCAATTCACGATTTCTGCGTGGCGGATACCTGTCGAAATTCCATCGGCCAGGTAAATTCGTACACTCTTCCCGTGTGTCATAGGGCATCAGTTGCACGCTGCTGGAATAGGCGCGTTTACAAGGGGCACTCGAATTTCAGCGAGCCACGCATCTTCTATTTCAGGCACCAATTGGTCGACAAACTTGTCGCAGACGCGCCTTGCCGCCAGGTATTCCACTTTCATTGCCTGCGGGGCGGCCTTGGCATTATGGTCAAGCGCACCGCAGCACCGCGAGGCGCGGCTCACCCAATGCTCCGAACGTCGCTGGCGTGAGGGCTCGTCTTTGGAAGCAGATGGTGGAAGTGCGGATGCGGCCGGTGGACTCGACGGGGGCACATCCTGCGTCGCCAGAGTTGATTGACCACCCCTCCCGCTGGGTAGCCCCCTGCGGCCTGATGTGTCGATCGCCAGGCCGCCCGCGTGTCCGCCAAAAGGCTTGACACGCGGGCCCTCGCCCTCCCTCACTCCTCCGCCGCCGCCTCCGCCATCCCCACCGACGGCTTCCTCGCCGAAAGCCCCGCGTCCCGGATGAGCGCCGTGTCCTCGTCCGCCTCCGGGTTCGGCGTCGTGAGCAGCTTGTCCCCGTAGAAGATCGAGTTCGCTCCCACGTAGAGGCACATCATCTGCGCCTCGCGCGACAGGTCCGTTCGGCCCGCCGACAGACGCACCATGCTCTTCGGGAACACGATCCGCGCCGTCGCGATCATCCGGACGAACTCCACCGGATCGAGCGGCGGCAGGCTCTCGAGCGGCGTGCCCGCCACCCGCACGAGCGCGTTGATCGGCACGCTCTCCGGGTGCGGCGTGAGGCGCGCGAGTTCGACCAGCATCGCCGCGCGATCCCGCACCGACTCGCCCATCCCGATGATCCCGCCCGAGCACACCGTGATCCCCGCCTTGCGCACGTTGCGCAGCGTCACGAGCCGCTGGTCGTACGTGCGCGTCGAGATGATCGAGCGGTAGTGCTCGCGCGACGTGTCGAGGTTGTGGTTGTACGCGTCGAGCCCCGCGTCCTTCAGCTTCTTCGCCTGCTCTTCCGTGAGCATCCCGAGCGTCACGCACGCCTCGAGCCCGCGCTCCTTCACGCCGCGCACCATGTCGAGCACCCGGTCGAACGCCGGGCCGTCCTTCACCTCGCGCCACGCCGCGCCCATGCAAAAGCGCGTCGAGCCCGCGGCCTTCGCGCGGTCGGCCGCTTCGAGCACCCCGTCGACGTCGAGCATCTTCTCCGGCGACGTGCTCGTGTCGTGGTGCGACGACTGCGGGCAGTACGCGCAGTCCTCGGGGCAGCCGCCCGTCTTCACGCTGAGCAGCGTGCAGAGCTGCACCTCCCCATCGACGTGGTGCGCCCGGTGCACACCACGCGCGCGGTCCATCAAAGCAAAAAACGGCAGGTCGTGAATCGCGACGACCTCGTCCACGGTCCAGTCGTGGCGGATGGGAGCGGCAAAGGGGTGAGCCTCGGTCATGGCCGGCCGGTGTAGCCGACAAAGGCCCGCGCGAAAAGCCATCACCCCCGCCCGCCCGAGCGCGCCCCCTCGCGCGCCCGGAGACTGGCATCGATCTGGCACGTTCTTCTCGGCAAAAACCGCAGAGGAGTGCCCCATGTCCCTCGATCGCTACCGCCGCCCCCGGTTGATCGTCCTCCACCCCCGCTCCACGACCTACGAGGCCGCCCGTGCCATGGCCGACAACCACGTCGGCGCCGTCCTGGTCGTCGAGGACCAGCGCCTCGTCGGCATCGCGACCGACCGCGACCTCGCCCTCGACGTCGTGGCGGCCGGCCTCGACCCGCGCACGACGCCCCTGCGCGACGTCATGAGCGACGAGGTCACCCCCGTGGACATCGACGACACGATCGAAGACGTCGTGCGCGTCATGCGCGAGCACGCCTGCCGCCGCGTCCCCGTGCTCGAAGCGGGCCGGCCCGTCGGCATCGTCACGCTCGACGACCTCGTCCTCGAACGCGCCGTCGACCTCGACACCGCCCGCTCGATCATCACCACGCAGCTCGAAATTGCCGCGCGCTTCAAGCCTGCAGGCGCGACGAGCCCGGCCGGCGTGACGCCGGGCCGCGGCGGCGAACGCGCGCGCCAGCGCCGCGCCGCGCGCGCGGAAAACACGTACGGGCGCCTCCTGCACGCCTGCATGCGCCAGACGGGCCTCTCCACGCGCGAGCAGGCCGAGCGCGCGCTGCTCATCGTGCTCTCGAACCTGTGCAGCCGCCTCACGGAGGACGAAGCGCAGCACCTGCTCGCGCAGCTCCCGTCGAAGCTCGTCCCGCAGCTCGACGCGACGCTCGGCGGCTCGAACAAGGGCATCACGCCCGACACGATCGAGGCGGAGCTGCGCCGCGCGCTCCAGCTCTCGCCCGAGGCCGCGACGGACGTGCTCTACGCGACGTGCGAGGTCATCGCCGACAGCGTCTCCGCGGGCGAGATCGAGGACGTCCGCTCGGAGCTGCCCGCCGCGATGAAGGATCTGTTCCCGCCGATGCCGTATCGCCGCGCCGGCTAGAACACTCCCCCTCGGGACTAGAGCTGCGTCGCGGCGCGCGCGACGTCCGCATGCACGAGCCCCTCCGCGACGAGGCGCTCGACGTGCATCGCGAACGTCTGCATCCCGGAGGGCGTCACGCCCTTCTCCATCAGCTCACGCAGCGACGGGTTGCCCTCCGGACGCTCGATCGCGCCGCGCACCGCGCCCGTCGCGACGAGCACCTCCGACGCGAGCACGAGCCCACCTCCTTCGCGTCGCGGGAGCAGGCGTTGCGCCACGATCCCCTGCAAACACGCGCTCAGCCGCTCGCGCGTCTCCTCTGGCGTCGGGCCCATCGCGAGGAGCCGCCTCACGGTCCGGCCCACGTCCGGCGTGGGCAGCGACGAGAGCACGAGGTGCCCGGTCTCGGCCGCTTGCAGCACGGCCTCCAGCGTCGCCGCATCGCGGATCTCGCCGACGAGCAGCACGTTCGGATCCTGCCGGAGGGCCGCGCGAACGCCCGACGCGAACGACTCCGTGTCGCTGCCGACCTCACGCTGGCTCACGGTCGCGCGCCCACCGTCGTGCACGAACTCGATCGGATCCTCGACGGTGACCACGTGCCGCGGGTGCGCCTCGACGATGTGCGCGAGCATCGACGCGAGCGTCGTGGTCTTGCCTTGCCCCGCGGCGCCCACGACGAGCACGAGCCCGCGGCTCTTGTCGGCGAACCCGCGCGCCGCGGGCGGCACGCCGAGCGCCTCGAACGAAGGGATCTTCGCGGGGATCAGCCGCAGGACGAGGGCGATCGTCCCGCGCTGCAGGTAGACGTGGACGCGGAAGCGCCCGAGGCCTTCGGCCTCGTAGGAGACATCGACCTCGCGGAGCGATCCGAGCGCGCCGAGGACCGCGGGCCGCCGGGCGAGCACGAGCCGCGCGACGGCCTCGGTGTCCTCGGGCTTGAGGGGCTCGGCGCGGAAGTAGACGATGTCTCCGTGCACCCGGGCCCCGGGCGGCTGCCCCACGCGCAGGTGGATGTCGCTCGCCTGGGCCGCTTGCGCCTTGGCCAGGATCTGGTGGAGGAACGCCTCGCTCGCGTAGGGAGTGGTCACGGGGGCGTCACGGTAACGCAAGTCGGGCGAAGCCTCACCCCCGCCGCCGCCTCCCCCAAAGCAGCGCCATCCCCGAAAGGAGCGCGCCCATCCAGGCCGCGCCCGTCGTTCGTCCGGGCCCGACCGCGCACGCAATGCCGGCGGCGTTTTCCTGGCCGACATCCGCTCCCGCTCCCGCTTCCGCTCCCGCTTCCGCTTCCGCCTCCGCTTCCGCCTCCGCCTCCGCTCCCGCCTCTTCCTTGCCCCCGCCGAGCCCTGCCCCCTCGTACGCGCCGATATCGATCGCGCCTGCCGGGACCCGACCGAGCTGCCCTGCGTTCGCCACGACCTTCTTCGCCGGCGGCACAAACAGCGGCGTCACGAGCGGCGAAGGGAAGGGAAACCCGGCCGGGCTCGCCGGAGCGGCCGCGCCTGCATCAAGCAAAGGGCTGTCCGCCGCGGGGCGCAGATCGAACGCCGCGAGGTCCGCGAATTTCGGATTCGTGCCCTGGATCGTCCCCTGCCATTGCGTCGGCACCGTGCTCCCCTGCGGCACCCAGTTCTTCTGGCCGCCGATCACCACCTTGCCCGCCGCCCATTCCACGTCCGTGAGCTTCAGGATCGACACCGCGCCTCCCCCGACCCGATAAAACGCGTTGTTGTGCATCTCGATGCTCTCGATGCCCCAGAAGATCTCCACCACCGGCTTCGATCCCTGCGCGAGGAGGAACGTGTTGTTCACGAAGCGGTAGCGGCCGTTCGTGGAGCCGCCCGTCGCGTCGCTCCCGATCCGCACCGTGTAAAACGTCCCCGTCTTGCGGAAGACGTTCCCCACGATGTCGCCGTCCTCGCGCGCCACGTCCTCGGCCTCGCCGTCGGGCGCCACGAGCTCGAGCTCCCGGTAATACGCGCCCTCGATCCAGTTGTAATAAATCTCGTTCCGCTCGGCCCGGCTCTTCACCGCGTGCCCGCCCAGGCCGTCATGTACGTAGCAATGCTGCATCCGGAACACCGCGCCCGGGTGCGCGTGCTCGTCCGTGTCCATGTAAATGGGGTGGCGCTTGTCGCCTGCCCCCGCCTTGTACACCTCGACGTATTCGAGCGTCAGCGAGCCGGAGCCGTCCATCGCCCCGAGGATGCCGTGCGAGGGACAATCGTGGACCGCCGTGTCCCGGATCGTGATGTCGTGCCCGCGGTGGAACACGCAACGCGAGCTGCCCCCCACCACCTCGAAGCCCTCGATCACGTAATGGTCGGCCCCGACCTCCAGCGTGTTCGTCCCGCCCGAGAGCACCGGGCGTTTGCCGTTCACGCGCACGCCCCGGATCGTGATCTTGTTCGAATTCGTCCCCGACTTCGTGAGCTTCACGTCGCCCGCGTACGTCGTGTTCCCAGAGACCTCCACCACGTCGCCCGGCTGCAGCAGCGACGCCACGGCTTTCACGCTCGTATAGGGTTTGCCCGGCCCGACCTGATACGTCGTGGCGAATGCGCTCGACGAGACCAGGAGCGTCGCTCCGAAAACCCCCGCCACGGCCCCGCGGCGAAGGGTCCATCCGTTTGTCATGCACGGAGCTTCACCCGGCAAACCCGGTCCACTCAAGCGGGACCCGCCTCGATATCGGGCGCGAAGCTGCCAGAAATGTGCTTACCCGCCCGAATGGAAAGCCCGGTCGGCGCGCCAAACCCTGGCGCTCCCGGTCTTCCAGGGTTTTCGGGTCAGGGCGGATCGAGATCGCCGGGGATCTTCGCCGGGTCGAGGATCTTCTTTTCGGCGAGCGCCCGCGCGGCCGAGACCGCGAGCGCCCGGTGCTCGCGCGGCAGCGCTGGGTTCGCCGCGATCGAGAGCAGGGCCGCGCCCGCCTCCGACGCGCCCTCCGGATCGAGCGGCTCCCGCGCCGTCGCGGGCCGACCCGCCACGCCGAGGACGGCTTCGAGCGTGGGCCCGCGCTCCTCGTCCGTCGCCGCGAGCGCCCGCTTGCCGAGCGCGCCGAGCGCGAGATCCGCGTCGTCCGCGAGCGGCAAGGCGAGCAGCGCCGTCTTCAGGATCGCCCCTCCATCCCCGAGCGCCTCCACGAGCCCCGCCGCGCCGAGCGCGTCCGCGAGCGCCTGAAGCCCCGCCGGATCGTCATCCATCGCCCGCTGCCATCGCGGCTCGTCGAGCCGCGGGCTCCTCCGCGGCGGCGCGTTCGCCGATGCCGGCGCGCCCGCGGCCGCCTCGGTCGACCCCGACGAACCACCCGACGGCGAGGAGACCTCCGACGGCGCGGAGCCGCGGCTGCACGCGGCGAGGGTCGCCACGAAAAGCACGGTCCACGGTCTCTTCGGGCGCGTGATCGAGTCCGGCATGGCCCGGCGGCTTACCGCGCCTCGGAGGTCCTGCCAAGCGCCACGGACGAGAGGCCGGTCAGCCCCGCCCGCGCTTCGGTGAATACACTTCGCGGCTCCGCGCGTCGGCGATCCCGAGGAGCGTATCGCCGTCGAATCGCGCGATGTACCCGACGGGCAGCGCCAGCACGTCGAGCAGCCGCTCGCGGCCGAGCCGCACGAGCCCGCAGCTCATGAACCCGGCGAGCTCCTCGGGGGACGGTTTTTCCTTGGCCTCCGCGCGGCCCATGTACCAGCCGGAGTCCCCGCCCTTCGCGGTCCCCGTCCGATGCAAGTACACCGCCGGGGCGTGCAGGGCTGCCCGATCCGCGACGATCTTGTCGTCGAAGCGGCACCCCTCCGGCTTGATCCCGAGCATCTTCACGAGCCCCACCTGCCGCGCCACGACCCGGAGCGACGCGGTCACGTCCGGCCGGAACCGCCGCGGATCCTCGTCGAAGTCGGGCTCGCACACGAGGAGCTGACCCTCACGCCGTTCGAGCCGGTAGGCGGCCCAGCCGAACACGACCACCGCGCCTTCGAGCCCCGGCTTTCGCCCGGCGAGCGGGCCGAACCCCCGCTCGATCATCGTGCGTGCTTCGAGCGCCTGCTCCGACGCACACCGGGCCACGACCGTCGTGCCCCCGATCCCTGCCGAGACCTCGATAGAACGTCCCACCGACTGCCCTCCGCGCCCCTTCGGGCGGGCGCGAGTCTGCGCCTCTCGCCCACCGCTCTGCAAGCCCGGCGAAGCCTCGATCGGCCCTACGTTCGCCGCCGCGTCCGCTCGATCGTCCTCTCCAGAACAGGCGCGCGCGTGGCAAGGTGCGGCCGCGGGAATGCTCTATCCGATCGTCCTCACGCTCCACTCGTGGCTCCGCTGGATCGTCCTCGGGCTCGGCCTCGCCGCCGCCGTCGCGTCAGCCCGCGCGCGCGCGCGTTCCGGCCCGTACAAGCACTTCCACGACCGCCTCGGCCTCTTCTTCGTCGCCGCGCTCGACCTCCAGATCACGCTCGGCCTCGTGATGTACCTGTGGCTGAGCCCCATGACGCACCTCGCCTTCCAGGATCCGGCGGGCGCGATGCGCTCCTCGGCGCTCCGGTTTTTCCTCGTGGAGCACGCCTTCTCGATGGTGCTCGCGCTCGCCTGCGCGCACGTGGGCCGCGTGCGCGTGCGTCGAAGCACGAGCGACGCCGACAAGCACAAGCGCGCAGCGTGGGGCGCGGGCCTCGCGGTCGTGTGCCTCCTCGTCGGGATCCCCTGGCCGTTCATGCCTTATGCCCGCCCGCTCGCGCGGCTCTCCGTAGAGCAGGAGGCGCCGCGGCAGGCGCTCACGGGCGCGGCGCTCGAAGAAACGCGCAAGCTCTACGATCTCCGGTGCGCCCCCTGCCATGGGGTGAACGGGCGCGGCGACGGCCCGGCCGCGGTGAACCTCGTCCCGCGGCCGCGTGATTTCGGCGATCCGGAATGGCAAACGGCCACGAAGGACGAATCGATCGAGCGCATCGTCCGCGAGGGCGGCCGCGCCGTGGGCAAGAGCATGATGATGCCCTCGAACACCGATCTCACGGACGCCGACGTGCAGGCGCTCCGGGCCTACGTCCGCCGCATGGCCCGCTAGAACATCGATCGGTTTGACAACCGCTCGATGTTCTAGCTCTTTTGTCCCGAGAGGGACGCCTCGCGTCCCCCTCTCGCCCAGGCAAAGCCCGGTCGATTCACCCCCCGAGGCGAGCTCGCTTCGCGATCTCGCAGAGCGCCGAACGGGTCGGCGCTCTAGTCCCGCCCGATCAGGCCGGCTCCGCCACTTCTTCCGGCGGTGCGTCCTTCGGGTACGGCACCATCTTGCCGGCCTGCGGGTCCCAGAGCTTCAGCGAGAAGCATTGCACGATGTCGCGCGGCGACAGGCTCGTCTGCGGCTCGACCTGGAGCTCGGGGATCGCGGCCATCGCCTCGCGCAGCCGGTAGAACGGGATCGCCGCGTTCAGGTGGTGCACGTGGTGGTACCCGATGTCCCCCGTGAAATAACTCATGAGCGGCCCGCAGCGCATGAAGCTCGACGACTCCACGGCCGCGCGCGCGAACGTCCAGGTTTGCCGCGGCTGCATGTGCACGCCCGGGAAGTTGTGCTGCGCATAAAAGAGATACGAGCCGAGCGCGCAGGCGATGAAGAGCGGGCCCACGAGGACGAGCAGCGTCATCTCCCAGCCGAAGAAATACGTGATCGTCGCGACGAGCGCCGCGTGCAGCACGAGCGCCGCCGCCGAATCCCAGTTCTCCTTCGGATTGCGCAGGAACGCCGAGATGCACATCCCGGCGAGGAAGATCGTCACGTAACCGAAGAGGATCGTCAGCGGGTGGCGGGCGAGCGCATACGCGATCCGCTTGCTGCGCGGCGCCCGCTTCCACATCTCCACCGTCATCACCGGGTACGAGCCGATCTGCGCGCCCACGATCTTCGCCGTGTGCGCGTGGTGGTAGTTGTGCGTCTGCCGCCAGACCCGCGGCGGCGTCAGCACGAGCGCGCCGTAGAGGCCGAAGATCACGCTGCCCACCTTGGACTTGCGCAGGAGCGCGCCGTGATGGAAGTCGTGCGCCAGGATGAACGCGCGCACGATCACGAGGCCCTCGATCACGCTGCCGACGATCCGGAGCGGCTTGTACGGCGCGGCCGCGGCCACGGCCGTCGCGAGCGCGAGGACCCCGAACGTCGAGGCGACGTGATAAATGCTGCGGGCCCGATTCTCGGAGGCAAAGGGCCGCGTGACGGCGACGAGCTCGTTTCCCTGCATGGTCCGAAAGGTGACCCGTGGATCCGGGCGAAGAAGAAGCTTCGGTGCGCGTGCTCTTATCCAACCTCGCGCGCCGAGGCAAGGTCCGCAAGGGCTTCTTGGCTGCGCAAAAAGCTACGCGCCGAGCCTCTTGGCTCCCGGACGCGGCTCGGCTAGCCCCATGCACACCATGCGCTCTGCCCTCCTCGCCCTCTCCGCCGCGGCGCTCCTCGGCTGCGCCACGCCGGCGATCCCGAACGCGCAGGCCCCGGTCGCCGTCGCCACCGCGTCCCCCCAAACGCTCCGCGCGCGTTGCGCCGAGGGCGATGGGCCGAGCTGCACCGAGCTCGGGACCCGGATCGAACGAGGCGACCTCGTCGACCGCGAGACGGCCGCCTCGTTCTACGAAAAGGGCTGCGATCACGGCAGCGCGGTCGCGTGCAACAACCTCGGGTGGCTCTTCCACAATGGCAAAGGCGTGCCCGTCGACCTGCGGCGCGCGGCACACTTCTATGACATCGGATGCGACCTCCGCGACGGCCGGGCCTGCACGAACATGGGCAACCTCTACGAGCACGGGCTCGGCGTGCTGGCGGATACCTTCCAGGCGGCCCAGTACTATATTTATGCGTGTAAGCTCGGGTTCGCCGTCGGTTGCCGCAACGAGGGCCTGATCCGCGAAACGAATTACGGGCGCATCGGCGAGGACTCGGCCTCGGCCCGCGACGTTTACGAGCGCGGCTGCAACCTCGGCGACACCGGCTCGTGCGTGAACCTCGGCAACCTCCTTCGCCAGGGGCGCGGCGGCCCGGTCGACTTCAACCGCGCGCGCGAGTTCTTCACGCGAGCCTGCCAGCGTGGCGATCTGCTCGGCTGCAACAACCTCGGATTCCTCTATGACAAGGGGCTCGGCGTCGCGCAGGACATGTGCAAAGCCGTCGCCGCGTACGAGCGCGCCTGCAAGGGCGAATTGCCGCTCGGATGCACGAACCTCGGCCACGCCTACGAAAAAGGCGCCTGCCTGCCCAAGGACACGCGCCGCGCGCTCGCCCTGCACACCCGCGCCTGCGACCAGGACGAACCTCTCGGCTGCAACAACTTCGCCGTCTACCTGGAGCGCGGCGAGGAGATGCCGCAGGACGTCAGCCGGGCGCTCGAGCTCTACCGCTTCGCCTGCGACAAGAAGGAGCCGCTCGCCTGCCACAACCTCGCCCGCATCTACGAGCAGGGAGATCTCTTCCCCGCCCCGCAGGACCTCGGCCTCGCCGCGAAGTACCACCGGATCGCCTGCGACAGGGCCCATGGCAAGTCCTGCGCGGCCCTCGCCCGGATGCACCACGAGAGCCTGGGCGGCCTCCGTCCGGACCCGGCGTGGGAGCGCGACCTGCGCGCGCGCGCCTGCCAGCAGGGGTACCTCGAAGCCTGCTCGCTGACGGGCACCACGCTGCCGGAAAATCCGACGCCGCCGTGAACCCGCCCCCGTCCCCCTTGCTTTCCTCCCCCACCGCTGGTGCATCTTTGTAGGCGGTGCACAAATCAGGTGACGTGATCGGCGGTCGTTTCGTGCTGGAGGGGCGGCCCATCCTCGGAGGGATGGGCATCGTCTGGCCCGCCTACGACAAGGACGCGCGGACGCGCGTCGCGCTCAAGTTCGTCGCGGAACCCCGGGACGGCTCCACGCCCAAAGAGAGCATGCTCCGGAGGTTTCGCTGCGAGATCGAGATCCTCTTCCGGCACCTGCGAAACCACCCGCACATCGTCCGTTACGTCGACCACGGGGTGATCGACCACGAGCCCTGGCTCGCCACGGAGTGGCTCGACGGCCGGGGCCTCGACAAGGTGCTCGAAAATGGGCCGCTGAGCATCGAGGACACGCTCAGGCTCGGCCATCGCGTCGCGCAGGCCCTCGGCGCCGCGCATGCGGCGGACGTCGTGCACCGCGACATCAAGCCCTCGAACATCTACCTCGTGGGCTCCGACGTCGAGCGGGTGAAGGTGATCGATTTCGGCATCGCGCTCCTCGCGGGCGGCCACATGACGTCGACCGGCGTGGTCATCGGGACCGTGGGCTACATGTCGCCCGAGCAGATCGACTACGGCGGGAACGTGAACGCGGCGGCGGATATCTTTTGCCTCGGCGCCGTGCTCTTCGAATGCCTCACGGGCCGCAGGGCCTTCGAGGGCGGCCCGCAGCACGTCGTGCTCGCGAAGATCCTGATGGCAGAAGTGCCGCGCGTCGGAGAACTCCGCCCCGAGGTGCCGTTCGCGCTCTCGGAGCTCATCGCCCGCATGCTCTCGAAGGACCCTTCGCAGCGGCCGCAGAACGGCGCCACCGTCGCGAACACGCTCGAAGGCATCGCCAAAAAAGCCTCGACGAGGCCGCCGGAGCGACGCACGAACCCGGTCATCACGACGTACCCGCCCGCCTCGCCGAGCGACCCCTGGGCCCTCAGGTTCACGCCGATCCCGCCGGCGCCGCCCGTCCCCGCGAGCGAGCGGATGAGCCCGCTGGAAAAACAGCTCCACTTCGTGGTCGCGGCGAAGCCCGTCCCCGACGTCGACGACCTCCTCGCCGACAAACCCCCGCGCGGATTGCCGCCCGAGGTCGTCGCCGCGATCCGCGCCGAGATCGATCCGAAGAAAAACGAGCAGCTCCACGAGCTGCCGGGCGTCGCGTTGCTCATCAAGATCCAGGGCCGGGGCAACCCCGCCGAGATCGCCGGCCGCGCGGCGAGGCTCGCGCTCGAGATCGCGGGGCTCGCGAAGGGCTCGCGCGTGGCCATCTTCGCGGCGTACGCCGAGGCGAACGACAAGGCGCCCGTGGGCAAGATGCTCGACGGCGTCTTCCACTTGCTCGACATGCCCACCCTCGACGGGGGCAAGGGGCCGCGGCCCGTGCGCGTCAACGACGTCGCGTGCGCCTTCCTCGACGCGCGCTTCGAGGTGACGAGTTACCTCGGCGAGTTCTGGCTGCGCAGCGAGCGCGAGACCACGCGCGCCGTGCGCACGTTGCTCGGCAAGAAGAGCCCCTACATCGGGCGCGACGAGGAGCTCGGCACCGTCCGCAAGTACGTCGAGCAGGCGCTCCAGGGCCGGAGGCCGCGGGCCGTGCTCGTGCTCGGCGAGCCGGGCGCAGGCAAGTCGCGCCTCCGCTTCGAGCTCGTCGAGCGCCTCTCCGTCGAGAAGCCGAACCTCAGCGTCGTCCTCGGCCGCGGCGATCCGCTCCGCGCCGGCTCGGCCTTCTCCATCGTCGGCTCGGCGCTGCGCAGCGCCGCCGGGATCTCGGCCGGCGAGCCGACCGACGCGAGCCAGGAGAAGCTCCGCGCGCTCGTCGGGACCTACCTCGGCGGGAGCGACAAACGGCGCGTGGCGGAGTTTCTCGGGGAGGTCGTGGGCCTGCATTTCCCCGACGAGGGGCGCACCGAGCTCCGGGCCGCGCGCAGCGACGCGGTCCTCATGGCCGATCACATCAAGGAAGCGTTCCTCGATTTCGTCCGCGCCCTCACGGACAAGACGCCCTTCCTGCTCGTGCTCGAAGAGCTCGAATGGAGCGACGCCGCGTCGCTGAAGCTCGTGGACGCCGCGCTCGATGCGCTGCGGGATCAGAACTTCGCGGTGCTCGCGCTTTCACGGCCCGACGTCCGCGAGCGGCTGCCCGGCCTCTGGGAAGGCCGCGAGGTGCAAGACGTCCGGCTCCACCCGCTCCACAAGGACGACGCCGCGCGGATCGTCCGGAGCGCGCTCGGACCGCAGACGCCGCGCGCCGTGGTCGACCGGATCGTCGAGCTCGGGGCCGGCAACGCGTTTTACCTGGAAGAGCTCATCCGCGCGGTGAACGAAGGCCGCGGCGGCGCCCTGCCCGAGTCGGTGCTCGGCATGGTGGACGCGCGGATCGATTCGAAGTCGCTCGACGACGAGGCGCGGCGGGTCCTGCGCGCCGCGAGCATCTTCGGCGAGGCGGCGTGGGAGGGGGCGCTCGGGCCGCTCATCTTCGGGCACGGCGAACCCACGGGTTCGCTCGGCAAGACGCTCGACAAACTCTGCGATTGCGAGCTGCTCACGCGGAGGCGGCAGAGCCGCTTCGCGGGCGAGACCGAGTACGCCTTCCGCCACCCGCTCCTGCGCGAGGCGGCGTACGCGCGCCTGACGGACGACGATCTCAAGCTCGGCCACAAGCGCGCGGCCGAGTGGTTGCTCGCGGCGGGCGAGAACGATGCGAGCGTGCTCGCCCTCCACTTCGACCGCGCCGGCGACAGCCCCCGCGCGGTCGCGTTTTACGTACGCGCGGCCGAGCAGGCCCTCTCGGGCGGCGCCCTCGAAGCGGCGATCGATCTCGCCAAGCGGGGCCTCGCGCTCGGCGCCGACGGCGAGGCCGCCGCCGAGCTCTGGGCCATCGCCACGGACGCGCAGAGCTGGCGATCGAGCCACGCCCGCGCCTACGAGGCCGCCCGCTGCGCCTTCCTCTTCGCGAAGCCGGGCAGCCGCCACCACGCCCGCGCCCTCGGCGGCGCGATCCGCTCCGCGCTCGCCCAGGGCGACGCGCAAGGCACGGCCGAGCTCTTCCACAAGCTCCTCGACGAGCGCCCCGCGCCCGACGCGGTCCTCGCGCTCTCGTGGGCCTTCAGCGCCACGATCGACGCGCTGCTCGATCACGAGCCGGCCGCGGCCCTGCCCTACCTCGAGCGCATGCGACAGGTGACGGCCGCCGCCGCCGAACGAGAGCCCGTCGTCGCCGCGTGGATGCTGCACGCCCACGCCCACTGGACACGCGCGGTCGAGCAGGACCCATGGGCCGCGCTCGGGCTCGATCGCGAGAGCGTCCTGCGCTTCAAGACGATCGGCGACCGCCGCTACCTCCCTTATGCGCGCATCCACGTCGGCCTCGATCTCCTGCTGCTCGGCGCGCACGAGCAAGCGGACAAGGCGCTCCAGGAGGGACTCGATCAGGAGCCCGAGGGCAGCCTGACCTCGATCGTGGGCAGCACGTTCGAGGCCCTGCGCAGCCTGGAGCGCGGCGCGTTCGTCCCGGCGCGCGACATGGCCGAGGACGTGGCCGCCCTGGCGGAGTCCCGGGGCGAGCGCCTCGCGGCGCGGCGGGCGCGCTTGCTCGCGGCGCGCGCGAGCATCGCGCTCGGCGAGCTCGACAAGGCCGATCGGATGCTCGGCGCGCTCCGGGCCGCCTCCACCCCGCCGGGCGCGCTCTACGGCGTGCGCGCGGCGTTTTTCCTCGCCTCGAAGAAGCCGGACCACACGCTCACGCTCCTCGATCGCGCGCTCGCCTTGCGCCCTTCCCGCGGCGCGCACCCGGCCCCGGCGCCGCCCGAGCTCACGCTCCTCCGCGTCGAGGCGCAGCTCCTCCTCGGCGCGCACCACGAAGCGCGCGCGACGCTCGCCGCGGCCCGCGCCGACATCCACAAGCGCGCGGCGACCCTCCTCGACGACGAGCTACGGCAATCGTTCCTCAAGGGGCGCGCCGCGAACGCCCGCTTGCTTCAGCTCTGCAAGGAGTGGCTCGCGGACGACCCGGGCGACGACCCGAGCCGTCGCCTGATCATCCGCCCCACGCCGTGACACACGCGGCCTCGGCCACGTCGCAGAACTCGCGCTGGATCTGCCCGAGCGTCGCGTCCTGCGCGAGCAGATCCGGATCGAGCTCTTTGTAGAGCCGATCCACGACGGGCACGGCCGCCTCGGCGGCTTCGAGCACCCGCGTCGTCACCTCGGTCTTCGGCTCCGTCGCGGCCACGAGCAGATCCCGCGCCGGATCCACGAAGACCGGCCCCACGTGCGCGATCGACTTTTCCAGCGTCGCCAGCACCTCGCCCACGTGTCGCTCCACGCCGGCCCGCCGCTCGCGCGCGAGCTGCCGCAGCGCCTCCTCGCGGCCCTGCGTCGCGGCCGTCTCCGCGCTCTGCACCATCGTGGTCACGTGCTGCCGCTCCACGCCGATCTGCTTCATGCGGTTGAGCACGCGGACGGCCTCGTCCTTTTGCCGCCGCATCTCGGCCTTGAGCGCCTCCATCCGCTCGGCCACGCCGAGCTTCGCCTGCTGGAGCGAGCCAAGCGCCTTGCGCGCGTCGTCCGCCGACACCGCCCGCGACGGCCGCGACGCCCCGAGCTTCGTCCCGATCTCCCGGATCGTGAGCTCCAGCGTCGCGGCCTTGCTCTGCGCCTCCCCGATCTGCCGCTCCAGCAGCGCTTGCTTCTGCTGCTCCGTCTGCACCTCGACCGACACGCTCGAGTGATCGATCTGGAACTGCTGCAGCGTCGCGAGCCGCTGCCCGTACGTCGCCTGCTGCTGGGCCTTCTGCTCCTCCATCGCGGCGACCTTCGCGCGCCACTCGTCCTTGCCGAAGAGCACGGGCTCGTCCTTGCGCGTCTCCACGAGCTGCGCTTCGAGCGCCCCGAGGTCGGCGTGCCTCCGCCGCAGCTCGTCTTCGAGCAGCTTGATCGCCGCCTCGATCTGCCGCTGCCGCGAGAGCACCGCGCCCGCGCTCTCGACCCGCGACGCCCGCTGCGCCGCGAGCCCTTCGAGCTCGACCCGCGTCAGCTCCGCCTGCTCCGCGGCCACCGCGAGATCCAGGATCGCGTGGGCCGTCGTGATCTCCTGCCCGATCTCGGCGTCCTTCATCTGCGCCGCGGCCATCTCGCCTTCGAGCCGCGCCGCGGCCGTGGACACGGCGTCCCGCGCCCGGCCGAGCTGGATCTCCTCCTCGGCGAGGGACGTGACGCTCGCGCGCGCCTGCGTCAGCTCCACCGATCCGGCCGGCGGCACCGTGACGAGCTCCGGCGGCAGATCCTTCGTGATCGGCAGCGTATCGGGCCACGACGCCGTCGGCTCGGCGTTCACGAACGCGTAGAGGTTCTGGATCGCCTTGCGCAGGAAAGGCAGGCACGTCTGGTAGACGTGATCGAGCTTCGCCGCGTACTTGCGGTACTCCTCGGCCGCGGTCTCGGCGTTCGAGAGATCCGGGAACGGCACGGTGCGCACGGCGTCGATCGTCTGCTTCGCGCGGATCACCACGGTCTCGGCGAGCGGACCAAACGCCGCCATCTTCTCGGCCCGCTCGGCGGCGGCGCGCGCCTCTTCTTCCGCGCGCAGACGCGCCGCCGCGGTGCGCGCCGCGTTCGGCAGCTCCCGCAGATCGGAGAGCCTGCGCCGGTGCCCGAGGATCTCGTTCCGCGCGGATGCGACGAGCCGCTGCACACGCGAGAGGTTCTGGTTGTCCTCGCCCTGGAAGCCGAACCTGCCGGCGACCTCGTAGATATCGTTCAGATCCGAGAGGTCTTTCTCGTCGACCGGCCGCCAAAGCGCGGCGATCGCGTCCGCGGACGGCTCGGGATCTTCCAGCGCGGCGAGGAGCGGCGCGTAAGCGACGGGCGCGAGCGGCTCGGCGAGCGGACCGAGCGCGTCCTTCGCCGTGAGGTGCAGGCGCGTCAGGTTCTGCCAGGCCGCGCCGATCTGGTTCACGACCGTCTGGTAGAACCGGACGTAACTCGACAAACGCGCGAGATCGTAGGCCACGGTCTAGGCTCCTGCTTTCTGGGGCGGTGCGTTTCCGCCGAAGAGCTCCTCGAGCGCCTCGATGTCCGCGCGCGCCCGCTCCTTCTCCGCTTCGATCGCGGCGAACTTGTGCGGCCAGATCCGCGCGCACTCGCTGCGCACCCACCGCCGGAGCGACTGCTCCCCTTCACGATCGAGCCACGAGTCGTGCACCGTACGCACCGCCTCCTCGTGGTACTTCTGCAGGCCCCGCGGGTGCTTCGCCAGCGCTTCGAGGAAGTCGCAGATCCGCTCCACGTCCACGCGCACCCGCGACAGCATCTTCGACCAGTCGCGCCCGTGCCCCGTCGCCGCGGGCGCCGCCGCCGCGCCGGAGTTCGTCTGCGGAGGTTTCGTGCTGCCGGCCGGCGCCGCGCCGGCTTGCGGGGCCGGCTGCGGCCTCGCCACGGGCATCGCCGCGCCCACCGTGGGAAACCCGCCGATCGCAGGCGCCGGCGCAGCCGCGGGCGCCGCGCCCGCCGCCGCGCTCCCGTCGGGCTCTCCGAACCCGAGCTTCGCTTTCACCGAGCCGATGACGCCGCTCGCGGCCGCGGCCGCGCCCGTCGCCGTCCCTTGCGCCTTGTCGGCGATCCCCATCCCGAAGAACTGCTCGAGCCCGCGCATCTCGCGCTCGCGGATCTCGCGATCGTAAGGGTCCGTCGCGTCGAGGATGTCCACGATCTGCCGCGCGAAGTACCGCGAGAGCACCTCGAACGCGACGTCGGCCTTGGCCATCTCCTGGTTCTGGTAACGAACCACGCTCTCCGAGACGTGCCCCGACCGGCCGAGCGCGTCGATCCGCTCGATCAGCGTCTTGCCCGGCGCGAGCAGCACCTCCAGCCGCCCGCCCTCGTAGGTCGCCTCGATGAACATCTCGTGCAGCATCCGCTCCACGCTCTCGCGCGCCGTGTTGCGGAAATCCTCGCCGAGCCCCGCGATCCGCGACGCCACGCGCTCGCGCATCTGCTTGCGCATCTCGATCTCGACGGCGGTCTCGTTCATGAGCCCCGGGCTCGGCATCTGCCGCCGCTTCGCCTCCGCCTCCTCGGGCGTGAGCCGCGCGAGCAGATCACTCCGGATCTGATCGATGCGAACGTCCGCGCGCGCGGCCCGGGCCGATCGCTGCGTGTCGCTCATCTCGAAGTCCATGAAGCCCGACATGCGCTTGCGGATCTCGGGCAAGAGCCCCGTCGGATCCTCGCCCGACTGGATGTGCTCGTAGTGCAGATCGAAGACCTGCTCGGCGCGCCTGTCGAACTCCCGATCGCTGAGCCCGTCCTTCACGGTCACGAGCACGCCGCGGAGCAGCGCCTCGACCTCGCCGAACTCCGCGTTGATCGCCTGTGTGACCTTGCGATCGAGCGCCTCGACGTCGGTCGACAGGTACCGCTCCACCGCGTCCTTCAGCTTGTCGAGCCCGTTCACGGGCGTCGTCGCGCTGAAGAAGTCCATGAGCTGGCGCGCCACCGGGTGCTGCGTGTCGACGCCCTGGTGCACCCACACCTTCGAGTACGGGAAGATGCGATCGACGCCCTGCTCGCGGAAGTTCCGCGCCGCGAGCGACCAGTGCCAGTTCCCGTTCTCGTCGGCGTGATCGAAGAGGTCCACCTTCGTCAGCACCACGAAGATCCGGTCCTTCAGCGAGATGCTCCGGTCGGCCGTCTGCGCCATGCGGAGCAGCTCGACCTCGTTGCGCACGAGCGAGGGCCGGGTGATGTCCTTGACGAAGATCGTGACGTCGACCTCGTTCGCGAGCGCCTCCTCGGTGTCGCGCCGCGCCTTGTCCGAGGGCGCGTCGATGCCGGGCAGATCCATCAGCTCGACGCCGGGCATCGCGCCCTCGACGGGGATCGTGACCGTGACGATCTTCACGGCCCGCACGCCGGGATAAGGCCTGTTGCCGTTCTTCGTGTCCTTCAGCGCGATGTAGGGCCGGATCTGCTCGGCGAGCGCGTCGAGGCTACTCGCCGTGATCTTCTCGGGCGGCCGACCGAGCCGCGCCTTGATCTCGGACAGGCTCGCGCTGATCTCCACGAGCTCGGCGAGCGCCGTCTGCTCGCGCCGACCTGCGCGATCCGGATCGTCGACGTCGTAGCCTTCGCGTGTCTTGAAGCTCGCCTTGAGCCGAAGGATCTCGCTCTGGTTCAGGCCTTGCCAGCGCTCGACGCTGCCGGGCTCCAGCGCGTCGAAGTAGCTCTGGATGCGGGCCTTGAAATCGGCCTCGTTGTAGTAGGTGACGGTCGCGGCGAACTGCCCGGCCTCGCCCGGCTCGATGACGGTGGTGCTCCAGGTGCAGCGCTCGGCCTCGCTCGGCAGGAGTTTTTCACTTTTCAGCCACGCGGACAGGAACGCGCTCTTGCCCTGCTTCTCGAGGCCGACGACGCCGATCTTCACGACGCCCTTGGCGAGCCGCTTCTCCCGATCGAGCGCGCGGCCGCGCAGATCCTCGAGCTTGCCGCGGATCTGACGGAGCTGGCGGGCGTTGTCGCTTTCGGGCTGGAAGTAACTCGCGAAGCGGTCGCAGAGCTGGCGGTACCGGAGGACCTTGTCGGCGATCCGGCGTAGCTCACGAGCGTTTTCCTTGCGGCCTTCAGGGCTCCACATGGCCGACATGGCAAGCCATGCGGGCGGAGGGTGTCAACAGGGAAGCGGTCGCGGGGGCGAAAGCGCGCGGGATCCGCGCTGCGACCTACAAGCAGATGGCGTACTTGCTGTCACCCTGACAGCTCTCGTCGGGCCCGCACTGGCTCTTGCTGGGGTCGCATTGCTTGTAACAGAAGCCGAAGGGGCCATTCAGGAACCCGGCCTGACAGCGCGGCCAGACGCCGGGCTCGCCGCGGCTGCACTCGAGGAAACTCGCGCAGTCGTTCGGGTAGGTTCGCGCGCAATCGGCGTTCACGCCGAGGAGATCGTCGCAGTTCGCCTTGCCGGTGACCTGCTTGTGGCACTGGCAAGCCCTGTCGGCGAGGGCCTTGTCGAACGAGGCGTCGAGCGGTGATTTCGCGCCTTCGAAGACGCCGACCACGACGGGCCGAGCGCTGCCGCGGGGCCACGACACGCCGAGCGTGTGGCTCTTGTCGGTCCAGGAGAAATCGGCGGCGAGATCGATCCCCTCGACGAAGGGGACGACGAGGCTCGTGACGCCGGCGCCGACGTAGGTGAACGCCTCGCCGTGGCCGCCCTTCTTGACGACGACGTTCGTGGGGGTGCCGCCGGTGTCGTTCTTGCCGCGGCAGGAGACACGCAGATACTCGCGGACGACCTTCGTCTCACAGCTCAAGGCCGAAGAGCCCTTGACCGTGACCTCTTTTTGCTGGCTGTCCCACTCGGCGCGCGTGGGGATGGCCGAGCGACCCGCGGGCAGAGCCGTCGCGATTGCGGCCGGGGTGGCGGCTGCCGCGGGGGCCGTGGCGACGGCGGCCGTCGTCGCGGGCTTCGCCTCGGGCGCGTTTTTCTGCGGCTCCGCGGCCGGCTCGGATTTGCTGCAAGCGCCAAGCGCGAGGGCGAGGGTGGCAGCGGCAAAAGGCAAGGCCTTCGAAGCGTGCATGATTCCTCCATGTCGTGAGGCGTCACGCAGGAGACTATACGAAGACGAGAATGCCTGTACATGGCCGCCGCCTTCGACGGCCCCCCGGCGCCGCCACGGGCATGGTTGATCACGGGCCCCTGCTCCGACGCGCGCTCGACCCCATGGCTTACGGCATCGCCCCCTCCGATGAGGTGCGCATGGCGTGAAACGGGGAGGGAGCGGTCTTCAGAGCTTGCCGGGGTTCGTCGCGCATTCCGCCTTGGCGGGGGTCTTTCTGTTCTTCTTGAGGTACTCGGCGACCTTGTCGTTTTTCGTCTCCCGCGCGGCGGCTACGTGGTCCTCGAGCGTGACGTAGAAGCTGGTGACGTTGTCGAGGAAGAACTGCTTCGCGGCCTTGTAGATCGGCTCGTTCTCCTTGTGCAGTTCGTTCAGGAGCGTCACGCCCCAGGCCTTGTCCTCGACCTTGGCGAGCGGCTCGCCGGTGATCGGATCGGTCCGTTTCTTCACGTAGTTCGGGTAATCGAGGAAGGCCGCGCGCGCGGCCTCGTAGATCTTCCGGGCGCAGCCGACTTTTTCTGTTTCCGGCATCTTGCCATTCGGGTCGACGCTGGCGGCACACGTCTGGCTCTCGGTCGCGAGGTACTCCGTCGTATTACCTATACCTTTACCGTTACGTAGCACCCTCTCGAAAGCGTAGAGGTCCTTGTCGAGGGCGATGCGGAAGGGAGACGCGGAGACGACCGAGGTCGGCGTGCGCGGGAAGGGCTGCTCGACGATCCTTCTGTGCGGATCCGACGGCTCGTTGGTCCAGATTCCCTTCGGCGGAGGCTCGTGCAGGCGCTCGATCGCCTTGCCGAAGCCGAAGTCGGTATTGCCGTAGACGGTGCGGCGTATCTTCTGTTGCGCCATCATCCCGCTGCACATCGCGCAGGGCTCGAGCGAGGTGTAGATCATGTGGCAGCTCAGGTCCTTGGTCTTGGCGTATTCGAGGTAGCTCCACATGATGCGCGTCTCTCCATGCTGCGTACCATTGCAGGTGATGGCGTTGCTGTTGCGCTCCCACCAGACCGGCCGCCAATTCTGGTCGACAAGGACGCCGCCGATGTTGTGCCCGCGCACCGACGCGCCGCCCGCGCTGCTCGCGGCCTGCGACTGCCAGTCGTTCACGACGACGGCGTAGGCCAAGAGCTGATGGATCTCGTCGCGCTGGGCGAGGATCTGCCTGCGCTCCTCGTCGGACGCAGCGTTGAATTTGTCGAATTTTTGGGCGCATTTGGCATCGTCGGTGCCCAGCGGCGACGAGGCTTTGAGCTGCGGGACGTTGGGATCGGGCTTGTCGTCGCCTGGAGCGCCGGCGCGCCCGGCCGCGGGCCCCTCGCCCGTGGGCGCGTTCGACGGCGCGGGCTGTGACGCAGGTGCATCCGATGGTGCAACCAGAGCCGTCCCCGCCCCCACGCGCGGCGGCGCTCCCGACAGGGGTGGCGGTTGAGATGAACAAGCTACGAGGGTGACGAGCGCAACAGAGAGAAAGGAACGCATAGTCTGACAAGTTACATGTTCGTCGCGAGCGGTTGCAAGCGTGGTAAGCTCGGGGCCGCCACGTTCGCGGAGCGCGCGGGCGCGGCCCTCTCGAACCTCGCGGCGCTCCAGGCCGAGGACCCGCTCCGCTTGGCCTTCCTCGACAAGCTGAAGCTGGAGCTCGAAGAGTTCATCGAAGCCGACAAGAAAGAGGACCAGCCCCGCCTCGAGCTCCAGAGCGGCAGCGACAAGACGGCCCTGTTCACGATCCCGTGGCGCAAGACGAGCAAGGCCACGCGCGACGCCACACCCGCGTCCCCCGCGACCGAAACCACCCCCTGAAAGCCCCGCGCACGCGCGGACGGCGACTCCAGCGTCGGAGAATACCCCCGCGATGGTGCAGGCCCCTCCGCGAGCGCCCGAGGCACACACCCGCGATGGTGCAGGAGCCTCCGCGACCGCCTGCGTGCGCGCCCGCAGCGCCACGAAGCCGTCCGCAATCGGCTTTCCACGCGATCCACGATGGTGCGGAGAGCGCCTCTGCCGCCCGAGCGCGCCTCTGCGCCATCCCTCGCCCCCCCGCGAGCCGGTCGCGGGCCACGCCGCACCATCGCAGGTGGATCTTCCGTCGACTGCGTGCAGTCCGGCGCGACATCGGGGCACGGGGCCGCGTATTTGTCCGCATCTTCCCCCGATCCACGGGTGCAGGCTCAGAGCCCGAACACCTCCCGCTCCAAAAACTCGTTCAAGAACACCCCCTCCGGATCGAATCGCGCCCGCTGCACCAGGAAATCCCCCATCCGATCGAACCGATGCCGCCAGGTGGCCGGCGCGAGCAAGAGCTTCCCCCAGTGCGGTCGCATCGCTGGAATCGCTTCGATCAGCCGGTCATGCACCTCGTGGCGAAACCGATCGAAGTCGGGCGTCCCTCGCACCGTGGCCACCTCGATGAAGCAGCTCGTACGGCCCTCGCACGCCGCCAGGTACGAATCACTCGGCCCCGTGAACCGCGCCAGGAGCCCGAGGTTCACCGGGTATCGCCCCCTCGCCCGGGAATCCTCCAGCGCGACCCGGAGGATCTGGAACGCCCGCCCAGCCGATTCGATCGGCACCGAACACGAGAAGTCCAGGCAACGCGGATACCGATCGATGTGGTGCCACTCCCGGGTCGCGTCTCGCACCCACGCGCCCTCGGCGAACATCACCACCCGGCCGAACCGCATCAGCCGGGGCGCCAGATCCGGACGCAATCGCTCGATCCCGGGCAACAGCACCTCACCGGCGAGGACCCCCGTCCGCATCCGCAAGGGATGCAGCACGCCGCTGGGCCATAACGCCGGCGTCTCGGGCGACGTCGTCCGCTCGAGCCCCCGCACCAGCACGTCCGCCTCGCCCGGCATCCACATCAGCTCGGCGAACTCGTAGGTGCTCGTCAGATCGGAGAGCTCCGCAATCACACGATCGAGCGGGTGATACCGCTGCTCCACCTTCACGCGGAACGCCCGCTCGCAGCGCAACGTGACCGCATGGACCACGCCCAGCGCGCCGAGGCTCACCCGCGCGGCGCGCAGCGCGGACAGGTCCGTCCGGTCGATCTCCACCACCTCGCCCCGCGCGGTGATCAATGAAAGCGACTCGATACCATCGGAAAAACATCCCGCGCTGAGCCGTGTCCCGTGGGATCCCGTCGCGGCGGCCCCGCCCACCGTTACGAGATCGAACATCGGCGGGCTGATCAGCGAGAAGCCTTGGGCGCGCAAGAAACGCGTGAGCGCCCGGATCGTGATGCCCGCCTCGACCCGGACCGTGGGCGGATCCCCGCCCAGGTCGAGCGAGAGGCAACGATCCAGGCGCCGCATGTGGATCAAGGTGTCCCGCGTCGGCACCAGCGGGCTCCACGAATACCCTCCGCCACAGAGCCGCACCCGACCTCGGGACGCCCCCTGTTTCACCGCGCGCGCGAGCTCCGCGAGGCTCTCCGGCTCCACCACCCGCGCCGTGCAGCGCAGGTTCCCGCTCCAGTTTTCCCATGACGTTTGCATAGGATCCTAGAAATGGACGCTGCCCGGGACCAGGCTGGGGAGGAGGTACCGATACGGCCGGGGACGGCGCCGGTTGCGCTCTTCGATCTCCACCTCGATCGCCAAAAGGTCCCGCTGGAACCGCTGGATCGCGGCCCGCGCCGGGAGCGAGCGCCCGAGGCGAGACGACCGGTAGTCCCCGAAGCGGCTGGCGCGGTGGACGGCGATGGCGCTGTAATGAACCTGCGTCGCCGCCGGGGTGAGGGGTGGGAACAGGGATTCGAAGGAGAGGGGCGCGCCATCACGAGGGGGCGGGCGATAGATGGCGGCGGGGAACCCCTCGATCAACGAATAGAAGTCGGGCTGCGCATAATGCAGCGCCGAATGCTTGGGGCCCGCGGTGAAGAGCGCCTGCGTCAGGACCTCGACCAGCGCCTCCCGTGTGCACAACCGGCCGTCTTCCGTCACCCGGCCCAGGTCGCCGCCCTCGGGCGCCAAAAGCTCGGCGAACCAGGCTTGCAGTTCGTGATCATCCGCCACATCGGCGTCGCCGCGGTAAAACAGCTCTACGTACGAGGCCACGAAACGCCGAATTGCCGCGACGTGCAGGCGCGCATCGTCGCGATACGGGTAGTCGAGGGGGGATGCGGCGACCCCGCGCCGGGTGAGATCACGCTCCAGCTCCAGGTCGTAGAACGTGCGGCTGGTCCGCGCCTCCACCAGCACGGCGCGCATCTCGGCCAGCGTGCCGCCGTAGATGGTGCCGAAATGGCTGGAGGTATCGCGCAGGAGATCATTGCCGTCGGCGTTGACCTGGAGCGTCCAGCGCAAATGCGGTTCGAGCAGAACATGCACCGGATGCTCGGCGGCAAGGCTTCGCGGCGTCGCCATCGCGAAGGCCTCGATGATCGTATGGACCTGGCCGAGGTGGCTCCCGAAGATATGCACGTTCATCTCGGCGGCCTGGGCGTAGAGCTTCGCCATTTCCCAGGCAGCCCCGTCGCCGGGGCGATACAGGGGGTTCGGCGCGGGCGCGTCCGGGCCGTCGAGCTGAAGGCCGATGGGGTGGAGATCGCAGAGGGTACCTTTTTCGGGGCGCATCTGGAAGAGCACCCGGGGCGCGGCCATGTAGCGATCACGCCAACGCGAATCGCGGGGCCGACGCGGGTGCAGGGCGCGCCGGAGCAACGAAAAGTCGACGGCAAACAGCCGGCCGGCCTCGACCTCGGGCACGAGCGGCTGGGCGAATGCAGCATCGGACGAAAAAAGGGCCGTGAGGTGGGCGGGGTCCAGGACACGCTCGATCAACACGGGACAGGGGCCGTCCAGGCGCTGCCGGGCGAAGGCGTCGTCGAGCGCATCGGCGGCGTCGACCCAGCGCGGCCGCGGGACGCCCAGCGAGAGCAAACGAAACCGATCCGCGTCGCGCAGCAGGCCAAGCGCCTCCGCGGCGCGGCCGAGGCCGGTTTGCAGGGCCCTTCGCGTCAGCGAAGGCAGGAGGACGGGCAAAAGCTTGAGCACCCACCCCGGGCTGTACCATTCGCGGAGCGGGAAACGTTTCGCGGTCGGGACGGGGTACAGCCAGTGCGTCTCGGGATCACGCGGCTCGTATTCGTAGAGCCGCCGCGTCCGCGCGAGGCGCTCCTTTCGCGCCTCGCCGTCGGTCGCGTGCTGCGGAAGGCCGATGCAATCCGAGGAGGACATACATCGATTCTGCGGGACCCCGCGTGGCCTCGTCGACCAAATCCTGCCGCCGCGATCGCCATGGCGTCGGGCGTGTTTCGGGGGTCGGTCGAGGCATCACGCGGGGACCGAGCGAGCTCGTCAGGGCGCGGCGCCGGGGCTCTCCGCCCGCGCCGCCTCCGGCGTCTTTCGCTTTTTGCGGAATCGCATGTTGAGCAGCTCCACCCCGAGCGCGAAGGCCATGGCGAAGTAGATGTAGCCCTTCGGAATCTTCTGCCCCATCCCCTCGGCGACGAGCATCACGCCGATCAGCAGCAGGAACGCGAGCGCGAGCAGCTTCACCGACGGGTGCGCGAGGACGAACCTCGAGATCCCCTTCGCGAACGCCAGCATCACGCCGACGGAGACCATGACCGCGGTCACCATGACCCACATCTGCTCGGGCGGGATCATGCCCACCGCCGTGATCACGGAGTCGAGCGAGAAGACCACGTCGAGGGCCAGGATCTGCACGATCACGAGCCCCACGCTCACCGCCTTGCCACCGCTTCCGTGCGCCTCCTCCTCGTCCTTCTCGACCTTCGCGTAGATCTCGTTCGTCGACTTGGCCATCAGGAACAGGCCGCCGATGAGCAGGATCAGGCTCTTGCCCGAGATCGCCGCGCCGAGGACGGGCAGCGTGAAGAGCGGCCGCGTGAGGCCCATCAGGAAGCTTATCGTGAAGAGCAAGCCGATCCGCATCACGAGCGCGAGCAGGAGCCCCATCCGCCCCACGCTGTCCCTCTTGTCCGCCGGCAAGCGCGCCGTGAGGATCGAGATGAACACGACGTTGTCGATGCCGAGCACGATCTCCATCGCGCAGAGCGAGATCAGCGCAACCCAAGTCTCCGGATCCTGGATCCCCGAAAACATCCTCTCACACGTCCCTTTCCTGCCTCATGGCGGGCGACACGGACTCGTTTCTACACCAACCATCGGCGGCGCGCGCCGGGGTTCTCGGTTCTAGGGCGCGCTTCGGCGAAGGGAAGAGCGCGCGCCCACGTCCCTCCCCTGCCGCAACGGTGCCGCCCCACGTGAGGCGCTACACGATCGCGCCTAGCTCGGGTAGGCTGGAACCATGCTTTCTGTTTCCGAACCGACCCTCGTGCAGAGGTCCGAGCTCGTCGCGCGGCGCCGCCAAGCCCCTTCGGCGCCGTTCGCCCACCTCGGGCTCAGCACGCGCGACCAGAGGATCCTCGCGCTGACGCGGCGGCGGCTCGAAGGTGCGCCCTTGGATTTCCAGGAAGCCCTGCGCGCGCTCGAAGCGTCGGTCGAGGAGCTGATCCCGGCGGGGCGCGTGTATCTGCTCGGCGCCACCGAGAGCGGCCCGATCGTCGGATCCCTTATCTCGGGCGTCGGGATCGTCCCCGCGGAGGCGGGTCCCCTCCTCGTTCGTGTGGACCGGGAGGGTCGGATCTCGACGCTGGGGAGCCTCTCGCCATGAGAGGTACGTTCCCGTATTTCGATCCCGAACTGTGCGAGTATGGCCCTGCGACCGGGGCGATCCGGCGGATCCTCCACGAATGGCTATCCGTGGATTGGTTCGAGCCGCCGCACCACGATTCCGACGTGGAGCGCGCCGTGGAGCTTTTGCGCGAACACCACACCCTGGTGAGGTCGTACCAGCCGGCGCTGCTCTCCGAGCGTTTCGAGGTGCGTCCGGTCATCGGCGACGACGCCCACTTCTCGACATTGTGCGAGCAAGCAAGCGCATCCATGGGGACATGGGACTGGAAGTACGGGGTGCTCAAGCACCTCTCGCGCCGGCACATGGAAGCGCAGGGCTGGGATCGCAAGGCGCATGCGCGGCAGCTCGTGTGGAAAGACGGCCCTCGCCCCTGCACCGGCGACCTCATCGTGAAGATCGCCGACATCGTGGTGTGGAACGCGTACGTCGCGGTGGACCTACACGCCGCGCTGCCCCCCGACCGCGTCAAGGCGGCACAGTGGTATCTCGGATATGCAAACGTGGACTTCGTCGATTGCCTCGAATGGCAGCTCGCCGAGAACCATGACCACCTCGACACAAATCCCTTTTTCCCGCTGGTGCAATGTTATGGCGCCGGCGCCTACCCGTTCAGCCTGAGCGCCACCTCGTACGTGCTGCACGCATTCGCCCGCCCCGCGTAAAGGCCAAGCTTCGCGACGAAGATGTCCAGGCTGCTCGCGCGTGCCCTGGAGACGAGACGAGCCAGCGCAGCGTCATTGATCGTGGCGCGCCTGCGCCGGCCGTGAGAAGACAAGGGCATGGAGGTATCGACCCCTCGGGCGACGGCGGTCGCGGACGTGCCTTCCCGGACCCACGTGGGCGCGCTCGGCGTCGTGACCACGATCTTTTTCATGTGGGGCTTCATGACCTGCATGAACGACATCCTCATCCCGCACCTGAAGAACGTGTTCCACCTCGGGTATGCCGAGGGCGCGCTCGTGCAATTCTCATTTTTCTCGGCCTATTTCCTGATGTCGCTGCCGGCCGGCAAGCTCGTCGCGCGCATCGGCTACAAACGAGGCCTCCCGCTCGGCCTCGCGACCGCCGGCGTCGGCGCGCTCCTGTTTTATCCGGCCGCCAGTTTGCCCTCGTATCCATTTTTCCTGGCCGCGCTCTTCGTGCTCGCGACCGGCATCACGATCCTCCAGGTCACCGCGAATCCCTACGTCGCCGTGCTCGGCCCGCCGGCCACCGCGTCGAGCCGCCTGAACCTCACGCAGGCCTTCAACTCGCTCGGCACCACCGTGGCGCCCTATTTCGGCGGATACTTCATCCTCGGCGCCGTGAAACACGCGGACAACCCGCTCGCCGAGGCGCACGCCGTCCGCATGCCTTACCTCGGCCTCGCGGCCATGCTCTTCGTGCTCGCCTTCGCGCTCGCGATCCTCAAGCTCCCGACGATCACGGCGGTCGAGGGCGAGGAGGCGAAACGCGGCTCGTTCCTCGACGCGCTCCGTTTTCCGCATTTGCGACGCGCCGCCCTCGGCATTTTCCTGTACGTCGGCGCCGAAGTCTCGATTGGCAGCTTTCTCGTCAATTTCTTCGGTCTCGCCGCGATCGGGGCGATGACCGAAGCGCAGGCGGCCAAATACGTATCCCTCTACTGGGGCGGGGCGATGGTGGGCCGCTTCATCGGCTCGGCGATCCTGCGCAAGCACGATCCGGGGCGGGTGCTCGGGGCGAGCGCGATCGTCGCGGCGCTGCTCGTGGCATGCACCGTCTTGCTCGACGGGCCCGTGGCGATGGGGACCATTCTCGTGGTCGGCCTCTTCAACTCCATCATGTTCCCGACCATCTTCACGCTGGGCATCGAGGGCCTCGGCAAGCTCACGAGCCAGGGGTCGAGCATCCTCGTCATGTCGATCGTCGGCGGCGCGATCGTCCCCGTGCTCTTCGGCCGGCTCGCCGACGCGATCGGCATTCACCAGGCCTTCCTCCTGCCCGCGCTTTGCTACCTCTACATCGTCCACTTCGGCTTTCGTGGATCCCGCCGCGTGGCCCTGCCCGCGTGAGGCTGATGCGCCGCGCCGGGGCGCTGCCCCGGTCCCCGCGGGGGGCGGACAGCCCCTGCTGGGGCCTGGGGCAAAGCCCCAGCTCCGCGCCGAACGGGTCGGCGCTCCAGCGGGCTTTCGGGGGGGCCCTGCCCTGCGCGGCGGGGGCCGCGGCCGGGGCAGGACTCATCCCCTCATTTCGGCGCCTTCGAGGCGTCATACTTGATACGCACGCTCTTGCACATCGCGATAACATCGGCCTCGCGCTCCTTCGTGCCATTGCAGAGGAAGGAGCAACCCATCGAGCGATCGGCGGCCTCTTCCCCGTGTCCCCCGATGGCGTGGAGGGGAGACATTGGCGTATCGCGCGGCGCAATCACGAGGTTCACGCCTCCCTCGGTCCCCTGGTACGTCGGCGTCTTCTTGTGCCACAGCGCGAGTTGCCCGACGAGCCCCTCGAGCTTGTAGAGCGCCGCGCCGGAGAAGCCTTGGAGGCCAAACGAGGCGCCCTCGTACGTGACGCTCACGGCGTCGCTCGTTTTCTCCTTCAAGGCCTCGGGCGTGTCGAAATCGAACGTGCACTCATTCTTGGTGAACGTCACGTGCACGAGCTTTCCAGCGGCAGGCGCCGCCGACGACGCCCCCTTCGCCTGCTGCGCGTCTTCCCCCTTGCTGCACCCACAAACGACGAGCATCCCGATCCACAGGATCTTCCCACCGAACCGAATCATCTTCGCCCAAACCTCCGCATACGGCACGCGCCGGCTGGCGCGGTGGGTACAGGAACGAAGCGACGCGGTCAACGAGAACGTATGGCCGCCTCGTGCGGGCTCACCCCGTCGCCACACGCACCCGCGGGAACACCAGCATTCCTTCGGTCCCCGCCCGGCGCAGCCCCGGCAACATGCACTCCACCACGTTGCCCTCCTCCGCCGGATCACTCGTCGTCGCCGCCTTCTCCATCGACGACGCCGAGAACCGCGTCCCCGCCGTGGGCGTGACGAGCTCGCACCCCGCCGCGGACGCGAGCGCCGCGAGCGGCGCGCGCTCGCGCTCCAGCAAGGGCGCGTGCGCGATCGCGCGGCCGCGCTCCTTGAACGCGCCGACCAGCACGCCCTCGAGCCCCTTCGCCTTGAGCGCCGCATAAAGCGCCGGGCTCGCCGAAAGGTCACGCCCGAGCGCCGCGCAGAGCGCGCTCTCCATCATCGTCCCGCTCACGTCGGCGCACGCCACGACGAACCGCTTCTCCGCCGAGAACTGCTCCTCCAGCGCCGAAGCGACCGCCGCCCCCGCGCGCACCTCGGCTTCGAGCAACTCGACCCGCCCGCGCGACGCCTCGAACTGCGCCGCGATCCCATCCCGCTCCGATCGCAGCGCCGCGAGCTCCCGCGCGAGCGTGTCCCGCTCCGATCGCAGCGCCGCGAGCTCCTGCGCCATCCCGTCGAGCGAAGCGCGCAGCGTGGCGAGCTCGCGCTCGGCCGCCTCCGTGCCCCGCGCGCCCTCGCGCTCGGCCGCCTCCACGCGTGACGATACGAGCGCCTCGTAGCGCATCACGATCGCCTCGATCTCGGCGCGCAGCGCCGCGGAAAACGTCTCTTTCATGGCGAGCTCACCGCATGTACTTCGCGAGGTTCAAGGTCGTCACGAGCGGGTCCTGCCCGCCCTGCTGCAAGGCCAGCGTGAGCTCGTCCGGTCCCGAGACGCACACGAAGAGCCGGCCCACGATCCCGGCGGCGAGGCCCGTCGGGATCATCGACACGCGCGGATCGTTCGACGTCATCTTCCCGGGCGCGTACTCCTGCGCCACGCGCAGCGGCGTCTTCGTGTCCCACTTGCCGAAGTCCACGTAATGCGGCCCGAACACGGCCGGATCCGAGACCGGCGTGCCCATCTGCACGAGCGCCACGAACTTCGGCGGGAAGCCACGCAGATCGCCCACGAAGTAGGAAAACCCCTGCGCCCGCCGCACGAGGTGCACCTCGCGGTTCGCGATCTTCAGCGCGCCGAGCGCGACGGCCGTCTTCGGCGTCACGCCCACGATCGTCACGCCGCGCTCGGTGCGCTGCGGCGTCTCGTAGAGCACCACCTGCTGGAACGGATCGCTGCTGCCCGGCCGCCAGACCTTGAGCCCCGGGATCCCGAGCTCGTCCGCGAGCGCCTGCTCCACGAACGCGCTGCGCGAGGAGTTGCCAGCAAGCAAGATCGTCACGCCCTGCTCGCGCCAGTCCCCTTCGCCAGTCGACGTGGGGGGCTCCGCCCGGCCAGCCGGGCTCTGCCCCCCAACCCCCGCGCCCCACGGCGCAATCGCGAGCATGCTCTTCATGAGCTTCACGCCGTCACGGATGCGCGTCTGCAGGTGCTCCTTCAGCTTCGCGTGCAACGCCGGCACGTCCGTGGCCATCGATTCGAGCCGCACCTCGCTCCCGTCGAGGCGCGCGGCGGAGAGATCCGCGGCGCGGCGCGGCTCGTTCTCCGGCGCGAACTTCACCGCTTCGAGGCCGAGCTCGCGCTCGAAGCGGAAGCGGTTCTGCCGCCCGGCGAGGCTGCGCTTGTAGAGGTGCGGCTTGTTCGCGAGGTTGTTCGGAGGCACCGTCTGCGGCCGCATCATCGGCACCTCCTTGTCCTCCATCTCGGGCAGGTGCTTGTCGTGCTGGTGCGTGAGCCACACGAGCTCGTGCGTGAGGTAGTCGCCGCCGAGGTGATCGTCGCCGCTCACCTGGAGCGTCTCGATCACGGTCCGGCTGCCGAGCTCCTCGGCCTCCTGCTCGGTCGCGGGCCGGAAACGGCCACAGGCGATGTCGAGCGTGCCGCCGCCGAAATCGAAAACCGCGAAGCGCATCTCGCCAAACTTCGAGATCACCGGCTCGAGCTCGGCGTACGTCGCGAGCTCGGGACAAACCTCGGCGGCGAACGCCTCCGGCTCGCTCGCGCTCATCTCCACGACGATCTCCTCGGCCGGGATCCCCTCCGGGATGCCGAGCAAGATCCCGCGGCGGATCTCTTCTTCGAGCAGCTTGCGCGCGCGCTCATCGAACTTCGCCGGGTGCGTGAGCCAGTAGCGCAGGTACACGTCCTGCCCCGGGCGGTTGATCGCGCGCGAGAGCAGGTAGGCGTACGCGCGCACGAGGATGCGGACGCGGTTCTCGTCGAGCAGGAAGTCGCGGCGGCGCTCGCGATCGCGGAGCTGCGGCGACTGATCGAGGCTGAGCACGCGCTCGGGCAGGCTCTTGAGCTCGCCCACGACCGCGTTCGGCGAATCCGTCATGGCCTCGCGCGCCGCGTGGCTGCCTCGCACGACGCGCAGCAGGTTCGGGAAACGCGCGTCGCCCGCCGCGGCGCGCTCGACCTCGGCCCACAGGCGCTCGTGATCCTCGACGAGCAGGTACGTCGGGTTCTCCGCCGATTTCGAGGCCGGCGCGCTGCCGCTGCCGAGGCGGAGCAGCGAGCGGTAGCCCTTCTGGTAGAGCGCCGCGACGGTCGCGGTCGTGCCGAAATCGATGCCCACGGCCGAGAGGCGCTGGAACGATTTCAGGAGCGGCCGCGGGTCGCGCAAGCGCACCGGCAGCGCCGCGTGCCACGTGCACACGCCCGTGTGCTCGCCGTACGTGAGCGCGTGCTCGACCGTCAGATCGAGCGGCACGTCCTTGCCCTCCTCGGGGATCGGCAGGAGGTCCGGATGCGAGGAATCCAGGACGAGCTCGGTGTACGTGCGCCGCCCGCCCGCGCGCCGCGTCGCGTCCTCGACCACCACGGCGGGCGCGTCGTCGTCGCGCTGGAAGCGGTGCACGACGTGCGAGGGCTTCGTGTCGATGACGAAGGGCTCACCTTCGAGCTTCGTCTGTCCTGCGCTCGGGGGCTCCGCTCGGGCGAGCCGAGCTTCGCCCCCGAACCCCCAGTCCGCGAAGAGCCGAAGGCGCCACTTGCCCGTGCCGATCCAGAGCCCTTCCTCGGGGTTTTGCAGATCGAAGAGGCGCCGCTCGGGCGCGTCGACGAGGACCGAGTCCGTCGATTCAAGAAGATCCAGCGCCGAGAGCAGCGGCCCGTAGCCCGGAATGCCGACGAAGAGCGCCCGCGCGAGCGTCACCTTCCGCCCTCCCGCGAGCGAGCTCTGCGGCGACAGGATCAGCCGGAGCGCGCAGCGTTTGCCTGCGTGCGGCGCGAGCAGCGCGAGCGGCACGACGAACTCGACGGAGAACGGCGAGAGCGGCCCTGCGCCCGCTTCTGCGGGGGTGGATCCGATCGACGCGGCGATGGCGGTCCCGGCCTTCGCGCCCTCGATCTCGAGCGCCGCGAAGAACGGGCTGTCCGTCAGGCCGGAGACGCGGACGCGGAGCTCGGCGCTTTGCATCCAGCCTTCGAAGAGCGGGAGCGCCTGATCCCACGCCGCCGTCACCGGGCGCGGCGGGCGGATTTCCATGCGCACGCCGTTCGGCAGGGCGCGCTGGACCACCGTGGAAATGACGTCGATGCGGACGCGGGGCGAGGGGGTCGCGCGCTCGGGCGCGGGGGTCTGCGTGGCGGTGTCGTTCATGGTCGGCCCGAAAGCCGCGCGATGCTACCACCACCTCCCCGCGCCGCGATACGAAAGGACCGCTACCGCCTCGGCGCAGGCGGCGCCGATTGCACGGCCCTGCCACGCGAAGGCGGCGCCGAGGGCAGACGTGTTCCTCCCGGCGCGGGGCTGTGGATCACGTCGGGCGGAGGCGGCTCGCTCCTGCGGTAGGTCTCCCCGCGCGGGGCCGGCGGCGCGACTTGCACGGGCGGCGCGACTTGCGTCGGCCTGTCCAGGTGCGCGGGCGGCGCGACTTGCACGGGCGGCGCGACCTCGGCGGGCGTTCGCAAAGCCGGAGGCGCTACCTGCACGGGCGTCCGGTACGCGGGATACGTACGATAGGCCGGGGTGCGATAGGCAGGGCTCGTGCGGTAGGCCGGATAGGCGGGATATTGCACGGCCGGCGGCGCGACCTGGACCGGCATGGATCTCCGGTACTGGTAGAGATCCCAGGGCTCGTCCTGGAAGACCACCCAGCCGCCGCCCATTGGATAATACCAGGACGAACCGACGAGATAGGCGTAGTTCCCGTTCCAGTAGTAGCTCGGGTAATCGTAAATGTCGTACGGGACGCCACCCGCGCCGACGACGGAGTATCCGTACACCGAGCCATAGCCGAGCGGCACCGTGGCCCCGATCGTCGCCCCGCCGCAGCCCGCGACGAACACGAGGGCCACGCACAGCGCCGCGAGGCGCGCGAAAAGACCCATTCGACGGCTCCTGCCCGGCGTCGCCCACCTGGTTCCCATTTGCACAGCCGAACCTCGCTCCGTCCTGGCTGGGGCAAGCGGGATGCCAGCCATTACCGTTCGGCGGGACGGACGCCCGCCGCGAGCACCTTCCGTTTCTCGTCGAGCCACGCCCGCGCGGTCGCCTCGTCGGGCGCATGCCATACCCAGCGATTGCGACTGCCGCGGAGCCAGCTCGCCCGGTCCATCATCTGCGAGAGCACGCGCACCGTGAAACTCCCGCCGTGGATCGCGAGCGCGCGCGGCGGCAGCCGGTGCCCGTTCGAAGTGAGCGCGTGCCGCGCCGCCGGCGAGATCGCTCCGACGTACGTCAGATCCATGCGCAGGAGCACAAAGGGGCGATCTCGCGCCCAGGTGACGAGCGCCTCCATCATCGCGGCCGCGATCGCGCCGTCGAAGTCCCCACGCGGCTTGATCACGACCGTGTCCGGCGGCTCGATGATCATCTCGCTAACGCCGTACGTCGTCCGGGTCTGCATGCCGCTCGACGCTAGAATACAGGATTTGACCCTCACGCGCCCCCGGGTTAGCCATGGTTCCATGAAGCTTCGTGCACCTCTCCTCCTTGCATTCACCTGCGCGGCGCTCGCCCCTGCGTCGTCCGCGTCCGCGCAACAGCTCCGCTTCACCGCGACGGTGCCGGGCGGAATCGCTGGCACGGGCAACGCGCTCGGCCTGAGCAAGGCCACCAATGCGAACGGCCCGGGAGAGCGCGACTCCATCGGCACGTTCACCTCCCTCGGCAATACGGTCGACGAGCCCCCCACGGACCCGCAGAACCCCTGGCCGATGGGCACCACAGCGGACTGGAAGATGAATGGGTCGAGCGCCGTGCTCACGCTCCCCGAGGCCGAGGTGCTCTACGCGGAGCTGCTCTGGGGCGGCAGCTACGACTATGGTGGGGAGAACGTCACGTCGATGCTCGAGACCGCCGTCACCATCGCGGCAAACGGCGCGACGATGATGGTCACGCCCGACCCCGCGACGGCGCTCACGATGAACGAGACGGCCGCCTCGGGCTTCGCGGTCCGTTATTACATGCGCTCGGCGGACGTGACGGATTTCGTCAAGCAGGCGGGCAAGGGCACGTACGAGGTCTCCGGCGTCCCGGCCACGCAGACGACCGCGATCAACAACTTGAGCGCCGCGGGCTGGACGCTCGTCGTCGCCTACCGCGACGAGGGCGTCCCCATGCGCAACCTCAGCATCTTCGTGGGCGGCTCGTTCGTCGATGAGAACACGACCCAGGACTACACGGTGAGCGGCTTCTGCGCGCCGCCGGCGGGCGTCGTCGAGGGCGCCGTCATCGTGAGCGCGATCGAGGGCGACGCGAACTTCGTCGGCGATCAGCTCCGCATCGCGCCCACGGCGGCCGGGCCGTTCAAGAACCTTTCGGGGCCGAACAATCCCTCGGACAATTTCTTCAGCTCGCAGATCAACGACGGAGACGGCAACCTCGACACGCAGGGCACGTTCGGCGATCGGAACCAGGACGCGGCCGGCGGCAAGAACGTGAGCGGCGGCCGCCAGGGCTGGGACGTGACCACGGTGCCCTTGAGCTCGGTGGACGAGCAGCTCCAGAATGGGCAGAGCTCGGCCGTCATCCGCACGCTCACGACGGGCGACTCGTATGCCCCGATCCTCGCGGCGTTCTCCATCGACGTGAATGCGCCGAATTTCAAGGGCGTGGCGAGCAGCGTCATCGACGCGCCGAGCTCGGTCTCGCTCGGCGACACCTTCACGGTCACGGCGATCCTCGCAAACAACGGCGACGTCGCGGCCGAGCAGATCGACTTTTCGCTCCCGCTGGATGCGAGCCTCGGCATCGTGTCGTTCGCGGTCGACGGCACCCCCGGTGACGCCTCTGGCAACCCCGTTGACGGCGCGAAGCTCACGGCCGGCGTGCCGGTCGGGGATCTGCCGGCCGGCAAGACGAAATCGGTGACGCTCGACCTCGAAGTGAAGAGCGCGCCGCAGCTCGCGGGTTACTTCCTCAAGGCGAAGTGGGGCTACGGCTTCGAGGTTTGCCCCAACAAACCGCTCGTGACGGAGTCGTTCTCGCAATCGAAGCTCGTCCAGTACGCGGGCGGCGGCGGCGCGGGCGGCGCAGGGGGCGCAGGCGGCGCGGGCGGCGCGGGCGGCGCAGGGGGCGCAGGCGGTGACGCGGGTGGTGACGCAGGTGGTGCCGGCGGTGCGGGCGGCGCGGCCGCGGGCGGCAGCGACGGCGGTGTCGGCGAGTCCGGGAGCTGCGATTGCTCCGTGCCGGGACAAACGGCTCCTGCGGGCGGCGCGACCGCGGCGTTCGGGCTCCTCGCGCTCGCTGCGCTCCGGGGCGCGCGGCGCCGCGGCCGATAGTCCTCGCCGGACCGCCTCCGCGGGTTGGCATATCGATTGCCACACCATCCAGGTTTGCCGTGGGTCGAATGACCGGCCCACGGCGCCCGCGGAGGACATATGCGGTCTCGCCCTTCCCGTACCTCGCTCGCTTTCGTCGCGCCTTCCTTCCTCCTCGTCGCGTCCGGCCTCGTCGGTTGCGTCGACGCGGTGACGCCCGTCGCATGCGAAGGGCCGGACTGCCCCTCCGAACCCTGGATCGCTCGGCTCGCGGCGTCCCCCATTGAAAAGATCGACCTCCTGCTCGCGCTCGACAATTCGCGCTCGATGGCCGACAAACAAGCCCTGCTCGCGAGCGCGGTGCCCGACCTCGTCCTCGGCCTCGTGAACCCGCCTTGCGTGGATGACAAAGGCATCACGGCCATGCAGCAGCCGGAGCATCCTCTCGATCTTTGCCCGGCGGGCACCCGGCGCGTGATGCCTCCCGTGCTCGACATCCATATCGGCGTGCTCAGCTCGAGCCTCGGCGGCCACGGCGCAGACAGTTGCCCCGACCTCGTGCCCGACGAAAAAGCGTGCGCGGGCAAGGCGAACACGACGAACAACGACAAAGGCCACCTTGTCGCGCGCCTCGATCCCTGCGGCGATGCCGCGGCGCCGACCCATGAAAACCGGGGTTTTCTGGCCTGGGATCCGACGCAATCGCTCACGCCGGCCGGTGAACACGACCTCGTCGCGCTCGGCGGGTCCTTGCGGGACATGGTGGCCGGCGTTGGGCCGCTCGGCTGCGAATACGAATCGCAGCTCGAAAGCGTGTACCGTTTCCTCGTCGATCCCGAGCCCTACGCGTCGATCTCCGTCATCAACCACCGCGCGACGCCCGAGGGCGAGGACACGGCGCTCCTCCAGCAACGCGCGGCCTTCCTGCGGCCCGACTCGATGCTCGCGATCGTGATGCTCTCCGACGAGAACGATTGCTCCATCAAGGAATACGGGCAGTTTTATTACGTCGGAATGGGAAAACAGGACGACGGGACGGACGTGCGGCTTCCGCGCGCGCGGAAGGAATGCGCGCTCGATCCGCGCGATCCGTGTTGCAAATCCTGCGGCCAGGACCCGGGCAGTTGCCCCGCAGATCCCACGTGTGAAGGCCCCGACGGCAACCCCGCGCGGCTCACGCCCGAGGAGGACGACCCCAACCTCCGGTGCTGGGATCAGAAACGCCGCTTCGGCATTGATTTCCTCTATCCGGTCGATCGATACGTGCAGGCCTTCACGTCGCCCGAAATCCAGGACCGCGCGGGGAACATCGTCCCGAACCCCCTCTTCACGGACCCCGATCCAAATGACGACACCCGACAAACCCGCGAACCACGTCATGTCTTCCTCGCCGGGATCGTCGGCGTGCCCTGGCAGGACGTCGCCCGGGATCCGTCGGACCTCGGAAAGGGCTTGAAGGACGCGGCGGAGCTCGCGGCGCCGATCGACGCGACCGGCGCCACGACCTGGAACGTGATCCTCGGGGACCCCACGATCCCCCTGCAGCCGCTCGATCCGCTGATGATCGAGTCCGTCGCGAAGCGCGCGGGGACGAACCCGATCACGGGCGACGTCCTGGTCGACGCCAATGCGCCAGCGGAAAACCCGATCAACGGGCACGAGCGGACGATCGCCGGCGACGACCTGCAATACGCGTGCATTTTCCCTCTGCCGGCGGGGCAGGAGCGCGACTGCACCGACGAAAACCTCGCCGCTTGTGATTGCAAGGCGACCGAGAACGACAGTCCCCTCTGCGCGGGCAATCCGGCGAGCGGCGGCGCGCCCACGTTGCAGGTCCGCGCGAAGGCGTATCCCAGCCTCCGGCAGCTCGCGGTGCTGCGAGGCCTCGAAGAGCAGGCCGTCGTGGCCTCGGTTTGTCCGGCCAGCATCGAGACGACGGGTGGGCCCAGCGCCGGGTATCGCCCGGCCCTCGCGGCGCTCCGCGAGCAAATGACGACGAGCTTCGACGAGGCCTGCCTGCCCCGGAGCCTCGAAACCGACGAGGAAGGCGGCCTGCCGTGCGTGCTGATCGAGGCGCGGAACGTGCAAGGCGGCATGTGCACGTGTGATTCGACGAAGGGACGGCTCGCCATCCCGCCGGAGCACGCCTCGCTCCTCCCCCGCATCCAGAGCGATCCCCTCGCGGCGAGCGCGCAGTGGGATTGCTTCTGCATGGTCATGCAGGCCGAGGAGGGCACGGCACGGACGGCTTGCCAGGAGGACGTCTCCGATCCGCCGCTCGCCCAGGGGAATCCCGTCCACCGATGGTGTTACGTCGACGCCACGGCATCGCCGCCCGTGGGAAACCCGGAGCTCGTCTCGGCCTGCCCGGAAACCCAAAAAAGGCGAATCCGCATCACCGGCGACGAGGCGTTCACCTCCCCTGCCACCATGTTCTTGTCCTGCCCCGCGTATTGAGTCGGCCTTGAGCCGCCGCGCGGGCCCTGATACGGTCCGCCTGTGCGGATCTTCTCGCTCCTCGTCGCCACGATTCCCCTCGTCCTCCTCGCCGGGTGCGGCGCGGCGCAGGAGCACGCCGCGCCCGCGCCGATGGGGCCGCCGCACGCGGAGGAGGCCGCGTGCAGCCCGCTCCCGGACGAACCCGCGCGCCAGCGCGCCGTGGCGATGCCCGCCGCCGAGCGCGAGGCGCTGGAGAAGCGGCTCGAAGAAGGGCCCGTCGCCGTGAAGCTCGAAGGGTGCAAGCTCGTGGTCGTCCCGGCGTGCGAGCTCCGCGCCTCGGCGCAGTACACGGCCGCGCCCGAGGAGGGTTCGTTCACCTTGTCGAGCGAGGCGGACGTCACGCGCGAGGTGCCGCTCGGCAAGGGCCGGCTCGGCGTCGTCATGGGCGGCGGCCGCGTGGTCCACGTGAAGGTGGCGCAGGCGGGGCGATTCACGTTCGTCGGCGCGACCGCGAGCCCTGAGGCCACGCAAGCGTGCAAAGAGGCGACGCACGTCGTCCGCGCCTACACGGTCGGCGCCTTCGAGGTGGCCGAGGCGTCCGGCGCGACGGTGGAAAAGGCCGGCGACGCGGCGGCCTGCGCAAAGGGCGAGGCGAATGCGACGACGCCGCCCGCGGGCTGCGGCGCGCTCGTATCGATGGACCTCGTGGCGCTGCGCCTGGGAGACGACGACGCCCGCAGGATCGAGCTCCAGAGGCCGCCGAAGCCGATCCCGCGAGGGGAGGCCAAGCCCGAAGACGCCGAGGGTTTCGTCGGCGGCGTCGACAGCGACGCGCCGGCGCGGGGCGCGACGCCCGGGAAAGACGGGGGCAAACCGAAAAAACACTGCCCTCCCCACGACCCGCTCTGCGCGTATTGACGCGCCCGCGCGTCAATACGCTCACTTGGCCGGGGGGAGCTTCTTCCGCACCTCGGCCGCGCGCTTGAAGGGCGCCAGATCGGCGTCCGCCCGCGGCCAGAACGCGGCGAGCGCGTCGAGCGTCGAGCGCGCCTCCGCGTGCGCGCCCCGCTTTTGCTGGAGCTCCGCGAGCCGGACGAGGCCGTCGGCGACGTAGGGCCCGCAGAGCAGGTGCATGTCGAACACGCGTTTCGCGCATTTCTCGCGCTCGCCGAGGATCTTTTCGTATACGCGCTCGGCCTCCTCGAGCTTGCCGCGCAGCTCGAAGGTGCGGGCCTGGAGGTGCCTCCGGCGAAACTGGGGGAACTTGCCGCGCGCCTCGGGCGCGTCCGGGATGACGACGTCCTCCTTCCGCGCGACGGCGACGGCATACCCGAGCTCTTCATTGCCACCGGCCGCGAGGCGCTTCAATTCGGCGAGCTCGGTCTCGGCGCGGGCGACGTCGCCTTTTTCCAGCGCGAGCATGCCCTTCAGGCCCTTCAGCATGATCTTGGCCCGCTCCTCGTCGGTCTTCGCGAGGCCGAAGCCCTCCCATATCCGCGAGAGCTTCGCGAATTTCGCCTCGGCCTGGTCGAAGCGGCCGAGCACCACGTCGGCATAGGCCGGCAAGAGCACGCAGCGGACGAGGGTGCCTTGTTTGCCTTTCTCCACGGCGAACGTGACGGCCTCTTCGATCAAGGCGTCCGCCTCCCGCGCGCGCCCTTCGCGCAGGAGCACGAGCGGGTGGGTGCACATGAAGGCCAGCCGATCCTCGACGTTTTTCGTGTCGAGCAGGGTTTGCCGCTCGCGGGCAAAGAGCGCCTCGTCCTCGGCTTTCCCCGTGGTCAAGAGCGCGAACGCGTACGTCACGTGCGCGGCGAACGGACCCCGTCGGGCGATCGCCTGTTCGAGATCGACCCTCGCGGCGGCGGTATCGCCCATGCGCATCCGCACCATCCCGCGCAGCGCGATAATCCACGGGGAAGCGCCCTGCAAATCGAACGCTTTGCCCGCCTCGGAGAGCGCATCGGGGAACTTCCCCGCATCCATGTAATGCGTCGCGGCGAGGACGTGGGTGAGCGCGTGCCGACCGTCGATCGCGCGCGCCGCCTCGAATCGCGCGATGCCCTCGGGCACCGTGCCATAGGGCATGAAGTAATACGCGACGAGCAGGTGCCCGAGGAAAAACTTCGGGTGCTTGGCCTTGAACGTCTCCCATGCCGCGAGGCCCTTCGCGGCGTCCTCGTCCGACATGCCGAGGATCGCGATGAGCTCCGCGTCGCGGCCGGTGGTCCCACGAGCGGCCGCGACCGCCTCGTCGAACTCCCGGGTCGAGTCCTCGTAATGGTTCTGCAGGGCGGCCGTCATGCCGAGCCCCACGTGCGGCCACGGCTCGCGCGGCGCCTTGTCGCGCACCGAGAGCAGCGCCGCCTCCGCGCCGTACACGTCCGCCTTGAGCAGGCTCTCGATCGCCCGCCGGAACTCCGCCTGCACGGCCGGGTCCTGCGAGATCCTCGGGATGTCCTCCTCGTCGGCCGCGGCCACGGCCGCGCTCGCCACGGCGCCCTTGGGCGGGTTCGTCCCCGAAGAGCCCTTCGTACCGAGCCAAACCCCGGCCCCGCCGAGCGACAATGCCAGGGCCCCGATCGCCGGGAAAAGCCACGCGGGCCGCGAGGCCTTTGGGACCACAACGGGTTTCTCCTGGCTCACGGCCGCCACGACCTCGCCCGCAGCGGCTTTTTCCTCCGCCTCCCCTTCCCCTTCGGTCGGGCGCGGCGCGGGCGTCTTGCGGATCGACGGCCCGGGCGGGCGGTTGTCCCCACCGCCCACGAGCGCCGCGACGTCCGCGTCGAGCGAGGGGAACGCGGCCGCGAGCGCCTTGCTCTTCACCACCTCGCCGCTCGCGTAATCGAGGTACTCGGCCGCGTTGCGATATCCATTGAAGAAGAGCGCGCGCTCCCGCTCCTCGCCGCCCTCGAAGAGCACCCACGGGTGGAGCGACGCGAAATGGCCGTCCTTGCGCAGGTACACCCGGCCCGGCCGCACGTCCTCCGCCGCCTGCGCCTCGCCCTCGCGCTCGGAGGCGAGGCCTTCGAGCCGCACGATTTGCGCCTTTCGGTCGCCCCCGGCGCCGATCTCCACCTTCTCCACGAACACGAGCACGCTGTCCGTCGGGAAAAACACGCCGGCGCGCCACGCGGGCTCGATCGCTTCGAGGAAGACCCGCGCCGCCTCTTGATTGAAGGCGTCGTTCCGCGTCGAGCCGTGTCCGATGACCTTGTTGCGGTACGCCGGCAGGAGCGCGAGGAGCTTCTGCGCGTTCGTCGATTTCGGCGCCTGCCGCTGGTCGGTCCCGACCTCCGCGAGCAGCGCGTGCAGCGCGAGGAGCGCCGGATCCGTGAGGCTCCCCGGCCGCGGCGGCATGGCCTTCACCCAGTGGCCCGTGGAGGGCATGCCGAGCGCGCTCACGTCCGCGGGCGGCTCGGCCGCCACCGTGAGGCGGATGCTCGCCTCCCAGGCGTAATACGACGCGAGGTGTTTCCTTGTCGGATCCGTGGCGTTGCGCGCGCGTCGGACGAGCGCCGCAATCGGCAGCGGCAGGGGCGGGGCGGCCATCGCCCGCCACGCTAGCACGGCAGGCCGCGCGCACGGAACGCGCTTTCGCGCGCGCGTGGGCGTGGGCGTGGGCGTGGGCGTGGGCGTGGACCGACCCGTCGTTCGGCCTTCCGCATCCAAGCCCGTCCGGGTTACGATGATTGCCTTCGAGGCCTTGCCATGAAACGACGCGCGGATCCGCGCGAGGAACTCCGGGCGCCGCGCCTCCTGCGGCAGCCCTTTTATTGCGAAGAGAACGTCTGGCAGCTTTGCCAGGAGCCGGCGCTCGTGGACAGGAAGCGCGACGTGGTGTTCGTCTCGAACGCCGAGCGCGCCTGCCCGATGTGGTCCCAGAAGGCTGGCCGGGGCAAACCCATCGTCTGGGATTACCACGTCGTCCTCTTGACCTGGGATCCCCTGGAGATCTGGGACGTGGACTGCACCCTCGGCACACCCCTGCCCGCGATCACGTGGCTAGAGCAGTGCTTCCACCCCAGCGTTCCGGCGCCGTACCTGCCCTCGTTCCGCGTCGTAGAGGCCGATCTCTTCACCCGGACGTTCGCCTCGGACCGCTCGCACATGCGCCTGCCGGACGGTACGTTCCAGAAGCCCCCGCCGCCCTGGCCGAGGATTGGTGCGTCAGACTCCCCCTCGAACCTGATGTCGTTCGTCGACGTGACGCGCCCGTTCCTCGGCGAGGTGCTCTCGCTCGCAGCCTTCGCCGCGCGCGTAAGCGGATCGCGGCCCGGGTGAGGCGCGGCTAGCCAAGGGCCGCGGTGTCGGTATATGCTCCGCGTCGAGCAGCTCGGTCCCCGCCAGACACCGATGGGAACAGACGATCGTGACGACGGACGACGAGATTGGCCGCCCCCGAGCGCGGGGCCGCCGAGCGACGCCGGTCTACGCGAGGCCGTGACCATGCTGCGCCGCCTGCGCGCCGGGGATCTCGTGTTCCCGAGCCGCGAGCGCGGCGGGCTCATCGGCGAGATCCTCCGCGAGATCGAGGCCCTCGGGAGCAAGGTCCTCTCGGAGCGCAAGACCGAGGACGAGCGGATCGCCACGCTGACGAACGTGGTCGTGCAGCTCGCCGCGCTGAACTTCGAGGCGCGCGCCGCCATCAGCCCGGGACACGACAAACTCGACGGGATCGCCGCGGGCCTGAACATGCTGCGCGAGGAGCTGCAAAGCTCGACGGTCTCGCGCGCGTACCTCGACAGCGTCTTCGCCTCGATGGCGGACGCGCTCGTCGTGGTCGACGCATCAGGCCTCGTCCGGACCGTGAACCGCGCGACGACGGAGCTGCTCGGCTTCACCGATCGGGAGCTCGTCGGCAAGCCCGTGAGCACGCTCTTCCTGGAGGAGCTCGATCCCGCGCAAATCCTCGCGCTCCACGGGCACGAGATGCAGTGCTTGACGAAGTCGGGCGCGGTCCTCGAGGCCTCGGTGTCGTCCTCGCCGCTCCAGAGCGGCAGCACGAGCGAGGGGTTCGTGTGCGTGCTCCGCGACATCACGGACCGGAAGCGCGCCGAGGAAGAGCGCATGCGCCTCGAGGAGGCGATCCGCGCGAAGAACGATCTCATCCGGACGATGAGCACGCCGCTCATCCCGATCACCGACGAGATCGTGGTCATGCCGCTCGTGGGCACGCTCGACCGAGAGCGGGCGGATCAGGTGCTCGAATCCCTCTTGCGAGGCATCGCGGCGATCCAGCCGCGCGTCGCGATCCTCGACATCACGGCGGTGCCCGTGGTGGACGCGGACGTGGCGAGCGCGCTCGTCCGCGCGGCGCACGCGGCGCGCCTGCTCGGCGTGGACGTGGTCCTCACGGGCCTGCGCGCCGAAGTGGCGAAGACCCTCGTCGACATGGGGCTCGATTTGCCCGGTGTCAGGACGTGCAGCACGCTGAAGAGCGGCATTGCGCTCTCGATGAACCGCAAGGCACAGAAGGCCGAGGCTCCCAGGAGAAGTTCATAATGGTTTCGAGCGACGTTCCGGTCGAGATAGAGACGCGAGGGGCCGTGCTATCGTACGATCCGCGCGGGTTCGTCAAAAAGGTGACGAAGGACGGCGCGGAATACACGCTGCAAGACGCCGAGGAGGATTTCGAGGCGGCCAAAAAGCTCGGCGGCGGCGAGCCGCGTCCCCTGCTCGTGGACGAGCGGGGCCTGCGCGGCGCCGATCACTCCGTACGCAAGTTCTGGGTGAGCCCCGACGTCCCGGCCGTCTGCAAATGCGTCGCGGTGATCACGGGCAGCTCGCCGGTCAGCAACATGATCGGCAACTTCGTGATCACGGTCTCGAAGCCCGCCGTGCCGACGAAGCTCTTCGCCTCGGAGCAGGCCGCGATGCCGTGGATCGAGTGGTTCCTCGACGACGAGCACGACAGCCCCCCGCCGTCGATCCGATTCCGCTGAGCAAGTCCGGCCGAGGTCTCCCCCGGCCGTCCGTCATTCCGCCCGCCGCGCCTCCGCCGCGCGTTTTCGGGCCATCGCGACACAAGCCTCTCGTTTCGTGAAAACTGCCGGCCACGGCTGGTCCGGGATGGATTCGAAGGGAACGGCGGTCGCCGCCGGGCGCGAGGAAGACCGACGTGCTCAGCCGGAATCCACGAGAATCGCCCGCACGAGCTTGCCGAAGCGATCCACGAAGAAGCCGGCAACCCCGAGGAAGCCGAGCGAGAGCAATACCAGGCGCACGGCGAGGGGTCGCGAAAATGTCTGTCGTTTCCAGAAGGCCTTGATGCGCCCGGGCAAACGCACGGCGAGCTCGACGAGCGAGGCCCGTGGTTTTCCCGCGGCGGCGCGATTGCGCCCGGCGCGCCGGTACAGGAACGAGCCGACACCCGCGAAGAGGGCGAGCACGAAGGCGAACTTCAGCGGCAGCAGGAGATACGCCCGGACAAATGGGACGCGGGCGCGGACGACGGTGCCGGGTCCGACCCAGTACCGCACGTGCAATTTCTCGGTGCTCGCGGCGATGAGCTCGGTCCACGTGGGCGCGACGGCGGGGGCCGCGCGCTCCTCGCCTTCTCCCGTCTCGTTCCAGCGCACCGCGCGCTTCAAATGGGGCGGCTTGTGCCAGCTCGCCGCGCCCGCGTAGACCTCGGCGGGGACGTCGGTCCGGAGGTCCATGTATTCGTTGTGGGCCGGCAAATGAAGCCGCCACCGCCACGCCGCGGCGCCGAGGTCGAGCGTGGGGAGCGCGAGCTCCGGGGCGCCGAAGAGGCCGAGCGGGGGCAGGCTCGATTCGAGGACGATGTCGAGCGTGATGGGCTCCTCGTGATCGGCCCCGCGCGAGCGTTGCAACGGTAGGAGGAGTTTTCCGTCTTCGCTGCGGCTCGGCCGCGCGGGCTCGCCGCCCTGGCGGACGGCGCGAACCTCGGTGTTCGGGGGCAATCCGAGCGCGAGGCTCGGGCGCGAGGCATTGCGCAGGACGACACGGAGATCCGTGACGAGCTTGCCTTCGGCCGCGAGGACGCTCGTGGCCTCGACGACGTCGATCGCGCCCTCTTCGAGCTCCTGTTCGGGCAAACGCTCGACGGAGAGGCCGAGCGCGGGCGACGCCGCGTGATACCGATACGCTTCGAGGATCGGGCTCACCGCGCTCGCGCGCGCCTCGGTCGGAAGCTCGGGGACGGCGACGGCGACGAGGCCTTCGCGCGAGGTCGCGCGGATGCGGAGCTTGCCCGGGACCTCGACGGCGAGCCATCCGTGCTCGCGCTCGACGCCGATGCAATGCGGGAGGCGGACCATCGCGCGATTCTTGTCGGGGCCGCCGCGCAGGCGAAGGCGGAGCGAGAGCTCGTACGTGCCCTCGATCGGGAAGGCGGTCTCGCCGCGGAGGAGGATTCCGTCGTCTTTGCGTTCGGTCGTGGAATGGAAGGCGCCTTCGCCCTCGGCGGAGACGACCTCGACGCCCTCGGGCAGCGCGACCTCGAACGATTGCATGGCGCCGCGGAGAATGGTGTAGCGGACGACCGTGAAGAGCTCGACGGCGCGCTCGTCGATGCTGAGGAGCGAGACGGTCTCGGCGACGGCGCGCGCGGCGCCCGGGGCCGGGGCGCCGCCGACGTCCCGGAAGCCGACGACGCGGATCTCGGTCGTCGGCGCGAGCGTGGCGCGCGCGGTCGTGCCGCCGCGCTCGGCGCGGACCTCGCTCACGACGGCGCCGTCGAAGCGAGGCGAGAGGCCCTCCGAGGGGAGGCGAATGGCGACGCGGGTGCTCGGCGTGCGCGCGGATCGAAATGCGTATTCGATGGATCCACGGCCGCCGCGCGGGCCCACGAGCAAGGAGAGCTCGACCGTCACGACGCCTTTTTGATCCGTGACCCAAACGTGGTATCCGGGCCTGCGCGTGACGCCGATGGGCTCGCCGTTCGCGGTGGCCGAGACGAGCGCGACGTCGTCGCCCACGAGCGGCACGAATTTGAGGCCGTCGCCGGCGAGCGTGACGACGAGTTTTTCCCGCAGCGCGAGCACGCCGCCTTCGACCTCGCCTTCGTACGACGCGGCGCCGAGGACCACGGGCGCCCCCGCGAACGTCGCGCGGTTTTTCCGGACACGCGCGGCGCGGCGGGCGAGCTCGCTGTATTCGGCGAGCGGAACCGTGGCCGTGCCGCCCTCCGCGGCGGGCGCGGCTTCGGTCCCCTCGGCCTTCGCCTCGCCCTCGGCCTTGGCCTTGGGGGGCGCGTTGAGCTTCATCACCTCATCGAATTGCGAAGTGGGGGCCTCGGGCTTTTTTGATTCGCCCGCCCCCCCCTCGCTCCCCTTCCCTTCCTCGTTGCCCTCGCCTTCGGAGCCTTGGGCCTCTTCCGACGCCTGTTCTTCCTCGCCCTCCTCGGCCGCGGCGTGTGTGGCCACGAAGGACGAGAGCACGAGCAGGAGGAGCGCGAAAAACGCAGCGGTTCGATTACGTTGCATGACGAGACCTCCGCCGCTCCGCGAGGATCCGCAGGCGGAACCACGCGGCGGACAAGGACAGGAGCGCGGCCAGGGAGAGGAGCATCGGGTGCGCGGCGAGCTCGCCGAGGAGCCAGGAAAAACCCGCGGCGGCGATGAGCCTGCGGGCGGTGATCATCCGGGCGAAGAGCCAAGGCGCGCGGGCGAAGGCGCGCGCGAGGCGGCGGACGCGGGGCCAAGCGCGGCGCGCGAGTACGATGAAAAGCGCGAAATCGAGGCCCCACAAGATGCGGCGGTGAATGCTGGGGACGAAATGGGCGAGGCAGAGGAGGAGCACGAGCGTGGCGACGAGCGCGAGGAGAGGCGCGCGTCCCCGGCGCCGGAGCGCGAAGACCGCCGCGACGAACGCCGCCGCGAGCGCGCCGTGCCGGACCCAGGAGAGCAGGCCGTTCGACGCGTACACGACAGTGATCTCAGGGATCTCGCGGCCGACGAGGATCCGGCGGAAGCGGTAGCGCTCGCCGACGAGGGGGAACTCGGTCAGCGCGGCAAAAGGCTCACCGCCGCCCGTGGCCTCGTCGTTGTAGATGGCGCGGCGCTTCTGGAGGATGTTCTCGTATCCGCCCGCCGACGCGGTCGAGACGCCGAGCGCCGATTGCAAGTACCATTGCAGCCGGCGAAACGGGTCGTATTTGATGCGGGACGCCTGGCGGAGGTTGCCCCGGAATTCGAGCGGCTCGTGCGAGGACGGGAAATAGACGTGCCAGACGGCCTTCGTGGTGTCGACGTCGAGGCCCGGGAGGCGGAGTTTCTCCATTCCAAACGCGCCGAGCGCGTGGAGCGGGCGCTCGTAGGCGACCTCGATGACGAAAAAGGCCTCCTTCGTGGCCTCGGCCGCGGGGGGAATTTCGAGGCGCGTGCCTGCGACGAGGGAGCCGTTCTCCGGGATGACGGCGCGGTTCTTCGCAGAGATCCGCTGCCAGGCGGAGGGGTCGGCGTAATAGAGGTTCGCGACGTCGCTCAGGGTCTCGCCGGCGCGCACGGTGTGGATACGCGTCTGGTCGGCGGCGAGGCGTTCACTCTGGCGGAGCGGCAAAAGGAGGCGCTGGCCGAGCAGGGCGGGACGCACCTCGCGGCCGTCGATGAACGAGCGCAACGGACGCGCGCCCTCGGGCAAGGCGAGCTCGACGTATTGCCGGCCGTCATTGCGAATGCGGAGCGCGACCTTCGTGCGTTCGGTGCCGTCGCCGAGGACGACCGTGGAGGCCGAGAGCTCGTCCACGACCGTGCGCGCGAGCTCGAGCTCGGGCAAAGGCGAGGCCGAGAGGACGATGCGCGGCGGTTTGTCGAAGCGATAACCGAAGAGCACGGGGCCCGTGCCGAGCGCCTGGAGCTCCTCGGGGATCTCGCGCGGGGCGAGGCGCTCGGCGGCCTCGACGCTGCGCGGATCCAGGCGCAATCCAGGCGGACCGAGCACGCCGAGCGAGCCCACGGTGGGAATGGGCGCGCTCGGCAGGGGCATCACGAGCTCGATGGGCGCCTGCGGCTGGTTCGCGAGCTGAAAATCGACACGAATCCGCGCCTCGTCGGTGACGAGGTGGCGGAGAAGGACGACGAGGACGCGGCCCTCCTTTTCGGTCGCGAGCGGATGCCATTGCAGGACAGCGTCGCCCTCGACACGAAGGACCTCCACGCCGGGCGGCAAGGAGAGGCGGATCGTGTCGGTCTCGCCTTCGAGGACGTGGAGATCGATCCGGCTCTGGCCGGTGACGAGGGCCTCGCTGACGCGGAAGAGCGTGTGCTCGCGGGCCTCGATGCGGGCCTCGCCGCGGGGCTCGCTCGACTTGCTCTGTTTCCAGGACAATCGAAGCTCGCCGCTGCCATCGAGGTGGCCCGTGACGACGGTATCGCCGCCTTGCTCGGTAAACGAGGCGAGCGCGCCGCCGGCGAGGGTCGGCGTGATGCCACGCTCGGCAATGCGGGCCTCGAGCGCGACGGGGCCGCCCTCGGGGAGCCTGAGGTCGAGCGTGCGGGTGAACCGCTCGGTCTCGCGGCCCCAGTGGAAATCGACGGTGAGCTCATGACGGCCGGCGCGATCGAGCGGGAGGGCATATCGCTCGCCGTCTTCGAGCAACGCAGCCGGCTCGCCGTCGAGCGTGACCTCGCCGAGGACGGCGCGATGATCGAGGACAGGGACGCGGACCGAGCCGCCGGGCAGGACGTCGAAGCGGGCGACGAGGCGGCCCGTCCAGAGGCCTTTGCGGAAGCGGCCTTCGATACGCCGCGCGACCCAGGAGACGCCCTCGGCGGCAGGATGTGGAGGCGCGGGGGCGGCGACGTCGTCTTCGAGGGCTCGCCACCGTGATAACGGAAGGGTTACGGTGCCTTTGGATTCTTTTGCTTCCGGCGGCGCAGCGGCAGCAAAGGCGCCGAGGCCGAGGACGAAAAGAAACACCGCAAGCAGAAGGATGGCGTCACGCGGGCGTCGCATGGGGGCGCGAAACGCCAAACGCGGAAGGCGCATTCCAGGGACGAACCCGGCGTCCTTTCGGGTCGAAGCCGCGGAGCTGGGGCTTTGCCCCAGGCCCCACCGGGGCTGTCCGCCCCTGGACCCGGACCAGCCAGGGGCTGGACCCAAGATCGATGAACTGCGCAATGCGCAGTTCATCGAACAGGCCCGGTCAAGACCGGCAGCGACGTTGCCAACCGAGACAGGCGCGCGGCCATCCAGCGGGCCGGTGGCAGGACCATGGGGGGGTTCGCTGGCGTCGGTTCGATGAGCTGCGCGATACGCAGTTCAGCGATGAGGCCGTGTCTTCAAGCCTGGGGGCCGAGCCCAAGGGCGACGGGGACGTGTGTGCGAGAGATGGGAGCATGGTCCGAAGAGACGACGTCAAGTCTCCGGAGACACGAGGTCGTGCCTTGGAGACACGAGGTCGTGCCTTGGAGGTACGAGGTCGTGCCTTGGAGGTACGAGGCCGTGCCTTGGAGGAACGGGGACGTGTCTCTGGGGCGTGCCGTCGACCCTCCGGAGGTACGAGGCCGTGCCTTGGAGGAACGGGGACGTGTCTCTGGGGCGTGCCGTCGACCCTCCGGAGGTGTGCAACCGGAATCTTGGGTGACACTTCAGACCGGGACCTCGGGTGACACTTTTTCGCTTCTCGAGGGGTCGACCCATCCGCTCGGGTGGCGCAGACCGGTGCCTCGGGTACGTAGACCGGGACCC
>NZ_SSMQ01000079.1 GCF_005144585.1 Polyangium fumosum | reverse complement strand
GGCGCAGGACGCGCAGGCGCGGCGGCAGGGGCCGGGGTGGCCGCACGACCACGCGGGGCCGCCTGTGCAGGCGCGGCCGCGGCGGGCTGCGGGGCGCGGACAGGCAGCGGGGCGCCGGTCGAGACGTTGCCTCGCACGAGCGCGCCGGGCCGGATGCCGATCTGCGGCGCGCCGATGTCGCCGACGACGCGCGCGCCGGGCTCGAGCACGACGAGCTCGGTCGCCGACACGTTGCCCGCGACGGCGCCGCGCACGATGATGCGGCGGCCGGAGACGTCGCTCTTGACGAGCGCCGTCTCGCCGATGAGGAGCTCGCCCTGGACGGTGACGCTTCCCTCCACGAAGCCGTGGAGGTCGAGGTCCCCGTCGCCGCGAATGGAGCCGCGGATCGTGGTCCCACGGCCGATGGTCGAGGGGGTCGTCATCGGCTTACACGTCCATGTCGACGTTGCCCTTGAACGAGGCACCGTCCGCGATGGTCAGCCGCGCCGCCTTGACGTCGCCGACGAGGCGTCCGCCGGTGAGCAGATCGACGCGATCCGAAGCGCTCACGTTGCCCGTCACGTGGCCGCCGACCGAGAGCGACGCAGCCGCGACGTCCGCTTCGACGACCGCGCCTCCCTCGACGGTCACGCCGCCGTCGACGCTCAGCTTGCCGCGCACCGTGCCGGCCACGACCACCTCCTCGTCGGAGGTGATCTCACCCTCGATCGTGATGCCGCTGCCGATGATCGTACCCGCCACCTTCCACGCTCCCTCGCCGCGCGCGCCGCAGCACGTTCGTGTTCCTCGGAAAAACGTTTACCGACCGCCGGCGCGGCCACCCTGAAGCTCGGCCGGCAGCTCGAAATCCGCCTCGATCCGCCCCGCAAACTCGGCGCCTTCGTCGAGGCTCACCTCGGTGCCGCCGAGGTTGCCCGAGACCTTCGCCGACGCGCGGATCGCCACGGGGCCACGCGCCGACACGTCACCGGTCAGCGTGCCGGCGATCGTCACGACCCCGGCCTCGACGTCGCCGGTGATCTCGGCGCCTTCTTCGATCACGAGCTCGCCCGTGAGGCTCACGCCGCCCTCGACGTGGCCCTCCACGCGCAGATCTCCCTCGCCCACGACGCGGCCACGCACGCGCGTGCCGCGTCCGAGCACGGAGCCGCTCGTATCGAGATCGTTGTCTTGCATCGCCGGCGCTCGGACCATGGACCTCTTCTCCACGTTCGCGTCCGCCACGGCGAAACACGCGCGGGGCGGAAAGCGCGCGCAAGCTACTCCAAGGCGATCCGGCCCGCAACGCCTGTCTGTCGGGGCCGCGCCCTCCGCGGCGAGCGAAGCGTCCCTCGCGGAAACATGCCACCATGCGGCCCGTGCCTTCCGCGACCGTACGGCTCGACGCACCTCGGACCGCCTTGCGTGAGATCGCCAAGGGCTCCGCGTGGCTGCTCGGCACCGCGGCGGCCGTACGCCTCGCGGAGGTCGTCGTCGGTCGCAATCCGCTCGTCGCTGCGCTCGTCGGCGCGATCATCGTGGACCTCGGGACGTACCGCGTGGGCGTGCGATGGGACCCGGACCCGAGCACCGGCAAGGAGCCACGAGCGCGTGCGTTTCGCGGCATCGGGCTCGGTCTCGGCGTCGCGCTCGTGCTCGTCGTCGTGCCGCTCCTCGTGGCCGTGCTCGCGGGGTTTGCCACCGTGAGCGCGGGCAGCCCGTCGAGCTCGCTGGGGTTTGCCCTGCTGCGCGCGGCGGCCGTGGCGACGCGGGACGAGCTGCTCTACCGGGGTTTGCCGCTCGTGGTCGCGGCGCGCGCGGGGCTCGGTCCGCGCTTCGGGATCGGGTACGCCGTGCTCGCCGGGGTCGCCGCGCTCGCGCTCGTGCCGGGTGCGTCGTGGGAGGCGCTCGTGCTCGCGGCCGCGCAGGGCGCGCTCTTCGCGGTGCTCTGGGCGCGCACCGGCGTCGCGTGGGCGTCGGTCGCGGCGCATGCGGGCTTCACCCTGCTCGCGGGCGTGGGGCTGCGCGGCGGGCTGCTCGACGTGACGTGGAAGAGCGGGCTGCTCGGAGACGGGCCGCGCGCGCGTGGCGTGGTCGCGCTCGTGGCTGCGGCCGTCGCGGTGGGGATGGCGATCGCGGCGTGGAAGAAACTTCCGGCGAGGGCGGTCGAAAAAGCGGACGCGTAGAGACGCTGTCCAGCGCAATGCAACGCGGGCATCGCGGAGCGGCGATGGACGTCGCAATCGTGCGAGTCGTATCCGAGCCGGAGGCTTTACGGGAGCTACGGGATCGGATACCTCGAATGGTATGGCTCTCTCGGGCGGCTCGAACCAGGCGACGCACGTGCGTGGATTCGTTGTGCAGGGGGCGCTCGCCGCGGCGGCTTGTTTCCTCGCCGCGGGCTGCAAGGAAGGCGGCGCCGAGCCCACCGCGGAGCCCGACCGCGCGACGATCCAGCCGGAAGCCAAGCCCGAGGCGAAGGAGGCGTCCGCCACGCCCGAAAAGCCCGCCCCCGCGGCACCGGCGGCGAAGGCGCCCGAAAGCGAGGGAAACGCCGGCGCGGCACCGGCGCACGAGGCGCCCAAAGCAAAAGCAGCCGACCCGGCCCAAGCGGACGCCGCCAAGAAAGCTGCGCCCAGCGCCGCGCCCGAGCCTGCGCCGGCGCCCCCGCCTGCCACCACGCCCGAGCCTCCGCCCGCGGTTGCCGCCGCCCCGGCGCCCACGCCCGAGCCGCCTCCGCCGGTCGTCTCCCCGAAGGTGGGCGAGCAGAGCTTCAGCCTGTGGATGCAATCGTCAGGCCGGTACAAGGCCGGGGAGCAGGGCTTCGTCGAGGTGGTGCTCGTCCCGAAGGGCGAATTCCACTGCAATCAAGAATATCCGTACAAGATGAAGCTCGGCGCGGCGGCCGCGGGCGTCACGTATCCCACGCCGATCGTGCGGACCGAGGGCGTGAGCGTCTCCGCGAGCCGCGCCGTGATGCGCGTGCCGTTCGTCCCGCAAAACGCCGGCGACGCGCAGGTGTCCGGCAAATTTTACTTCTCGGTCTGCACGTCCGAGCAATGCGTGATCGACAACCGCGACGTGGCGGTGACCGTGAAGGTGGAATGACCGGCGCCGCCCAGCCACCTATGGCTTCTCCACCTTGACCCGCGCGTGCCCCGTCGCCGCCTGTCCACTCCCCCCGGCGAACACCTTGATCACGTATTCACCGGCCTCGACCGGCAGCTTCACGCGAAACTCCGCGCGCCCTTCATGCAACGCTCCTTCGAGGCGCGTGATCACCTTGTCCGAGGCCGCGGCATAGGTCTTTCGTAGCACCTCCCACGCCTGTTCTTCGGGCATCGCTTCCAGCTCGGCCTCGCCCGGGACCTTCGTCCGCACCACGCTGCGCTTCGTCTCGACCGTGAGGAGCGCCGTTCCCGTCGGAATCCCGGAGGCCTCCACCGAAATCGCCACCTCGGCGCCCGGCGCGCGTGACTCGGGCCCTCCCGCGAGCTTCACCACGGCGCTCGCCGGGTATTGCAACACCGTCGCCGGATCGCCGAGCAGGTTGTAGAGGCCCAAGTGCTCCTCCGCGAGCTCCTCCGGATCCGATTGAAAGAGCAACGGCGCGAGCGGGACCTCCCCCTCGTGCATTCTCCGCTTCGCAGTCACGATCCCCTCCCCGATCGTCGGCGCGCGCTCCTCGACGAACGTCTGCACGATCGCCTCTCCATAAAGCGCATTCGGGTACGGGTGACTCTCGCGGCTCGACGCAAACGCGGCGATGACGCCCTCCGGGTTCATGACGAGGGCCTCCGCGATGGATCGACGCCCGTTCCGGAGATCAAAAAACCCCGTGCTGCACGTGATCGCCACGAAAAAGGGCTTGCCGTCGGGGATACGCACATGCGCAAAATCCAGCATGTTCCCGGTGCTGTACCGAGCGCCGTTGAAGCGGACGGTGTCGAGGAACATCGGCGACCCGTGGCCGACGTAGCCCGCAATCAGCGCGCCCGCGTCGAGCCGCTCGACGAGCCGATGGCCAAGCTCCGGGAAAGGATACGCGTACGGCGACCCTGCCTTCGGGAAAACGATGTCCACGTCCCAGTCATAGGGGACCTGCTCGTCCAGGACACGCGTCATCCTTCTCTCGATCAGGAGATCGGCGACCGGGCCAAACCGCGCCGGCGCGCTGAAAAGCGAGATGCTGCGGCGCCACGCGCGCTCCGGGCGCGCCGTCTCGTACGCGACCACCTTCTTCGCGAAATCACGCGCCTCGTCCGCGGTCCGCGCCGGCACCCGCCCCACGGCGAGCGCTGTGGGCGCTCGTTGCGCCGAGAGCTCCGGTTGTCCGGGCGCACCCACGTGCGCGAGGGCGTACGGGAAGTCCGTCGCGTAACTCCCCTCCATGTGACGCAGGAGGCCGCGGTCCTCCTCCCGCACATTCGCCTCCAGGAACGCATACTCCTCGATGTCCTCGTTCTCGTAGTGAATCTTCGTCCGGTAAAACGTCGGCACGAACGAGGACCCGTCGAGCGACTCGCCATACCCCGGCGCGTCCCCCACGAGCAGGACGAACCGAAGCCGTTTCCCCGCATCCGACGCGACCTGCCGGATCGCCCCCTCGATCTGCTCCGGCGACGGCGCGCCGCCGCCGTTCGGCCGGGCGATCTCTTCGAGCGAAACCCGCGCGACCCGGAGGCCCCGCGCCTCGCGGTGCACGAGCAGCGGCTCGATTCCTTCAAGCAGCGCGCGAGGACCTATCGCGATGTACGCCACATCCGCGCGTCCCTTCGTCGGCGCGGGTTTTCCCGGGAACGCAGAAGGGTCCCCCGGAGCGGCCGCGCCGCAGCCCACGAGCCCGAGGAACATGGCGATCCGTGCGAAACGACGAACACGCATCACGCGCAGTCTACCCGGGACCCCGGCCTGCCGGGAAGGGCTCGTCGTGGTACGATCGCCCCGGGCGCCACGGACGTACACGCGTCCTTCCTACCCCGGTGGGTTCAACTTGCGCGAGATCGCGCCGCCACCTTGGACGTAGAGAGCCGCTCGATCACGGCCGCGAGCTCGCTCGGATCGAGCGGCTTCGCCACGTGCGTGTCGAATCCATGCAAGAGCGCGCGCGTCCGGTCCTCCGGGCGCGCGTACGCCGTGAGCGCGACGACCGGCGTCGTGCTCCCCTCCACGGGCAACGCGCTGCGGAGCTGCTCGATGAAATGGTAGCCGTCCTGCCCCGGCATGCCGATGTCGCACACGACCACGTCCGGCCGCGACTCCTTGATTTTCCAGAGCCCCTCGGCGGCGCTGCTGGCCACGAGGACCGTCGCGCCTCGGCTCGACAGGTAGGACGCGAGCATTTCGAGCACGTCCGGCTCGTCGTCGATCACCAGAATCCGGTGGCCTTCGAGGCTCGAACCCAGCGCCGGCCCGAAGCCATACAATGAGGCGCCGGGCGACACGGCGAACGAATCCTGCCGTCGCGGCAGCCGCACCACGAAACGCGCGCCCTTGCCTTCGCCTGGGCTCGTCGCCTCGATCACGCCCCCGTGCAAATCGACGAGGTGGCGCACGATCGCGAGCCCGAGCCCGAGGCCGCCGTGGGCGCGCGTCGTGCCCACGTCCGCCTGGCGAAACGGCTCGAAGATGTACGGCAAAAACGCGGACGGAATGCCCTTGCCCGTATCCTCCACGGCGAGCTCGACATGGCTGTCGTCGCCCAGCAACGTCACGAAAATCTGCCCGCCCGCCGGCGTGAATTTTACCGCATTCGAAAGCAGGTTCCACACGACCTGCTGCAGCCGCGCCGGATCGGCGCGCAGCGGCAGGACACCCGCGTCGAGCGCCCGAACGATATCCACGCCTTTGGCCATCGCCGCGGGCCGCACCACGTCGAGCGCCGCTTCCATCACGGCGAGCGGATCGACGTCCTGCACCTCGATCCGCATCGATCCCGCGAGGATCTTCGTCACGTCGAGCAAATCGTCAATGAGCTGCGCCTGGGCGCGCGCATTCCGCTCGATCACCTGCAGCGCCTTGGCCAGCGTCTCCGGCGGCGGCAACCTCCCGCGCAGGATCGTCGCCCAGCCGAGGATGGCCGTGAGCGGCGTGCGCAATTCGTGGCTCATCATGCCCAGGAAAAGATCCTTCGCGTGGTTTGCCTCCTCGGCGCGCTGCATCTCGGCCTTGGCCGTGTCGAAGAGCTGGCCCCGCTCGAACGCCTGGCCCGAGAGGCGCGCGAACGTCTGCATTTCACGGCGATCATCGTCGTCCGTGAAATGCGGGGGCGCGTCGTACAGGAGCCCGAGCGCCCCGACCTGGCTCCCGCCCGCGCGAATCGGCAGGACGAGCAGGGCCTCCGTGCCCAAGACGCGCCGCGCGAATTCGGGGTACCGCGCTTCGAGGGATGCCCGGTCGCGAAAATAGATCGGCGTATCGGCGCGCACCGCGTCGGTCAGCGGCAATTCCTCGAGGAGCGGCAGGCGCCGGCCGAGCCAGAGCGCGCGCATCTCGTCGGGCCAGCCCTCCATTCGCACGATCTCGAGAAACCCCGGCTCCGCGACGAGCTTCGCGAACACGCCGCGTGAAGCCCCGAAAGCTTTGCGCCCCTCGGTCACGATGGCGTCGATCACCTCGCGGATCGTCCGCGCGGCCGAGAGCTTCGCGGTGAACGCCTGGAGCCGTTCCATTCGTTTTCGCTCTCGCTCCGCCACTTCGTAGAGGCTCGCGAGGGCCGCCTCGTTGCGCTTGTGCTCGTCGATGTCCGTGAGCGCGCCGAACCAGCGCTCGGGTCGCCCGTCCGGGCCGTACATCGGCCAGGCGCGCGAGAGGAACCAGCGATACTGGCCGTTCACCCCCCGCACCCGCGCCTCGCATTCGTAAATCTCCCCCGTCTGCTGGCTGCGCGCGAACGTGCGCGCCGCCCTCTCGCGGTCGTCGGGATGAACGTGCTCGACCCAGCTCACCTTCCGTCCGGTCTCGATGGTCCGCCCAGTATATTCCACGAATCGACGATTGTAGTATTCGGGTCCGTCCAGACCCCATATCCATACGAGATGCGGCAACGCCTCCGCGATCGGGCGCATGCTCGCCGCGCTCGGCGGGGTGCTTCCGTCCGAAACGGAGGATACCCCTCGTTGCACGTCCAGCAAACGCTGGTTCTCCCCTCGCAGATGCTCGATCTCGCGCTCCAGCGATTCGAGCCGGGCTCGCGGGTCGTCCTCCGGCATGGCGGCCGCCTCCAGGGTCATTGCATTTCGACGCGGCGTCAAGCGGACGCGTGACCGCAGCGCTCCCTTTCCGCAGCGCGGGGTTCCAGCAAACGAACGCGTCAGTGCTTTGGCAGCCGCTGGCGCGCATCCCAGCCGCTCGCGCGTGGCGCATCCGGATCGAGAAACACGCGCTCGCCGACGTCGTATGCGAACCAGCCGTTGACCTGGCAAAGGTGCGAGAGCACGGGCACGGGGTTGCCGCCGCCGGCGACCTCGACCTCGACGCGATCCACGACGTCGCCGCCGGACAAAGCGAGCCACATCGTGTATTCGCCTTCGTCGAAGGTAGCCCTGGACGGATCGGACCAGTCGACGTCGCAAAGCAAGGACGAGATCGACGCCCGCACGTATGCAGGCGACCCCATGGGCCGGGCCCGAAAGCCCTGCACGAGCTCGTCGGGCGGCGGGTGACCGTCGAAATTGAACAACACGACGCGCCAGCTCACCTTTCGATGGGTAGCATTTGCCACCACGACCACCAAGGCGGGGCGAGGTACGCATGTCGCTAGGACCGAGCAAGGGGGCCAGGCTGGACGAGGGCAATGGGGGCGTCCGAGGGACACGCGGGCAGCAAGAAGGCGCGCGGATTCATCCGCCCGGGGTGTCGTGCGAAATCGAGCCCGTGGTGCAGGCGCTCTGCGACCTGCCGGCCGCGACCCTGCCGGAGTCCATCCTTTCGCTCGAAGAGCTCTCCGACCTGCACGCGTCGCGCGAGTTCATCCAGCTCTTGCGTTCGAAGAGCGTGGACGTCCGGCGCATCAAGGCAGCCATCGATTACGAGAACGAGCTGGAGAAGCTTCAGGTCGAGCTCGTGAAGATGCAGCGCTGGGTGCAGGAGGAGGGCCGGCGGGTCGCGATCCTGTTCGAGGGGCGCGACGCGGCGGGCAAAGGCGGCTCGATCCGGCGCTTCACGGAGTACCTGAACCCGCGGGCGATGCGCGTGGTGGCGCTGCCCAAGCCGTCGGACGAGGAGACGGGGCAATGGTATTTCCAGCGGTACATGCGCCAGCTCCCGAACCGCGGGGAGATCGTGTTCTTCGACCGGAGCTGGTACAACCGCGCCGTCGTCGAGCCCGTCAACGGGTTCTGCACGCAGGAGCAATACGAGCGCTTCATGCGCCAGGTGCCGGAGTTCGAGCACATGCTCGTCGAGGACGGCGTGGTGCTCGTGAAGTTCTGGTTCTCGATCTCGAAGGGCATCCAGAGCGCGCGGATCGAGGCGCGGCGCAAGAACCCGCTCAAACAATGGAAGCTCTCGCCCCTCGACGGCAAAGCCGAGGCGTTGTGGGACAGCTACACGCGGTACAAGGAGATCATGTTTGGCCGGACGCACACGAGCTTCAGCCCGTGGATGATCGTGCAGGCCAACAACAAGCGGAAGGCGCGGCTCGAGAGCATCCGGTACGTCCTGTCGATCCTCGAGTACCCAGGCAAGCAGAACGCGGGCGTCTCGCTCGTCCCCGACCCCAACGTCGTGATGCGCTTCCACCGCGCAGCGCCCAAGGTCGACTGAGCCGGTATTCGTAGGGTGCCGCACCTACATGCCCTGCAGGTTCGTCGTCGTGATTTTCACCGATGCGATGCCGCGGGGGCCGCCTGATCGCCAACCCTTCGAATTCAGGTCAGGAGATGCCTGGCCCAGGGCTTGCTCTATCTCTACGCGAGCGCCTGCTCCGGTCCCCCCCCCCGCCGTCGAGTAGGCGCTCTTTCTTTTTGTCCGCTGCAAGCCGAGACGCCGCAGCGTGCGCGCGTGGACGTGTTCATCCGCCGTCCACGCGCGCATCCGTCCGCGCCGCAGCCGCCCATCTGCACGATCCACCCGATGCGCGGGTCGGGCCGCGCCCCCGCGACCGCCTCGCGTGCGCCCGGAGGCCGCTCCGGTCCTGCATGGTTGTCGGCGCGTGGTTGCAGGGGTGAAGGGCCGGGAGGGTCGAGCTGGGCCAACCCCTCGAATTCAGGTCAGGAAGTGCCTGGCCCGGAGGTTGCTCTATCTCTACGCGAGCGCCTGCTCCGGTCCCCCCCCCCGCCGTCGAGTAGGCGCTCTTTTTTTGCCTTCGCGTCAAGATCGTACGCCACACGACACGCTGTCGCGCATTGCGTTGGACGCAGGTTGTCTGGGGAAACGACGCTCCGTGAAGGACCTCGGGCGCAGCGAGCCGAGCCTCGGCTGGGGCGCGCGCTCGGCGACGACGACCCCGGGAACCCCTGAATCAGCGCGTCTCCTCGGCTTCGAGCACACGCCCCGCGAGGGCCACACGCGAGCGGGGCAGGATGTCCAGCGTGACGGGCTCGCCTCCGCGGCAGCGATCGAAAAAACGGCCACGCGTCACGAACCGCTCGCCACCGACTGTCACGTACGTGATGGTCTCGCCGTACGCATTGCCTTCGCTCGTGATGCGCTCGATCTTGCCCGTGATCCGCCGTTTTTCGCCCGCGGCGAGGTCCGCGGCGATCAGGGAGACGAGGCGGTAGCCGAAGGTCCAGACGAGCAGGCCGACCACGATCACGAAGGCGATCGCGAGGCCGAAGAGGGCGGCGCCCTTCGAGCCGCGCCCCATGCCGTCGAGGACGACCTTCAGGACGAAAAGGGTGCTCGGAATCGCGGCGATGATCGCGAAGCGGTTCGCCACGGAGCGGCGGCTCGCGAGCTGCGTCGCGACGAGGGCGCGCTCCTCCTCGGTGAGGGGCGTGGGGGCATCCGTCATGAATGGAGAATCGCAGAGGCGCGGGCGAAAGAAAAGCCCGCGCCTCTGCGACCCGGCGCACCTCAGGGGCGCGGCGGCCAGGCCATGTCGAGCGAATCGACGGCCTCGCCGGGCGCCTGCATCGTGTGGAACGGCGCGGGCGCCACGAGCGGCGAGACCTCACCCCCACGCGCATTCCCCTGGGACCGCCATTCCAGGCTGAGGTGAATGTGGTGGTGGTGATAGGGCCAGCCCGAGCCATACGCGAGCCGGCTCGAGAATGCGCTCAGTTCGGCTTGGCTGATCTTCCTACGATCCCCGGCGGGCAGCGCCGCGAGCGATTTCGCGGTGGACTGGAGCAGGGGCGCGAGGACGGTGTCCGTGCCGATCACGCGCGTGCGCGGTGAAGCGAAGAGCTTGGCCATGAAGAAGGCCTGGCGCGGCAGATCGACGATGTGGGTCTTCGCCGCGCCGGCCGTGCAATAGCCGTCGGCGTGGCTCGCGCCGTCGTTGCACACGATCTCGGCGTCGTTCGCCCCGTCGGTCTGGAAGTACGAGATGTCGATGTTGCCGCCCTGATCATGCGTGCTCTGCGGATGGCGCGGGTCGCCGACGTCGTAGCCGGGCGTGACGCCGTCCATCTGGCAGATGTCGATGAGCGAGAGAGGCTTCGTGCCCGGGAAGGCCTTGCGCGTCTCGGCGAGGGCGTGACGCACGAGCATGACGAGCTCGCGCCGGGCAAAGCGATAATTGGAGTACGAGGCGAAGTTGTAGCCGTCCCCGACGACCGAATCGGAAGGATCCGCGAACGGGAACGGGATCAGGCCGCTGCCGCTGCTGCCGCGTCCATCGCAATCGGCGAGGGAAAACCCGGCGCCCGTGCAGGTCTGGCTGTCCTTGTAAGCATAGTGCTTGAGACGCAGGCTGTACGTGTTCGTCGCGCCCGCATGGCCGAGGACACGGACGTAATACACCGCGCCGCCGTCCTCGGAATAAAAGCCATAATATTCGGAGTTCGTCTCCTGGCCGCGGAACGTGTAGGGATACTCGGCGCCGTTGCGGGAGCCGAGCAGGCGTCCCTGCGCATCATACGCCACGAGATCCAGGTCCCCCGCGGCGTGCTTCATCTCGATGCCGACCCGCGCGATGGTGTGTGCAGGCACGACGACACGGTACCAGTCTTCATCGCCCTTGGTGATGGAGAGGTTGCCCGTGACGCCGAGCGGCGCGTCCTTGGCCGTCATACGGGCATCGTCCGGTTCGAGGCCCTCGCTGCCGGCCCTCGCGGAGCCCGGCATGTCGCGCAGGCTCCCCGCGGCGGTGAGGGCTGCCTCGTCCGTCACCTCGGCGGGCTCGGCGTCCTCGGAATCGGCCGGCGCTTCGGCCTCGGACGCGGTGGAGTCCGCCGCGTCGTCGAGGCCGGTCTCGCCCATTTCTCCCTGACAACCATGGGTCATGGCGGCGAGGGCCATGACGACGAAGTAAGACCATTCACGGCGTGCAATCATTTGTTTCATCCACCCGGTTGAAGTTCCCCCCCGGATGAAACCGAACGTGATTCGAGCGTGCAGCCCGATCAAGCTGGAACGAGCGTTTGCCCGCGGATAAATGGGAGCATTGGCGGACTTTCCGGCCTCCGGCGCGCCACGCGCCTCGGGAATCGCACAAGAACGTCGGCAGCGCTACCGGCGCTCGCCGATGCCCCAGAGGCTCCAGCCGTCGCGCAGGTAGATGCGCCCGTCGCCGACGCTGATGGACGGCTCGTTGAGGACACGGTCGAGGACCCGCGGGCGGAAGGCGCGGCACGGGGCCGGCAAGGTCCAGCGCCAGAGCCGGGTGAACGGCTCTTCGAGGCGCTCGACGAAAAGCGCCTCGGGGCTCGACCAGGCAATGGCATGCTCGTCCACCGCGACGATCGCCGGCATTTCGGTCGACCAGAGCTCGAACGAGAGGCGCCCGCTCCAGGGATCGAAGGGCGAGCCGGGCCAGCCCGCGCCGAGCGACGAGGCGCCCCGCGCCGCGCCCGTCTCGGCGTCGAACCGATGCAGATGCGCGGCCGTACCCGCGACGCCCACGACCGCGAGCATGCCCCCGCCCGGCCCCGCAATCGAGACGACGTCCCCGGGCACCTGCGCCTCCCAGCGTACGATCCCCGTCGCGGCGTCGAGCGCGACGATCCGCGAGGGCGCGCGGACGGGGCGCTGCGCGAGCAGGCTGCGCAGGAGCGAGTCGAGGGCCTCGCCCATGAGCGCGGGCTCCTCGGCGAGCGCTTCGAGCAGCTCCTCGTCGCGAGCGATCTTGCGCGCGGCGTCCTCGGCCACGCGGGCCGAGCGATCGAGGACGAAGAACATGCCCGCGCCGGCCCCGGCGACGGTGCGGCTGCGCGCGCCGAGCGACCAGAGGACCTGGCCGTCCTCGATCGACCGGGCCACGAGCGTCCCCCGATCGTCGGTCCCGCGCACGGGCACGGTCACGCCGAGCACGACGTTCGAGGTGGTGGCGAGCATGGCCTCCTCGCTGCCCCAGCGAAGGCCTCGCGCGAAGGAGCGGCATTCGGTCCGGTAAAACCGGACCTGGCGGTAGAGCCAGGAAACGAGGTAATGGTCATCGGACGCGCGGGCGAGGGGCATCAGGAAGAGCTTGCAGCTCCCGTCGCTCCCGAAGATGCGCATGTCGTTGCCGCGCGCCTCCTCCTCGGCGCCGGGCGCATCGACGAGGCCGATCGCCCCCGCGGGGCTGACGTCGTAGACCTTGAGCGAGGCGTCCTTCTGGTAGACCGGCACGAGCGCGCGGCCGTCGTTCCACGGCATGGGCAGGCCCGCGTAGGCGTCGGTGGCTTCGAGCGGCACGTGGAGCGTGTAAATCGCGCGCCCGGTGGCGCCGTCCACGCCGACGACGGAGGCGTCGTCGCCCGCGAGCAGCAAGCCCTGCTCGGCGATGACGGGCCGTTCCAGAAACCCCGACCAGGAACGCGGGGCCTGGCTCGAAAAGAGCAGTTCGGGCTCGGTGAGGGGCAAGCGGGGCATGCTCAGGGCTCTCCGAAGGTGATGCCCTGCGACAGGGGCAGGTCCATGCCCCAGTTGAGGGTGTTCGTCTGCCGTCGCATGTAGGATTTCCACGCGTCGGAGCCGCTCTCGCGTCCGCCACCCGTGTCTTTCTCGCCGCCGAACGCGCCGCCGATCTCCGCGCCGCTCGTGCCGATGTTGACGTTCGCGATCCCGCAATCGCTGCCGGTGTGGGCGAGGAAGGCCTCGGCCTCGACGAGGTGGTGCGTGAAAATCGAGCCCGAGAGGCCCTGGGGGACGGCGTTGTGGAGCGCGATCGCCTCGCGCATCTCGCCGAGGAGCGTAACGTGATCCCGCGGCCGCGAGGTGCCGCCGTAGTCGATGACGTAGAGGATCGGCGCGAACGTCTCCTCCTGCACGATGCGATACTCATGTTTCGCCGCGGCGATGCACGGCTCGACGTAATGACCGCCGGGGAACGCGGGGCCGTCGAGCGGCGCGCCGCCGTAGAGCACCTCGCCGCCCTCCTCCTTCAGCCGCGCGAGGGCCGATTGCACGGCGGCGACGGCGTCATGGCTGACGAGGGGCCCCATGAGCGTGCCGGCCGCGCGCGGATCGCCGATCCGGACCGTGGCATAGGCCCGGACGAGGCGCTTGACGAGCTCGTCCCGCACCGAGCGGTGGACGAGGATGCGACGGGTCGAAGTGCAACGTTGCCCGGCCGTGCCGACCGCGCCGAACAGGATCGCCCGCGTGGCGAGGTCGAGGTCGGCGTGACTCGTGACGATCACGGCATTGTTGCCGCCGAGCTCCAGCAAGGTGCGCCCGAGGCGCCGGCCGACGACCTCTGCGGCGCGCCGGCCCATGCGGGTGCTGCCCGTGGCCGAGACGAGCGGGAAGCGCGGATCGGCGAGCATGGGCTCTCCGACGTCCTCGACGCTGCCGAACGCGAGCGAGAAGACGGCCGGATCGACGCCGCTCTCGCGGCAAACCCGCGCCGCGAGGTGCGTGGTGGCGATGGCCGTGAGCGGGGTCTTCGGCGAGGGCTTCCAGACCGTCGTGTCGCCGCAGACGGCCGCGATCGCCGCATTCCAGCTCCACACGGCCACCGGGAAATTGAAGGCGGTGATCACGCCGATGACGCCGAGCGGGTGCCATTGCTCGTACATGCGATGGCGCGGCCGCTCGCTGTGCATGGTGAGGCCGTGGAGCTGGCGCGAGAGGCCACAGGCGAAATCGCAGACGTCGATCATCTCCTGCACTTCGCCCTCGCCCTCGGCCGTGATCTTGCCCATCTCCAGGGTGACGAGGGCGCCGAGGTCCTTCTTGTGGGCGCGCAGGGCGTCGCCGAGCCTGCGCACGACCTCGCCGCGCTTCGGGGCCGGCACCTCGCGCCACGTCCGGAAGGCGGCCTCGGCTCGCGCCACGATGTGCTCGTACTCGGCGCGGCGGATCGGGCGCACGGAGGCGATACGCGCGCCGTCGATCGGGGTGATCACGTCGAGGGGCGTGCCTGTGCCGAGCCAGTGCTCGCCGTCGAAACCGCCGAGGTTCTCGTCGCGCGCGAGGCCGAGCCGGGAGAGCAGTTCATGCATGAGGAAGCTCCGGGGCGAGCGGCGCGTGGCCACCCGACGCGCAAGTGTCCGATCATCCAGGGAGGAAAGGGAAGAACTCGGCAAAGCTTGGAGCCCCCCACGGTCCCCGCGGGCGTGGGGGGCGAGGGCGGCGCCTCACACGGCAGGGGGCAAGATCCCGAGATCCAGCAGCGAGACGTACTGGCCCGTGCTCGAAACGATCACGTGATCGAGCAGGGGCACGCCCACGACGTGGCAGGCCTCGGCGACCTTGTGGGTCATGGCCACGTCGGCGTCCGAGGGCGCAGGGTCGCCGCTCGGGTGGTTGTGCACGAGGATGATGGCGGCCGCCGTGTCCTGGAGGGCGACGCGCAGGACGTCGCGCGGGGTGACGCCGAGCCCGTGCACGCCGCCCTGGGCCACGCGCCGCGCGCTGCGCAGGCCGTTGCGGCCGTCGAGCGAGATCACCCATAACTCCTCGTACTCGCGCCAGGAGAGGCGGCTCGTGAACCAGGCGGCGACGGCGGCGGAGTTGCAGACCGCGGGCCGCGGGCGAATCGAGCGCATGAGCGAGCGCCGGCCGATTTCGAGCCCGGCGAGCAGGCGCAGGGCCTTGGCGGTGCCCACGCCGGGGATCTCGGCGATCGCCGAGGGCCCGAGCCGCCCGAGGCCTTCGAGCCCGCCGACCCGCTCGAGCATCTCGTTCGCGAGGCGGAAGACCGAGCACCCGACGAGCCCGGTGCCGAGGACGATGGCGAGCAGATCGGCGTCCGAGAGCATCAAGATCCCCTCCTCCAGCGCGCGCTCGCGGGGCCCGCGGGGCCCGACGGTCAGCGTTTCGAGGACGTTTTCGTGGGCCGGGGCCAGTTCGAGCATCGCTACCATGGCCCCGGCGGGAGCAGGATCCAGGCCGCGCACGTTTCCCGGGCAGGAACGGGCGCGGGGGGGGTGGCGGAGGGAAAATCCGCCTGGCGGGCGCCAGGGACGAGGCCCCGTCACGCTATTCTAGGGAGCCCGAGCCAACCCCAGCGCCGCCGCCCCCCATGATCATCTGCTCCTCGCAAGACCCGGCAGGCCCCGACACCCTCATCGTCATCTACACGCGCGATCGCAAGCTTCTCGGCCATCGGTACAAACTGGACCCGGCCGTCACGGTCGTCACGATCGGACGCCGCGCGGAAAACACCATCCCGATCGACAGCGATGGGGTCTCGCGGTGTCACGCGCGCTTCGAGAAGCGCGCCGAGGGCTTCTGGGTGGTCGACAACGACAGCACCAACGGCACCTTCGTCAACGACGAGCGGGTGCCGGAGGCGCTGCTCCGCTGCGGGGATCGGGTCCGCGTCGGAAACACGATCTTCAAGTGCTGCTGCGCCGAGTGCGGACGGATGATCGACGAAACACGGTACACGACGACGCCGATCGACGGCCTGACAAAGGCGTACAACCGCCGTCATCTCATCGAGCAACTCGACACCACGTTGCGGCGCACGGAGCCCACCGAGCATCCGCTCGCGCTGGTGATGTTCGACCTCGACCATTTCAAAAGGATCAACGACTCGTTCGGGCACCTGGCGGGTGACCAGGTGCTCCGCGAGATCGCCTCGCTCACGCAGCAGCATGTACGCCCGGGTGATGTCTTTGCACGATATGGCGGGGAAGAGTTCGCGTGGATGCTCCCCGGGACAGACCTTGCGGGAGCCGTGGCGCTCGCCGAGACGATCCGCGCGGCCGTCGCGGCCCACGTGGTGACCTTCGAGGAGCACACGATCTCGCTGACCCTCTCGGCGGGTGTCGCCCAAGCGGACGAGAAAACCTGCTTCGCCAGCGATCTCATCGGGGCGGCCGATGAAAGGCTCTACCAAGCCAAACACGACGGCCGCAATCGCGTGCGCTCGTAGGGGCGCGGGGAATCGTTCGAGGGGTCGTCCGGGCGCCGCCGCGCGGCGCACGACCTCGTCGAAATCCAGCGCGTGGCATGACGCTTTGCGTTGACGCCTCGTCCTTCTCTTGGAATCCTCGTTGGGTCTCCTCCCTACTACCTTCACGATTTTTGGAGTTCTTCATGAAGTTGACGCGCCTGGTTCCGATCGTCCTTTGCCTTGCTCCTGCTGCCTGCGACAGCGCTTCTGGCACCCAGAACGCGGGGGGCGCCGGAGGTACGGATGGTTCGAGTTCGACGACGTCCCCCACGGGGAGTCGCGGGGCCTCGACCTCCTCGAACGCGTCCAGCGGGACGGGCCCGGACATGCCCGGGGGGTATGCGCTTCCGCCGCCCAGCGAATGCTCGAACCAGTTCTCCGTCGATGGCTGCAAAAAGGGGGACACGAGCAGCACGTGCGGCGGCGAGTGCACGAACGACTATGGTCCCACGTCGAAAAACGCCTGCGAGGGCGGCAAGGATGGGGTCCCCGTTCAGTTCGCCTGCCCTCGTTACATGCTGTTTGCGAACGAGATGGAGCAGGCCGCGATCGACGACGGCTTCGAGGGCAAATTCAACTATGCCGTCGCGGGCCACGACCCCGACGGGACGAACCTCGACATGGGACTGCCCGACTCGTGTTGCCAGTGCTACCAGCTCGTCTTCGACGCCCCCAGGTACCTGACCAACTCGACGTTGACGCCGCCGAAGCCGCTGCTCGTGCAGAGCTTCAACACCCAGGCCTCGGGGGCGACGGGCTTCGACATCTACATGGGAGCGGGAGGCCTCGGCGCCTTCAACGCATGCGACGCCGACCTGAACTACGGGACGAAGTTCGGGTATTCGCAGTACCAGACCTATCCTTCGGAGGGGCAAGCGTTCAACGGCGGCGTGAAGCCCGGGCCCGACAGCATGAAATGCGATGACGGGGGAAACCTGAGCGACGCATTGATCGCGTCCGGGAGCTGCCAGCAGAAAATCACCAGCGCGTGCAATACCATCACGGCCGCGGACCCCACGCTCCAGGAGGAGACGCGCAAGTCTTGCATCCAGTCGAACCAGGCCACTTCGTACTACCATGAGAACTGGAAGGTCCTCGCCAAGCGCGTGGCTTGTCCGGAGCACCTGACGGAGGTCACGGGCTGCAAGCTGGCTCCCCAGGGCCTCCCGGCGCCCGATCCGAACATCCAGACGGCCGCGCAGGCCAAGGCGGCCGGCTTCGTCAGCACGCTCAACAACGAGCCCTATCACACGACGACCATGCAGGACTGCTGCATGCCCACCTGCGCGTGGAAGAACAACGTCAAGAGCGCGACCGTGGACGGGTACAACTCGTTTTATTCGTGCCGGAGCGATGGGAAACCGGTCGTGAAAAAGTAAACGGCGGGGAACGGAGCCCAAGCAACACCACGCGGGCCCTCGCTTCCGGCTATCGTTCCCCCCAAAGCGTGCAAGCCGGTCTCCAGCGGCTTCTTCGCACGCCCTGCGCACGCTCGCGGTGCGCGCCTCGCCCCGGCCGGAAAGCCGAGAGAACGTGGCGAGAAACGATAGAAGCTACAATTCCGTTGCGGAGCACCCGCCCGAAGCATTCCCACACGAAGAAATCCAGTTGTTGCATGCCCAAGAGGCATCACCCGCCGTGTGGCCCCACCAGATACTGACAGTCCCCTGGGCGACGCCATTGTGCCAGCACCGCCATGTCGTCGTGCGTTGTGCCAGCGCCGAGGTCGAATATGTGGCGGCGCCAAACAGCACAAGTGCAGCCAGCGCAGCCAATGCACGGAGCTTCGTTCGACTGGAAAACATAGACACCTCCCTGATGCGATCTGCAGGCAAACCGTTGCCTGGATGAATCGTGTGCCGTGTGGGCGTCCGAGGCGAGTGGGTCTCCCACCCGCCATGGGGCCTCGTGCATCTCCTGAGCGCCGGGAGCGGTTTGGCCATATTTTTTCAGCTATCAAGGACCGCCGCAGCACCGACCGGATCACCACCTGCGTTCGGGAGCGTGGCATTTTTACGCTCCTCCTCATTGGGACACGGTAGCATGGTTGTCCGTGCGTCCGACCAGGTCGCATTTTTCCAGGCGTGGGTGGAGGAGCGATGAACGAGCGTCCGAAGATCAGCGTGGATGGCGTGGATTTCGAGTGGGATCGCGAGAACGGCCGCATCCTGGTTTGGGGCAACCCGGCGGTCCTCATGTGGATCGAGACGACGCTGGCCGGGCTCATGGTCGGCATCCACAAGATGGTCGGCACCGAGCGTTTCGTGATCGCCGCGGAGCAGGCGGGCCGCGAAAGCATCGCAGGCGAGGTGGCGGCCATCATGCAGCACCGCCAAAGCGTGGAGGACGGGTTCCGGTACCTCGGCACGAGCGCCGCCGCGGTCGGGCACGGCCACTGGGAGCTCGTGCGGCTCGACCATGCGAAGAAGGAGGCGTGGTTCCGCGTCCACAATAGCTGGGAGGGCCTCTACCAGAAGGCGCTCGGCGTCACCTGGGGGACCAGCACGATGGCGGGCAAGTTCGGCGCCCACTGCTCTCGCATCTTCGAGACGCACTGTCGGGCCGAGCAGACCGCATTCCAGGCGCGCGGCGACGCCTATGACGAGTTCGTCGTGCGCCCCACGGCGCGCACGATCGAGGACGACCTCGAAGCGCTGATCGGCACCGAGAATGCCACCAAGGCGGACCTCACGATTGCCTTCGAGCGCCTGCAACGCGAGGTCGAGGAGCGCCGCCGCATCGAGGAGGACCTGCGCCGCGAGGTCGAGGAGCGTACGCGCATCGAAGAAGAACTCCGGAGCAAGCTCGAGCTGATCCGGCGACAAGAAGAGGCGATCCGCGCCATGTCGACGCCGATCCTCCGGTTGTGGAAGGGCGTCCTGACGATGCCGGTGGTCGGGCTCGTCGACAGCACGCGCGCCGGGGGGATGATGGAGGCGTTGCTCGAAGAAATCACGCGGACGCAGGCGCGCTTTACGATCCTGGATCTGACGGGCGTCGACGTGATCGACACGGGCGCGGCGAGCCACCTGCTCAAGGTCGTGCAGGCAGCGCGGCTGCTCGGCACGCAATGCCTCGTCTCCGGGATCTCGCCAGGCATGGCGAGTACGGTGGTCAGCCTGGAGCTCGATCTCGGCGCGCTGAAGACGTTCGGAACGCTGGAGGCTGCGCTCCGATATGCGATCAAGCAGGGGAACGCGGAGGATACGGAGGTCCCGAAGGGAAGGCCCGGCGCGTCGTCGTGACCTTGAGGTCGGGTCGTCGCGTGCGCACGAGGAGGTGCTGCAATTCGACCGGGACAAGCGCCAGTACCACGTTCGCGGCGATAACGGCAGCGTGCGGTGGTCTGCCACTCTCGACGTCAGGAACCACGGTCATCACGAAAGGCTCATCCTTTCACCCCGTGCCGCGTCCCCCTTGACCCCGCCGACCACCACGTGCAAGCCTCCCCACCGATCCTCGGGAGGGCCCCATGCGCATCCACGTCTCCACCGACATCCCCCTCAGCGAGCCGAACGACTCCTCCGGCCTCGTCACGTGGTTCTCCATCGACATCTTCCCCGACGACGACGCCCCGCACCCCGCTCGAATCGGCCACGCGCGCGTCGCCCGCATTCACATTGGCAGCGCCCTCGACCTCAACGTACCCCTCCTCGACGTGCTCGACGCCGACAGCGGCGAGCTCGAAGCGCTCCACGATATCTTCTTCGAGAACGACTGGCCCAAGGACGAATACCTGGAGGGCGGCGGCAACGACGCCCTCTACATCCGCGAGCTCGTCATCGACCCCGCGCACGAGGGCCGCAACATCGACCTCGCCCTCGTGCGCCGCCTCTGCGATACGCTGGCGCAAGGCTGCACCGTCGCCATCCTCCCGTATGCCTCCCGGCGCGACATCGACCATTGGACGCCGCTCGGATTCGTGGTCACCCCGCCCGGCGCAGCCGAGGGATATCTGCATCTCCTGCTGGGGACACGCACAGCGCGCGTGGACGATCCGGATCGGCCAGGGGTCTTCAAGATCCTGCCGAATCCTTCGCCCGAGGCCGCGAAGAGGCATCACTGAGGTGCCGAGGGACGGAACCACGTGAGCCCGGGCGCTCCGCTGCATCAAATCGAAAAAAGCAGCGCGCGCACGGGGCTCGCCTCCAGCGCGACCGGTAGAGGCGGGCAAACGAGCGTGTAGCTGCCCGCCTCGACGCCATCGAGATCGAGCGCGACGAGCGCGGGCAGCCCCGCGGCCGCGAGGCGGGTGTGGGCGGGGAAGGTCGTCGAATCGAGAGGGTCGAGGCTGTAGGCATCGAATCCGACGAGGACGGGGCGGCGCGCGAGCAACGCGTCGATCACCTGCGGATCCAGAAAGGCGAGGTCGACCGCGGGAGAAGGACCCTGCCAGCGGGCGCTGTTGCGCGTGCGGAGCAGGAGGCGGCTCCGGCGCGGGATGCGCGTGAGGTCGCCGAGGTCCGAGGCCTCGATGCGGTCCTTGGGGAGGCGCGCGAGATCCAGGACGAACGCGGGGCCGACGAAGGTCTCGGGCAAAAAGGCAGAGAGATCCGGGGCGCCGAGGACGAAATGAGAGGGCGCGTCGAGGTGGGTGCCGACGTGGGCGTGAAGGTGGAGGCTCGAGACGTCGAGCGGCGCGCCGTCACGAATGCGCGCGAGTGGACGCAGCTCCGGCGGTGGATCGCCGGGAAAAACGGGGGTTGTCGCGGCAAGGGGGAGCGAGAGGTCCTTGACGAGGCGCATGGCTTGCGAATGTAGCCGGGCCGGCGGGGAGGTGTCGAGGGATCAAACGGTGAACGCGGCGGCCCCGGCCGCGACGCCGTCCACCTCGACGTGTGCTTTAAAAGTCCTGTATTGAGTCATTGTGCGCCAACCCTGAACGTCCGGCATGTCGCCAAACTGCGGCGTCGGCGCGATCCTTTCCGCGGACGATGCCTGGCCCAACCGTTGCTCCGATGGATGCGCCATGAACCTGACCAAGATAGCATCGATAGCGCGCGCGGCGTGGTGGACATTCCTGACTGCGTTGACGCTGGGTGCGTGCGATGGTGCCGCCAACACGGAATCAGGGGACGACTCCTTCGCGAAGCGACGCTGCGGCATGGGCGCCCCTTGCTCGGCGGGAGCGACCTGTGCGTATTCGGGCGTCGAGAGTGGTCTCCGATGCACCTGTGATCCCTCCGGGCATTTCTTTTGCGACCCGTGGGCCAGCGGAGGCGGTCCGCCTGTCGGCGTCTGCGATAGGGAGAGTGCCTGCAATGAAGGAGGCGGAGGAAGCGGCGGCGCCGGAGGGGCAGCCGGCGGGCCGTGCTCGCTGAGCAACGGCTGGTGCACGCGGAGCTGCACCTGCGCTGGCTGCGAGGTCGAATGCACGGGCAATCCACCCCCTTCGGAGAAGGGCGAGTTATGCAACTTGGCGTATTGCTCGCATGATTACTGGGGCTGGGGCGGCTGCGAGATAAAAGACGGCGCGTGCGATTACACAGTCGAGTGCGGTGAGTCCCCGAAGATCACCGGCACGTGTCCGGACAGCAATTGATGCTCGATCCATCGCGGCAGATCATCGCGCCCGCCGTTCTGCCTTGCAGCCTTACGACCCCTCTCTCGTTCTCCGCCTCGCCTCCGGCACCCGCGCGAGGTACGCCGGGTTGCGTGTGGAGGGAGGAGGGCAAGGGCGAGGGCGCAGGGCAAAGAATGGGCGCAGCGGGCTCTTGACTCATTCCACTCCCCTGCCTTAAGGACTGAAGCCATGCATGGAATTGGCTTACGTGGTTTCCTTTGTCTGTTCGTGTCCTTCCTCCCCGTCCTCGCCGCATGCTCCGAGCCCGAAAAGCAAACCGGGGCCGGAGGCGAAGATCCCTCGGGATCGAGCAGCTCGACGACGGGCACCGGCGGCGCAGGGGGCGGCGGCGGCGCAGGGGGCGGCGGGGGCGCGGGTGGGAGCGGTGTTTGCTCTCCCTCTCCCTGGGAGTTCAAGGCGATCGACATCGCGAAGAATGGGAATCAGCCGGATCTCGAGATAGGGAAGAACCATCAGATCTGGATCTCCTACTACGAGAAGGATTCGAAGACGCTCCAGGTCGTACGCAGCGCGGCGGATGGCTTCGAGGTCGAGACCATCGACACCGGCGACGTGGGCGGGGCAAGCCAGCTCGTCTTCGTCGACGAAAGGCCGCACATCCTTTACAAGGATTACGCCAACGGGGCCGTGAAGCACGCGACGTACGAGAACGGGGCGTGGAAAAAAGAGGTCGTCGAGCCGGCAGCGGCCAACGGGCTCTCGCTCGTCGCCGATGCCAACGGGAAGCTCCACGCGAGCTTCTACGTGCTCGACGACGTCCGGTACGCCACGAACGCCTCGGGCACGTGGACGGTCGAGGTCGTCAATACCGCGTTCCAGCCCGGGAGCAACACCTCCCTCGCGCTCCGCAATGGCACCCCGGAGATCGTTTATACCCAGCGCGAAAACAACATCTACTTCCGCGTCTACCACGCCGCCCGCGTGGACGCGATGAACTGGGACAAGGCCGAGGTCACGTCGAGCTACATGTACGACACGACGAACCCCTTCCTCGTGGACGCGACGGGCGGTCGGCACATCTTCCCCGCCACGTACGACGGGCTCCTGCATATGCAGGGCACACCAGGGAGCTGGACGAAGGAGCCCATCACGACGAGCTCCATCGCGACCTCGGCCGCGCTCGACGCGAAGGGCGTCTCGCACGTCGCGTACCTCGACATCGGGGCACAGAGAATGAGCTATGCGAGCCATGCGACGGGGAGTTTCCAGACCACCGAGGTGGACCCGACGAGCTTCGCGACCGGCGGCTCGCTCAAGGTGGATGATACGGGCCGCGTGCACATCGCTTACCACGACCTGTCGGCGAAGCGCCTGATGTACGCGACGGCCTGCCCGTAAAGCCGCGGCGCATCCTCCACGGCTTCGCCAAGGCGCACACCTGTCGGGCACGCGAGGTAGCGGGGGAATCCGCCTTCCGATCGGGTTGACGCCAGCGAGTGCTCCGTTGTCTACTCTCCGCGACGATGGTCTCCGCCACGCCTTTCGAGGTTTCTCGCTGCCGTGGGCGGAGGCATCGTGTTCGTATGGAGCGGATATTGGCGCAGCGGATTCCAGACGGGAATCCCGAGCGATCCAGATCGAGCGACAGGGATATCTTCATGACGACGGATTTGCAGGCCAAGAAGTTCGGCTTCCTATTCACCTGGTTTGACCAGAATGGCGATGGTTGGCTCACCCGGGACGACTTCGAGAAGATGGCCGGGATGTTCACCGGCCTGGCAGCCGAGGACGATGAAAAGACCAAGACCGCAATGCAGCAGTCCTTCATGCACTGGTGGGGCCTCCTGCTGGAGTCCGGTCAAGGCACGTCGGGAGAGAAGATCGGGCACCCGGAGTTCCTCCGCATCATGAGCACCAGCGTCATCGCTCCGGAGAATTTCCAGAATGCGGTGGGGCGCATCGCCGAGGGGATGGTTGCAGCCCTCGACCGCGACGGCAACGGGAGCCTTTCGCAGAAAGAATTCGTGCGAATGTACGACGTGGTGGGGGTTCCTCCGTCGACCTCCACCGAGTGGTTCAAGCGGCTCGACCGCGACAGCAGCGGGGGGCTGAGCTGCGCCGAGTTCCGGCAGGCGATCGTCGAGTTTTACCTGAGCGCGGACCCGAACGCCCCCGGGAACTGGCTGCTTGGCTCCATGGATGTGTTCAAGTAGCGCATTCGCCGCCCGCGCAGCGGCGTGAGCGCCGCGGCGCTCCCGAAACGAGCATGATCCGGAGCGACAGGGCGACCAAGCGCGAAGCAACTCCCGCTCGGCCGCCCTCCGCGGCCCCGCTTCCTCGACCGGAACCCCCGCCTCCTTCGGCGCCTTCACCCGCGTAGCTTCTTACGCCACCCCGCCCTCGCGGAACGCCACCCCGCCCTCGCGGAACGCCACTCCGCCCTCGCGGAACGTCACCCCGCCCTCGCGGAACGCCACTCCGCCCTCGCGGAACGCCACTCCGCCCTCGCGGAACGCCACTCCGCCCTCGCGGAACGCCACTCCGCCCTCGCGGAACGTCACCCCGCCCTCGCGGAACGTCACCCCGCCCTCGCGGAACGCCACCCCGCCCTCGCGGAACGCCACCCCGCCCTCGCGGAACGCCACTCCGCCCTCGCGGAACGCCACTCCGCCCTCGCGGAACGCCACCCCGCCCTTGCGGAACGAGCCCCCGCCATTGTGAAATGCCACTCCGTCCTTACGAAGCACGGCCTCGCCCTCCGCGCGAGCCGTGCCCTCCGCGCAAGCGACGGTACGGATCAACGTAGGCCGTGCGCCCCTACGAACGCACGCGATTACGGTCATCCTCACGGGTTGATGACGTCGCGAGACGTGTAAGCGTGCGTTCGTGCCGCCCCTGGAATGCCACGAGCGCCTCGTCGTGCCGCCCCAGGAGCACGAACGAAATCCCCTGGAACTCCCAGCAATCGTTGGGCAGCTTCAGCGAAAACCATGAACAACCATTTTTCCCAAAAAGGTCCAGGGCTGGCTTTGGCTCGGGTCGAGGTCCGGGGCAGCGCCCCGGCGCGGCGCACCTGGAGGCGGCTCCGGAGACGCCTGACCAAAGAAGCGGCAAGCGCACGGCAGCTCTTCGACATCCTAATCGCGCGAACCTGGAGAGACTGGTCACCGTGGAAACAAATTCTGTCGTGCAATGGGGACGGCGGCGGCTGCTTTGCCTCCGCGCCCTGGCGGAGCAACACGCGCTCGTCCTTTGGCTCGCCTCCTGGCTGCTGCACACAGGCGGCTGCGCGAGGCAGGATCCCAAGGAAAAACCCTCGCTCCCGGCGGCCGCGGGAGAGAGCGCGGGCGCGCCTTCGGCCCCGGTGTCCGTCGAGGTCACAGACAATGGCCTGACGATGGCCTGGTCCGCGACGTTCGAAGACGGCGCGACGAACGCCGTCGGCGCGTGGCGGGTGGCCCGCGCGAGGCTCTCCGTGAAGGACGCTGCGACGGGCGCAGCGCAGGTCGGCCTCCGGCCCCGCGTATGGCTGTCCGCACGGAAAGAAGGGGGCACGGCGCTCGATCACGAGGCCTGCCGAAACCTCGTCGCGTCCTTCGCCGGGGGGCTGCTCTCCGCGCAGCCAGCCTCGGTCCTCGACGGATACCTCGTCCTCGCGCTCAACGAAGACCCGAGCCTCTCGATCATCGAGCCGCGCGTCGCCCTCGCGCGCACGAAGCTCCAGAGCCTCGTCGCCCTGCCCGGTCAGGCCGCGGACTGGGCCGCGGCGCCACAGGGCACCTCGGTCTTCGTGACGATCCCGGAGCGCGACCTGATCGCCGAGGTGGACGTGCTCCGCGGCCGCGTGCGCGGGAGCCAGGACGTCGGCGACCACCCGACACGAATCGTGCCCCGCGGCGATGCACGCTCGTTCTGGGTCGGAAATGATGGCGACGGGACCGTGAGCGTGATCGACGCGGACGCGCGGGCGAAACGGAAGACGTTGGGCTCGGGCGCAGGACATCAGGAGATCGTCTTCCTCGCGGGGGGGCGGCGCGCCTGGGTATCGGCGTCGGACAGCGAGACGATGAAGGTCTTCGACGCCGAGCACGGGGAGCTCCTCGCCGAGGTCAACGTGGGCCGAGGTGTCGTCGCCCTCGCGGGCAGCGACGAGGCAGCCATGATCCTCGCCGCGCGCGACCATGGCGAGCTCGTCGTCGTCGACGAGGCCAGCCGGGCCGTCACCAGGCGAATCCCCGTGGCCCGCGGCGGCGCGTCCGTCGCATTCGCGCCCGGCGGCAGGTTCGCCTGGCTGGCCCAGCGGGAGGCGGGCGTGGTGCACGTGTTCGATGCGTCCCAGGGCAAGATCGTGCAGACGACGAGGAGGCTGTCCCGCCCGGATCACGTCTCCTTCACGCGGAATTTCGTGTACGTGCGGGAGCTCGGGTCGAGCCACCTCTCCATGTTCGGGCTCGCGGGCGACCCGGCGAACGAGCCGCCGAAGCTCGTCCAGGTCGCCATGGGGCAAGCGGCGCCGGACGGGGACTTCGCGCCGAGCTTCGCGGCTCCGATGGCTCCCTTGCCCGAGGGGGGCGGAATGCTCGTCGCGCACCCCGTGGACCGCACACTTTATGGATACGCCGAGGGGATGATGGCGCCCATCGCGACGCACCCCGCCTACGGGCGCTCGCCGCGCGCCGTGCGAATCGTCGATCGTTCGCTCCACGAAATCGAACCGGGGGTCTATGAAGCGCCGTTCCGCATGGACGGCGGCGGCGTCCACGACGTGGCCGTGCAAATCGACGGACCCCGCAAGGTCACGGCTTGCCTCGAAGGGTCCCTCCCGGACGGGGAATCGCGCCCGGGCGAGGATGCATTCGGCATCGAGCCCCTCTTCGATCCCGGCGAAAAGCTCGTCGCGGGTCAGGCCACGACCCTCCGCTTCCGGCTGCGGGAGCCCATCGCCCCGCGCGCGCTCACGGCGCTCTTCACGCAGGATCCGACGGGATACGTATGGCGCGGCGTGCCGAAGGCCGAGGGGGATTCGGTCTATGCGATCACGGTGAAACCCTCCACGCCCGGCCGATATCGGCTGGTCGTGCGTCCGAACCAGAAGGCGGGGCCTTTGATGCGCCGCGCGACATGGACCCTGGGCGTCCGGGCAGGCGACGCCGAGGTTCTGCCCGCGAGCGAAGGGGGAAAGGGGGGTCGAAAGTGAAGCGGCTCCGGGTCGTCACCTTGCAGGTCTCGCTCGGGCTCCTGGCCGCGCTCGTCGCGGCGCCCGTGGTGGCCGAGGCGCCGCCGGCGTCGGGCGCGAAGGCCAACGAAGACGCGGCGGCGCGCTATTTCACCAATACGAAGCTCGTGGATCAGGACGGAAAGGTCCGCCATTTCCACGACGATCTCCTGCGGGGGAAAAAAGTGCTCATCAACGTCGCCTTCACGTCGTGCAAGGGCGCGTGTCCCGCCATGACGGCGAACCTCGCGAAGGTGCAGCGTCTCCTCGGCGCGCGAATGGGCAAGGAGATCCACATCATCACCGTCACGGCCGACCCGGAGAACGACACCCCGGCCGTGCTCAAGCAGTACGCCGATCGGCACGGAGCCACGGCCGGATGGTACTTCCTGACGGGCGCACCGGACGACGTGAACAAGGTGCTCGGCCGCATCGGGGGCCTCTTGCGCAAGCCCGAGGACCACGCGACGACCCTCTACGTCGGCAATCTCTCGACCGGCAACTGGGTGAAGACCCAGGCGACGGCGCGCCCCGAGGACATCGTCTATCTCGTCGACCACCTCGACGACCCCAAGCGATGAGCATGGCCCTTGCAACTCATCCGCTCCGGCACGCGCGCGCCCTGGTCCTCGTGGGCGCCGCCCTGTTCGCCGCGGGATGCGAGGGGGAAAGCAAGGGCGCGCCGCCCGTCCCGCTTCCGCCCCCGGGCGCCGACGTCCGCGTCGCGCCCCTCGCCAAGGTCGTCGTGCCAGACGTGGAGCTCGTCGATCAGGACGGGCAAACGGTGCTGCTGCGCGACGCCCTCGGGCCGGGCGCTTTTGCGATCCAGTTCGTCTTCACCACATGCACGACGATCTGCTCGCCGATGACGGCCGTCTTCGCGCGGCTCGCCCACGACCTCGGCGATTCGTTCGGAAACGATATACGTCTCGTATCGCTCACCCTCGATCCGGCCATCGACGGCCCCGAGGCATTGCGCCGTTACGCGGACCAATTCGGGCGGCGGGAGGGCTGGACGTTTCTCACGGGGAGGCCGGATCGTTTGTCGCGGGCCCTTCGCGCGCTCGGCGGCGATGCGAGGGTCAAGGAGGAGCATCGCCCGCTCACCGTGATCGGAGACGGCCAGGGCAAGTTTGTCCTCGTCGACGGGCTCGCCTCCCCCGCGCGCCTGCGCGCCGAGATCGCGGCGCTGCGTCATCCCGCAAAGAACACGGAGGCGCCGTGATCGAGCGCTGGGGGATGGGCGCTGTCGTGCTCATGGGCGCTTGTTTGCTCCTCGGAGGGAGCGAGAGCCGCCCCGAGGCGCCGCGCGACCGAGGCGCTTCGTGCGCGAGCCTCGGCCCCGCCGCGCGGCGCGGCAAGGCGCTCTATCACCAGGGCCGGGGCGCCGAGGGAGAGCCCCTCGTGGGGCTCGTCGGCGACGGCTCCGCCAGGCTCTCGGGGGCGAGCGCGGCGTGCGCGCGTTGCCATGGTTTCTCGGGGGAAGGGACCGAAGAGGGAGGCATCGCCGCGCCCGCGCTCACGCCCGAGAGCCTCTTCTCGCCCGATGCACGCACGGGCCGCCCCGGACACGACGAGGCGACGCTCCTCGCCGCGATCCGGGAAGGGCGCGTCGGCGCGCGGCGACTCGGTCCCGCCATGCCGAGGTTCACGCTCGATACGTCGGCCCTTGCGGATCTGCGAGCGTACCTCGCCTGCCTCGGTCACGAGCGCGAGCCGGGCGTCTCCGCGGGCGTGATCCGTGTCGGCGCAGCGTGGCCGATGTCGGGCCCAGCCAAGGCGCAAGGGGCGGCGATGGCCGCCGCCGCCGCCGACGTATTCGCGGAGATCGAGGCCGAGGGCGGGGTGTTTCGACGTCGCATCGAGCTCGTGCTCGAGGATTCGAATGGCCCCGGAGGCCCGCATGCAGCGGCAGCGCGCCTCGCCCGGCGCGAGGTCTTCGCCATGATGTCGAGCCCGATCGCGGCCGAGCCGCTCCGGGACGACGAGGGCGAGGAGATCCCCCATCTCGCGCCCCTCGGGCCGACGCCGCCGGACGCCGAGCGCGTCTTCCAGGTGCGACCCGGCCTCGATATGCTGGCGCAGATCGTGCTCGCGCACGCGGCCACGTCCCGGCGAACCCCCGCATTCCACGTGATCGCTCCCGACGACGCCGCGGGCAGGCTGCTCCGGGACGGACTCGCGCGCGGCCAGGCAACGCGGCGAGACCTGGCCGCGCCCTCCGCGTGGCTCTTCGTGCCAGGCTCCTTCGACGCGGCGGCGGCGGCCGCGGAGACGCGCGCGCGCGTGCCCGATGCCATTCTCTTCGGCGGGACCGCCGAGGAGCTCGGCGCGTTCGTCCGGGCGCTCTCCTCCGCGGACGAGGTGCCGATGTATGCCCCGTCCGCGATCCTCGGCGATGCGCCCGCCGCGCTCGATCCCCGCGCCGCGCGGCGGACGCTCTTCGTGCACGCGGGCCCCGTCGACGATCACGTCTCCGCCAGGGTCCGGGACCTCCGCGCCCGCCTGCAAGCGCGAGGCGCCCCGGCAGGGCGGATCGGGCTCGCGATATCGGCGGAGGTCGCCGCCCGGACCCTGATCGAAGGGCTCCGCCGCGCAGGGGGGCGTCCGACACGGCGAGCCTTCGTCGCGGCGCTCGAGACGCTGCGCGATTTCGAGGTCGGCCTCTCGGCGCCGCTCAGCTTCAGCCGCGGGAATCACGTCGGGGTGACGGGCGCATACGTCGTCCGCGTCGATCCGGTCGCGCGAGAGATCGTGCGGGTATCGGAATGGCTGACGGTCGCCCCCCACCGGTGATCTCGGGCCATCGCGCTTTTTTCGTAGGCATATCGAATCCATGTGATGGGGGTATACCGTGTCCAGACCTGGACCTTCTTTGTTGCGATGGTTGGCGTTCGTCCTCTTGTTGGCGTCGGGGTGCGGAGGGAGTGACCCCGACGAGTCACCGCCCGACGCGGGGACGGCAGGGGCAGACTCGCTCGCCGTCGTCGCTCCGCCGAGCGAGCCCTCCCCGAGCCCCCCCCACGGAGGCCGCACGATCGTCGCGCGCGTGGTCGCGCTCGATCAGGTGTACGTATACAACAGGTTTGGCGCGTTCAACCCCGACGGGATGATCTTCGCCCTCGAGCGGGACGTCGTCCCCATTGACGACGCGAAGCCGATCGGTCCGGGCAACGCCATGCTCGCGCCCGACAAGCGACCGAGGCCGCTCGTGCTTCGCGTCAACGTCGGGGACGAGCTCGTCGTTCATTTCAAGAACCTGCTCGCCCCCACGGTGGGCGACATCTCTCCCGACGCGGAGGTCCCCTTCCACGTGGGAGGCGACATCGGATCGGATTCGACCGCGACGAGGCGCGCGTCGTTCCACGTGAGCGGGCTCCAGGTCCTCGATCAGAAATCGCTGGCCGGGAACGTCGGGAAAAACGCGCCCGCCCTCGCGGCGCCGGGCCAGACCCGCACGTATCGGTTCCTCGCCGACCGTGAAGGCACGTTCCTCGCGCATAGCGGCGGGGCCATGACGGGCGGCGAGGGTCTCGGGGGGCAAATCGGTCTCGGGCTCTTCGGCGCGGTCCACGTCGAGCCGAAAAACGCGGTCTGGTATCGCTCGCAGGTCACGGGCAAGGAGCTCGCGGTCGCGGCGACGTACGACAAGGACCCGCTCTTGCCACCCCGGATCAATTACGACGCGACGTATCCCGATGGTACGCCCATCCTTCGTATCCTCGACGACCGAGACGGCGAGCTGGAGATCGTGCACAGCGATCTCTACGCCATCATCACCGGCTACACGAACACCGAAGCGGGGACCACGGTCTCCAAGGACCAGGGCCATTTCCGCGAGATGACGGTGCTCTTCCACGACGAGCTCAAGGCCGTGCAGGCGTTCCCCGAACTCGACGAGGACCCGAGCCTCCACGGCGTGCGCGACGGCTTCGGCATCAACTACGGCTCCGCGGGGCTGGGCGCGGAGCTGCTCGCCAACCGCGCCCGCCTCGGGCCCGCGGCCGATTGCGCCGAATGCAAGTTCGAAGAGTTTTTCCTCTCGTCGTGGGCGAACGGCGATCCGGCGATCCTCGTGTCGCGGGACGAGGAGGGGCGAGCGCTCGGAGCCCTCTTCCCGGAGGATCCCTCGAATGTCCACCACGCCTACCTCGGGGATCCGGTCCGCATCCGGAACCTGCACGCGGGGCCCAAGGAGACACACGTCTTCCACCTGCACGCCCACCAGTGGCTCCAGTCCCCGGGCCATGACGACGCCATGGCCCGCGACTCGCAGACGATCGGCCCCGGCGCGGCCTTCACCTACGACCTCCTGTTCGGGGGCGCAGGCAACCGCGTCCTCACGCCCGGCGACGCCATTTTCCATTGCCACCTCTATCCCCATTTCGCGCAAGGCATGTGGGCGTTGCTCCGCGTGCACGACGTCTTCGAGAACGGATCGCCGTCGCGGAGGCTGCCGGACGGAGAGATCCCGAGCGGCACCCCGACGCCCGCCCTCGTCCCCATCCCCGAGCGTGGAATGGCGCTCATGCCCACCTACGAGCCCACGCTGGTCGTCCAGGGGAACAAGAAGGTATGGCGCCCGGCGATGCCAGGGTATCCCTTCTACGTCCCCGCCGACGCGGGGCACAGGCCGCCGCAGCCGCCGCTCGACATCGTCTTCGACGGCGGCTTGCCCCGGCACAAGATCGACGCGGTCCCCGACAATGCGATCGTGCGGGGCAGCGGGGTCGCGCGGTTCGACGTGGAGATCCTCGAGGCGGACCTCGTGCTCCTGCCGCAGAATGGAACGGCCTCGGAGCAGGCGGCCATGGCCTTCCACGCCGGCACGTTCCCTGGCGGCAAGCCAACCGTAACACTTCACGGCTGGACCGGCGCGAGTTACCCCACCCGCACGCCGGCCGGTCAGGTCGCGCGTTTCTTCGTCAATGGCAGGCCGCCGGCGGTGGGCGCGCCGTTCGCCGACCCCTGCCCGAAAAACGTCCCGCTGCGCACGTTCCAATTCGCGTTCGTGGAAATCAACGGCCTGCTCAACGACAACTACTGGCACGACCCGCAGCTCCGGATGATGGTGCTCGAGCACGACCTGCCCGCGACCTACGCAGGGACGCGGCCCCCGGAGCCGCTGTACATGCGGGTGAACTCGAACGACTGCATTCATGCCGAGGCCACGAACCTGCTCCCCAAGGTGCTCGATGAGGACGATTTCCAAATCCGCACCCCCACGGACACCGTGGGCCAGCACATCCACCTCGTGCAATTCGACGTGATGAGCTCGGACGGAGGGGCGAACGGGTTCAATTACGAGGACGGTACGTTCGCCGCGGGGGAGGTCGAGGATCGCATCGCAGCGGCGAACGCGAGCGGCGGCGCCATCACACCCAAAGGAAACCGCGTCTTCCTCACCCCCAAGGCGCACCCGCGCATCCCCAAGGCCTTCGCCGCGCAGACGACGGCGCAGCGCCAGTGGGCGGCGCCGATCCTCGACGAGATCGGCCGGGATCGCACGAGCCGCACCGTCTTCACGCACGACCATTTGTCGCCGTCCTCGCACCAGCAGCACGGCCTCTATGGCGCGCTCGTCATCGAGCCCGAGGGCTCGACCTACCGCGATTCGAGGACGGGGCAAGCCTTCGGCACACGAAAGGACGGCGGGCCGACGAGCTTCCGCGCCGACATCACGAGGGGCGATGGCACGTCGTTCCGCGAGTTCAACATCGCCTTCGCGGACTTCGCGCTCGCCTACGACGCCTACGGCGAGCCCGTGAACCCGCCCGGGACCGTCGAGGCGCCGCTGCCGCTCGCGGTCACGCACGAGCCCTTCCCGCCGGAGGCCATCTCCGCCGCGGACCCGGGGACCATGCTGATCAATTACCGGAACGAGCCCATCCCGCTGCGCATCGGGAAGCCCGGCCCGGACGGCACGCTCGTGCAAAAAGACGGCCCGGTCGGGGAGATGCAGAATGTCTTCCGCTCGGATCTGCACGGCGAGCCCTCGACGCCGATCCTCGAAGCGTACCCCGAAGACGAGGTGCACATACGATTGATCCAAGGGGCCCACGAGGAGCAACACGTCTGGGCCCTGCACGGAAACAAGTGGCTCTACGAGTTCGCCGACCCGGAGAGCGGATACGCGAACAGCAATCCGATCGGGATCTCGGAGCACCTCGAATTCGTCATGCCCAGCAATCAATGGTCGACGAGCACGGGGGCGGACCTCGTCGATTACCTTTACGCGAGCACGCCGACGGACGACCTCTGGAACGGGATGTGGGGGCTCATGCGCTGCTATGGGGAGCGAAAGCCCTGGCTCCGGCCGCTGCCCGGATCTTCCTGGGCGGGCGTCCCCATAGGCAGCTCGTACTACGACACGGATGCGCGCATTTGCCCCGCGGGCGCGAAAGAGCGCGAATACCACGTCGTCGCCATCACCGCCGCGGACAACCTGCCGGACGGGCGGCTCACGTACAATGAAGACTTCGACCTCTACGATCCGGAGGCCATCCTCTTCGTGCGCGAGGAGCACCTCTCCGATCTCCGCCATGGGCTCCGGCGCCCCGAGCCGCTCATCCTGCGCGCGGCCGCGGGGGAGTGCATTCGCGTGACCTTGCGCAACGAGTTGCCCCATGTCCTGCCCCAGACGCCGCACTGGAACTACCACCCGCCGATCACGGACGGGTTCAACGTGAACCAGGTACGAAAATCGAATCACGTCTCGCTGCACCCGCAGCTCGTGACCTACGACGTGGCCGTCTCCGACGGCGCGAACGTCGGCCACAACCCCCCGCAGACCGTGGCTCCGGGAAAGGAGCACACGTACGTCTGGTACGCCGGCGATTGGCAGGGCAAAAAGCCCCGGCCCATCGAGTTCGGCGCGATCAACCTGCGCAACATGGCGGACGTCGTGCACGGCGGGGCCCACGGCGGCGTGGGCGCGCTCGTGATCGAGCCGGAGCTCGCCACCTGGGCGACCGATCCCGACACGGAAGCGCAAGCCACCGTGACGCACCCCGGCCTCGGGGGGGCGAAATCGTTCCGCGAGCACGTCCTCCTGCTCCAGGACGACGTGCCCATGCGGTCGGACGATCCTCGGTTCCGCTGCGAAGATGGGGATCTCAACTGCGGCAACGCGATCCGCAACCTCGGCGGCGAGGACGACGCCGAGGATACGGGGCACAAGGCGTGGAACTACGCCACCGAGCCGATCTGGGCGCGCCTCGGCCTCCGGCCCGAGACCGATTTCAATGCGTACAACGAGCACCAGCTCGGTGACATCCACAACTCGTACGTGTTCGGCGATCCGGCCACGCCGATCCTGCGGGCGAAGGCGGGGCAAGCCTTGCGGATCCGGCAGCTCCAGCCCTCCGGGCATGCGCGGCAGCACGCCTTCACGTTGTGGGGCCACGAATGGGGCTACCGCCCGTTCCTTCTCAACTCGACCGTGATCGGGCCGAACCCCGACTGGTTCGTGGTCTCCACGCAAGGCGGGGCCAGCGTCCAGACGGCGCACAACGTCTTGCCCCTTTACGGCGCCGGCGGGAAATTCGGCGTGGTCGGCGATTTCCTGTACCGCGACGAGGGCAGCTTCGGATACACGAACGGGTGCTGGGGGTTCCTCCGGGTCAGCCATTGAAGGGATGTCGGCCCGAGGACTTGACGGGGATCCACGTCCCGGGCAACCCGGGTGGGGGGCGGGGGAAGATCAGCCCGTGACCTTCGCGAACTTCTGCAGAAAGACCGCCAGGGAGACGGCCATGTTCTCGATCTCGGAGGGGTCGACGCTCTCGTTCGGCGCGTGGATCAACGCCTTCGGCTCCTCGACGCCGAAGAGCATGATCTCCGCCTTGGGGAAGGAGGTCTGGAAGACGTTGCAGAGCGGGATGGAGGCGCCCTGGCCCATGGCGACGACCTCTTTGCCGTAGGCGGCGCCCATGGCGGCGACCATTGCATTGTAGCCCGGCCCCGAGGTCGCCGTGCGGAATGGCTCGCCGCTCGCGGACGGGGTCAGGGTGACCCTCGCGTTCCAGGGCGCGACCGACTTCAAGTGAGCCATCAAGGCTTGCTGCGCCGCCTCCGCCGTGATGCCGGGCGGGATGCGCAGGCTGACGAGCGCCCGCGCGTGGCCCTGCACGGCCGGGGTGGCCTCGTCCACGGACGGGCAGTCGATTCCGCAGACGGTCACCGCGAGCCGCGCCCAGAGCATGTCCGACACGGTGCCGCTGCCGAGCAGATCCACGCCATCGAGGACACGCGCATCCGTGCGGAATTGATCCGGCGGGTATTGTTGCCCCGACCAGGTCATGCCGTTGTCGAGCCCGCGCACCGTGGTGTTGCCCTTGGCGTCGCGCAGGGTGGCCAGCATGGAGATGAGCGCGGCGAGGGCGTCGGGGGACGGTCCTCCGAATTGACCCGAATGCATGGGCCCCTCGAGGGTGTCGACGGCGACGATCACGTTGGCGACGCCGCGCAGCGACGTGGTCAGGGTCGGCGTCCCGTCCGCGAAATTGCCCGCGTCCCCCACCAGAATGGCGTCGGCTGCGAGCAGATCATGGTTGCTCGGGTCGGCGACGAAGTCCTCGAGCCCGCCGGTGCCCTGCTCCTCGGAGCCCTCGCCGACAATCTTGAGGTTGACCGGGAGGTTGTCGCCGAGCGCGCGGATGGCCGTGAGGTGCACTGCGATGTTGCCCTTGCAATCGGCCGCGCCACGCCCGTACCAGCGCCCGTCGTTCTGCGGGGTCAGCGTCCACGGATCGGTCTTCCACTCCGCCCTGTTCGGCACGGGCTGCACGTCGTGGTGGAAGTACAGGAGCACGGTGGGGGCGCCCGGGGGCCCCTTCTTGTAACCGGTCACCGTCTTGGATTTGTCGGAGGTGACGTGAACGGCAATATCGGTGAAGCCCGCCGCGGTGAAGGCCTTCGCCAGCCAGACGACCATCTTGTTGCAATCCGCGGGCGGATTGTCCGCGGGCGCGAACACCGATTCGTAAGAGACCATCTGGGCGAGATCGGCCTGGGCCTGGGCCATCAGCGCCTGGACCTTGGTACGGATGTCGTTGACGTCGTCGCTCATCGAAATTCTTCCTGCTGGGGGGTTTTCTGATCGGGCGTGGGACGGGGGTCGTCTACTGCAGCGAGCGTGCCAGTCGCCGCTCCACGGCTCGGCATTGGCAACCTCCTGAGATGAAACTGCCATTTCAGGCGGTCCGAGGGTCCGCAGTCTGACGCCAGACGGCTGGATGGGGAGCCGCGGGGTGTCCCTCATCAGGTGTACCTGTAACAGTGCATGTTACAGGGGGCGTGAGAGGGCTCCAGGGGCTAGCCCCCCGACATCATGGGCGCAGACAAGAAGCGCAGCGCAGGGTCCTTCGGCGTGATCTCGGCGCCTGCGCAAGCAGGCTCGGGACGGGGGCCGCTTGTGCCATAGCCGCAGCCCGTTCCGATGTTCGGAGCGTGATGGCCGTCCGAGGGAGGACGCCCTGCGCGTGCAATTCGAAGCGCTTGGTCGATCTCGTCCCGTCGCTCGCGCAGTTGTGCCTCGAAGGCGTCTGCGCGGTCGCGGAGCGCTACGGCGAGCTCTGGTTTGGCCTTCTGCGCGCGCAAGCGAAAGGCATGAATCAGGTCCGCAAAGGGCAGCTCGTCGCCCACGCGCGCTCTCGCACACGCGAGGCCCGCTGCCCAGGGGCCAAGCTCGGCCCCCTGGCGGCCTGCGACGCGCCACGCGACGGCTCGGAGGATGCTCGCACGAGAGTCGCTATTTGCGACGGCTTGCACGAGGATCGGATCGAAGCCGCTCACATCCAGCGCGCTCGGCAGGGCGCGGAGCGCTTCTTCGCGCACCTCGGTCGGAGGCTGCGCTCGGACCGAGAGCAGCGCGTTCACCGCGACGGCGGTGTCAAAGGAGCTGCCCCGCAAGGCGCTTCGCAGGCGCTCTTGGGCTTCCGGGAACCTCACCAGGAACCGCGCATAACGCGCGCGCATCCACGGCACACCAGGCGCATCCATGGCGGAAAGCGCGATCGCTTCGGGCGCCGTCCATGCGAGGGCTCGTTGTCCGAGCTCGGAGGTATGGGCGCAGCCGTGCTCTGTGGCGAATGCGACGCGTTGGGCGAGCGAGCGTGCTTCGTCTTCGTCGAGACCTTCGAGGCGGAAGCTCGCACTCGCCGTGGGGCCGCTGCTGCGGTCGTGTGGGTTTGTCGTGGGGATCGCGAGCTGGTATCGACCTGCGGGGAGCGCGGGCTCGGGGCCGCGCGAATCGAACTGCAGCGATAACGTGAGCACCGCGGACGCGCCCGGGTCGAGCGTCGCATAAGCGGCGACGTCCGTCACGACGTGGATCGGCATGCACCAAGCGCGCCCGTCGTCGCCCATGCGTCGCAGCGGCGAGCGGCAATCGCGTGCCCAATGCTGCTGTGCGTTCTCGATGCCGAGCTGGAGAGGCGCGGATGTGCGATTGGTGATTTTCCACCGAGCGACATCGCCTGCGACGAGCGGTTCGAGGCTGAGCGCAGGTTTCGCTTCGGCGTCTTTCGTGAGAGCAGGCGGGGAGGAGATGGGAGGCGCAGGGTCGACGGAGGCTTCAGGCGCTTTCGAGGCGGGAGGTGGCGTGGGCGCGCAAGAGGTGAGGAAGACGATGCAGGCGAAGGCGCGGCGCGAGAGCATTTGGGCAAGGACCGCTGAGAGCGGAAAGAGTTCCCGGGCCTGCCTCGGCGTGATGTTGCCTACGGATACAAGCGGGGCCGCGGGGGGATTTTTGCCGCCTTTCCGGGCGACGCCGGTTATCCTTCGCCAATGAACCGTCCCCGCGCAGGCTCGTTCGCCCCCGTTCTTTTTTTCCTCGCGGCTGCCTCGACCGCGTGCCTCGTGGGGTGCGGGGACGACGTGGTCTCGGCGCCCCCGGTGGAGGAGCCGCGCGTCTATGGCGAGTGGCTCAAGGTCGAGGTGCCCGGGACGGTGTGCGGCAACGGCAGCCAGTACAAGTTCTTCGTCAACTGGTCGGAGACGTCGAACGACCTCGCCGTCATGTTCGAGGGAGGCGGCGCGTGCTGGGACTACGATAGCTGTACGGGGAAGACGGGCATTCGCGGCGCCGCCAACCCCAACGGCATCGACGACGACCACATGGTCATCATGCAGCATGTCTTCCCGCTCCTGCGGCGCGACGAGGGGAACCCTGCGCGCGACTGGAACCTCGTGTACTTCCCTTATTGCACGGGCGACATCCATTCCGGCAACCGCGTAACGGATTACGTCGGCGCCCCCGGGGAGGGAGCGGTCGAGTTCCACCACAGCGGCCACCCGAACAACCTGCTCGTCACCGATTGGCTCGCGAAGCAATTCGAGCACATCCCGCGCCTGCTCGTCTCGGGTTGCAGCGCGGGCGGGGCGGGTTCGCTCGCCAATTATTACTTCTTGCGCAAGGGCCTCCCCGTCGGTCGAGGCTACATGCTCGACGACTCCGGCCCCATCTTCCCCAGCGCGGGTCCCTCGAAATACCTGCACGAGACGATCCGCGAGGCGTGGGACGTCGACTCCGTGTACCAGGACCTGCCCGTCGCCATCGAGCCCGGCGATCTCGGCAGCATCAACACGGCCCTCGCCGACGCGTTCCCCGACGATCGGCTGGGCATCACGTTCTTCCAGCGCGACATGGATTATTCGCTCTATTCGTACGAGCGTTTTTATCCCGGGCTCGAGAAGGAGGAGATCCTCGCGCTCTGGGCCGAGGACACGAAGCTCCTCACCGCGCAGTTCGACACACGCGAGAACCTCGCGTACTTCATTCCTTACTGGCGCGAGCGCAACAACTCCCATTGCGGCACGGTTTTCGATTACGTGGGGACGGAGATCCAGGAGGCCGGCGTCGACCTCGGGGATTTCGTGGATGTCTTGCTCGACGACGGACGCCCGCTGGAGAGCTACATCGAGAGCGTGCAGCCGAACGAAGACGTCGGGCCCTGAGAGCGTGATCCGGCGGGGGCGGGTCACTTCGCGAGGCAGGCGTCGAGCTCGGTCTTGCAGACGATCGCCGGGTCCTGGTTCGGGCCGGCTTTCTTGAGGAAACAACGCAAGGCGTCGGAGAGCTCTCGCGAGACCGCGGCGTCAGAGTTCGTCACGCAGGTCGTGATCTCCTGGCCCGCGCTGAGGGCCTCCTGCACGCAGGCGTACGACGCGGCGCACGTCGCCTTGCCATTACCCACCCACTCGGCACCGATGAAGTTCGGCTGGTCGGGGCCGGTGGCCTCGGCGCGGCAATGCGTCGTCGCCCAATCGGCCGGGTAATACGAGCCGATGAGCATGCACATCTCGTCCGTCGAGCGCGGGCCCTCGAAGACGTCCCTCGCCTCCGCGTTCGCGTAGTCACACCAGTAATCGAAGCGCTCGCCCGCCTTGACCTGGAGGCCCTCGCCCAAATCCTTGACGGTCACGTTCTCCCATTCGGTGCTCGTATAGAACGGATCCGCCTGCCCGACGATCGACGCGGCATAACCAACGCCGCGCGCGTGCATGTGCGATTGCACGTTCGCGATCGTGATGTCCGTGTGCACCGGGCACCGCATGCGCGCGCGGCCCTCGGCCTGCGCCCCGACGTGGATGAAAGGGTTGTAGAGGAAGAGGATGTCGCCCTCCGTCTTCACCTCGGCCTCGGGGATCGCGTAGAGGTTCACCCGGACCTCAGGCACGATGACGTTCATCGAGGCGTTGATGTAATGCGCATTCATGAGGAGCACGGCGCCCGGGCGCACCTTCATGGCCACGCCCTCGGGGAAGCGCAGCATGGAGTCGCCGTCGGCGTTTTGCGAGCCGGCGACGAGCTTCTCCACGTCCCAGCCATCGGTCGCACCGTCGGAGCAGTCGAACACGCCGCTCGTGTCGACGACCGTCCCGTCCTCTTTCTGGGTCGGGATGTCGTCGTAGCTCGTCTGGAAGAGCAGGAAGTGGTGGCTCCCCTTCGAGTAGCGCACCTCGTCACGGTTGATGAAGAGCCCCTCCGCGGGCGCCTTCACGAACATACAATGCTCGCCCTCGGTGCCGGGGTCGAGCTTCGTGACCATCTTGAACTGCACGCCCTTGCCCGCTTCCGGGGGCGCGAGCAGCTCCTGCCCAGGCTGCCCGGGTTGCGGGGGCTCCGAGCCGCCACAGCCCACGAGGGCCGGCAGGGCGAGGGTGAGGGACGGGATGGCGGTCTTGAAGAAGAAGTTGCGAAGATTCATGGCTTTCCGTGTGAGTGACCGGTGGTCTCCCGGGTGGCGAAGAATGGTTGCCGAGAGGACGCTCGCCCTCTGTGCCCGGTCGCGGGAAAACGTTCATCGGTTTTCCAGGGAGCGGCCGCGCGGTGTCACGCGCCGGAGACATTGTCACGTTGCCGTGACAGCCCTCTGTCATGCGCACGTACCAGTCCTCCCGGAGAGGCGTGGGATCCGCGTCTGGCGCGTACGCACCGGCGGCACCGAGGTCTCTGTCCGCAACGCACGGGCGTCGGCACGTAGCTTGCTGGAAAACGCGTAGGCACATCACGTCCTATCCGCTCCTCTGGAGGACAATGTAATGCACCGGACGCGCAAACTGAATGCGGCAACGGTTGGGCTCTTTCTGCTGCCCGGCGTCATGACATGGTCATGCTCGCAGGACACGCAGCCCCCAAATGAATCGACTTCCCCGGCCGAGAACATCGCTTCGGCGCAGCAGGCCGCGGGCATCCCCTCCATCCTCGCGCACAACTACGAAGATCTGGGCCCGTGGTTGTCGGCGACCCATTGCGGGATGCAATTCGCGGATCGACTGAACTCGGAGCACGAGAAGGGGTGTATCGCGGCCGTCGTCCATGGAACCCGGATCGTCGCCATCGGCGCGTCGGGGTTGGCGTACAAGGACCGCTCGTTCTGGAATGCGCCCGGCGCTCCTGCGACCAAGGACATGGAGATCAGCGACGCGTTTCAGCTCGGATCCATCTCCAAGGTGTACACCGTCCTCGGGCTGTCGAAGCTCATCGAATCGGCCCCGACGATCAATGGCCACACGCTCACCTGGGAGTCGACCCTCGCCGACGCGATGCCGTGGGTGAACCTCAACACGCCGGAATGGAACTTTCGCAAGCTGAAGAAGCTCAAGCACCTGGTCTCCCACAGAGCAGGGTACTGCCGAGATCCAGATCGTTCGGACGATGGGTATTGCTCGACGAAGGGAGCCGCATGTACAGCAGGAAACCAGGCCACCGTTTGTGACAGCGGATCGTGTGGCACCGGCGGCACGTGCGAGATGAAGGTCTGCGAGGCGGACGACGAATGCGGCATCGGAACCTGCGTGATCCCTCTCCCAGGAAAGAAATACCCCACACCGGACGCAAGCTACTGGAAGCCGCTCACGCCTGCCCAGATGCGGCAAGAGGTCGCGTTGTTTTACAACGACAGGACGAATGGCGACCCCAATTGCCCGATTCCCGTCATCGTCGACTACAACGACGGGGACGACGACAACGACACGTCTTACTCGAACACCGGCCTCTTCCTGGTCGCGGCGGTCATCGACTATTGGTCTCAGACCAGCCTCGAGAACTACATCCAAACCGCGCAGCCCTGGGGGCCGAGCGTGTCCAACACCTTCCTTGGATACCCGGCGAGCCTGGACCGAGACTCGACGCTGTTCACCGGTACCGCGGCTGAAAAGGCGACGTGGATTCCGAATCTGTTCCAGGAGACGCACGCGCGGATCTATTCGAAGAACTACGCCATCGAGAACGGCTACAACGCATATGCGGTCAATAGCTGGGCCTCCCCCGGCTGGGTCCCGCCCGCGCCGCAGGGCTCTTACGCCGTCACCGCGGATGACGCAGCGAGGTTCTTGACGCGCATGAACCGCGAGCTTTCGCCGGAAATCAAGCGGATGACGCGGGACCCGGCGTTCTTCTCGCCCACGGGCCGGAACTTGACGTTGGATCGACGGGACACGACCAGCCTGAGCTTCGTCCAGAACCGAACCTTTCTACAACACAACGGCAAGCTGTACGGATCGACGTGGTATCAGTTCGTGCCCGAGGCCGACATCGCTTATATCGCCTTCGTGCACAACACGGGCGACGATGGCGGCGCGGTCGGCAAGGTCCTCGCCGACCTGAAGCAGCGCTACCCGTTCAAGAACAACCTCGGGGTATGCGGTGGTCCGGTTGTCGCGTGCAACGCGAACGCGGAGTGCGACAGCGGCACATGCGATAACGGCCTGTGCACCGAGCTGCGGTGTGACAGGCATGCAGACTGTCCCCTCACGGGAAGCTGCGAGAGCACGTCCGAGCTCGGGGTCTCCCACGGGTGCACGGACGAAAACGGCGGCGGCGTCTTGAATGTCCAGCGTTTCTACACGAACCAGACCCAGACGCTCAGCTCGACGAAGATGTTCGGCTGCTCCGGCGCGGTGACCTGGCAAAACCGCGCGGACCTCTGCGCGCCTGGGTTCCATGTCTGCGACGCAAGCGAATACGTGGCTCTGAATACGGACAACGAGCGCCCCCTCTACAACTACTGGACGGACGACAACCTCGGATATCGGGGAGTAGCCGCGGGCGGAATGCCGCCGTCCGGCAATTGTACCGTTGGCACAGGCTCGGCCTACATTCAGTGCCCGACCGGCAAGGGGCCGATGCGCGTCACGACGGACAACACGACCGACGCGCTCGGCAGACAGGTGGACATCATTCAATGTGGGCTCGGCGGGAGCGTACAGAACAAGTGGTTCGGAGGCTGCGGCACAGCCACGACCAACAGGGCGGGCACCCTCTGCTGCGGCGACATCGCTTCCTTGCCGTGGTCGCCGGAGGAGCCTCCGCCTGGGCCGCCGGTCGACTGCCCGCCCGAGGGCTGTGGCACCGTCGAGGGCGGGTTGTGCGCGACCGTCAAGCAGTCGCCGCCCCTCTCGGCGACGGATGAGTATTGGCACCCGGACGGCAATTTTGCGCAGAACAAATATTGCCTGGACGACTATCCCGATACAGGCATCGAGCGCGTGTGCGTCGCGTATGGCACCAATCCCAACGAACACGTCGGCATTTGCCGCACGTGCACGAACGAGACGAAGTGGCCGGGCTGCGAGTGCGATCCGAACCACGTGGATTCGTGCGGCGCGCAAAGCCCCGAGCTCATGTGCATCCCGACGACGGGCTACAACAGCAACGGGCTAGGTACGTACGGGTCGGGCAAGTGCGTCCTGGTGAACGAGGCTTTGCCTTCGTGGGACTGCCAGGCCGACTGTACGATGATTTATGGCAACACGGGCGTTTGCTATCACCGCGAAGAAGGTGGCCTGTATGCGATGTGCGTCGACGCGCTCGACGGCCCCGACGGCATCACATGCGCGACGATGGGGACGGTTTGGAACGGCACCCAGTGCGAGAACGAATGCATCTTGCCCGGTGACTGCCAACTGAGGGGGTACCCGATCGAGTTCGAATGCAACGTAGAAGGCCGCTGCGTTCTGTAAAAGGGAGCCTTCCGGGTCCAAGGCGCTCATTCGCCGCCCCACATCTCCTGGAGCGCCTTCCCGTACGCGGCCGCGGAAGCGCCATCAAAGTCGGCGCTCAGCAGCAACACGATATTGTCTCGCCGTGAAGCGCTGCCGATACCCTTGCTCCCACGAAGTTCCGTGTGCGCCGTCGACGCCGTCGACGCATCGTCGAACTGGAGGATACACGCCCATCCCGCGGCGCTGGCCGTGTCACCGTCGAAGCGGCGCACATTGCGAGGATGTGCGCCGCCCACGGGGCAGTCCCCTGGGCCAGGCTCCCGCGCCCCGCGCGTCGGCAGGCCGTAGGCGCGAAACTCGCCAACGACCTCGTCCGCGGTCCACGCCGATTTGGCACAGGAGGGAACCAAGAGGAGCGCGATGAGCAGGCCTGTGCGAACCATCAGGACGGCCGATCGTAGCGGATCCCAGCTCCGCAGTACATACCATCGGTCGAGGGCTCGAACGCTTGGCTCCCGCATCAAAAACACCTGATCCACGCGCGCTGGCTCGCCGCCACGGATTCATGGGATCCGGTTTCGTGACGTCCTCTCGAGGGCACGCGGAGGGGACGAGCCCCATGCGGTAGCCCGCGAAGCGCGGGGAGCCTCAGGGCAAGAAACGGGCGCTCCACATGGGTTTGCCCTATGCGCCCGTGCGAGCAGGTGCCCCGATCGTTGCGTCATCGCACCGCGATATCCTCGAACGTCGTCCTCGCGGCGTTGGCCTCTTCGCTCAGGTTGAGGAGGACCGGCAATGTTTCTTGTTGCCAATCTTCGTTCGCGCCGCGGCGAACGGTGACGGGTGCGCCGGGGACACCGAGGTAAACCGCGTCCACGATATCCATGATGACGTAGAAACAATTGTCGTTGGCGAACCGCATCCGCGTGAAGTCCATCCGGATCGACGCGAAGACGCGCTCGGGTAGGATCCGGCCGAGCTCTTCAAGGAAGCTCCACAGGTGACGATAAGGATTGTCGACCCGAAGGACGCCCTCGAACGTCAGCACGAGACGATCCTCGTCATCGCGAGCAGCCACCACCTCGAAGACAGAGAGTTCGTCAGCCATCACCGCGCCGCGCGCCAAGATCTTCATCGGCCCCCAGCGTACAGGATGCGCTACGGTCTCCGCCATGTCCGTCGGCCTGAGCCACCACGACGACGGCCCTCCCGGCGCGCGCCCTCCCCGTGCCCCCTCTCGCTTCCGTGGGCGAGCAGCCACAGCGCGAGCGGCGCCCACGCGAGCGCGAGCGCGTCGTTCGCGTAGAGCAGATCCGCATGGCCGAAGTCCTCGACCTCGCGCGAGGCCGGCGCACCACGTGCGTGGTCACGTCCGTGGAGGCCACCCGCGCGGTCGTGTATATCCATACGCGGACTTTGTGGGAGGCTATCCTGGCCGCTCGAAGGAGGTGCCAATGCAGAACGAACGCGTGGGCAAGGTGCAGACGGTTCTGGGGTTGATCGAGCCGGAGCAGATGGGGACGACCCTGATGCACGAGCACTTGCTCATCGACATGCGCTGCCGTTACTTGCCGCCCGAGGGTGATCCTTCGCTCGGCGAGCTGCCTTATGCCATCGAGCGGCGCATGGATATCCTCTCGGATCCCGCGGGCAACCGCGACAACGTCATGCTGCTCGACGAGCAGGAGGCCATCGCGGAGATCCTCGAGTTCAAAAAGGCCGGCGGAGGAACGGTCGTCGACACAACCACCCTCGGGATCGGCCGCGATCCGTGGGCGCTCGCGCGCATCGCCGAGACCACGGGGCTGCATGTCACGATGGGCGCAGGTTACTACGCCGCGGTCTCTCACCCGTCCGACATGGATGCGTTGAGCGAGGGCGAGATCTACGAGCAGATCGTGCGCGAGGTGAATGAGGGGGTCGACGGCACGGGCATCAAGTGTGGTCACATCGGCGAAATCGGCGTCGACGCGATGACCCCCAACGAAATGAAGGTGGTGCGCGCCGCCGCCCGCGCCCAGGGCGCCACGGGCGCCATGCTGAACATCCACCAGATCTACATGGTCCTCAAGCGCCAGGGGCACGCCATCGCGGACGCCATCGAGGCCGCGGGAGGCGATCTGAGCCGCACGGTCTTCAGTCACATGGACGGGAGCGAGGAGGACCTCGATTATCAGACCAGCCTGATCCGACGCGGCGTCACCATTGAATACGACGTGTTCGGCATGGAGTCCTACTGGGCGCGCATCGACATGCAAATGCCACAGGACGACACGCGGATCCGGGCGGTCAAGCACCTCTTCGACGCGGGCCACGGCGACCAGGTGCTGGTCGCCCAGGACATCTGCATGAAGATGATGCTAGAGGGTCGCGGCGGCTGGGGGTATGGTCACCTTCTCAAGCGGGTCGTGCCGCGCTTCCGCAAGGTGGGCTTGACCGACGCCGAGCTGCGCAAGCTGCTCATCGACAACCCCCGCCGCTTGCTTCCCTTCACGAAGCCAAAGGCGTGAAGACGGGGGGGGGTTTGCCCTGCTCACTGTCCCGCTTTCCATTCCCCTGCGGGCACTCCCTCTTTGCACGCCTTGGCCGCCGCATCCGCCGCCATGGGGAGCGGGCCCTCGTTGTAGTAGACCTTCGTTCCCTCCGGAGTCGCACAGGATCCGACGCGCTTGTCGGCCGGACACGCCTCCATCTTGAATTCGCCGGTGCACATGTTCTTGAGGAAGTCCTCGCCTGCCGCCGAGATGTTCGCATCGCCGTACTGCCGGCAGATGCTTTCGGCCTTGATGACGTTGCAGGAGGCGACCTTCGCGCTCGCGGGCGCTGCTTTCTTTTCGGCCTTCGGCTCGGCCTTGCCTTCCGGCTTGGCCTCTCCGGGCTTGGCGCCCTCCGCCGCGGGCTTGTTCTCGCAACCCGCACCAAACAGACCAAAAAGCACAATGGCGACAAGGGCAAGGGACGATCGCGTGCTGACCATGAGATATGCCTCTCTTTTCCTGCGTTCGGGGCGGCGAATACTCCCGATGCCAGGCGTGGTCAAGGGGAATGATTGCATGGCGGTTTTTCTCGGCCAGATCGAGGACGAAGCGACGAACCCATCGATGTTGTGGACCCCGGCAGCGGCTGCGGCTTCTTCCTTCCGCGCTCAACCTGCTGGGTCGTCGCTTCCGTCGGATCTCCAGTACCGCTCGGGATGCTCCAGGATCCCTCGCGTAATCTGGTAATGCTTCGTATCCTGCAAGGCGATCTCGGGCAATGCGGGGTCGTCGAAGTCGAGGATGACGGCCCCCGGAAAGGTGAGCAGGATGGGCGCGTGTGTGGCGATGATGAACTGCGCCCGGCCGCGCTCCACGCGATCCCGCAAGAGATAAAGGAGCGTGAGCTGCCGCTGGGGAGACAACGCCGCTTCTGGCTCGTCGATGAGGAAGAGCCCGTCGTGGATGCGATGCTGGAAGACGTCGAGGAACGCCTCGCCATGTGATCGAAGGTGGAGCGACTTGCCGCCGTAACGCATGTAGGGATCTCCCAGGAAATCCGGATCGCGCTGGCGCTCTTCGAGGAGCGTCGCGAAGTTCACGAGCGTCTCGGCGCGGAAGAAAAAACCGTCTCGGGGCCGATGACGAAAGCGCGGACGCAGCACACGGGCGAGCTCGGAGCCTTGCTCGTGCGAGGAGTACAAAGTATCGGCGCTCCCTCCGCCGGCCACGTGGAGGCCACAGAGGTCCGCGATGGCTTCGAGCAGCGTCGACTTCCCGGAGCCATTCTCGCCCACGAAAAAGGTCACCGGCTGATCGAGCCCCACGTCGAGGCCCCGAACGAAGGGGAGGTTGAACGGGAAGCGGGCCTCGCCGGGGATACGCTCGGCGACGGCGTACACGCCCTGAAGGTACATCTTGCCCGCGAATGGTGCCTTTGCGGTTCTCTTCGACGTCATGGTCGTTGCCCGATCACGCGATGCACAGCCCCCGTCCGCCTTCTACGGCTTCCTCGTCGCCTCGACGACCTGCCCCCCGCCGTCCACGGTCATCCCGGTCGCCTTGCCGCCTGCCTCGCGCTTGAACGTCACGCGCCAGCCGAGCGTCCCCATCACGAACTCGGTCTCCGACTGCGGGGCGTGAGCATCTGCTCGGCCGTCGCCTGCGAGAGCAGCACCTTGGACCGCCCGGCGTGCGCGTCGGCGATCGCGATCGCCAACCGGGCGAGATCACTCGGCGTCGTCCAGAGCCCGGCCGGGGCCATCTCCGGATACACGTTCCACCCGCCAGGGATCGTCTTGCCCTCGCCGACGTGGGCGTGGGCCGCCTCGCCCGCGCGCGCGGCGCTGGCGAGCCGGCGGAGGGTGACCTTCTCCTTCGTGGTGTGCTCGTTCTCAGGCACCTTCCACGTCTTGAGGTAGCGGTTGACGTCGGTGTCGAGCTCCAGCGTCCCGCGCTCGACGAGGCGGAGCATCGCCGTGGCGGTGACGGGCTTGCTGACGGACCCGACCTGGAAGAGCGTGTCGGGCGTGACCGCGTCCTTCGGGTCGGCCGAGCCGGCCGTCTTCACGCCGAAGCCGCGGGCCCACGCGATGCGCCCGCCCTCGATGACGGCGATGCTGACGCCGGGCACGTGGTGGTGGGCCATGCGCTCTTCGATCGTCCAGCGGACGGGCGGCCGGCCGGTGATCTCGACGAACGGGCGCAGGCCGCGGAGCACGTTGGCGACGTGCGGCTCCTGGGCGGCGCTCGTCGGGCCGGCGGCGGAGCTCGGGGTCAACGTGGTTGCGGGTGGGGGGAGAGCGGACTGCGCACATGCGCTCAGGGAGAGCGCGAGGGTGAGTTGAGCGAGTCGACGCACAGGGGTACCTCTTGCTCAGGTGAGAGAGGAACGAGCTTTCGGGTGGTCCAGCTCGTGGAACGCCGCCATTCCGCGAAGTTCCTCCGTTCGGAGCGCCAAGGGTGAGACGGCCTGCGTGGACCGTGCAAGGCCGCGCAAGGTGTTCGTCACGTGCGGACGCTGGACGTCACGAACGGAGCCTCCCCCCGTGAGGCCTGACCTGATCATGTGCTCATCGGGAAGTCTGCCGCCCGAGCTCTTGGGCAAGCCCGATGAGAATTCCTTCGGGGCCCCGGATGTAGCAGAGCCGATACGTGTCTTCGTACTGGACCACTTCGCCGACGAGCTTCGCGCCGCGTTTGCCCAGCCGGGCGAGCGTATCGTCGATGTTCTCCACGGTGAACATGACGCGTAAGTAACCCAGAGCGTTCACCGGGGCGCTGCGGTGATCGGCGACCACAGGCGGCGCCAGGAATCGGGATATCTCGAGCCGGCTGTGACCGTCCGGCGTACGCATCATGGCAATCTCGACGCGCATGTCGCGCAATCCAGTGACGCCATCTGCCCAGTCTCCTTCGATTGGGGCGCGCCCCTCGAGGTCGAGGCCAAGTTCGGTGAAGAACGCAATGGCGGCGTCGAGGTCTTCTACCACGATGCCAATGTTGTCCATACGCTTGACCGTCATGATGTCTCCTTGGCGTCTACCTGTGCCATTTGCCCGCCACCACCTACCCCTCGGCCGGCGCTGATTCGCCCGCTTCGGCCTAACCACGCCCCCTCTAGCGTGATTCGCAGCAGCCGTCTAACCCGCTGTTTCGGGAATTCGGCAGCCGGCTGTGTAACCCGGTCTTTCTGACAAAACGGGCGCCCCCGGAGCGTGGGCACGGGGCGGCCGGGCGCGAAACGGACTCCCGCTCGGCCGCCCTCCGCGGCCCGCTTACTCGCCCGCGACCACCGCCTCCTCCGGCGCCTTCCCCCGCGCAGCCTCCTTCGCCGGCACACTTCGCCGATTCTTCGGCCGCCGGCTCTTCCACGCCGCCAGCGGCGCCAGCAGCCTCTCCGCGAGCGCCGCCGTGGCGGGGTCGTTCTCCCGCACGTGCGCCGCGACGCGCAGCACGTAGCTCCGCAGCGCATCGAGCGCCTCGCCTTGGGCCTTGCCCAAGCTGTGCGGATCGGACGCGGGCCGCGGCTTCGTGATCCCGAGCGCCTCCCCATACGCCGTGTGCGCGAAGATGAGCTCGTCCAGAAACGGCTTGCCTCCGAGATTCGCGATCACGACGTCGAACCCTTTTTCCATGAGGATTCGGATCCGTGTCTCGGCCTCCTGCCACTCGTCGGCGGCGCGCAGCCGCAGGAAGCCGAGGCCCTGGCCGAAGAGCGCGTCGTGCACCCTCGCGGCGTCCGCGGCCGCGGGGTACCGCTCGACGGGCAATCGCTTGAAAGAGAGGAGCCAGTCCGAAAGCGCGCCGAACGCATTGTCCTCGACACGATCGGCGACGGCGACGACCGGAGACGCTTCGCCCTCCGCGAAGACGCGCTTGCCGAGCTCCACCTGGAGGGTCTCGTGCGTGACGGCGAGTGTATTGCGATCGGCAGCGATGGCGATGGGAAGCCCCGGCTCACGGGAGGCCGTCTCGAGGAGCTCGGCGAGGAGGCGAGCGGTGGAGACGGCCGTCATGCGGGGCAAAACGACGAGCTGGGTCGGAGAGAACGAACGCGACATGTGGATTCCTCCTCCCAGGCAAAACCTGGGGGACATGGATGTTGTAGCGGAGGGTGGGACGGACGCCGCGTTCGCGTAATCACGACAAAAACGTGCATGGCGGCTGGAGGGTGCTGGGCGTTGCGGTGGGGGGCGTTCGTGCCGCCCATGCGCACCCTCGTCCGAGCGAGCGTTGAGTGAGAAACCATCCAGAGGCATCATGGAGCCGAACGCTGCACGAGACGGGGTCATGATCGTATAGAAGTCGCAACAATGACGACCGCCGGCCATAGAGCTTCCCACAAATGCGTTTCTTCAAACCGATCCATCGTGCGATGCGTGGCATTCCTGTTGGCATTCGTGTCGAGCGGGGCGCGGGCCTCGGCGCAGCCTGTCGTGCGCCCCGCATCGACGCAGGCCTCCCCGGCGCAGGCGCAGTCCGACGCGCGGATGCTGTCCGCAAGCCCCGACGCCCCTGTCGTGTCGCTGGGCTGGCGGAACACACTGCGCGGCGCAGTGGGGGCGCGCATGCCCATCGTGGGTGCGCTCGCGGGCACGGGGTTCTTGTTGCAACTGCCAGCGCTCATCGAGCTGCACAACACGTCGCCGACGCAGGCCGTCCCGTGGGAGTACTGGCGCGGCCGGCTTGCCATCGAAGCGATCTACCGTCGCGAGGTAGCGCTGGGCGCACGGAAGGCAGCGTTCGCAGGCGCGTTCGCGGTGGAGCACGAGAGCGACCACTCGTCCAAAGGGCACCCGGGCTTCGTGAACCTGAATAGCCTCTCGCTGCGCGGCGACTCCACCGTCGCGCTCGGGATCCACGCGCTGACGGTGGCGCTGGTCACTCGGTTGCACGTGCTCACGTGCACCACGAACGCCGTGACGTGCGGCAACTACGGCGGAAAGGGCGGCTCGGTCACGTTCGAGACCGCGATGGACGTGGTATTCGACGGCACGTTCGTCAAAGGGTATCCCTACCGCTTCTTCGTCGCCCTGCACGGCGCGTGGCTGGTGAGCAACGAGCTCGCGGCGACCGAGCGGCGCCTCGTGCTCGATACGGGCGTCGCGCTGCGGCCGGCCACGCAGGGGCTCTATCAGCTCTATTTCACCGCGCTGGCCGGCAACGAAGTGGGGTATTACCGCATGGCTCCCGCGGTCCTGCAGGCGGGCTTCGGCGTGCGCTGGGGGTTCTGACAGCGTCTCTGAAGCGTCACGGAGACAGGACCGGCAGGACGATCGCCGAAGGCGCCTCGTGCGAGCGCGCGATCGTCTGGGGGGCGGCCACGTAATCGGACGCCTTCGCCGCAAGCAGGCGCCGGGGAGGAGAAAATCCCGGTTTGTTTGCCCTACCCTCCGGTCACGAGGCACACGGCTTCCACGATGATCCTCCCCATCACCCACGAAAACATGGAGGCGCGGAGGTGGCCCGTCGTCACCCTCGTCATCATCGCGATCTGCTTCGTGATCCATTCTGTCGTGGCCGCCACGGAGCGCTCGCAGACGCGGGACCTCAACGCGCTCGTCTCGCAAGCCCTCGCCTACCACGCAGCGCACCCGTATTTGAAAACGCGCCCGCCGCTCGACGAAATCGTCGGCTACAGGCAGCTCCCGCTGCTCGCCGAGAAACCGCGCCCCGAGAAGGCCCCGGACGACGAGGAAGCGTTGGCGCGGCAGCAGCAGCACTTCGATGAGCTCGGCCTCTCCGTGCAGAAAACGATCGACGCATTCCCCACGCGCCGCTTCGGCTACGTGCCCGCGCGCGGGGACGTGCTCGGGCTCGTGACACACCCGTTCCTCCACGGCGGCTGGCTGCACCTCTTGTTCAACCTCTGGTTCCTCTGGCTCTGCGGCTGCAACATGGAGGACCGATGGGGCCGCGCCGTCTACGGCCCGTTTTACGTCGCAGCGGGCGTCGTCGCCGCGCTCGTGCACAAACTCTTGGGAGGCTCGCCGAACGTCCCCCTCATCGGCGCTTCGGGCGCCATCGCCGGCGCCTTGGGCGCGTTCCTCGTCGCGTTCGCCACGACGCGCATCCGCTTCGTCACTTTCCTCCGCCTGCGCCCCATCTTCTTCACGGCGCCTGCGTACGTCATGCTCCCGCTCTGGCTCGCCTTGCAGATCACCTATTTGATGCTCGCGCCGCGCAACGGCGTCGCTTACGCGGCGCACGTAGGAGGCTTCGTGTTCGGCGTCGTCGTCGCAGGGGTCCTGCGCTTCAGCGGCGTCGAGAAGAAGCTCGACGACGCCGTCGAACAGAGCGTGACGACAATGCAAGATCCACGCATCGTCGAGGCCTCGGACCTCATCACGCAAGGCCGCGCCGCCGAGGCGCTCGTGCTCCTCGACGAGCTCCACGCAGAGATGCCTTCGAGTATCGACGTGCAACTCGAGATCCTGCGGGCCACGAAAATGCTCGGCCAGAGAGCACGCGAGATGGCGGCCTACGCTCGGCTCATGCAGCTCTACGTCCGCGCGGGCGAGGCCGATGGGGCGCTCGCGCTCTTCCGCGAGGTGCGCGCCGAAAAGCGGCTCCTCGAGCTGCCAGCCGCGACGCTCATGCAGATGGGACAGGCGCTCGATGGCGCCGGTTTTCCGCGCGACGCGACGGACGCGTACGAGGCGGTGCACCGGAACAACGCAGAGACCCTCTTGGCCGTGAAGGCGCTCATCGCGCACGCCAAAATCGCCGCGCGTCTCGGGGCGATCGAGGAGGCGCGCGCGCTCTTCACCGCGGCGCGCGAGTCGCCTTTCTCGACGAAGGAGCTCGACGACGCGGCCCTCGTCGAGCTCGAGGCGCTCGATAACCGAATCTAGGTCAAACAATGTCCAAACGGCCGGCTTTTCATGTGCCGCGTGCGCCATGGACAGTGCTATCCTATCGATGTCTCGCGCGCGATCCCCGTTCTGGATGGCGCATGACCGCGCTGGTTGTCATGCGCGTCGGCGCCGCGGGATGATGTCATGAGGTGACCCATGTCCCAAAACGCTGATTTCAGCCAAAAGTTCGAGATCCACGAACTCGTCGCCAGGTTCGCCGATCTCGTGAACCGCAAGGCGATGAATGAAATGCACCACCTCCTCACGCCGAACGCGGTGCTCGACATCCCCGGCCATCACGTCGCCGGCCGTAACAACATCGTCACGTTCCTGGCCGACATCCTGAACAAGTGGAGCACCATCATTCAGGCGGTCCACTCCGGCACCGTCGAGTTCGTTCCGAACACGCACCCCCAGCGGGCCACGGGGCGCTGGTACCTGAGCGAGTTCGGCGTGCTGGAGGGCGTCGACACCAACGTGGGCGGCGTCTACAGCGATGAATACGTGCGGACGGCGAGCGGATTCCGGTTCACCCGGCGTCGGTTCGATCTCCTTTACATGCGCTCCGGGACGAGCGTCACGGCCCAGCCGTTCCCCTCCGACCTGCCCTGAAGAGCCTGCCGAGCCGCCGGCATCGAGCCATTGCGCCGCGTAATCGACCGGGCTTTGCCTGCGCGAGAGGGGGACGCGAGGCGTCCCCCTCGGGACAAAAGAGCTAGAACATCGAGCGGTTGTCAAACCGACCGATGTTCTAGCGGGGAAGATCAGTCGACCGGTTCAGCGACGCACCACGAGCTCCATGTCACACCGATCGAGCCCGGGCTGATAGAAATCTTCGATTCGTTGCAGGAGCCTGAACCCGCGCCGCGCATAAAAATCCATGGTCAGGTGGCTCGTATCGATGCGCACGAGCTCGATCTCGGGCATGTCCGCGAGCCAGGCGAGCCGGCCCTCGGTGAGCGCCTTCCCATACCCCTGCCCGTGCAACGACGAATGAACGAGGCCCCACGTCAACGCCGCCACGCGCGGGTCTTCTCTCGTGGGCGCGAGCCCCCCGCACCCTACGACGGCGCCGTCGTCGTCGCAGATCACGGCATAACGGCCCGGCAAGTCGTCGAGGAAGCACCCGAATCGCTCACGCTCCTCGACCGAGAAGAACCACGGGATGTTGCTGTCAAACGCGGCGAGGCACGCCGCCCGATCCTCCGGTCGATAGTCACGCAGCTTCATCACTTCCTCTCGTGCGGGCCTTGACCGCTGACCTTCGCTTACAGGTCGAGACGGTCGCACGGGAGCCGCGTGCGAGTCAATGTCGCCGCCGAGCCGAAAGTTCGATGCCGTGCCCTGGCACCCCGTAGGCCCAGGTTTGTCCCTTCCCCCACGGGGTTTGCCCGCGCATCGTCAACGACACGGTATCCGCGCTGTAGACCTTGCCCCGCCACGCTCGGATGGCGTACCCTCGCGCCATGGTTCGTCTCGCACGTGCAGCGTTCGTGCTCGCAGCCAGCGCAGGCCTTGCCGCGCTCGCCGTCCCGTCCTGCGTCGTCTCCAGCATAACGGTTGGTGCCGACTGTCCCATCGACGACGACGGCAACCTCCTCATCCCGAGGGAGTGTTGCATTTGCCCCTCCCCCGAAGCGTGCCCGCAGGGGTTTCCGAAGGATGTGACCATCCCCGACTACTGCCGGCCCGATTGTCCAGAGGGCATCCCCTATGAGTGCTGCCCGTGCCCGACTCCCGTGTGGTGTTCCCGCGGCGTCCCTCCGGATGAGTGGGATTTCCCGGACTACTGCGACCAGTTCGATGGCGGAACGGACGCAGGCAGCGACGGCTCGATGTCCTCGCTCTGCACGGGCGGATCGTGCGTGTCCCCGGGCCCCGCGAGCTGGAAAGGGCCGATGAGCTTCTGGCAGGGATGGGGCATCGAGGCACCCTTGTGCCCGGAGGACGCGCCGATCCTCGCGTTCGAGGGGTGGACCGCGCCGCCCCCGCCCTCGTGTGGCACGTGCGAGTGCGATGCGCCCGAGGGGACGTGCAAGCTCCCAGAGACGTGGGTCGTGGACTCGCAGGCATGCCCGGGTGGCGGTGTCAAGACAAACTTCGATCCGCCGACAAACTGGGATGGGACCTGCAACGGCGACAAGTCGATCCTCGGTGACAAACTCTGCGGCGGTGTTCCGTGCGTCCGCTCGATCACGATCTCGCCCCCGGTGATCGAGGAACTGCCGTGCCAAGCGCACCACATCGGGGATCCGGAGCCCAAGGTTCCAAAGGCCCGGAATGGCGGACCGGAGATCACGCTTGGGCGAGTCTGCACGAGCGAAAGCGCCCTGCCGAACTGCATCGAGGCCGAGGGGAAGGTCTGTGTCCCGAAGCCGCCCAGCTTCTCCTCTTGTTTGTACCGCGAGGGGGACCACGTGTGCCCGGAGGGCTGGGGCAAGAAGACGCTCCTCTACGGGTACGTGGACGACAAACGTACCTGCGCGGAGTGCGAGTGTGGCGAGCCGAGCGGCGGCACTTGCAGCGTGAAGTTTCGACTCTTCAGCGATACGGCGTGCACGGTCGTCGAGGAGGACTCCAACATCTCCACCGGCATGATCCCTCCCTGCAAGGACCTCATGTCGGGCACGCAGCTCTCCAGCAAATCGGCCGCAATCCTGGAGTACACAAAAGGCGCGTGCACGCCGAGCGGGGGGAACGCGGAAGGGGATCTCGTTCTGCTCGAGCCCGTCACGGTTTGCTGCTCCGCGCCCGTGACTTAGAACGCGTACACGAGCGACCCACCGCCCGTCATAAAGGGGCGCAGCGTCTCCCATAGCGAAGGAGCGATCGTGTCGAGACCTGTAGCGAACAGCGGGATCGCAACCTCGACCTCCAGGCGCACCGCGAACCGTTGCGCGAACGGGAACTCGACCCCGCTGCGCGCCCCGATACCGAACATGCCTCGCATGCCGTGACCGGCATACCTCCTGTTCAAGGCTGTCGCTCCGACGGTCCCGCCCATGACGAATAAGCACCCGACGAACGGCGCGCGCTTCAGGCAGCCCGCGCCCGTCATCGTGAACGCGTGCACTTCGACCTCGGTTGGGCCCGCAGGACGCGTATTCCAAAGCGGCATCCACCGCGCATCGAGCTCGACCGAAAGCTGCGGGAGCTGCACGCCCCCCGCGACCCGGAGCCCGGGTGCCCAATCTGGCATGAGACCGGAAGAGACGATCCCTCCGAGCGCCACGAAACCTCGCTTCTTCGGAGCTGGGGCTGCGGTGGGTGGGGACGGTGGGCACGCCGGGCATTGCGGGCACGGTGCCGGTTTGGGAGAGGGCGGCGGAGGGGGTGGCGGTGGTGTTGGCGCCTGCTCCTCCTTCTTCGGCGCCGTAGCTCGTATCCGTGTCCCCGCATCAAATGCCGTCCAATAAAGCACCTTGAAACAGTCGGTCCGGGGTGAGTAGTCGCGGTGATCGGTGGATACGGCGACGCCGTTCTCGTCCGTGATCGTCGTATCGACCGACTTGCCGCCATCGGGGAGTCGCCGGATCCGCACGACGAGCGCGCGCGTCGCCGTCGGATCGATCGTGCTCACGGGCACCCAGTTCGTCAGAAGGGCCTTGAACTCGAACGCATCCGCGCAACCGGGGAGCGTCCGATCCGTCGTGAGCTCGACGCGATGGCGCGGCAGCTCGTCCGCCGCGAGGGCCGAGGACGACCAGGCCACGCCCAGGGCCGCCGCGCCAAACGCACTCCAGGAGCGCCAGAAATCAGTGCGCGACCTCACTCCGTGGCCCCCTCGACGAAAAATGTGGAGGGGTCGGTCGATTGTTCCCGTGATGGAGGGCGACTTCTGCCCTTTGTATCCATGGGACTCGTGAACGCGAGCAGAGGCGGCCCCCGATGCCGAGCCTCGACCGAGAGGTCTGGGGCATGACACACGTCCTCGACGACTGCTCGAACGAACTCGGTATCTCCAGGGAGGCCACGCGCCGGTATCTGGATGCTATGGCCGCGGTGGTTCGCTCGGTCGGGGTCGATTCGGCGCATGAGATGGATATCGTCCATCATGCATTCTTGCTCGCCTGTCGCAAGCCCAAAGCAGAGCGACCCGATCCATACGACGAAGAAGCGTTCGGCGCATGGCTGAACGCGGTCGCGAAATACGCGGCCCTGACGAACCGCAAGGACGCGACCCGCTCGCGGGAAGTCGCGACGCCTACGGAGGAGATCGTGCGCGCAATCGATGCCCGTGGCGCGCACGTCGAGAACTACGAGGCGAAGGTCGACGCGTCCAGGATATTCGAGCGTCTGAGCCATGACGATGGCTCCCTGCTCCACGAGTATTTTTACGAGGGGACGACGATCAAAGAACTCGCCGCGGAGCGCGGTGTGGCGTGGGCGACGATGCGGGAGCGGATGGATAACGTCACCCATCGGGCGCGCATGGTGGTGAACGAGCCTGCGGCGCGGTCGAAACGTCGCCGCCGGCGCCGGATCGGTGCCATTCCGCTGGCCCTGTTTGGCCTGGTCGCCCGCGAGGCGCGCGCGCAGGTGGGCTCGTTCTGGACACGGTGGGTCGGGTCTCTTCGCCGCACCCCTGCCCGTTTCATCGGAAGCCTTGGCACGGCAGCCGCAATCTTCACGGGCACGCCGCACCTCGGGTCGTGCGCAGGCGAAGAGCGTGCGTTCGCTGCTCGCGCGGATTGCATGGAAGGCCGAATCTCGGACGATCTCGCGCGGCATGCTGGCCTCGTAAAGTCGAGACCCAAGCCCCCCATCCCGGCAGAGGCCTCGAAGGTCACAAGTCCACGACCTCCGCCGGGGGGTCGCTACGAGGACCGCTCGCCGGCGCCCTGGATCCTCGCGAACGCGCTTCGGGACGCCGAGGCGACGAAGTAGCGCTTTTCAGTTTCGCGAAACACGACTCGTCGGCCTTGGGCGGCTTCGGTGTTGCCGCTCCTTGCAGCTCACGATGGAGGGACGGCCATGCCACGTCGACAAACGAACCATCCACTTCTCAGGGCACTTGGTGCGCACATTCGGAACGTGCGCCTCGATCGGCGGATGTCGCTGACCGACCTCGCTGACGCGAGCGGAGTCACGAAAGGCGCCTTGTCCAGTATCGAGAATGGGCGCGTCAACATGACGATCACGACCTGCGTGAAGATTGCCGTGGGCCTCGGCTTGCGGGTCGAGGACATGATCCCTGGCGGACTGGAGGTATCACCTCGCCCACCCCCGTCCTGACGCCCCGTGTCCCTCGTGCCCAGGCTCCCCGCCGGAAGGAGCCTCAACATGTGTACGGAACAACAAGCGGCAGCCATTCGTGCGGAGGTCTCGCGTAT
>NZ_SSMQ01000078.1 GCF_005144585.1 Polyangium fumosum | reverse complement strand
GGTCCCGCCGCACGAGCAGCGAGGCGTCACGCTCGACCGTGGCCTGCACGTCACGCTCCGCGTGCACGCGGATGAATTCGCCGCCTTTCTTGTCCTCGAACAGGATCTCGTTGTACCCGCCTCCGCCCGGGGAAGACGACGTGCGAATGCCGCTTTGCGTCTTGTGCGCAGGGAGCGGATAGGGCACCCGCTCCAGCGCTGTGAACACGCGGCCCACGATCATCGGTCGATCGGGATCTCCATCGAGGAAGGCCACGAGCACCTCCTGTCCGACGCGCGGCAGGTGCATCGCGCCGTAGCCCGCGCCGCTCCACGCCTGGCTGACCGGGACCCAGCAGGAGCTGTGCTCATCCCTATCGCTCTCGCGGTCCCACCCGAAATGGACACGGACGCGACCGAATTCGTCGCAATGGATCTCCTCGCCGAGAGGACCTACCACGGTCGCAGCCTCGATCCCCTCTACGCGCGGCCGATGCGTTCGGCGCGGGGACCGATACGGCACATCGGCGAGCCTCGCGCCACAATCGTGCGTCCATTCGTCGTCGAACGTGCCCTCGATACGCGTCTCCACGATGAGCACGCCGCGCCCGATCTCCTCGCGCGGGTGGCCGGCGACGCGGACGACGACGCCGGGCGCGAGGTCGAGCGCGTTCGTCTCGAAGCCGAAGGTGACGGCGCCCTCGCGCTCGGCTTCGAGGCGCTTTTGCGCGATACGCGCCCCGGCTCGTTCGTCGCTCCGATACGTTCCACGATCGTCGGCCGCGGGCGTGCCGGGGCTCGGGGTCGTCTGGAAGAGGAGCGCGCCGGGCATGCTCTGGAATCGTTCGAGGCGGGCCTCGATGGCGAGCGCGCGCGCGTCGGCGAGGCCGCCGAGGGGATACGCCGCGGGGAGGCGATGATCCCGGTCCCGCAACGTGAGGCGCCCAGGTCGGAGTTCGCGGCCTGCGCGCACGTGCGTCGCGTATTCGCCCGTCACCATCGTCGTATCGGCCTTGAAGGGAAGGACGCCCGCGCGGGGCTCGCGAAGCTGGGGCGCGTCGACGAGGACGAGGACGGCCTCGTCCTCCTTCTCGACGAAAAACAAGGAGATCCCCGCGTCTTCGAGCATGCGGCTCAGGAATGCGTGGTCGGATTCATCGTATTGCGTGCGGTACTCGCGCGGTTTGTATGTCTCCGACAACCGAAGCTCGTGGGGGATCCGCCATTCCGTGAGCAGGCGCGTGGCGATCTCAGGCTCGGAGAGGTGCTGGAAGATGCGGCGGTTCACGCGCTGCGTGAGGAGCCACAGCATCGGGACGAGGACGATCTCGTAGGTGGAGAGCCCGTCTTCCTCGACGCGGAGGAGGCGAGCCGCACGGCATACTCCGGTCCACGAGCGCGCCTCGGAACCTCGCTGGATCGTAAAGCGCGCGGTTTGGCCAACGACCTCTTCGAAATCGAGCGCGGCGTCGGTCGAGAACGCCTCCAAGGTGACGCGGAAGAGCGCGGAGAGGCCCTCGACGATCGAGAAGCGGCGGACGTCAACCGAAATGCCGGACGCGAGGACGAGCGCGAGCGCCCCGCCCGGCGGGCGGATCGAGGGAAGCCAGGCCATGGAAGTGCCTTCCGTGGATGCAAGCCACACCAAGCCACCCCCGTGGCGCTGTGCGTGGGCCTGCGTTGTTCCTGGTGATTCTTGTGCATGGCAAGGGCGGATGTGCGCAAGAACATTCGCACGTGGGTGAGACGTACCCTGTCCGAGCGAACGGAGGGTCCCTCGGCCGGGCTTTGCTGGAATGCGTGGGGACGCGACGCGTACGACGCGGGACAAAAAAAGGAGGACATCGAGCGCTTGCAGCCACTCGATGTCCTACCAGCCGCCCCGACGATTCAGTCGATCGAAGGCTTCACGCCGAGCTCTTGCAGGACGTTGTCCGCCCCCTCGACATCCATCACCCAGAGCACGTAGCGCAGATCCACGTGGATCGTCCGCGTGATCTCCGGGAGGAAGATCACGTCCGACGCCATCGCCTCGTAATTGCCGTCGAACGCGAGGCCGACGAGCTCACCCTTCCCGTTCAGCGTGGGCGAGCCGGAGTTGCCGCCCGTGATGTCGAGGTCGCTCAGGAAATCCACGGGCACCTCGCCGAGCGTCGCGTCCGCATAGGCTCCCCACTTCTTCGCGTTCGCCGCCGCGAGCAGCTTGGCGGGCGCTTCGAACGGATCCTTGCCCGTATGCTTCTTGACCATCTCCGACGTGGTCGTGAACGGCGCGTAGACCGGCGCGTCCTTCGTCGGGCGATAGCCGCGCACGCTCCCGTACGTCACGCGCAACGTCCCGTTCGCGTCGGGCGCGATCTGCTGGCCCATCATCTTCTGCAGCGCGTCGAAATACTTCGGCCGGAGCAACGCCATCGCGCCGTCGAACGATTTCTCCCGATCCTCGGAGGCCTTGTACGCGGGGCGCAGCGCCACGGCGAGCTTGAGGAGCGGGTCCTTGCTCTTCTTCAAATCGTCGAGCTTCGCCGTTTTGAGGAGATCGAGCCGCGCCTTCTCGTCTTCGAGCTTCGTCCCCTCGTAAAGGCCCTTCACCGCCTTCTCGATCGCCGCCGCGTCGAGCTTCTTGCCCACGATCGTCGCGACGAACGCCGGCCGCTCCTTCTCGGGCAGCTTCGCGATTCGCTCCAGGGCGAGCTTCAGCATCGCCTGGTCGATCACCCGGTCGTACGAGGCCGAGAGCCGCGTCATCTTTTGCTCGATGCGCTTCCAGGTGCGCTCCTGGAACTCCGGGTCGCGCTCGGCGTCCGCCTTCGGGCGCTCCTCCGCCATCCGCACGATCGTGGAGGCCGCCTGGAACAGGCTCGCGCTCATCATCACGCTGCCGAGCGCCATGTCCTCCTCGCGCGTCTTCTTCTGCTCCGCCACGAGCGCCTCGATCTTGGCGATCACGTCGCCATAGGCGGCCTTGCGCTCGGCGTCGCCGCCGATCCACGCCGCGAGCTCGGCGTCCTTCTTGGCGCGCTCCGAGGCCACGCCGCCCTTGCCGAGCCCCTCGGCAAGGCCCTTGATCTTCGTGAGCGCGTTCGAGATGCCGCGCAGGAAGGGGTTCGCCTTGATCGCGATCTCCTCCTTTTGCTTGCTCACGGATTCGAGCACCTTCACGCCCTCCTCGAAGGCGGCGATACGGCGCGGATACCCCCATTCGAGCGCCTCTTTGATCTCGAACGAAGTGCGCAGGCGGTTCGTGGCGCCCGGATACCCGGCGACCATCACGAAGTCGTTCGGCGCGAGCGGCTTCTGCGCGAGGCGCAGGTAGTGCGCCGGCTTGTACGGGACGTTCGTCTCCGCGTGATCCGCGGGCTTCTGGTCCTTGCCCACGTACGCGCGCAGGAACGCGAAGTCGCCGCCGTGGCGGGGCCAGCGCCAGTTGTCGATCTCGCCGCCGAAGTTGCCGACGCCCTCCGGCGGGGCATACACGAGGCGCACGTCGCGGATCTCGAGCTGCTCGACGAGCAGGTACTGCGCGCCGCCGAAGTACGCCTTCAGCGAGCAACGCACCTCGGGCCGATCCTTCTCGCAGGCCGCGACGAGCGACTTCTCGCGCATCTCGATCTGGTCGTTTCGCATCCGATCGTTCGGGAGCTTGTCGAGGCCCTGGCGGACGTCCTTCGTCACGTCCTTGAACGAGCGGGTCACGAAGATGCGGTTCGTGGGGCCGGCCCACTTCTCGTCCGCGCGCGTCTTCGCGAGGTAACCGTCGTTCGCGACGTTCTGCTTCGGCGTCGCGTTGAACTGCAGGATGCCGGTCACGCAGTGGTGGTTCGTGACGATGAGGCCATCGGGCGACACGAACGAGGCCGAACATCCGCCGAGGCTCACGACCGCCGCGAGCGGGGGCTGCATCGGATCGGTGAGCGCCTTCGGATCGATCTCGAGGCCCGCGCCCTTGAGCTTCGCTTCATGCTCGGCGAGCTGGGAGGGCACCCACATCCCGCCGGGGTTCTCGAAAGGCTTGCGCTCGGGGCCCTTCACCTCCGCCGCCTTCGTGTCCTCCTTCGGCCCCGTCTTCGCGCCGTCGTTTGCAGCCGAAGAGTTCGCCGAATCAGCCGGAGGCGGGGGCTCGGCGCCGCAGCCGAGGCCGAGCCCGAGGGTGGAAACGAGCAGCGCCAGTGCAGAAAAGGAGTTCGTCAGGCGAGGCATGGCGAGCCCTGTAGCACCTTTCTTCTGTTGACGCAGTCCCGCGCAGGCGGCGATCCTCGTCGCACCATGCGCACCCTGACGGCGATCCTTGCTTCCTCGTTTCTCCTTGTCGCGATCCCCTTCGTTGGCTGCTCGGAAGGCGGCGCGAATAACAATCCTTCCGCGACAGGCAACTTCACGGGCGGCGGCGGCGGGGGCCAGAGCACCGGCTGCAACAACAACCAGCCGGACGGCTTCTGCAACTTCAACGGCCAGAACGCCGAGACGTGCGCATGCCCCGACTGCGCCGATCAAGCCGCGTGTCTCGGTACCTGTCAGGACGACGGCAAGTGCGACAACGCCGAGATGGGGACAGAAGATTGCACGTGCAACGATTGTTACTTCAAGGTCGCCAACTGTCCCCCGGCAAACGTCGGTTGTGACAACGACGACGGCGTGTGCCTGATCAACGAGGACTGCACCTGCCCCAATTGCACGAATACCGATCGGTGCACGATGAACTGCACGGACAACGGCTCGTGCGTCGAGTACCTCGAAGGTTGCTCCTGCAACGATTGCAAGCCGCTCGAGAAGTGCGGCGGCAGCGGCGCGACGAGCTCCAGCGCGGCGTCGAGCACCGCAGCGTCGAGCACCGCGGCGTCCACGGGCGCGGGTGGCGCGGGCGGAGCGGGTGGCGCGGGCGGCGCGGGCGGAGCCGGCGGCGCGGGTGGCGCGGGCGGAGCCGGTGGCACCTGATTTGCCAAAATCGAGAATACGCACGCAACCTTGCGTGACGTATCAGGCCTCGCGGAGCCGACGGCGCGTTATGCTGCGAGGGGAAAAGTCCATTCCTTTTCCGAAAAAAGCCACGAGGTAGGGAAGTAGGGCCCAATTCCCACCATTTCAGCGGCGCCGCTCCTCGTGTAGAAGAGAGCTTCCGTTACGTATGACTTTCCAGGCTCGTCCCTCGGCGAGGCTGGAACCACCCACGAGGCCGCTCATGCCGCGAACGCGAAGACGACTCGGAAAGCATCTTGGCTCCATTGGTCTGGTGTCTCTGGCCGCGCTCGGCGCGGTCGGGTTCACCGGTTGTATTGCAGGGGAGGACGATGGTCCGTGCGTTTCGGACCAGATGTTCTTCGCCGAGCAGGTCTGGGCTCCGATCCTTTCGAACAACTGCATCGCCTGCCATACCTCGAACGGGGCCGCGAAGGACTCGAGCCTCGTGCTTCGAGGCAGCAGCGAAGCAGGCTTCCTCGACACGAACTACGACATCATGAAGAACGCGGCGGCCCTCCAGCAGGACGGCATGTCGCAGCTCCTCGCCATGCCCACCGGCGGCACCGCCTCCCGCAAGCATCCGGGCGGCGTGGTCATTCAGCCGGGCAGCGAGGAGTTCAAGGCGCTCGAGGAGCTCGTGAACCGCTTCAACGAGCCCTCGTCCTGCGAGACGAACCTCTCGGCCACGTTCACGGGCGTGCAGCTCGCGACGCCCGCCGAGACGCTGCGCAAAGCGGCGCTCTCCCTCGTCGGCCGGCTGCCCACCGTGGAAGAAGAAGACGCCATCGAGGCCGGCGGCATCCGCGCGCTCGATCCGATCCTCGATCAGATGATGACCGAGGAGGCGTTCTACACGCGCCTGAAGGAGGTCTACAACGACCAGTTCCTCACGGATCGCTACCTGGGGAACGAGGACGCGGTGCAGCTCCTCAACGACATCGATTATTACAACCCCTACTGGTACGACCAGTTCTTCGATGCCGCGAACGCCGATCCGAAGTCGATGGAAGACGGCATCGACAAGTACGGCGCCTGGAACGCCGACGACCTCTACAACAAGCTGCGTTCCTGGACGAACCGCGGCGTGGCGCGCGAGCCGCTCGAGCTCGTGGCCCACGTGGTGCGCGAGAACCGGCCGTTCAGCGAGATCCTGACGGCGAACTACATCATGGTGAACCCCTTCTCCGCGAAGGCGTTCATGCTCGGCGACCTTGCGTTCAAGAACGACGCCGACCCGAACGAGTTCATCGAGGCGCAGATCCCGACCCTGCCCCACGCCGGCGTGCTCACGTCGCCGATGTTCCTGAACCGCTTCCCGACGACCGAGACGAACCGCAACCGGGCGCGCGCGCGCATGGTCTACCAGTTCTTCCTCGGCACCGACATCCTGAAGACCGGCCAGCAGCCGCTCGATCAGACGCTCATCACCGAGGTCAACCCGACCCTCAACGCGGCCGCCTGCCAGCAATGCCACGTCGAGATCGACCCGGTCGCCGGCGCGTTCCGTCACTGGAACGGCCGCGCCGCCTACGACCCGATGACGCCTCCGCTCGACGACATGCGTCCGCCGGGCTTCAAGGGCGAAAAGACGCCGTACGAGACGCTGCCGCAAGGCCTGCAGTGGCTCGCCCCGCGCGTCGCCGCCGACCCGCGCTTCGCCCTCTCGGCCGTGTACATCATCTTCGAAGGCCTCACGGGGCAAAAGCCGCTCGTCGCGCCGCAAGACCGCAAGGCGACCGACTTCTCGACCGAGTTCCAGGCGTACCTCGCCGAGTACACGGAGTTCAGCAAGATCGCGCGCGAGTTCGAGGCTTCGAACTACGACCTCAAGGTCGTCGTGAAGCAGATCGTCCACTCGCCGTACTTCCGCGCGAAGAACAGCGGCTCGCTCGACCCGGCTGGCAAGGCGCGGCTCGGCGAGGTCGGCATGGGCCGCCTCATCACGCCCGAGCAGCTCCACCGCAAGATCCAGGCAGTCCTCGGGTATCCGTGGCGCCCTCGCGCCTACGAGGACGGCGGCGGGACCTACGATTACCTGCTCCGCGGCGACGCCTACCGCATGCTCTACGGCGGCATCGATTCGGCCGACGTGATCAAGCGCGTGATCAGCCCGAACGGCATCATGGCGAACATCGGCGAGCGCATGGCGAACGAGATGTCCTGCATCGCGGTCCCGCGCGACATGTGGAAGCCGACGGAGGAGCGCACGCTCTTCCCGTACGTCGAGACGAGCTTCGAGCCGGAAGACAAGAACGGCTTCCCGGTCGAGCCCGCCGTCGTGGCCATCAAGAAGAACATCCAGTTCCTCCACAAGCACATCCTCGGCGAGACGCTGCCCGACGGGCATCCCGAGATCGAGCGCACCTACAAGCTCTTCCTCGAGACGTACCGCGAAGGCGTGAAGGGCATGAGCGACATGTCGCAGCCCGAGGGCAAGTACTCGACGTGGCTGCCCGGCCCGTGCCGCGTGGAGAACGACTACTGGACGCGTACGCCGCTGCCCGAAGAGGATCGCCTGCGCGAGGATCCGACCTACGTCATCCGGTCCTGGATGACGGTCGTGACGTACATGCTGTCGGACTACCACTTCCTTTACGAGTGAGAGGCGAGCCCCATGGACCGAAGAGATTTCCTCAAGATTGCATCGACGGCAGGGCTCGGCGTCGCCGCCAGCACCATCCCGTTTGCCAGTGAAGCCGGAGCAGCGCCGTATACCGGCAAGTTCTGGGTCATGATCCACGCCGGCGGCGGCTGGGACGTCACGAGCCACTGCGACCCGAAGGGCGCGAAGGGCGAGAGTGATCCCGACCCGATGAACCATTACCTCGAGACGACGATCGGGACGGCGGTCGGGAGCAAGAGCAAGCTCCCGATGCGGTACGCCCCCGACCCGGACGGGGCAAACAAGGCGTTCTTCGACAAGTACGTGAACGACCTCATGGTCCTGAACGGCGTCGATACGTCGACGAACAGCCACGACGTCGGCACGCGCGTGACGTGGGCGGGCACCTTGGCCGAGAACAAGGCCTCGTTCGCGGCGCTCACGGCCGCGGTCGCGGGCGGCTCGCTGCCGATGGCGTACATCTCGTACGGCGGCTACGACACGACGGCCGGCACCGTGGCGGTGACCCGCGTGGGCAACGTCGACGCGATCCGTCGCATTGCCTATCCGAACGTCATCGACCCGATGTACGACCAGAACAAGACGCCGTACTACACGGACGAGACCGAGGCGCGCATCGCCGAGACTCGCTCCGCGCGGCACATGGCGTACGCCGAAAAGCAGAACCTGCCGCGCATCAAGCAGTCGATGGGCATGCTCTACACGGCGCGCTCGGGGCAAAACGAGCTCAAGAAGCTGACCGAGTACCTGCCGGCGCAGCTCGAGAACTCGAACCTCCGTCGCCAGGCGCAGATCGCGCTCGCCGCCTACCGCGCCGGCATCTGCGTCAGCGCGAACCTCGGCATCGGCGGGTTCGACACGCACGGCAACAACGACGACCAGCAGTTTGGCCGCCTGGCCGAGCTCTGGGACGGCATCGACTACCTCGTCGAAGAGGCGAAGGCGACGGGCGTCTGGGGCAACATGGTGATCGTCGTCGGGTCCGATTTCGGCCGCACGCCGGGGTACAACTCCGGCAACGGCAAGGACCACTGGTCGATCACGAGCATGCTGCTCATGGGCGCGGGCATCCCGGGCAACCAGGTCATCGGCAAGACGACCGAGCGTCACAACCCGATGAACATCGACCCGAACACGCTCGAGCCCGTCGAGGGCGGCGGCCTCCGCCTGAAGCCCGGCCACGTGCACCGCGCGTTGCGCAGGCTCGCGGGGATCGATCAGAGCGAGGTCGCGGCGCGCTCCCCGATCAAGGAGAAGGAAGATCTGCCGCTGTTCGGCTGATCGAGAGAGCGATCCGTCGCTCGAAAGGAGAAAGCCTCCTCGGTTCGTCCGAGGGGGCTTTTTCCTTTGGGTCGTGTCCGATCACGCCGCGAGCGGCATCGAGAAGGAAAACGCGCTCCCCCGGCCCACCTCGCTCTCCACCCAAATGCGGCCGTGGTGCTGCTCGATGATCGCCTTGGACAGGTAGAGGCCGAGCCCCAGCCCGACGTAGGAGCCCGTCCGTACGCTCACGCCGGGGACGCGATAGAATCGATCAAAGACGCGGGGAAACGATTCTTTCGGGATGCCCGGCCCCCGGTCCCGCACCGTCACGATCGCCTCCGTGCCGGACCGCTCGAGCGAGAGCTCCACGGGCTCCTCCGCCGCCGAGTATTTGAATGCATTGGCGAGCAGATTGGCGATCACCTGCCCCGTCCGGTCCTCGTCCGCGAAGACACAGACGGGCTCCTCCGGCAGGTGGAGCGAGACCGGGCGCCGCGCCGCCTGCGATTGCTCGGCCCCGGCGCTCGTGCAGATGGAGCGGAGATCGCAATAGGTCTCCTGGAGCGTGAGCTTGCCGGCGGCGATCGCCGATACGCTCAGCATTTCGTTCACGAGCCGCGTCATGCGATCGATCGAGCGGGAGAGCCCGTCGAGCCGCGCGGCGAGGCGTGGTTCGAGCGCCGTGAGCTCGCGGTGGACGAGCTGCACGTTGAGCTTCAGGCAGGTGAGCGGCGTGCGCAGCTCGTGGGAGGCGATCCCGAGGAACATGTCCTTGAGCCTCGACTCGGCCACGGCCTCGGCGTGGCGCTCCGCCGCGCGCAGGCTCCGGATGTCGGTGAGCGCGACGGCGATCTCGCGCGCGATGCGGAGGACGAAGGCGCCATATTCGTCGTCCAGGGCGCGCGCCGGGCGGAGGCCCACGACCAGGACGGCGGCGGGTCCTTCTGGCGAGCCGCCCGTCACCGGAATGACCGCCGCGCGCGTCGGCGAGCCCGCGAGCGCGTTGATCACGCAGAGCCCGAGGCCCGCCGACGGAACGAGCCGCATCTCGTTCTCGCGCACCACGACCGCCATCTCCCAGGGACACCTGGGCCCGAGCGTGAGCTCGCGCAGCGCCTCGGGCGCCTCGGCCGCGAGCCCCGCGGTGGCGCGCAGCGTGGCCCTCTTGCCGGCCGGATCGAGCTCGTAGAGGAACGCGAAAAAGACGTCCTTCAGCGTGTAGGAGAGCGCCTTCGGCATGATCCGGTAGAAGTCGTCTTCCCTCTTCGCCGGGCGGAGCGCCTCGACGAGCAGGCGCAACGCGCGCTCGCGCCGCGCGGCGAGCACCACGCCCGTCGTCTCCATGCCGCACATCAGCGCGCCGCGCACGGCGCCCTGATCGTCGCGGATGGGGCTGAACGAGATCGACACGTACACCTCCTCGAGGTCGTTTCCTCGATCGAGGCGGAGCATGAGATCCTTGCCCGTCACCGGCTGCCCCGCGTGCCAGACCTGGCGGAGCGCCCACTCGAAGAAGTCCCAGCTCTCCGGCCATACCTCGCGCGCGGTCCGCCCCATCGCGGAGGGGTGCTTGTGGCCGAGCAGCGGGGCGAACGCGTCGTTGTAGACGACCCTCGCGTGGGCCGGCTCGGCCCCGAGGAGCACGCAGAGCGGGAAGCCGCTCGCGAGCACCGTCTCGATGACCACCTTCACCCGCGGCGGCCAGCTCGCGAGGGGTCCGAGCGGCGTCTCGGACCACGCGAGGCCCGCGACGAGGGCCCCCGCCGCGCCGGATCGCGCGATGAGATCCTGTGCGGTCGTCACGCCGCATCTCCCTCACATGTGTGGATCGAGGAGCACCTTCGCGTACCCGTCCTCGCGACGGCTGAGCTTGGCATACGCCTCGGGCGCGGCGTCGAGCGGCAACCTGTGGGTCACCACCTGGCTCGGGCGGGCCCGGCCGGAGGTGACGAGATCACGCAGGCGCGCGGAGTAGCGCATCACCGGCGTCTGGCCCGTCCCGAAGGAGATCCCTTTTTCCCAGAGCTTGCCGAACGAGATCTGGATCTCTCCCTTCTTCGCGTGTGGGTTTTTCCCGCCCGGGTCCTCCGGGACGTAGAGGCCGACGATGCCGATGTGGCCCGTGGGGTTGACCAGCCGGATCAGATCCTCGAGGACACGGTTGGGCTCCTCGTGGGAGGGGTCCGCCCAGTCGATGGCCTGGAAGCCGACGGCCTCGATGCCGGACATCACGCCATCCATCTTCGCCGTGGCGGTCCCCCGGGCTCTGCGGAGCGCGATGATCTGCTCCACCGGGTCGCCGCGCGAGAGGTCGATGGGCGTCGCGCCCATGGCTTCGGCGCGGGCGAGCCGGTCCGGCACGTAGTCGACGACGTAGATCTCGTCTGCTCCGCGCAGCGCCGACGCGTACGCCGCGAGGAGCCCGACGGGCCCCGCGCCGAAGACGGCCACGCTCATCCCCGGCTCCACCGCGGCCAGATCGGCGGCGAAGCAGCCCGTCGGGAACACGTCGGCGAGGAGAACGAAATCATTCTCGAACATGTCCCTGGGCTCGCCGGGGAGCTTCAGGCAGTTGGTATCGGCGAAGGGCACGCGGAGGTGCTCGGCCTGCCCTCCGCGGAAGGGGCCCATGCCCACGTATCCGTACGCGCCGCCGTGCGCGCTCGGATTGACGTTGAGGCAGGCCGCCGTGTAGCCGCGAATGCAGTTGAAGCAGGTGCCGCAGGAGATGTTGAAGGGCATCACGACCCGGTCGCCCTTCTTCACCCGCTCGACCGCGGAGCCGACCTCCTCCACGAGGCCGAGCGGCTCGTGGCCGAGCACGGTCCCTGGCAGCGCGGCGGTGCGGCCTTCGTACATGTGCAGGTCACTGCCGCAGATAGCGGCCGAGGTGATCTTCACGAGCACGTCGGTCGGCTCCTCGATGCGCGCATCGGCCACCTCCTCGACCGCGACCTCGAGCCGACCTTTGTAGACGACCGCCTTCACAACAAATGCACCCCGGTGGCAATGTCGCGTCGCCGGGTCTCGCGTCAAGTCGAGGCGCGATCGGCGCATGCGTATGCATGCGCCCGCAGGGAATCCATCGTATCAAGCGATTGCGAGCGCGTCGCGGGCGGGCGTGGGAGCGGCCGCGGGCGCGCCCGCCCTCAGAAGAGGCGCGGGAGGAGCCACGCGGCGACGGAGATCAGCCCGGCCGTGCCGACGAGCGGCCAGAAGCCTTTGATCTCGAAATCGTCGATGAGCTTGTCGGTGACGTAGAGCAAGATCGCGTTCACGAGCAGGCCGAACACGAGGTAGGGCAAGCCGAACGTGAGCAGGGCGGCGGGCAGGAGCACGATGGCGAGCACGACCTTGACGAGCCACCCGAAGAAAAGGTTGAGCAGCGCGAACGCGAACGCGATGCCGATCGCCGTGTTGCCCTTGCGGATCCGGACGCCGGGGATGACTGCACTGGCGATGAGGACCGCGAGCCCCGCCGCGATGGCTTGACTGACGAACGTCTTCAACATGAACACCTCCTCCTGGGTGCCGGTCCCCCCCCATCGGTCGAGCCGGCCCGCCCCTCTTCCTGGCGCAGATGCGCGTCCTGCACAACCCCACGATGGCCGCGGGACTTTGCTCCGAGGGTGTTTCCAGGCATCCCGTCGACGTTCGGACCTCACCCACCCACGGAACCCCCTCGGGGGCTCAGCGAGGTGACCTGGCGGCAGGAGGCCTTCCACGTCCGCCTGAGGCGGGACGTGCATTCGATGCGCCTCGTCCGGGGACGGCGAGCATGCCTCGCGTGGACGAACGACCGCGCCAAACCCGTATCCCTCCGTGGGGCGGGCGGCCTCGGTCAGGGCTCGCCGTTGTCGGCGCAGTGTACAATCACGCATTCCTTGCGATCGGACGCTCGCATCCGGCTGCACAGCGCGCCGATATCCGTATCCCTGTCGACCACGTCGCCTTCGTGTGGCTCGATGGTGCCGACCTTGTACTCGACATTCTCCAGCGCCACCCACCTCCCGCTGAACTCATTCGAGCGGCACAGCTCTGCCCACTTCGTGCGCGTACCGTGTCGGTTTCGCATGGCAAGGACACATTAACGTTCTTCGCATTCCGAGGTCAATCTTGCGCGCAGTCGAGATAGTGCTGCTCGCCGCAGGATTGTCACGGCCGCACGGCGGGGGGCACATTCCCGAGGAGATCTGCGCAGACGAAGCGTTTGCCCAGGTATGCGCTCGACCTGCTCGATCCTGCGGCGCCGCGCGAGCGGACGGGCTCATCGAGCGCGGGCCATTGGAATCAAGATGCGGGTCGCATCGCACAGCCGCGGGCCCCTCCTCCCATGCGCCCTCCAAGCGGTAGAACACGACCCCCAGGGGGGGACGATAAGGAGGTAGACTCGCCCAGAGAACCACTCCCCATCGTCCCCTCCTGGAGGTCGTTGTTGAAAAGGGTCGTCGCCCGAAGACGGGGCGCCTTTCGAGCGCACCGCTCCCTTTCCGAAACCTGGTCATCCGGAACATGACGCAGTCGGGGCGCGCCGCGAAAGGCGCCCCGTCTACGAGCGACGAGCAACCCTCGGGGGAGGAGTCCTTCGCTCTCCGCAGGGAGATCGCATGCTACGGGCAGCCCATGGGAGAGGGGCGGCCTGCACGCAAACCTCTCTGCGAGCGGCGATGGACTCGTCGTCCCGTCACACCCAGGTATTCGCTCCAAGGCCCCCCGTCGTAACGCAGGGCCGTCGATTTTTTTCTGGGGCCTTACTTCGGGAGAGCGAACGGGTAGGTGCAGCAGAACGTGACCGCCGTGTTCACGTCCTCACGCGCCTCGCCGATCGGCTCGCCCCCGCTCGCGCTGCACGTGCCGGGCACGTACGTGAGATCCGTGATCGCCTTGCTGCCAATGACGCGCCCGGGAGGGATGATCGTGCCGCATGCTTCTTTGACCGAGCCGAGCGTCAACGTCGTCGACGCGGCGGCGCTGCACGCCGCATCGTCGTAGAGATGCAGCGACGCGAGGCAAAGCCCATCCTCGGGCGCGCCGCACGTGCACGCGTTGCATCCCCGATCGTCGGCCGGCTCCTTGTCGAACATCACGAACCGCGCGTACGAGTAGTTTCCCGGGCACGTGTGCTCGCCCGTCAGAGCAACGCACTGGAGCCAAGGGAGCGAGAGATCCTGCATGCATCGGCGGCTCTCGGGACACGCGCCGTCGAGCTCCTCGACCTCGCACGCGAGACCCCCGAGAAGCCAGGACCGCTCCTTCGTGAACGCCGGCGTCTCGGCCGTGACTGCGCAGCCCTCTTCGATGGGACCCGGCAAGGCGGACGCGCCGACGTACTGCGCGCACGGCTGCCCACCGCATTGGGCGCCAGCCGGGAGCGCGGCTTCGGACGTGCAGGACCCATCCCAGTCGGCCGGGCCGTCGAAAGGCACCGACATGCCGCCGCTCTGCTCGCATGCGTTCGTGCGGATCTCGATCGACGCGGGCAACCCCGAACACGTGCCCTCGGGCTTCTCGCAGCTACAGGACTCGCACGTCGCGGGCGGCGCGACGAGGCCGCTGTAGCGACGATACTTCTCATAGGGCACCTCCTTCGGGCAGAAGGCTGGCATATCGCTCACGGGGCCAACCCAGAGGAGCATCGGCGTGCGTGGCCATGCTCCTGCCGGTGTTGCTGACCCACCGAAATCGCCACTCGGCTCCGGAGCGCAAAAGCCGGGGCATGGTGGGCCTGCGTCGGGGTCCTCCCCGGCCTCGGCGTCGTCGCCGGCGTCAGCGTCGGCGTCGGCATCTGTGCCCGCATCGATACACTCGGGAGTAGGAAAAAGCGGGTCCGGATCGCATTCGAATATGTTGACGTAGGGTGGGGCCGTGCATGCAGCCATTGCCACGACAGCCCCCGCAAAGATCCCGACAGAGCCGACCAGGAATCGCATAATTAAAACTCCCATCCACCGACAAAATGAGCGCCTGCCAATACCGGAGGTTGCTCAACAAGAACCGTTTTTCCGGCAACGATCTTGAGTCCGCGCGTAAGGCCCACGATGTCTGCACCCGCCTGCATCGTGAAGGAACGCGTCAACCTCCACGTCGCCCCTACCCGCGCGCCTAAACCAGGCAGAAGGTTGGTGTACGACTCTCGCAGGTAGCTCCCCTCGGCCCCCTCGATGTTGAGGACGCCCAAGTGACCGAGCGCGCAGCCAAAGAGCCATCGCCAGTGACCACAGGCACTCACGAGCCCCCCGGCTGTCATTGCGCTGATCGGCCGTCCTTGCACGCCCGACACGAGCCAAGCCGCGCGCGCTTCGAGCCCGAGGGACACGTACTCATTTACCCTCAAACCACCCGCCACGAACGCACCGATCGCCGGCTGCCACGACGCCACACCGAACACGACCACCGGCCCCGCGCTCACGGATCCTCGCGTGCTCTTCTTCTGCTCCTCGCCGACCACGCCGCCGACGATCGGCTCGCGCGCCGGCTCGTCGTTCGGCGGCTCTTCGAGGGTCACGGCCAGCTCGGGTCGAAGCCGCTTCAGGCGCAGCGGCGGCTCGATGGGAACGAACGGGCGCACCGGCAGCAGCGTCAGCTCCACGCGCAGGGTTCCACCCTTCGACGCCGTGAAGGACGTGACGCCGTCCTCGAACCCCTTGAGCTTCGCGCGGAGCTCGTGCTCCCCCGGCGGGATGAACATCGTGAAGCCCGTGATTCCATCGGACTGCTTCACGACCCCATCGAGCGAGATCGACGCGTGTGCCTCGGAGACCGTCACCTCGACGCGACAGACCTGCGCCCGCGCGGTGTCGTACGCCTTCAGGAACTTCTCCCGCTCCGCGGCCGGCGCGTCCGTCGCGCGCTCGATCGCGTCGAGCAGCAAATCCGCTGCTTCCGTAGGGTTGCCGAACTCGACGAGCAACACGCCGAGCCGACCTGCGACGAGCGGATCCTGCTCGATCTCGAACGCCTCGGCATACGCGGTCGCTGCCTCGGCGAGCCGACCGGCCCTCCGTTCGCGTTCGGCCTTCGCGACGAGCGCCGTGAAGCGCGCCATGTGCGTGGCCTGCTGAAGCGCCGCAGGGTTCGAGAGGGGTGGGGCGGGCTTCGTGTCCTCGTCTGCATACGCTCGCATGGGTGCGCTGAGCGCGACGAGCAAGGCGAGCCATAATCCACGGTTCATCATGCGATGGTGAGGATACGTGAACAGGACAAACTCGGCAAGTGCAGCCAGTCAGCTTATCCAAGAACCTGCCTGACCCACGCCGTCACCCACTGTTCTGCGGAGGCTCGACGGCGGCGGCGTCGAGCTCGATTCGCCCGTTTACCAGATCGGGCAGGCCACAAGAGAACATACCGCCCCAATGCACGCGCCCCTTGAGCGTGGATCCTTCGATGGACGCGCGGGCGATCCCGAGGCAAGCCAACAGCGCCTGGAGAGCGTCGACGCCGTATCCTTCGCGGCCGGTGATGTTGAGCGGCGGGCCGAGCTCAAATCCGCACTTCCACACGGCGCCCTTTGTTACGTACGGCATACGGACGTGAAGGTGCAGATCCTGCTCGGTTCCGTCATCGTGCCGATACGTCAAGATACGGACTGCTAGAATGGTTCGCGGTGGCATCAATCGTCGTGCCCCTCAGCGGCTCTTCCGCCACCGGATGGTGAGGCGACTCGGGTGCACCTCGACGTTCGGGAGCGCCCCGTGAGATGGAGCTCGACGCTCATGCACCTGCTCTGTTGGCGCGGCCTGCGTCGGTTCCGCGGCAGACGCCCGTGTATCGAGGGCCGCCGGGTCCTCTCCGCCCATCTCTGAAGGTTCGGCGACCGGCTCCGCGGCGCGACCCATCGAGGCCTGACGCGTGAATGCTGTATGCGCCGACGCGACGACGTCTCGAGGCGCGGCCGCGTTGGCGGACCCGAGGAGCGCCGCAGCCATGAGCGCGCTCCACGCGTGGCCGGCGCGGTAGCTGAGCTCCAACCGCCCCTTCCATCTCGCCCGGACCCTCGAGCGCCGGTCTCGGCCGCACAGGATGAGCAGCGCGGTGCCGTGCACCTCGTCGACGCGCTCTCGAATGTACGCGCGCGCCCGCATGAATTTCATGCGGGAGGCTTCCTCGGAGATACCGAGCTCTTTGGCCACCTCCGCGTGCGAGAGCCCCTGAAACACGACCAGGCTGAAGACAGCTCGCTGTTCCGTGGGCATCGTCTTGAGGGCCTCTCCGACGCGGTCGCAAGCCTCCGAGAGGATCGCCGCGCGCTCCGGCGACGGCTGCGACGCGGGGGTTTCATCGTTGTCATCGGTGGGAGCGAATCGCTTCTCCTGCATGCCGCACGCTCTCCGCCATCGTTTGCGGATGTTGGCTGCGATGCCGAGCAGCCAGTTCACCAGCGTGCCGCTTTCGGGCCGGTACGCCGAGAGGCTCTCATACCCCTCGACCATCACGTCCTGCGTCTCGTCGTCGACAGCGTCCGTGCTGGCGGCTTGCTTTCCGCACGTGCTCTCGAGGAAACGTGCGACGACAGGCCGAAGCTTCGCGAGCTCCGTCCAAAGATCCTCGGTGGGGGCTTTCTCGACTGGCGCCATCACCTTCGTGTTCACCCGAGCGACGGAAACGTAACGCGGCAAGTCTCCAAGGCGGTCGATTTCTGATGCCGCGTCAGGTTTCGCGGCGCCTCCTACTGCGGACAAACTCGGATGTCAAGACCACGGACATGGCTCCCGCGACGCCGTATCATCGTCCTTGACCGTCGTCGTCCTTGGCGCGGGCCGTCGCGCGCCCGCTCCCCCACCGCTGCGCTTCCTGTTGACTACGAATGCCCGTCATGCGTCTCAGGGCGTCCAGCCGTTGCTATGGCACTGCGAGCGCAATGAGCTCAGCCCGCGAGAGCCGTTCACGCGGTTCCTTGGGAATCAGGCCGGCAAGCGCAGAAGGATCTCCCTTCACGTACGGCCGTATGTCGTACGCAATGGGAAAAACTTCGTCGAGAGGAAGCTCAAGGAACCGCGCCAGTGCGTCTGGACCGTTCTGGCCGTAGTCAAAATCGTGATAGCGGGCGAGCGTGAACCATCGTCCGTCGTGGAAGATCGACAATGTCAGGAAGTGCTCGGTGAGCCGCGCATTGCTCTCGTCAACATTGCCAAGGAGTCCCCATGCGTCGGTTCCGTTCGCAAGCCGGACCCGCGTCCCCACGACCTTCCCGGCCAGGCGCGCGACCGGCAGACGTCTCACCGGGCGGACGAGGGTTTCGTTGCCTCCGTCGATATTGGCGTATTGCCATACCGCGTGCGCCTCCAGATCGCCAACTTCGATTGATTCTACCGGTTTCAGGGTCTTCATCATGGAGCTGAAAATCCATTACGGACCATCGAGTCGTGGAGGCGAGTCCCGTACTTCGCGTCGAATGCTTTCGTATAGGCCGCTAGATCACGAGCGAGCTGCTGCTTTGCTTGTGGACTCAGGTTGTCGTAATATGCAGCCCCGCGCTGACGCGGCAGGATCTTGTCCAGACCGCTGTGGTAGGACTTGTGAAGTTGTTCTGGTAAGCTGGCAAGATCCTGTTTGGCCGGCCCCCCCAAATACTTGGGCCAGGGGTGATGGCCGTGTGCTGCACCAGGGGCGGCGATGGGCGTAGTCCTCGACGGCTTCGTCGTCGTCTTGACCGTCGTCTTTGGCGCGGGGCGTGGCGCGCCCGCCCCCCCACTTCTGCCGCTCCCTGTTGACAACGACTGCCCATGGTGCGTCCCGGCGGGCTTCTTCCCGCCTTTCGGTTGGAAGTTCTGGTGCCGGGCATGGCAAGCGCCCGTGAGGCACTCCTGGGCTCGGTCGAGTAGCGCGGCCTCCTCCGGGGTTTGCCTCCAGTCCTCATAGACCCGTACCTCGCCTGGGGGCACCTGACTCGGATCGATGGGCACGGGCGCCTCGACCGGGCGCGGCGCGGCCGCGAGCGGCTCTTCCACGCGCCGGAAGCTCGGCTGCCTCGATCGCTCGGACGTGTGGACGAGCATCCTCGTGCAGGTCCGCGCGCCCGTGCCGCGGCGTTGCCGCGTCTGGCCTGGCTCCCGATACGCCGTGCACCGCTCCCGCTCCGGCGCTCTCGCGATCGGTCGCGGCAGCGGTTTCGGCGGCGGCGGCGGCGGCGGCGGCGGCGGCGGCGGCGGCGGCGGCTTTTCGCAGGGGAGATGCTGGAACGCAATGCCTAATAATTTCCGGCTCTCCGACGGCGCTTGTGTATCAAAAAGAAAGACCGCCTTCGCCTCGCGGCCCTGCAAGAGATCGTCGAGCGAGAGGAACGTCGTTCGAGGGGTCCCGTCCCCCGTGTCGTACCAATAACGTGCATTCGGGTCGACGTGGGGATGGCGCCGGCAGATGCGGAACAAGCGCGTTCCATTCGGCATCGTCTGCGCCCACGCCTGCGTATGCGCGCCTGTCGCGGCGCACCCGAGGAGCCAGGCCGAGGCGCCCAAAACGACGAGCACGAGGAGCCAAAGCCGAACAAAACGGTTCGATAACCAGGCCATGGAAGTGCCTTCCGATTGCGCAAGGCCTCACCTGGCCACCCCCGTGGCGCCGTACGCGGGCCCGCGTTCGTCCTGGCGATCCGTTCTGCAACAAGCCTCGGCGCGGGGACAAGAGATTGCACGCCCCCGCCCCCGCGCGGCACCCCCCTCCCCCACGGATGCATCCCCAACCCCCGCCAAGGCACGCCGTCCACCTCGGAAGGCACCCCCTCTCCCCGCGAAGGCACGCTCCCTCCCCCCCAAGGCAGCCCCTCGACGTGTGGCGGCACACGTCGACCCCATGAAGGCAAGCACCGACCGCAGGAATGCAGCGCGCCGACGTGTAAATGCACACACTCGCCTCGCCGCGGCAGACGTGGCCGTCACGAAGGCACGATGCCAATCCGTGCATGCACGCGCGGCTTCGTCAGGCGCGGAGCTGGGTCAAGACCAGCAACGACCCTGCCCACCGAAACAGCCGCGCTGTTGGTTCTGCTGGCGACCCGGCTTCTTCGTCGGCCTGTTTGAAAAACTGCGCGGAGCGCAGGTTTTCAACCCTGGGTCCAGCCCCTGGCTGGTCCGGGTCCAGGGGTGGACAACCCCTGGTCGGGGTCCGGGGTGAAACCCCGGGGGGCGCTACGCTTGGTCGCTCAGTGATTGCCCATTGCCTTGCGGAGCGGCTTGTTGAATGCCGCGATCGCGAGGCCGGCGGCGACGCCGAGGGCCATGAGCAGGAGGAAGAAGTTCGTGGGGGACCACTTCGTGTAGAGGATGCCGATGTAGCCGCTCAGGATGTTGCCGAAGAAGCTCGACATGAACCACATGCCCATCATCATCGACACGAATCGCACCGGCGAGACCTTCGTCACGAGCGAGAGGCCGATCGGCGACAGGTAAAGCTCGCCGATCGTGAGCAGCGCTGTGCAGACGACTGGCCAGAGCACGCTGCCTTTGCCGCCGCCGATCACCTGCGCGCCTCCGACCATCACGATGAATGAGAGGCCGAGGATGATGCAGCCGACGGCCATCTTCGTGACGCTCGACATCTCCTTGCCCGCCTTTGCTTGGGCGGTCCAGATGCGGTCGAGGATGGGCGCGAAGAGGAAGATGAAGAAGGGGTTGAACGACTGGAACCAGGTCGAGGGGATCTGGAAGCCGAAGATCACGGGCCAGACGGTCTTCTCGTCGGCCCAGGTCTGCATCGTGTTGCCCTGCTGCTCGTAGACGGCCCAGAAGACGATGTTCAGCGCGCAGAGGATGACGAGGGCGCCCATGCGTTGCCCCTCGTTCTCTTCCTTCACCACGGCCGGGGCTTCGCCCTTCTTGCCTTCGCTCTTCTTGAGCGTGTCGGGCGCGAGTGTGCTCGGGCCGAAGAAGAACTGGATGATCAGGCCGAGCACCATGCCGATGCCCGCTGCGAGGAAGCCGTACCGCCAGCCGTTGTTCTGGGCGAGGGTGCCGCAGACGAGGTTCGTCAGGAACGCACCCAGGTTGATGCCCATGTAGAAGATCGTGTAGGCGCCGTCGCGGCGCTTGTCGCCCGGGGGGTAGAGGTTGCCGACCTGGGTCGAGATGTTCGGCTTGAAGAAGCCGTTGCCGATGATGAGGAGGAGCAGGCCGAGGAAAAACAGGTTCTCGGCGCTGAAGAGCACGAACTGGCCGAGCGCCATGAGCGCGCCGCCGAGGAACACGGAGCGCTTCTGGCCGAGGTAACGATCGGCCATGAAGCCGCCGAAGAGCGGCGTCAGGTACACGAGGCCGGTGTACCAGCCGTAAATGGCCGACGCGACGGGCTGCATCGCGCAGGTCTGCTGCGCGATGGATTGCGCGACGTCCGCGGCCATCGGCGCGATGTTTTTCGTCGGATCCCCCTGGACGAGCAGGCCGACCTTCTCGTTCACGCACTGCGTGAGCGTCGTGGGATCGACGTCGGGCAAGAGGCCACGGATGACGCTCCAGCCGAACACGTCGCCCGGGTTGCCCGTGGCGTCGTACGCCTGGCCCTGGAAGCGCTGGCGATACGTGACGAACAGGTAGTTCACCAGGTACAGCTTCAGCAGGCCGCGCATGCCGTAGTAGGAGAAGCGCTCCCACATCTCCGTCGTGAAGAGCACGAAGAGCCCGGCTGGATGGCCGAGGATCTGCTTCTTCGACTTGGGTCCCGACCAGGGCTGTTCCGCGGGCTGCTCGACGTTGGTCGCCATCGGGACGCGGTTTTACGCGGCCTGTATGGCGACCGCAAGGCCCGCGTGTCACCGGGCAACGCTGGAGATCACGCCACCATCGAGCACACGCTCCTCGAGCACGGCGAGTTTTCCCTCGGGGAACACGGCGCGGATCGCATCGAGCGCGCGCTCGACGCTCTGCTTCGTGCTGCACGAGGCGACGTCGATGAAGATCCTGCCCTCTTCGGGCCACGTGTGCAGCGCGATGTGGCTCTCGCCGACGACGGCGCAAGCCGTGACGCCCTGCGGCGAGAATGGGACGACGAGCGTCCCGAGCCCTGTGAAAAGGCCCGCTGCGACGGCCGCGTCGAGCGCGGCGCGGAGCGCGTCGGGGCTGTTCAGGGTGTCGCGGCGGCACTCCGTGAGGATCGCGAGCAGCACGAAGAGCTTCATCGGCTGCTCCGGCACATACCGCCGTCCGGGTCGTCTGGCCAGGCGCGAATGAAACGAGGGGGCAGGCACCTGGCCCGCCCCCTCACACGCGTGGTGACGCGTGCAGGTTTTACCGGCGACCCATGATCGTCACCGGGCGAGCGCGCTGCCCACCTGCGTCGAAGCGGCCTGCGATGCCCGCGAAGACGAAGGCGTTGAGGCGCGGCGTGTCGATCGTCTGCGTCGAGACGCGGCCCTCGGGGTTGCGCCAGAGGAACATGCTGAGATCGCCGCCGACCGTCGGCGCGAGCGCGACGCTCTCGCTCACGCGGATGTCGACGCCGATCTTGGCCTTCGCGAGCTGGAAGCCGTGGACGAACATGTCGTTGTTCGGGCCCGAGGGCTGATCCCACAACATGCGATACCCGGCGCCGACGGAGACCCACGGGTCGAGGCGCGAGTAAGGGCTCGCGTGGAAGACGCCGTCGATGCCTGCCGTCGCGCCGCGGAGCTCCGCGCCGCGGGCGAGGTTTTGCATGTTGTAACTGCCGTTGATACCGACCGAGGAGTACGGATTCGCGCGGTAGTGGAGGCCGAGGCCCGCGCCGAGGCCCGCGCCGCCGAGGCTCGTCCTGCCCGTGCCCTCGGTCGCGGGCACGGACGGGCCGAAGGCCTGGTTGTACCCCGAATCGACCTGGATCTCGAAAGCGTTGAGCGGAGCGCCGATCTGGCCCCGCCGCTCCATTGTGCCTTCGCGCATCGCCGTTTGTGCCGAGGCCGTGCTGGCGCTCGCCGCGGCGAGCGCGAACGTCGCGACCGCGATTCCCATCGTTCGTGTCATGGTTTCATTCCCCCTGGCTTCGGGCGCTGGAATCGAGCGCCGCCCGCGCGAGGGGTGGAGCAGCGTACGTGCCAGGCGGTGGCCGAGCAGCATGTTCCCGTCGCAACGAGCGGGGCCCGCCTTGGATCACGAACGAGCAGGCGCCGAGTGCACACGCGAAGAGATCGCTTGGGCGCTGCGTTGCAAAAACCCGGCTTGGCAAAGCGGCGCCAATTCGCGAGGATGCCGCCGCAAGATGAAGAGCTGGATCAACGTCGAGGGCAAGGTCGCGATCGTGACCGGTGGCAGCCGAGGGATCGGCGAGTCGATCGCCAAGGCGCTCGGGCAGAGCGGGGCGAAGGTGGCGATCGCGTCGAGGAAAAAGGAAGGGCTCGACGGGGCGGTCGAGCGGCTGCGCCAGGAGGGCGTGACGGCTTCGGCCTTCACGTGCCACACGGGCAAGGCCGACGACGTGCAGCGGCTGTTCCAGCAGGTGATCGAGGCGTTCGGGAAGGTGGACGTGCTCGTCAACAACGCCGCGACGAACCTTCATTTCGGCCCGTTCATGACCGTCGAGGACGCGGCGCTCGACAAGACGTTCGAGGTCAACCTGAAGGGCTATTTCTACACGTCGCGTGAGCTCGTCCGGCACCTCGTCGATCGCAACGCGCCGGGGGCGATCGTGAACGTGGCGAGCGTGGCGGGCCTTTTGGGGGCGCCGCTCCAGGGCATGTACGGGACGACGAAGGCCGCGGTCATGTCGATGACGAAGACGATGGCGGTGGAGCTCGGTGCGAGCGGGATCCGCGTCAACGCGATCGCGCCGGGCCTCGTGGACACGCGGTTCGCGGCGGCGCTCGTGCAGAACAAGGATATCGTCGAGCGGGTCGTGGGGCGGACGCCGCTCGGCCGGTACGGGCAGCCGGACGAGATCGCCGGTGCGGCGCTCTACCTCGCCTCCGACGCGGCGTCGTTCCTGACGGGGCAGACGATCGTGGTGGATGGCGGCATGACGATCGCGTGACGGGTAAGGGAATGAGGATGGATCAGCAAAGCTTGCAGGACCGCTACGCGCCGCAGAGCTTGTGTTTCGGCTGCGGGCCGGCGAACGAGAAGGGGCTGCGGATCAAGAGCCACGTGGAAGGCGACGAGGTGGTCGCCACGTGGGCGCCCGAGCCGTACCACCAGGCGTTCCCGGGCATGCTCAATGGCGGGATCATCGGCGCGCTGCTCGATTGCCATTCGAACTGGACGGCGGCGCATCACCTGATGGAGCGGGGCGGCCTCGACAAACCACCCTGCACGGTGACGGCTGATTTCCACGTGAAGCTGAAGCGGCCGACGCCGCTCGAGCGCGTGACGCTGCGGGCGCGGGTCGCCGACGTGGCCGAGGATCGGTGCGTGATCGAGGCGACGCTCGAGGCCGGCGGGAAGATCACGGCGACGTGTCGCGGGATGTTCGTCGCGGTGAAAGAGGGACATCCGGCGTACCACCGCTGGTAGGCGCGACGAGCCCGAGGATCCGGGAGAGCTCCTCGAAGAGCCGCTGCGGCTCGACGGGCTTGCACACGTGGCCGTCGAAGCCCGCGCGAAACGCGCGGTCACGGTCGGCGTCGCGGGTGAAGGCCGTGACGGCCACGACCGGGATCGACGGGGCGTGTGTCCCGCTGCGCACGGCGCGGACGAGGTGAAAGCCGTCTTCGCCGGGCAAAGCAAGCTCGCTCAGCACCACGGAGGGCCAGCCGGACGCGATCACGCAGAGCGCCTCCGCCGCGCTCGACGCCGTCTGCGTGTCGGCGCCCTCCTCCAGGAGCAGCCGCGCGAGGACGTCCTGCGCGCCGGGCTCGTCGTCGACCACGAGGACGTGGAGCCCCTCGAAGGAGCGGCCGTCGTCGCGCCGCGCGGGCGGCGCCTTGCCGTCCGCTGCCACGAGCGGCAGCTCCACGCGCAACGTCGCGCCGCGGCCGAGGCCCTCGCTCTCGGCTCGCACCGAGCCGCCATGCAGGCCCACGAGGTCCTTCACGATCGAGAGCCCGAGGCCGAGCCCGCCTTCCCGCCGCGCCGACGAGGCGTCCGCCTGCCGGAACCGGTCGAAGACGTGCGGCAGCAAATCGGGCCGGATGCCGAGGCCATCGTCGCGCACGGTGAGCGTGACGCGGGGGCCCATGCACGCGAGCGAGACCTCCGTGGTGCCGCCGGGGGCGCTGAACTTGATGGCGTTGCTCAGGAGGTTGCACACGATCTGCTGGAGGCGCGCCGGGTCGCCGAGCACGTGGACGGCCCTCGGGTCGTCCACGCGCGCGAGCTTGATCTGCCGCTCGTTCGCCATCGGGCGCATGGTCTCGAGGGCGACGTCGACCACGCGGGAGAGGTCGCAGGGGCTCCTGTCGAGCTTGAGCTTGCCGGCGCGGATGCGCTCCATGTCGAGCATGTCGCCCATCAACCGGCCGAGCAGGGCCGCGTTGCGTTCGATCACGTCGATCGCCTTGCCCAGGCCCTCCTCCGGGAGCGCGCCCCGGCGAAGCAGCTCGGCCCAGCCGACGATGGCGTGGAGCGGCGCGCGGAGCTCGTGCGAGACGATGGCCAGGAAGTCGTCCTTGAGCCGGTTCGCCCGCTCGGCGTCACGCCGCGCGGCCCGCTCGCTGTCGAGCAGCGCGGCGCGCTCCTCTTCGAGCCGCTTGCGCTCGGTCACGTCGATCAGCGCGCCGTAGAGCGCCGCGGGTTTGCCCTCGCCGTCCCTGCGCACGTGCGCCATGAGCTCGATCCAGCGCACGTCCTGGCCGCCGCGCAGGATGCGGAACTGCGAGCGGCAGGGCGCCTCGGCCTCGAAGGCGCAGCGCGTGGCGCGGTTGACCTCCTGTCGATCGTCCGGGTGCACGCACGATAAAAGCAACCTCCGCTGGAAGACCACGTCAGCCGGCAGGCCGAGCAGCTTGCGGGTGGTCGCCGAGCAACATGCTTGGCGCTCCAACAGATCGAAGGAGAAGGTCCCGACGCCGCCGGCCTCGGTCGCGAGCCGGAGGTGCGCCTCGCTCTCGCGCAGGGCTTGTTGCGCGGCCTTGAGGTCGTGCACGTCGGCCGCGGCGCAGAACCATTTCGTGATGGCGCCCTGGTCGTCGCGGATCGGCCGCGCGCTCGCGCAGAACCAGCGGTACGCGCCGTCCTTGCCCCGCATGCGGAGCTCCACGGCGACGGGCTCGGCCGAAGCGCTCTCGGAAAGGTGGGCGTGGACGGCGGGGAGGTCGTCCGGGTGGATCCATTGCATCCAGGCGACGTCGTCGTCCGAGCCGGGGCGCATCCCCGTGTACTCGTGCATGCGCTGGTTCATGTACTCGCCGCGGCCGTCGGGCAGCGCCGTGAAGAGGATCTCGGGCACGGTGTCGGCCATGGCGCGGAAGCGCGCCTCGCTCTCGCAGAGGGCCTGCTCGGCGCGCTTGCGGGCGTCGATGCTGATGATGCAGCCGACGAGGCGGACGGGCGTGCCGCTCTCGTCGTGGACCAGCCGGGCGTGGTCCCATACCCAGACCCAGCGCTCGTCGCGGTGACGGACGCGGTACTCGGCGTCGACGACGGGCTGGTTTCGGTTGCGAATCGTGGTTCGGCCGGAGAAACAGGTGAGGTCTTCGGGGTGGATGCGGCCGCGCCACCAGGCGTCGGTGGCCGGGACCTCCTCGGGCCGGTAGCCGAGCATCTCGACCAGGCCCCCGGAGCGCCAGACGTGGTTCGTCAGGAAATCCCAGTCGTAGGCCGTGCCGCGGATGGCCTCGGTCGCCAGGCGAAAGCGCTCCTCGCTCTCGCGCAGGGCGTCGACCCCCTCGCCGCCTTCGCCTTCTTCCCGCCCGTGGCCCCCCCGTTCGGCCAGGAACCATCCAGACTCGTGCTTGCCTGGCTCTCGTTTCTCACGATCGCCGGCGTGGTCGTGCGGGGGATTTCCCATGCTGCGATGTTCCAACGGCTCAGCGTCAAAAAGCAATCACACGTAAGTAGTACCTCACGGGACGGATTTGATTCCGGGGACCACGGAGGCGGCCACCTCTACAGGCAGGTCAGGGAATCCCTGGGGAGGGAACGGGAAATTCCTCCGCAAAAGGAAAACCCGGCCTTGACAAACCCGGTCCTCGTCCGCGAGGCTCCTGCCGCATGCCACGCGTCACGTTCACCCCGCATATCGCGAGGCACGTCCCCTGCCCGGCGCGCGACGTCGACGGGCGCACCGTCCGCGAGGCCCTCGACGCGTATTTCGCAGCCGAGCCGGCCGTGCGAGGGTACGTCCTCGACGAGCAGGGCGTCGTCCGCAAGCACGTGGTCCTCTTCGTCGACGGCCAGCAGACGACGGATCGAACGAGCCTCGGGGACAGGGTGGGCGAGGGCTCGGTGATTTACGTGATGCAAGCGCTTTCCGGGGGGTAGAGGGGCCATGTCGAACAGGTTGTTCGTAGCGACGCGCAAAGGGCTTTTCCGTCTCGATCGAAAGCCCTCGGGGTGGTCGATCCGCGAGGTCTCGTTCCTCGGTGACAACGTTTCGATGGTGTTGCCGGATCCGCGCGACGGGACACTTTATGCCGCGCTCGCGCTGGGGCATTTCGGCGTGAAGCTCCGGCGTTCGCAGGACGTGGGCGCGACGTGGGAGGAGATCACGGCGCCGGCCTTTCCGCCGCTGCCGGAAGGAGCCGAGCCGGACAAGACGCCGGACGGGCGAGAATGGCCGCAGCGGGTGGAGCTCTTGTGGAGCCTGGAAGCCGGCCGTGATCATGAGCCGGGGCATCTCTGGTGCGGGACGATCCCGGGGGGCCTGTTCCACTCGAAGGACCACGGGCAGTCGTGGGGTCTCGTGCGGTCGTTATGGGATCACCCGACCCGCAAGGGCTGGTTCGGCGGTGGCTACGATTGGCCGGGGATCCACTCGATCTGCGTGGATCGCAGCGGGGTGACGGTGGGGATCTCCTGCGGGGGCGTGTGGCGCTCGACGGACGACGGAACGACGTGGGAGACGCGGACCGAAGGGATGTACGCCGAATACATGCCGCCGGAGCGTCGGGACGATCCGGGCATCCAGGACCCGCACCGCGTCGTGGCCTGCGCCGCGCAGCCCGATGCGCTCTGGGTACAGCACCACAACGGGCTCTTCCGCTCGACGGACGGAGGCAAAACCTGGCGCGAGGTGACGTCGGTGAAGCCGAGCAAGTTCGGCTTCACGATGGCGGTGCACCCGCGGGATCCCGAGACGGCGTGGGTGGTGCCCGCGAAGAAGGACGAGCAGCGGGTCCCGGTCGACGGGAAGGTGGTGGTGGCGCGGACGCGCGACGGCGGGGCGAGCTTCACGGTGCTCGAACGAGGGTTGCCCCAGGGGAACGCGTTTGATCTGACGTACCGCCACGGGCTCGACGTGGACGGCACGGGGAACGTGCTGGCGTTCGGGACGACGACGGGGTCGTTGTGGCTCAGCGAGGACGGCGGGGATTCATGGCAGACGATCTCGAATCACCTGCCGCCGGTGTACGCGGTGCGGTTCGCCGAGGGCGCGGCGGACGCTTGAGCTACGGGACGTAGTTCCAGGCGCAGAAGCCGTTCTTGCAGAGGAAGCCGTTCGCGTTCGGGCAGTCGCAGGTGGAGCCGACGCCGTCGTCGCATTGGAGCTCCTGGCTCGCCGTGAGCAGCTCGTAGAAGCGCGTGGTGTCCGCGTCGAGGCGCGCGACGAGGTTGCGCGTGCAGCCGCAGCTCGTGCCCTTGAGCTCCTGGCCACACTGGGCGTCGGCCGTGCAGCTCATGATCGCCGCCTGCTCCTTCGGGAGCTCCACCTCGATCTCGGCGCAGGTGAGGTCGGACGCGCTGCCGCCGCTGCCGCCGCCGCCAGTCGTGCCGGAGCTGCCACCGCCGTCGCTCCCGCCGGAGCTGCCGGCGCCGCCGGTGCCATTGCCGGTGGTGCCACCCGCGCCGGCGTCGCCGCCGGACGGAGAGCCTCCGCCGCTGACGTCGGACGCGCAGCCAAGGAGGGAGACGAGCAGGAGCGTGGACAATCCGGTGAGGACGCGAAGCATGAAAAAACCTCCGTGCGCACGTGGTTGCGTGCCCACGGAGGTTACCATGGCCTGATCGGCCGAGCGGTCAGGCGAACGCTTCGTCCATGAGCCGCTTTTGCTCCAGGTTGTGGCTCGCCTTCGACCCGGTCGCGGGGCTCGCGCTCGGCTGGCGACCCACGACGGAGAGCGGGAAGCGTCCGCCGAGGAACTGGGGAAGCACCGCGTTGATGTAGTACCAGGCGCCGTAGTTGATCGGCTCCTCCTGGACCCACACGAGCTTCGTGCCTTCCTTGTAGTTCGCGAGCGCGTCGGTGAGCTCGCGGTTCAACGGGAAGAGCTGCTCGAGCCGCACGATGGCCACGTCCTTGAGGTCGCGTTGCTCCCGCGTCACGGCGAGGTCGTAGTAGATCTTGCCCGAGCAGAGCAGGATCTTCTTCACCTCCGAAGGATCGACCCCGTCGTCGCCAATCACGCGCTGGAATCGGCCGTTCGCGAGGTCGTCGATCGTGGAGACGGGGCGCGGGCCCTTGGCCGTGGTGGCGACGCGGAGCAGGCTCTTCGGCGTGGCGATGACGAGCGGCTTGCGCCACGGGCGAAGGACCTGGCGGCGCAGCACGTGGAAGAGCTGGGCCGGCGTCGTCAGGTTGCAGACCTGGATGTTGTCCTCGGCGCTGTTCTGGAGGAAGCGCTCCATACGCGCGCTCGAGTGCTCCGGGCCCTGGCCCTCATAGCCGTGCGGGAGGAAGAGGACGAGGCCCGAGAGCCTGTGCCACTTGTCCTCGCTCGACGTGATGAACTGGTCGACGATGACCTGCGCGCCGTTGAGGAAGTCGCCGAACTGCGCCTCCCAGATGACGAGCGCGTCGGGGTAGTCGAGCGCGTAGCCGAACTCGAAGCCGAGCACGCCCGCCTCGCTGAGGGGGCTGTTGTGGATGTCGAGGCGCGCGGGGCCCTCCGCGACACGCGAGAGCGGGGCGAAGCTCTCGCCCGTCTCGATGTCGACGACGACCGCGTGGCGATGGCTGAACGTCCCGCGGCGCACGTCCTGGCCCGAGATGCGCACGGGCGTCTTCTCGGCGAGGAGCGAGGCGTACGCGAGCATCTCGCCGGTGCCCCAGTCGAAGGGCTCGCCCTTCACGAGGCGGTCGTGGCGCGCCTTCAGGATGGGCATGACCTTCGGGTGCACCTTGAAGTCACCCGGCAGCTCGAGGAGGCGGCGCGAGAGGTCGATGAGCTTCTCGGCGGGCACGCCCGTCGGCACCTCGGGCGTGGCGGCGTCGCGGCCGCCGCGGTAGCTCGACCACACGCCGGCCATCGCGTACGTGACCGGGGCGAAGCCCTTCTGCTTGACCTCTTGCAGCGCGACGTTGAGCGCCTCGCGGCGGCGGACGAGGATCTCCTCGGCCTTCTCCTCGCTGACCTGGCCCATCGCGACCAGGCGCTTGACGTACATCTGCCGGACGGTCGGCTTCTTGTCGATGACGGCGTACATCCGCGGCTGCGTGTAGCGCGGCTCGTCGCCCTCGTTGTGGCCGTAGCGGCGGTAGCAGTACATGTCGATCACGACATCCAGGCCGAAGCGCTGGCGCCACTCGCTCGCGAGCAGCGCGACCTGCGCGACGGCCTCCGGATCCTCGCCGTTCACGTGGAAGACGGGGACCTTCAGCATACGCGTGATGTCGGACGCGTACCGCGTGGAGCGCGACTCGCTCGGGTTCGTCGTGAACCCGACCTGGTTGTTCACGATCACGTGGATCGTGCCGCCGGTCCGGTAGCCCTCGAGGTTGCTCATGTTGAGCGTCTCGGGGACGATGCCCTGGCCGATGAACGCGGCGTCGCCGTGGATGAGCAAGGGCATGACCTTGCGCACAGCGTCAGGGGTGCCGGCGCCGAGGCGGTCCTGCTTGGCGCGGACGCGGCCCTCGACCACGGGGTTCACGAACTCGAGGTGGCTCGGGTTGAACGTGAGCGTGAGGTGGACCTTGTGGCCCGACTCCGTGATGCGGTCGTTCGAGTAGCCGAGGTGGTACTTCACGTCGCCCCCGCCGACGTACCGCTCGGGATCTTTGTCCTCGAAGTGCGCGAAGATCTCGCGCGGGCTCTTCTCGAGGATGTTCGAGAGCACGTTGAGGCGGCCGCGGTGCGCCATGCCGAAGACGATCTCGTCGACGCCCTCGGCGCCGGCGCGCTCGATGAGGAGGTCGAGCAGCGGGATCAGCGCCTCGCCGCCTTCGAGCGAGAAGCGCTTCGTGCCGGCCTCGTAGCTCCGGTGGATGAACTGCTCGAAGATCTCGGCGTCGGAGAGCTTCGTCAGGATGCGGAGCTGCTTGTCGCGGCTGAGCTCGAGGCGGTTCTTCGTCGCCTCCATGCGACGCTGGAGCCAGATGCGCTGGTCCGGATCCTCGATGTGCGTGAACTCGACGCCGATCGAGCGGCAGTACGTCTCCTCCAGGCGGTTCATGATCTCGCGGAGCGTGGAGATCGCGGGCAGCCCGGCGAGGTCGACCGTGGGGAAGGGCTGGTCGAGGTCCGCGTCGCTGAGGTCGAAGTTGTCGAGGTTGAGCTCGGGCGGCGTGGGCGGCGGCAAGCCGAGCGGATCGATGTGCGCGAAGAGGTGGCCTCGCACGCGGTACGCGTTGACGAGCTGGTAGACACGCGCGCGGGTCGCCGCGGTCGACATCATCTCCTGCTCGGAGGAGATGAAATCGAAGCCCGGCACGCGCGGCGGCGGGGGCGGCGACGAGCCGCGCTGCCGGCGCGACGCCGGCTCCTGCGTGAACAGGCTCGCCTGCGCGGGCGCCGCTCCACCGTTCGTGTAGCGCGGCGGCTCCGCGAGCGGGGCGGGTGACGTCACGGGCGACGCCGCCGGCGGAGCGACCTGCACGGGCGCTCGAACCACCGGGGCGGTTGTCTGGGACAGACCTCGTCGTCCCTCGAAGAAGGTCCTCCAGTTCGGGTCGACCTTCTCGGGATTCTCCAGGTATTGGGCGTAGAGCTCTTCGACGAACCCTGCGTTGATGCCGAAATCAAGCTGCATGGGTGGCATTGGGGCGGCAGGGAAATAACGCGGGATCGGTGTCGCCGCCAGCGCAGTTTTTTCGGAGGCCGTAGGGCTGGAAACCAGAGAGACCACCGGTGGAGCGGGCGCCCGAGCCCCAGGGTGCGCTACATACGTACCCACGACGAAGTGGGGACGGCCGGGGACGAGCCCGGCCCGGCGCCACCGACGGGGAATGTACGACGATGAACGACGGGCTCGACCGGTTTCGCGCGCACCTCTTTCACGACGAGCGCCTCGGCGTCTGGCTGGACACGAGCCGGGTCCGGTGGACGGCGGACTTCCTCGACGGGCTCGAGCCGCGGCTGCAGGCGGCCTACGAGGCGATGGCAGCGCTCGAACGCGGCGCGCTCGCGAACGCCGACGAGGGGCGCATGGTCGGGCACTACTGGCTGCGAGCACCCGAGCTCGCGCCGGATCCGGCGATCCGCGACGCGATCACCACGACGCTCGGCCGCGTGCTCACGTTCGCGGAGGACGTGCACGCCGCGCGCATCCGCCCCGAGCGCGCGAGCCGCTTCCGCGACGTCTTGCTCATCGGCATCGGCGGCTCGGCGCTCGGACCTCAGCTCGTCTCCGCCGCGCTCACGTCGCCCGCGGATCGCATGCGCGTCTGGTTCTTCGACAACACCGATCCCGACGGATTCGATCGCACCCTCGACGCGATCGGCGACGCGCTCCCCGGGACGCTCGCAGTCGTCATCTCGAAGTCGGGCGGCACGAAGGAGACGCGCAACGGGATGCTCGAAGCCGAGGCCGCCTACGCGCGGCTCGGGCTCGACTTCGCGAAGCACGCGGTGGTCGTGACGGGCGAGGGCAGCGAGCTCGACAAGCACGCCGTGGCGCGCGGGTTCCTCGATCGGTTCCCGATGTGGGACTGGGTCGGCGGGCGGACGAGCGAGCTCAGCGCGGTGGGCCTCTTGCCGGCAGCGCTGCAAGGGCTCGACGTGGAGGACATGCTGCGCGGCGCGCGCGCGATGGACGAGGTGACGCGGTCGCGCGTGACGAAGCGCAACCCGGCGGCGCAGCTCGCAGCGGCGTGGCTGTCGGCGACGGGCGGCGCGGGCAAGAAGGACATGGTGCTCCTGCCGTACAAGGATCGGCTGGAGCTCTTCAGCCGGTACGCGCAGCAGCTCGTGATGGAGTCGCTCGGCAAGCGGCTCGATCGGCAGGGGCGCGAGGTCTGGCAGGGGATCAGCGTCTACGGCAACAAGGGCTCGACGGATCAGCACGCGTACGTGCAGCAGCTCCGCGACGGGGTCGACAACTTCTTCGTGACGTTCCTCGAGGTGCTGCTCGATCGCGCGCCGCAACGAGGGGATCTCTCCGTGGAGCCGGGCGTGACGCCGGGGGATTACCTCTCGGGGTTCTTGCAAGGCACGCGGCGCGCGCTCGACGAGCGAGGGCGCGCGTCGATCACGATCACGCTGGAGGCGCTCGACGCGACGTCGCTCGGCGCGCTCATCGCGCTCTACGAGCGGGCCGTGGGGATCTACGCGGAGCTCGTGGACATCAACGCGTACCACCAACCAGGCGTGGAGGCGGGGAAGAAGGCGGCGCAGGCGGTGATCGATCTCGAGCAGCGCGTGCTCGCCGGGCTCCGCGCGAAGGCGGGGACGGCGCTCTCGCTCGCGGAGGTCGCGGCCGCGGCGGGCAGCGACGATCCGGAGACGGTGTTCTGGATCCTGCGGCATCTGTCGGCGAACCCGCGTCGCGGCGTGCTGCGCGTGCGGGGCCAAGGCGCCGAGGCCGAGGTGGGGTCACCACTCGACTGGTCGTGGATGGTCGCCGCCGCCCCGTGAGGCGGCGCGGCGCTCAGAAGTGGAACCGCACGGCGGCGGAGCTGCCGCCCACGAACAGCTCGGGCTTGCCCGGGAGCGACTGCGCGCGCTCGAGGTACTTCTCGGGCACGAGGAGGCCGGCGGCGAGCATGGCGGCGCCGGTCATCTGCGTGAAGCCGTTGAGGAGCATGAAGAACGTGTAGACATCGTCCGAGGTGCTGCGCGGGTTCGGGAACTCCGAAGTACGCGCGTTCTCGATGCCGAGCGAGATGAACGGGCCGAAGACCGGGACGAGCAGCGGGCCGTAGGTCTCGGCGTCGCGATCGCCGTCGTCGAAGACGTAGGCACCACCGACGAGCGCGGACAGGCCGTACGGCACGGCGAAGGTGACGAGCCCGGCGACGACGAGGCTCCGCGTCGCCCGCGTCTTGAGCTCGTAGCCCGGCAGAAGGATGTCGCCCTCTTCGTAGTCGATGCGGCGCGGCAAGACGGGCAGCCTCGGATCGTCGATCGGGGCCCACATCGGAGGCTGCTGCGGGCTGTTGTCCCAGGTCTCGTTGCTGAGCCTCGGCGCCTTCCGCTTGGGCGTGGGCGCCGGTGCCTCGTCGGTCGACGCCGCGCCCGTCGTCGGCGGAGACGGAGGCGGGGGCAAGGGCGCGGCGGTCGTGGTCGTGGTCGACGGCGGCGGCGCAGGCGGCGCGGCGGGGGCGGGCTGCGCGTTCGCGGGGAACGTGGAGGCGAGGCCCAGCGAGAGCGCGGCGAGCGGCGCGAGGCGGCGCGCGAGGCCCGGGATCGACGTGCGCTTGGGGTTGTTCATCGACGGAGGTCCTTTCATCGTCGATCCACGGCTCAGAAATGCCACCGGAGCGTCGCGGCCCGCGGGCCGACCATGACCTCGGGGCGCGGATCGAATGCGGTCGGGGTGCGCGAGACGAACTTCTCGTCGGAGAGCATGCCCGCCACGAAGAGCGCAGCGCCCGTGGCCTGTCCGAGGCCGTCGAGCATGAGCATGAAGATGCCGACGCTCTCGGCGTCGGACGTGCCCATCGCGACGAAAGGACCGATGACAGGGATGAAGAGCGGCGTGTAGTAACCGGCGGCCACGCCCTCGTTGCCGGCGAAGGTGGCCGCGAAGAGGACCGACATGCCGTAGAGCGGCGCGAACGTCGCGATGCCCGCGGTCGCCATCCCGTACCGCGGCCGCGTCTCGATGCCGTAGCCGGGCGGGATCGGATCCCCTTCCTTGTACGGCAAACGCGAGGGCCCGAAGATCGGCGGCGGCGGATAAAAGCCGCGCGGCGGATACCCCGGCGGCGCCGCGCCCATCGGCGGCGGATACCCCGGCGGCGCCGCGCCCATCGGCGGCGGAGGTTGCGCTTGCTGCGGCAGCGCGTTCGGCGGCGGCTGCTGCGGCGCCGCGGCGCCCGGCGGCGGAGGCGGGGGCGCGTCCTGCGCCAGGGAGATGCTTGCAGCACCAAGGATCGTCAGCGTGGTGCCGAGAGAGAGGATCGTTCGTCGCGTCGTCACATCGTCCCCACGAGGCCCAGGCCCGCGCCGTGCGGGCCGAACCGGAGAGGCATCACGGTCATGGAGGTGCCGACCTCGGTGGATCGGACGAGCCGCTTTTCCTGGGCGACGATGCCCGCGATGAGCATCGCGATGCCGCCCGATTGCGCGAGTCCGTCGACCGCGAGCCAGAAGGTCCCCGGGCCCTCGGTGTCGAGCGTGCCCATCGCGATGAAGGGCCCGAGGGCCGGGATGTAGAGCGGCCAGAGGTCCGAGCTCCGCGAGAGGCTGTCGCCGATCGACGCGATCATGGCGGAGAAGAACCAGGGGACGCCGAACGTCACGGCGCCGCCGATGACGAGGCCCTTGCGAATGCGGCTGTCGACGCGGTAGCCGGGCGGGATCGGATCCCCTTCTTCGTACGGGAGCGCCGCGGGGAGCGAGGATCCGGGCGGGCCGTATCCATAGCTGTTCGGCCCGTACCCCGGAGGCGGCTGCCCGTACCCCGGCGGCGGATACCCTTGCGGATACCCGGGAGGCGGCGCGTATCCCGGCGGCGGATACCCTTGCGGATAGCCCTGCGGATACCCAGGCGGCGGCGCGTATCCCGGCGGCGGCAGCGGCGCGACCTGCGGAGCGGCGGGCTCATACCCCGGCGGCGGAGGGGGCGGCGGCGCCGAGGTGTCCGGCTGGGTGGGCGGCGGCGGAGGCGCAGGCGCTTGCGCGTCAGCGCTCTGCGAGGAGACACCTACCGCGATGAAGAGCGCCACCGCGAGCGCACGTGAAGCCCCCTTCGTTCCGTTCGCCATCGCCTTGCGCATGCAGATGCCTCCCGCCCTCGCGCGTGGTGCTGCCCGCACGCGCAAAAACGGAGAATACGTGAGGCATCTGGGAGGTCAACGCGGCTTTTTCGTTCCCGCCTTTGCTGCCGCCCACGCGGAGGCGGGCACGAACGCGGCCACGTGTCGCGCCTCGACGAGCGTATCGGGCCCCGCGAGATCGAGGTCGGGGACGAACCCACGCGTCTCGTCGAAGTCGCCGAGCGGATCCATGACGGCGCGCGTGCCGAGCGTGACCACGAGGCGCGAGCGCGGGAGCACGAACGACGCGACCTCGCCGACCGCCATGCTGCCACGCGTGCGCTCCCCCGCGACGAGCAACCCCGGGATTTGCCGCGCCAGCGCGACGAACATCTCGCACGCCGAGGCGCAGCCACGATCGACGAGCACCACGCCGCGCCCCACGAGCGGCGCGGGCGCCATGCCTTGCAGGATCTCGCCTTTGCGGACGATCTCGACGCGTCCTTCCCCGCGCGCGGCGTGGTCCGCGGCGAGCCCTTCGAGCCGCGTGATGTGTTCGAGGAACATCCCGCGCGCGGCCGGCGGCACGTCGCCCCGCGCGAGGCGCCTCTTCGCGGCGTTCACGCGTCCGAGCGCCGCCGTCACGGACTGGACCTCCCGCGTGCCGAGCGCGAGGATCGGCCCGTGCGCGAGCGCGCGCAGGAAGCGCTCGGCGAAGGTGTAGTTCCCGCCGCGGTTGCCGCGCAGATCCACGACGAACGCAGGCGCCTCACGGAGCCGCTCGGCGAGGCGCGGCAACGTCGCGAGCGCTGCGGCCGCGGCCGTCTCGAAGGTGCGCACCACGAGGACGGGGACCTCGCCTTCGACGAGCTCCACGGGCGGAGCTGCGATCACCGGCGGCGCGGGCGGAGCCGGCAAGGCGTCGAGGCGGAGCGGCCGTTCGCCGCCGTAACCAAAGGCGAGGTGGCCATCGTCGGCGCGGAGCAGATCACGCAAGAGCGTCGCGAGCTCGAACGGGGACCAGATCGCGCGGCTCCGGATCACGCGGCGCGCTTCGTCGATGCGCGCGCGCGGCGGCACGGGCGCGTGGCCCTCGGGCGCAGCGTACGCGTCGGTGAAGACATCGAGCGCGAAGTCGAGATCCGCCTCGGCGAGCGCGGCCGTGACCTCGCGCGGCTCGGCGTCGAAGTCGCTCGGGCTCGCGACGAGCGCGGCGAAGCTCGGCGTGAGGGCCGTGGATGCGCGCGGATTTCGCTCGGGTGATCCCCGGGATCCGGCGCAGCCGGCGAGGGTCAGCCCGAGGGCGAGGAGGCCGCCGTGAAGCAAGGCGCGCATCGGCCGCGAGGGTGCAACGACGAGTGACCTCGTTGCAACGGCCTCGCGACGATGCGGTGGGGATGAATGCGGGAAGGGAGCGTATTTCTCGCGAAGACTACGCCTGCGCGGTGAGGGCCTTGTAGGCCTCGGCCCACTTCTTCCACTGCTTCAGGCGCGTACCGGGCTTGCGGTTGTTCACCTTGGCGCGGGACTCCTTGCGGGCGATCTTCTCGAGCAGGTGCTGGTGCTGGCGGCTGGGACGATGCATGCGCGCGATGCTGGTCCAAGCGCGCTTTCTTCGCAAGTCCGTCGAGCGTCAGCCGCCCCGGCTGCCCTTCTCGCCTTCGTCGGGCCCGAGGCGCCCGTACGTATGAATGGCGCCGATGAGGAGGAAGAGCGCCAGCAGCGTCAGGACCATGCCCAGGTCGATGAGGTTCGTATCGTTCGGGTCACTCGGGCGCAGCCCCACGAGCCCGAGCCCGACGAGAAGCGCGGTGCTCGCCACGAGGAGCGCGCGCCGCGGCCCCGCAGCGCGCTCGGACTCGCTCTGCACCAGCGTGGAGATCTTGTCGCCGAGGCTCACTTGAACTTCTTGGTCTTCGCGTACGTGATGAAGTCGCGCACGTCACGCGTCAGCGTGCGCTCGGCGGTGATCGTCGTGAGCTCGTGGGACTCGCCGGCGAGGTCGTCGTAGCGGTAGTTCGCCTGGTAGAGCAGCACGATGCGGACCTCGCCCTCGGGGCCGACGCGCTCCAGCCGGAGCTTTTCGTCGGCTCCGTTCGGCGGCTTGATGGCGTCGCCGAGCTTGTCGAGGTCCTCGTCGGAGATGTACGCGATCCCGTACTCGTGGCCGTCGACGCTCACGTCGACGCGGAGCGCCTTGCCGCTGCGCAGCTCGACCTCGCGGGCCGGCGCGGGCTGCACACCTTCCTGGGCGACGGCGCGACGGATGACCTCGAGCGCACGGCGCTCATCGAGGGTCCTCGTGGGGTTCGGCGCGCGGACCGGCTCGGGTCCGCATCCGAGGGCGGCCGCGCCGAGGGCGGCGGTCGCGACAATCGGCAAGAGCTTTCGCAAGACGGTAGCCATGAGCGCCATGAGAGTAGCCAACCAGGCCCCGCTCCGCTACTTCTCCCGCCATGGCTCGCCTCGCGGCGATCGACATCGGGTCCAACGCCATCCGGCTTCGCGTGGTCGACGTGGACCCGCCTCTGATCACGGACGACGGACCCCGGTTTTACCCCTTCCGCGACGTGCTCGTCGACCGCGCCCCGGTGCGGCTCGGGCACGACGTCTTCACGAAAGGCCGCCTCGAAAACGGCGTCATCGGCGCGGCCTGCGAGGCGCTGAAGCGCTTCCGCGCGGCCATGGACGCGGCGAAGGTCGAGCGCTACCGCGCCGTCGCCACGAGCGCCGCGCGGGAGGCGCAAAACGGCGACCTCTTCGTCGAGCGCGCCGAGCGCGAGAGCCGCGTGCACGTGGAGATCATCGAGGGCGTCGAGGAAGCGCGCCTCGTGCAGCTCGCCGTCGTCGAGCGCATCCCCATGAGCCAGCGTCGCTCGCTCCTCGTCGACATCGGCGGCGGCTCGACGGAGCTCACGCTGCTCGAAGGCCGCCTCCCCGTCTACTCGCGCTCCTTGCCCGTCGGGACCGTCCGCCTGCTCGAAGCCTTCCTCGAAGGACGCGGGCCGATCGACATGGGCCACCGAAAGCTCCTCGAAGAGTACGTCGACCGCGTCTGCGCCGACGCCTTCCGCGAGATCGAGGACGCCTCCGACGGGCCCGTCGACGTCGTCATCGGCACGGGCGGCAACATCGAGACGCTCGCCGACCTCTGCCCGATGCCGATCGCCTTCCCCGAGGGACGCGCGATCGAGGTCCGCGCGATGCGCCGGCTGCTCGACGAGCTCTCGGCGAAGAGCGTGGACGAGCGCGTGATCGCGTACGGCCTCCGGCCCGATCGCGCCGACACGATCGTCCCCGCGGCGACCGTGCTCTGCCGGGTCGCCGAGGCCTTTGGGCGCGAATCGATCACGGCGCCGGGCGTGGGGCTCAAGGAAGGCGTGCTCGTCGACCTCGCGCGCCAGCACTTCGTGCCGCGTGATTTCGGCGGCGAGGCGGCTGCGGTGAGCGAGGCGTGCCTCCGGCTCGGGCGCCGCTACCACTTCGACGAGGCGCACGGCATGCTCGTGGCGCGCTTCGCGACGCGCCTCTTCGACGAGCTCTCCGCGCGCCACCGCATGAGCCCGCGCGACCGCATCCTCCTCCACGCAGCGGCGCTGCTGCACGACGTCGGCGACTTCGTGCGGTACGAGGGCCACCACAAGCACAGCTACTACCTCATCGTGCACGCCGACCTGATGGGCCTCTCGCCCCCGGAGCGCGAGATCGTGGCCAACGTGGCGCGCTACCACCGAAAGAGCCCGCCGCAGCTCGACCACGACAACTTCCGCACGCTCTCGCGCGAGGATCGGGCGAAGGTCAAGGCGATGGCCGCGATCCTGCGGGTCGCGGACGCGCTCGATCGGGAGCACCGGGCCAAGGTCGCCGGCGTCAGCGGGCGCATCGAGGGCGACACGCTGGTGCTCGAGCTCTCGGGCACGGAGGACCGATCGCTCGAAGAGTGGACCGTCGGGGCGAAGTGCGGAATGTTGAAGGACGCGCTCGGGCTCGACGTGCGCATCGTGGACGCGGCCACGGGCGCGTCGCGGACGCCGACGACGGTGCCGCCCGCCTCGCGGAAGACGCCGATTCCGACGCCACGAAGCTGACCGAAACGGGTGTTACGGGAAGAACCCTTGGGCACGCGGGGGCGTAACCTCGGGCGAACCGAGGGACGCCCCCAAACCCCCGTCCGCGCGGGTTTGGCGCGCGACGCGGAGGTTGTCCGGGCGTTCAGCGCTTGCGGCGACCCTTTGCAGCGGGCGCCGGCGTGGCGGCCGGAGCCGGTGCGGCAGCGGCGGCGGCCTTCGCGGGAGCGGCCTTGGCCGCGGCTTTTGCGGGCGTCGCCTTGACGGGCGTCGCCTTCGCCGCGGCGTTTTTCGCCGGCGTGGCCGTCTTCGGCGGGCGACCGTTTGGCCCGAAGACGAGCTTGCGCAGCGCGGCGGCGGCCTTGTCGGTGTCGCCGCCTTCGCTGGCGCGCACGTGCTCGACCACCGCGGCGAGCGGCTCTTCCTCGGGGAACATGAGGAGCACGAAGGGCGGGACGCCGAGCGCCTTCGCGGCGGAGACCACGGTCCCGACCGTGATCAGAACGAGCCCGCGCTCCACGCTCGACATGTGCCCCTTGGACAGACCACTCTCGTCGGCGAGGGCCGCGAGCGACATGCCGCGCTCCTGGCGCAGATCACGGATTCGGGCCCCTACCTTGGCGGCGACGGGCTCGGGAGTCGGACGACGGGGCATGGTTTTTCCACCTCGAACATGCGCCCCGGCGTACCGGAGACGCGGAGAAGATCCGGACGAAACGCGGCGGTTCGTCTTGGCCGTGTTCGTGTGGGACGAACTCTACCATGTCGTCCTCGCCCGGTACAACGTCCCCGTAGAACGCGCATGTCCCGACAACCCGCGCCTGCATTCGCGGCCCTACCCTTGTCCCCTCCCCGGCCCGGCCGACCTGCCGAAGAAGAGCTCGCGCAGCCGCACGGCCGCGCGGCCCACGTCGCCGCCCTCCTCGCGGAGGATCTTATCGAGGCACGCGGCGAAGGATTCGTCCTCCTCCCGCATGCACAAGAGGAACGGCGGCACGCCGAGCGCCCGGGCCACGGCGAACACCGTGCCGACGCTCATGAGCGCGAGCCCATTCTCCAGGTTCGAGGCGTGGCCCTTGGAGAGACCGCTCGCCTTCGCGAATTGAGAGAGTGACATTCCCTTCTCGCGCCGCAGCTCGCGCATTCGAGCACCGATGTGAGCGGCGAGCGGGTCCGGGACACGACGTGTAGGCACGGGATTGCACCTCGAAACCGTTTTTCCTGCCAAGCATGCGATCGACCATCGACCGCTCGTTGCAGGCTTCGAAGGTTCGCCGTAGCGAACCAATGGGTTCATCCAGGCCAAACCACTTACCATGCCGGGCGGCCGTTCCCAATGTTCGAAAGCATTTTCGAACGCCCCAAAATCGACGTGGGGGCCATTCATTTCAGGAGACGAAATCCGAGTTCGACACAGCAAACACGAGGGCGCACCCCGGACGCCCCGGCGGACGCGCCGAAACACGCGGGATCCCTGGACAAACCCGCGCCGAGCCCCCCGCGCACCCGGCGCACCCGGACGGTTGTCAGGGCAAGCCGCCCTCACGCGGACCGGTCACACGCGACACCACCCCACCGCCGACAGGGAGGCCTCGGTACGGCCCCGACATGATTGTCTTGACTTTTCGCTCTACTCGTGGAGCGAGCGCTTCGTCGCGCCGCGCCCGCGCTTCTTGCCGAGAAGGCCGCTCGTGCGCTCCTCGATCACCGCGCTCACGCGCCGCATATCGCCGCCGTACGCCTGCCGGATCTCCTCCAGCACGGCCGAGAGCGGATCCTCGTCGGGAAACGCCAAGAGCACGAACGGCGGCACGTCGAGCGCTCGCGCCACCGCGACGACCGTGCCCATCGTGACCCGCACGCGCCCGCGCTCCGCGCTCGACATCTGGCTCGGCGTCAGGCCACCCGCCTCGCGCAAGCTCGCGAGCGACAGACCTCGCTCGAGCCGGAGATCACGCATCCGCGCGCCGAGCTTGCCCGCGTAAGGCTCCGGCAGCCCGCTCGTGTTGTCCGCGCGCTCGCGAGCCGCCGCCCGCGTCTTCGATCCCTGCGCCTGCGTTTCCCTCGACGTGCGCTTCATCCTGACCCGCGACAAACCTAACACGTTCTGCGGGGCCACGTGCACGTGCGATCGAAAAACCCAAGCACGGTTTGCGCGAGGTTGGTCCGTCGCCGGGTTTTTCAGGCCCTAACCTCATTTTTTAACAGACGATCCGGAGACGCCGAGAGAGCCCTCCCCCCCCTCGGGCCCGCCGGTCAGCCGAAGAAGCGCACGATCTCGGCGACGAACGTGTCGTGCGCCTCGATGTGCGGCGAATGTCCGACGTTCGGCAGGACCTCTTCCCGGTAGCTGCCGCCGTTCGTCTTGTAGGCGTCGAGCACGGCGCGCGTCTGCGCGACCATGGGCTGCGCCGGATAGACGTCGTCGCCGGGCCAACCCGGGATCGCGCCGAGCTTGCCGAGGAACCCGAAGTCGAAGAGCGACGTGTCGCTGACGATCTGATCCCCGTCGCCGCGGATCCACAACACATCGTGCTTCGGCGAGATCTTCGCGAACCCCGAAAGGTTCACGTACTTCGGCGCGAGCGCGTTGTTCACGCCGAGCGTGCCGGGCGCGACGCCGGGCCAGTTCGAGGACGTGGTCGTGTCGCCGGGATAGTGCGCGTCGTCGACGACCATCTTCAGGACCTCCGCGAGGAAGAGCTCCTCGCGCTCCTTCTCCACGCGGAACGGCGGCTTGAAGTAGAACTCGTTCATGACCTTGCGCGGCGAGGTCGCGCTCTCCTCGGACGCGTCGCGCTCCTTCAACCGCCGCGCGAAGTCGGGGTTCGCCGTGCCGCCGCCCGAGCCCGCGAAGTCCGCGAAACACGGCTCGCCGCTCGTACCCTTCGTCCCGCCGAATCCGTACGGCGCCATCGGCGCTTCGAGGACGATCTTTCCGACGAGATCGGGGTGATCGATCGCGAGCTGCATCGCGACGCCGCCGCCGACCGACCAGCCCACGACGTGCACCGGGCCCTTCAGGCCGAGCTCGGCGCTCCGGAGCAGCGCCGCGAGGTCGTCCGAGAAATCACGCAGGCCGCGGGTCGCGTCGATGGGCGCGGGCTCCGAGTCGCCGTAGCCGCGGAGATCCGCCGCGAGGGCGCGGAAGCCCGCAGGGAGCGCGGCCATCGTCTGCTCGAAGAAACGAGCGGAGGAGCAGTTGCCGTGGATGAACAGGACGGGCACGCCGTCTTGAGGCCCGCTGACGAGCACGTGCGTGCGAAGGCGAGACGTCTGGATCTTGATCGAGGTGATGGCGGTCATGAGCTCCTCGGGTTTTTCGGACCAGAGGAGAGGATGCCTTCAACGCTCGCCGGTGAGAAGATCATAGAGGCGAGGCGCAAACGCCTCCGCCACACAGTGCTCGACCTCGTCCGAGGTGCCGAAGCGTAAGGCCTCCCGCGCGACGGCCTCGGCCTCGACGAGCGTCACGCGCCGCAACGCCTCCTTGATCTCGGGGATCGCGGCCGCCTCCATCGAGAAGTCCCGCATGCCGAGGCCCACGAGCAGGACCGCGGCGAGCGGATCACTCGCCATCGCGCCGCAGATCGAGACGGGACACGACCAGCCCTCGCCCGCGCGTACGACGCTGCGGATGAGCCGCAGGATCGCCGGATCGAAGGACGACGCGAGGTAGGCGAGCGAGCGGCTCGTGCGATCGACGGCGAGCGTGTACTGCACGAGGTCGTTCGTCCCGAGGCTCATGAAGCTCGCCTCCTGGGCGAAGAGATCCACGAGCACCGCGGCCGCCGGCACCTCGACCATGATCCCGAGCGGGATCTCGTCCGCGCAGGGCAAGCCCCGCGCCTTCACCTGCTCGATCGCCTGCTCCAGGAGGACGCGCACCTGCCGGAGCTCGGAGAGGCTCGCGATCATGGGGATCATGATCTTCACCTCGCCATACGCGCTCGCGCGGACCATCGCACGCAGGTGTTCGAGGAAGACCTCGGGTTGCGAGAGCGCGAGGCGCACAGCGCGCAGGCCCAGCATCGGGTTCATCTCGGGCGGGAGCTTGAGGCTCGAGATGAACTTGTCGCCGCCGATGTCGAAGGTGCGCAGCGTGACGGGCATCGGCCGCATCGTCTCCACGACGGCGCGGAAGATCTCGAACTGCTGATCCTCGGTCGGCGGTAGCGATCGATCGATGTAGAGAAACTCGGTGCGGTAGAGGCCGATGCCCTCGGCGCCGTGATCACGCGCCAGGATGGCCTCGGCCGGGAGCTCGACGTTCGCGCGCAGCGTGACGCGCACGCCGTCCTGGGTCGTCGCTTCCCGATCCCGCGAGACGGAGAGCTCCCGCGAGAGCGCGGTGTGCCGCTCGCCGCGGGCGCGCGCCTCGTCGAGCTCGCGCGGCTGCGGCCCCACGAGGACGCTGCCGCGCAGGCCGTCGACGACGACGAGATCACCCCCCGAGATCCGCTTGAGCGCGTCGGTCACGCCGACGACGGCGGGGATCTCCAGCGCGCGCGCCATGATCGCGGTGTGGCTCGTCCGCGTGCCGACCTCGGTCACGAAACCGACGACGGGCTGGTTGATCATCGCCGCCGTGTCCGCGGGCGAGAGGTCGTGCGCGACGACGATCGAGGGCCCATCGAGGCGGAGGTTCTGCTGCTCGGGCGCGGTCGTGCCGAACGCGCGCAGGATACGATCGCCGATGAAGAGCACGTCGTGGCTGCGCTCGCTCAGGTACGGATCATCGAGCGCCCCGAGCCGCTTGGCGATCACGTCGGACGCCTCGGCCACGGCCCACTCGGCGGCGCGCTTCTCCTTCTGGATCTGGTGACGCACGGCCTCGGCGAGCACGGGGTCGCCGGTCATGAGCACGTACGCTTCGAGGATGGAGGCCTCTGCGCTGCGCTCGGTGAGGCGCTGCGACATCTCGCGCAGGTCGCGCTGCGCGCGCGCGACGGCCTCCTCGAAGCGCACGACCTCGGCGTCGATCTCCCCCGGGCCGATCGTGCGTCGCGGGCAGTGCGCGCGGCTCTGCCCGAAGACGACGACCTTGCCGATCGCGACGCCCGGCGAACCCGCGATGCCGCGGAGCACCTCGGTCGCTTTCGAGGGGGGCTCCACGCTCATTCAGGCTCTCCGAAGCGATCGGCGATGAGCGTGCCGATCGCCGCAACAGCCTGTGCCGAGCCCTCGCCGCGCGCCTTCACTTCGATCACGGTACCGACGCCGCCGCAGAGCAGGAGCACGCCCATCACGCTCTTCGCGTTCGCTTCCTGCCCGTCGGGCCCTGCGATCGTGACCTCGCACGGGTACTTGCCGGCGAGCTGCACGAGCTTCGTGGCCGCCCGCGCGTGCAAGCCGCGCGCGTTGACGATCGTGAACCGCCCCGTCGCGCTCGCGTTGCTCACGTCTTGCTCCCTCCGCCGTCGGGGGAGCGCGGCGCCCCCTCCGCCCCTTCGGTCGCGCTCCGCTCGAGCAATTGTGGATCGGGCTCGAGCGGCGCGGTGTGCTCCGCTCTGCCGACGTCACGATGCACGACCGAGATGGGTAGCTCCACCTTCCTTCGTAGATTGTCAGCCAAAACCTCGGCGAGCGCCACCGATCGATGGCGCCCACCGGTGCAGCCGATGCCGATGGTCAGGTAGCTCTTCCCTTCCCGCTCGTACCGCGGGAGCGAGAATTCGAGGAGCGAGCCGATCTTTTCGAGCAGCTCGGACGCCTCGGGGCTCTGCAAGACGAAATCGCGCACCGCGGGGTGGCTCCCGGGCAGCCGCCGTAGCTCCGGGACGAAATGCGGGTTGTCGAGGAACCGCACGTCGAAGATCAGATCCGCGTCGACCGGGACGCCGAACTTGAAGCCGAACGAGACGAACCTCGTCCTCATGCGCGGCGCCTCGGCCTTGCCCGGCCCGAGGTGCGCGATGATCTGGCGCCGCAGCTCGTGCACGCTGAGGCGCGTCGTGTCGAGGTCGATCGTGGCGAGCGCGCGCAGCGGGGCGAGGCGCTCGCGCTCGAGGTGCACGCCGTCGAGCACGGCGAGGCCGCCGGAGCTGCCGGACGCGCGCGAGGCGGCGGCCGAGAGCGGGTGGGGCCTTCGGGTCTCGTTGAAGCGGCGGAGCAGCGCCTCGTCGGTCGCGTCGAGGAAGAGGATGGCCATGTCGCGCCCCTCGGCGATGCGCGAGAGCGTGGGCGCGGCGCCGTCGAGGAAGGCGAAGGCGCGCACGTCGATGCCGAGGCCGATGCGACGGATGCCGCCGGCCTCGCAGACCTCGATCGTGGCGGGCACGAGGGACGTCGGGAGGTTGTCGACGCAGAAGTAGCCGAGGTCTTCCAGGGCGTTGATCGCGGTGGACTTGCCGGCCCCCGAGAGCCCGGTGACCACGACGACGCGGCTCTTGTCGCTCATCGATCTCGCCCCTTTCCGCTCAGCAACGCGCCTTCGAGGTTGCCGAAGAACTCGCGCGCGGCGTGGTGCCCTGCGTTCTTGAGCAACTCGTTCCGCGCCGCGACCTCGAGGATCGTCGACATGTCGCGCCCCGGCCGCACCGGGATCACGAGCTCGCGCACCTTCACGCCGAGGATCGTGTGGTACCGGTCTTCGAGGCCGAGCCGATCGTACTCGACGTCCTTCGACCACTCGACGAGCTTGATCAGCACGTCGATGCGCTTGCGCTCGCGGATCGCCGTCACGCCGAAGAGATCCTTCACGTTGAGGATGCCGAGCCCGCGCACCTCCAGGTGGTGGCGGAGCAGGTGCGCGGCCATGCCGAAGACCATGCCCGGCGGGCGGAAGTCGCACTCGACGACGTCGTCGGCGATGAGGCGATGTCCCCGCATCACGAGGTCGAGCGCGCACTCGCTCTTGCCGATCGCGCTCGGACCCGTGAGGAGCACGCCCACGCCGAAGACGTCGACGAGCACGCCGTGCATGCGCACGCGCGGCGCGAGCCTGTCGTCGAGCAGCGCGTGCAGCGCCGTGATGGTCACGCTCGATCGATCCGCCGAGCGGAGCAGCGGCGTCCCGGACGCCTCGGCCGCGGCCACGAGCTCCGGCACCGCGGGGAAGCCGGCCTCCGCGGACGACTCGCCTTCGGCGCGCGCGTCCCGCGTGATGATGACGCAACACAGGTCGCGCGCGAAGAGATCACGAAGCTTCTTCGCGCGGTCCTCGACATCGAGCGTGTGCAGGAACGAGAGCTCGGTCTGGCCGAAGATCTGGATGCGCGACGACGTGATGCCGTGGAAGTGCCCCACGAGCGCGAGGCCCGACTTCTGGATGCGCGTCGACTCGATGATCCGATCGAGGCCCGCCTCGCCCGCGATGAGATCGAGCTTCACGCCGAGCCCGGGATCGGCGAGGAGCGCGCGCACGCTCATCGATGGGCGCGGGACGGGCACGCTTCGCGGGACCTCGTCGGTCACGGGCCCCGGCCCTCCTCGGCGGCGATGATCGTGAAGGCGTCGGCGCCGCTCGGCGCGAGCAGCAGGCGCTTGCGGAACTCGTCGTCGCGGAGCAGGCGCGAGACACGCGCCAAGGTCTTCAGGTGCTCGCCTGCGGCGCGCTTCGGACCGACGACGGCGAAGAGGATGCTCACGGGCGCGCGGTCGATCGCGTCGAAGTCGATCGGATGCGGGCAGAGCAGGACCGCGCCCACGTGCCGATCGAGGCCTTCGAGCCCGCCATGGGGGATGGCCACGCCGCCGCCCACGCCGGTCGACTGGAGCTTCTCGCGCTCGACGAGCACGCGCTCGATCTCCGCGATCGGCGTGGCGGGGATCAGGTTGCGGGCGAGCAGCTCGGCGATGCGGCGCAGCGCCTCGGGCTTGGAGCGGACGACACCCTCGGCCTCGTTCGCCACCGAGACGTGGTCCGCGCTCAGGATCTCGAGAACACCCATGATCGTGCCGGGGGGGTTGGGAGAGCGGGGCGTGCGCGGCCTTTTGCGCCGCGCGACCGCCGGAGGGGCGTCCGCGCGGCGCGGCTGCGCCGTGGAATCGATCGTTGCCTGTCCCCCCCGTGCCTCGGCAGAAGCACGGCCGAGCCCTACTACGGAAAGGCTCGCCTGGCGAGGGCGTAGAGCGTGGAATTCGCCGTCAGTCGCGAGCGCGACCTTCGGCGGCCTCGGTGACCTCGGCGGCGAACTCGGCCGCGCTCGTCCCGCCGCGCTTCCTCGCCATGTTCGCCGTCTTGTCCGCTTCGATCTGGCGGTCCAGCTTGTCGATGACCTTGTCGATCGAGGCGTACATGTCCTGGCTGCGGACCGTCGCGTGGAATTGCTGGCTGCCCGAGGAGATCCGCACATCGGCGATGTGATCGAGGCCCTCGACGGACAACGTGACCTGCGCGGTCATGGCTTGACGAAGGAACCTTTGCAACTTGGCGATCTTGTCATGCGCGTGCTGCTTCACCGCGTCCGTGCCCACCATGTGTCGGAACGTGATTGCGATGTTCATCGAAGGCTTCCTTCCTTTCCTTCCGGGGCAAAGCACCAGAGGTGCGCTCGTCACAACCGCCATCGGCCATGGTAACACCGCAGGCCGAGCAAACGCGCGTCGATAAGATGCGCCTCGGGCGTCGCAACGATGCCGGACCTCGATCCGGTGGAAGCTTGCATGACCGCTACGTTTGCCGGGCCACGCCTCGTTTTCATCGAGCTGCCGAGACGCTGCATGTCTTCGATGCAACCCGCGATGCCGCCCGGACAATCCCTTGACGCACGCTTCCGTCGTCAAGTCGCGACATAACGAGACTGCACGAGCGGATGAGCACGAAACCCCTCGGGGGAAGCTTCGAGCGCGATCTCTCCGTCGAGGAGGAGGACGGCGCGGTCGCAAAGGGAGAGCGCCGCGTCGACGTGATGATCGGAGACGAGGACCGCGGCGCCCGTGTCGGCGAGGGCACGTAGACGCTCGGCGACCCGCGTCGCGCCGAGCGGATCGACGGCCGCGAAGGGCTCGTCACAAACGAGGACGCGGGGCGCGGCCGTGAGCGCTCGTGTGATCTCGAGGCGCCGCCGCTCGCCGCCGGAGAGACGAGCGGCCTGCATGTCGAGCAGGCCATCGAGCCCGAGCTCGCGCGCGATCCCGAGCGCGCCCTGCGCATCGGACGGGCGCGCGCGGCGGGTGAGGCCATCGAAGACGGCGAGGTTGTCGCGCACCGAGAGATCGGGAAGGACGCTCGGCGTCTGCGGGACGTAGCCGAGGCCGCGGCGCGCACGCTCGTACAGCGGCAAGCGCGTGACGTCTTCGCCGGCGAGGACGACCTTTCCTTCGAGCGGCACGAGCTCGCCGACGAGCACGCGGAACAACGTGGTCTTGCCGGCGCCGCTCGGACCGAAGACGGCGACGACCTCGCCGGGGCGCGCTTCGAGGGAAGCACGGTGCAGGAGCGTGCGGCCCGAGAGGCGCACGGTGAGGGAGGAGGCGAGGAGCGACATCGAGCGCAGCAGCGAGCTTAGCGGCGAGCTGGTAGGGTGCGCCCGTGGCTTTCCTCTACGCGCTCTGGAAGGAAGCGCTCCTCGCGCACACGTTCTGGCTCCTCACGGCGCTCGTGATGGCGCTCATCGCGAGCCGGCTCGACATGTCGAGCGAGCCGCGGCTCCGGCCGCTCGGCTTCTTCTTGTCGATGCACGTGCTCGCGCTCCTCGGAGCGGCGGCGCTCGTGGTGACGGGCTCGTCGTTCGTGGATGAGATCCGGATCCCGGCGGCCGTGTTCGGCGGCGTCGCGTTCGTGGGCGCGGCGGCCGTGCTGCTCTTCCACGTCATTCTCCCGCGCCTGCGCCTGCGCGCGCCGCGCATCGTCGAGGACGTGATGGTGGCGATCTTCTCGGTCGTCACGGCGGTGAGCATCATGAGCCGCGCGGGCATCAACCTCTCGGGCCTCATCGCCACGAGCGCCGTGATCACGGCGATCCTCGGCTTCTCCTTGCAGGACGTCATCGGCAACGTCGCCGGCGGCCTCGCGCTCCAGCTCGACAGCTCCATCGAGGTCGGCGACCGCATCAAGGTGAACGACGTGAGCGGGCGCGTCGCAGAGATCCGGTGGCGATGCACGGTGATCGAGACAGGCAACGGGGAGACGGTGCTCGTGCCGAACAACGTGCTCATGCGATCCCAGGTGACCGTGTTCGGTCGCCGCCAGGGCAAACCCGCGCATTTGCGCCGCGTGATCCATTTCAATGTGGATTTCCGGTACCAGCCCTCGGACGTGATCGACGTGGTGCGGGACGCCGTGAAAGACGCCAAGGTGCCGAATGTCGCGGAGGACCCCGCGCCGAGCTGCGTGCTCGTCGACCTCGGCGAGTCGTACGGGCGGTATGCGTTGCGGTACTGGTTGACGGACCTCGACATGGATGCGTTGACGGATTCCGATGTCCGGACGCGTATCTTTTTCGCGCTGGAGCGCGCGGGGATGCATCTCGCCATTCCGGCGGCGTCGGTTCTGGTGACCGAGGAGGCGAGCCGCGCGGCGCAGAAGACGGCGAAGCGTCTTTCGAGGCGGAAGCATTTGATCGAAATGGTGCCGCTGTTTCAGGCGCTCTCGGATGCGGAGCGGACCGAGCTTGCGGAGCAGCTCAAGTATGCGCCGTTCACGCGCGGGGAGATCATCGCGCACCAGGGGGATGCCGAGCATCATTGTGTGCATCTGATCGAGGACGGGACGGCGCTCGTACGCGTGACGGAGAACGGGCGGGAGTTGCCGGTGAAGAAGCTGGGGCCCGGGAGCTTTTTTGGGGAGATGTCGTTGCTGACGGGGTCGCCGCGGCTCGCGACTGTGGTCGCGGAGACGGATGTGGAGTGCTTCCGGCTTGAGAAGGGTCCGTTTCAGCGGGTGATCGAGAAGCGGCCCGAGCTCGCACGGGAGCTCGCCGGGGTGCTCGCGCAGCGGGCGGAGGAGTTGCGGGCTGCGCGGCAGGGGATTGACACGGTGAACGAGGCGGGGCCGTCGGTCGTGAAGGCGGAGCGGGATATCTTCAATCGGATCCGTAATTTCTTCGAGCTTGGCGCGCCGTAGGGGCGGGGGGTAGGCAACGCGAGCACCCACGCGCCGCGCTCGGGCACACGGTCGTGCTGGCAAGCGCCGCGCGTCACGGTCACTTCGGCGGTCGCCGGCGGAGCACCTGGCTGATGCAATCTGCGGAGCCATAACCACGCTTGAGGTTGTCGAAGCTCACCCAGGTTGCCTGCACGGAGGACGCGGCGAGGGCACGCTTGTACGCCTCGCTGACGCCGTCTGCGCCGACGATACGCCGCGGGCCGATGGTGAGGACGTTGACTCCGTACGCCTCCTGATCCGCCACGGACACGGGAATCACGCGGAACCCTTTCTCCCCTAGGAATCGCACGAAGTCTGCATTCTCGCGTGCAAGGTCGTAGGTGCCCTGCGCGTTGCGGGTCCACACGTCGGCCTTCAGGCATTTCACGTGCTGGTGCACGTCGCAGTCGGGCACGTCGCGATCGGCCACGAGCAAGGCGAGATCGGCGTCGAGGAGGTTGAAATAGGTGTCCAGGTGCATTTCACGGGGATCTTGCCACGCGTCCTTCACGACGATCACCTCGGGCGCGCCGAAGACATCGTGATCCAGCATTTCTCGGATCGCCGCCGCGTTGGTCCGCAGCCCCTGGCCAATGAACGCGCGCTCGCCGGCCGGGAAGAAATCCCCTCCCTCCATGCGTGCGTCCGGGCTGATCTCGTAGATGGGCTCGATGCCCATCTTGGCGAGGACGAATTTCATGACCTCGCGCTCCGCGGCCCGCTGCGGGTTTGCCATCCGGCCGAGCACCACGCCGCGGGCCGTGGTCACCATCTGATCCCGCGCGAAGTAGAGGTTCATCAAGGGGTTCTGGCGATACTCGGCCACGATGCAGGTGCGCGGCTCGGTGGCCCCGCATTGGCCGTACCCCAATCCCACGGTGGGGCGCTCGAGGACCATTCGTACCAGCGTCCCGGGGGCCATCTTCGCGACGGTCTCTTCGAAATAGGCCCGCTGTGCTTCTCGATCCGCGGGGCCGAGGCTGGAGACGTCCAGGGTCGTCATTCGTTTCGCAAGATTCGCGAGCGCCCGGCGAGCCTCCCCATCCGGATCCTCGGTGCCGGCGAGCAGGACGTCGACCACGTGGATCACCTCGTCCACGCCTTGCGTCTCCAGCGTCGCCACGAATTGCTGGTGCTCCCGAGCCGCGCCCTCGAGGCTGAAGGTATCCGCGAACAAGGCCGCGGCGGGGTGGAGGAGCCCTGGAAACACCTCCTCTCCGGGCCTATGCACCAGGATCTGCGTGGCCTCGTGCCAGTGCGCGTAGGCGCCCGCGGGCTCCGCGCGCGAGAGATGTCCGCCGAGCAGCAAAGACGCGGCTGCGGCCACGGTGAACGCCCATCGCCTGGAGAAATCGCGTATCGGTGCGCGATGTGTTCGCATGGCCGAGGGGGTTGCACGCGCCGTACCGAGCCTACCCGTGAGGCTCGTCGAACGAATCCAGCCATGGCCTTGCATTCTCCCCGTCCCTGCGTCTCCATGAGAGACGTGAACGACCTCAAGACACTCCCGAGCCACCTCCTCGAATGGCTCCTCGACCTGCCGCCCGCCGAGACGCGCGACATCGTCGTGGAGCGTGATCTCCGGGTGCCCATGCCCGACGGCACGGTCCTCCTCGCCGATCGGCATGCTCCGCGCGACGATAAAAAACGCCCGCTCATCCTCGTCCGCTCCCCCTATGGGCGCACGGGCCCTCTCGGCGTGATGCTCGGCCGGCCCTTCGCCGAACGCGGCTTCTCGGTCCTGGTCCAGAGCTGCCGCGGCACCTTCGGCTCCGGCGGCGTGCTCGACCCCTTCCGCACCGAAAAGGACGACGGCCTCGCCACCCTCGCCTGGCTGAAAGAGCAGCCCTGGTTCTCGGGCGAGATCGCCACCTTCGGACCGAGCTACCTCGGCTTCGTGCAATGGGCGATCGCCCGCGACGCGGGCTCCATGCTCAAGGCCATGTCGCCCCAGATCACGCTCTCCAATTTCCGCGACTTCAAATATCCCGGCGAGACCTTCTCGCTGGATGCCATGCTCCGCTGGACGCACCTCGTCCATATCCAGGAAAAACCTCTCCACGAGCATCTTCTTGCCCGGCTCGCCGCGCGCCGCTCGTTCAAACGAGCCTTCGCGCACCTGCCGCTCGCCGAGGCGGATCGGGTGGTCCTCGGTCATCGGGTCGGGTTTTTCCAGGACTGGCTCGAGCACAACGCCCCGGGCGATCCGTGGTGGACGCCGGCGAACCATAGCGCCGCCGTGGCCGAGGTGACGGCGCCCGCGCTTTTCATCGGCGGCTTCTACGATGTCTTCCTGCCCTGGCAGCTCCGGGATTACGCCGCGCTCGTCGCGGCGGGCCAGACGCCGTACCTCACCATCGGCCCCTGGTCCCATACGTCGAGGCCCCTCTTCAAGGAGAGCATTCGCGAGTCGCTCGCCTGGTTCCGCGCGCACATGCTCGGCGATCGCAGCCGCTTGCGCGAGGCGCCCGTGCGCATTTACGTGATGGGCGCGGACGAATGGCGTGAATACCCGAGCTGGCCCCCGCCCGGCGTCCGCACCGAACGTTATCATCTCCAGCCGAACCGCGGCCTCGCCCCGAATCCCCCCGCGGCCTCGCCGCCCGACCATTACCGCTACGATCCCGCCGACCCCACCCCGTCCGTGGGCGGCGCCCTGCTCAATGAAGAGAGCGGACCCCAGGACAACCGCGCCCTCGAAGCGCGGCGCGACGTATTGACCTACACGACCCCCCCGCTCGACCGCCACATCGAGGTGATCGGCCCCGTATCAGCCGAGCTCTTCGTGCAATCGAGCCTCGCGCACACCGATTTCTTCGTCCGCCTTTGCGACGTCGATCCTTCCGGCCGATCCGTGAACCTCTGCGACGGCATCCTGCGCCTCGTCCCCGGCCGTCCCGCGCCGAGGCCCGACGGGACACTGGCGATCACCGTCGAGCTCTGGCCCACCGCGCACCGCTTCCGCCGCGGCCACCGCATTCGCCTGCAGGTCTCGAGCGGCGCGCACCCGCGCTTCGCCCGCAATCCCGGCAGCGGCGAGCCGCTCGCCACCGCGACGCGGCTCGTCCCCGCGGACCAGACGGTGCATCACGATCCAGCGCGCCCCTCGGCGATCGTGCTCTCGGTGCTCGGCTGACGTTGGCGGCGTGTGCGACATTCGCAGGGAAGGAATGAGCGGGAGCGGGAGCGGCAAGCGAAATCGGATTGTGTACCGCTCGGGAGGCGAAAGGCAGGACGAAGGGCGCGATCGACAGGTTCTTTGCACAGGGTCCTCCATCGGGTGCGCAGCCCTCGCCCGATCCGTCTGCTGCTCTGGCAGGCCCTGGCGCGGCGCTCCCTTCTCAGTACATCGTCACATAAAGCACCCCCAGACACATCTCGTCGTTCGTCCCCTCCCCGTACACGGTCGGCTGCACCCGCCCCCGCGTATCGTAACCGCAGCGCAGGCGGATCGTGCTCTCCACGCTGATATCGATGGGCGTCTCGTTCCACCACACGTCCTGCCAGTGGAAATCCCACCGATCCACGTCCATCAGGCACTGCGAAGCCCCGCCCGGCGCCGTCGCCTCCGACCGCAGCGTTCGCCCTGCCAGGTGCATGTGCGGGAGCATTCCCCACAACCTGAACCCCTCGAACGGAGGCAGGTTGAGTTTCTGTGCCAGCGCCGACAGCGGCACCTCCGCCGTGGCCTCCACGTGCGCATTCCCCGGCGGGAGCGACATCTGGGTCGTCAGGATCGGCTGGAAACGCGCCGGCGTGAGCCCAGGATCCTTGCTGATCTGGAGCTTCATCGTCGACCGATCCGTGAACGGCCCGCCCGTGGCCGGCACGTTGTAGTGCATCTGCACCACGAGCTTCCTCCCACCGACATAACGGATCCCCGTCCCTGCCGGAAACAGCGTCGCGCCGGTCCCGGGGGCCCACGCCCCGAGCACCGAAGCCGGGACCCCTGGGCCGCCAAAACACGTGTACCCCGGCCCCTCCTCCGCCGCGTCCAGCGCCGCCGCGCCCGCCTCGATCTCCGCGTTCGGCAGCGCGAAGAGCGCCACGTGGTGCACCACCCGCGCGTCCCCCGGCTGGATGTCATACCCCGTGATGAACGCGTCCGTGGCGAGCCCCGGATCCACGATGAAGCAACGGTAATCGTCCGGCTGGTCGTCCGCCGGATGAGGCGTGTAGTCCACGCCGAGGTCGAACCCCGCCACCTCTCCCGTCATTTTGGGTTTATCGTCCACGGGCGGCGGCGGCGCGTCCGCCACGTCGCCCAGCGGCGCCCCCGCGCTCGCCCAGCGCTCGAAGAGGGAAATCTCCTCATCGCTCAGCCACCGCGCGTTCTTGTATGTATTGCACGAGCCATCGTTGTTCACCGGCATCGGCGGCATGGTGCGGGCCTTGGTGGCCGCCGCCATCGCTTGCGCCATCTGCGCCGCCATCGACGCGTCGAGCAGCGAAAACTGCCCGATTCTGCCCTCCTGATGGCAGCCGGCGCATTGCTCGGCCACCAGCGGAGCGATGTCCTTGTAATACGTCGGCCCGGTCGTGATCGGCGTCCCTCGTGGATCCTCGGTGGTATCGCCGCAGCCGGCGAAGCAGGCGAGCGTGAGAAGCGAGGGGATTGCGAAGCTGTGACGTTTCATCATGTCCTCCACGTGGCGATCATCCGCGGCGATGTGTCATGATCCAAGGACCCCATGCGACAACCTGCGGACAGATCGCGACAGGACGCATCCTGGGTCCAAGGGCCCGCCGCAGTGACCTGCCCCGCCACCCTGCTCTCGCCCTTCCTGCGGCACGCGGCGCGCACCGGCTGGTCCGAGCGGGACCTCACGGCGCTCTGCGCACGCCACGGCGTGCGCCGGCCCGCGGTCGACGACCTCACGGCCAGGGTCCCGAAGGAGGGAGCGCACAAGGTCGTGGAGGAGATCTGCGCGCGGAGCGAGGACGATAACCTCGGCATTCATCTCGCCCGCGAGGCCGAGCCAAGCTGGATGTCCCTCCCCGGCTTGCTGGGGATGAGCGTGACCCATGTTCGCGAGGCCCTGGCGGTCGGGACCGATTACAGCCGCCGTCTGCTCACCGGGCCGGCGAGTCTCTGGCAATTCATCGACGAGCAAGACCGGGTCCACCTGACGCGCACCGGCGCCTCACACGATCCGCCCGCGTCACGCCACTTCGTCGAGGCGGGCGTGGGCGCCAGCATCGTGCTGCTCCGACGCTTCACAGGCGTGGCCATCAAGGCCATCCAGGTGAGCTTCCCACACCACGCGCCCGCGGACACGAGCGCGCATGTGGAGCTCCTGGGGACGCGCGATCTACGCTTCGGGGCGCCGCGCGTGGAGATCGTCTTCCCCGCGTCCGTGCTCGATCTCCGCAATCTGAGCGCTGACGCGGGCCTTTGGGCGTTCCTGCAGCGGCAGGCCGAGGCGGTGATCGAAGCGCGGGGCGGGGCGGATCTCACGGCCCTGGTGCGGCAGGGCCTGCAAGAGGCGCTCTGGCGCGGCGAGGAGGCGTCGCTCGACCGCGTGGCGCAGAGTCTGGGGATGACGGGCCGCACCTTGCAGCGGCGCCTGGCCGAGGATGGGGCGCGCTTCTCCGCGCTCCTTTCGCAGGTCCGGTGCGAGCGGGCCCTGGAGCTCCTGCAGCGGCCTGGGGCCAATCTCGACGACATCGCCGAGCGTATCGGTTTGTCGGACGCGCGCTCGCTGCGCCGCGCCCTGAAGCGCCACACGGGCCGGACGCCGTCGGTGCTGCGGCGCTCCTGAAACCACGCAAGCGCCAGCCGCAGCCCGCGGGCAGAGCCAGCCGAGTATCGCAAGTTCGTGGAGCCGGAGCATGCGCGGCCTCCGAGGGAGCGTTTGCCTTGGAGCGGAAGCGGGAGCGGAAGCGGAAGCGGGCGGGAGCGGGAGCGGAAGCGGAAGCGCAAACGCAAACGCAAGCGCAAACGCAAACGCAAGCGCAAGCGCACGTGCGAGGGGGAACGGGATGCAGGGGATCCCGCTCGGGGACGGCGAGCTTACCGTCGTGCTCGGCCTCTTCAAGGCCAAGCCGTGCTCGTCGTCCTCGCGCTTCGCGCTCCGGGCGACTCCGCGCGGTGCTGCGCAGCCTTGAAGAGGCCTCCGCGCGACGGTGTGGGACGAGGGTCCCGGCGAATGGGTCGTCGGACGGAGGGTTCGTTATGCTCAAGATTTATGATGTCGTTTTGATGATGGCAGGGGACGCGGCAGGCATTGCAGAGCGGATTGAGCGGAAGGATAGAGACCTGGCTCGGCAGATGAGGCGGGCCGTGCAGAGCGTGGCACTGAACGTGGCGGAAGGCATGGGTTGCCTCGCCGGACACAAACGGCAGCGCTATTCCACAGCCCTCGGATCGGCGCGAGAGGTGATGGCCTGCGTCCAAGTCGCCCAGGCCATGCGCTACATCGAAAGCCCCCATCCCGACGTGCTGGACCGCATGAACCACATCATCGCCACCCTCGCCCGCCTCGTCTACCGCCGCGCTTCGTAAGAAGAAACCTCCCTCGCCCCTCTTCCGGAACGGGAGAGGGGTTGGGGGTGAGGCAGGATCAAGGCCCCCATTCCAACACCTCTCGCACCATTCCCGGCGGATCGTGGCTTCTCCGGCAACGAACCAATCCCCACTTTTAGCGTTGAGTTTTCCCCCGGTCCGTGGGACAAACAAGCGACGCCGGCCGGTGCTACCCACACCGACCGGCGTCTGACCCACAACCCCGTCGTCCCCGGAGCCATGAGCTAATGGTCACGATACTCGTCCATCCTCCGCCGGCAAACTTTTCGGCGTCGCACGCCTTGCTCGGCCGTCTTTACCTCGAACACCACGCTTTCCTGCGCCGCCTTCTTCTCCGCCAGGCGGTCCCTCCCCGCGACGTGGAGGATGTCCTCCAAGATATTTTCTTCACGGTCTGGCGTCGCCTCTCGTGCCTGGTCACGCCGGAGCAGGCCCGGCCGTGGCTCTTGGTGATCGGGCTCAACCATGCCCGCAATTACCGAAAGCGCCTTCGCTACGAGCGTGAGGTCCTCGTTGGTTTCGCGGAGGATCTCCCCGAGCAGGAGGACGGGACGTCGCCGGACACGCTCTTGCAGGCGACGTACGGGATGTTCCGACTCAAGCGATTCCTGGCGAAGCTCGGCTCCCGCCTCCGCGCCGCGGTGCTGCCGTACCTGGAAGGCCAATCGATTACGGAAATCGCTGCCTCGCTCGGCCTCAACGCGAAAACCGTCTACAGCCGCCTGCACCTCGCCCGGAAGCACCTGAACACGCTCGCGCTCGCGTGAGTCCCGCTGACGCTCCCGCCCCCTAGTTCCTCGACACAGGGGTCTTGACTGTTTCACGCTGCGACGGGCAGCGCGGGATGCGCTGGCTGTGGGTATGCGTGCCCCATCTTCTTGCGAGCGTGCTGGACACTGAACCTCCAGCGGATTCC
>NZ_SSMQ01000077.1 GCF_005144585.1 Polyangium fumosum | reverse complement strand
GGCAGCGGCGGCGGCAGCGGCGGCGAGGGCGGCGGCAGCGGCGGCGAGGGCGGCGGCAGCGGCGGCAGCGGCGGCGGCAGCGATCACGGCCATGGTTGCAGCTTCCGCGCGGCTGGCGACTCCGCCGGAGACGCGTCCCTCCTCGGCCTCGCCTTTGCCGGCCTACTCGCCCTCCGGCGCCGCTCCGTCTCTAAGAGAGCTTGAACGTCTCGCTGCGGTGCGGCCGCAGCCCGAATGCCCGCCCAATCCGGGCGATCGCCGTCTGACGCATCCCTAGCGCCTGGGCCCTCGAGCGTCGTCCTTCCGCCGCACCGCATTCAACGGGTGCGGCGGAAGGAGGCTTTCGAGCGCGGTTCAGGCACCTGCGCCGCCGTCGCTACCAGGTCTGCGCGCCCGCGACTTGCCGCGTCGTGACGTTCACCCGGTTGAAGAGGTTGACGAGGGCGATATGAAGGACGAGCACGGCCAACGCCTGCTCGTCGTAGTGGCGCGCGGCGTCCTTCCAGACATCGTCCGGGACCGCCTCCGCGCGATCGGCGAGGCGCGTCTCGGCTTCCGCGAGCGCGAGGGCTGCACGCTCGGCATCGGTGAAGCAGGGCGCATCCCGAAAGCCGGCGAGCACGAGGAGGCGGTCGTCGGGCTCGCCGGCTTTCTTCTCCTGGCGCCCATGCAGGTCGAGGCACACCGCACAGGCGTTGATCTGACGCGCGCGTGGACAAGCCCGAGTGTACGAGGCGGCACGGTCCCGTTCTGGAGGGTCTTCACGAGCGCCATCAGCGGCTGTATCGCGTCCGGGACGAGCATCGCGGGGTTTTTCAGCCGTGCTTCCATGATAAATCTCTCCTTGTGTCACAACCGGGCGGGCTCGCCCGTCACCGCTGATGACGGATCGGAGAACGAGGACGTGACCGTGACGGATGAAAAAATTCTCGTCGGGGATTTCGAGGCGAGCCGGCCGCACCTCCGTGCGGTGGCCTATCGCATGCTTGGTTCGCGCAGCGAGGCTGACGACGCGGTGCAGGAGGCGTGGCTTCGGCTCTCGCGCGCCGATACGGGCGAGGTCCAGAACCTTCGCGGCTGGCTCACGACCGTCGTCGCGCGGGTGTGTCTCGACATGCTCCGCGCGCGGAAGGCCCGCACAGAAGACGGAGACGCCGCGCCGGAGGCGACGACCTCGCCCGAGGGCAACGCGGAGGAGGAGGCCGTGCTGGCGGACTCGGTCAGCCTCGCGCTCCTGGTGGTCCTCGAGACGCTCGAGCCTGCGGAGCGGCTCGCGTTCGTGCTTCATGATCTGTTCGGCGTGTCGTTCGAGGAGATCGCGCCGATCGTGGGGCGGTCGGAGGTGGCGGCGCGGCAGCTCGCGAGCCGCGCGCGGCGGCGCGTGCGTGGCGCGCCCGAGCGCGACGAGGCCGAGCTCGCGCGCCAGCACGACGTCGTCAAGGCGCTGCTTGCTGCCCTTCGAACCGGCGACGTCGAGGCTGTCATCGCCGTCCTCGATCCGAACGTCGTGATCCACGGCGGCCGACCCGGGCGCGAGATCCTCGACGCGCGGAACTGGGTAACGTCGGCCGTCGCGTTCACGCGCAGGGTGCGTGCTATCGACGCCGTAAAACCGGCGCTCGTCGACGGCACGATTGGCGCCATCTACGCGCCTGGCGGCCGGCTCGCGAGCGCGCTTCGCTTCACGTTCACGGGCGGTGCCATCGCGCGGATCGACATCATCTTCGACAAAGCCAAACTGAAGACGCTCGAGATCGCGACGTTGGCTGAGTCCTAGCTCGCTGCACCGCAACCGCCCTTGCACTTTTGAGCGGCGACGGTATCTTCGCGCGCATGCAAGCGCCCCAGCGATTTGGGTCGACGACGTGGCTCGTTGTCGCCCTTTCTCTCACGAATACCGCATGTAACCTGTCTGGGCTCGGAAAGCTTATTTATGATCCGGAGCAGGCGGCGCTCGAGGAAGACGCGAAGAAAAAGCGCGCCGAGGTCGGGCAGACGGAAGACGGCTCGTGCAAAACCGCGGAGCAGTGCAAGTACCGGTGCGAGGTCCTGGAGCGGGCGCTCGATTGCTACAAAACGGGCAAGGCAGCGCTCCGGGGCCGGGATGTCCATTACGCCGGTGGCTGGCGCGTCGATCGTGTTTCGGGCTCCACCGACGACATAAACGTGCGCTACGAAGAGGACAGTGAAGGCGAAGACCTCACAATGATCCCGCTCGCACGAGAGTCCTTCAACAAGGCCTGTGCTGCCAACCACGCCGAGTCGTGTCGATATTCAGGCATCATGATCGAGAAACACTCCGCCAAAGACGCCGCTGCCTTCTACCGGAAGGGCTGTCATCTGAAGGACGAGGAGTGCTGCAAGAAGCTCGAAGGTGATGAATAACGTTCCTTGAAAGCACGCAAATAGCCCCCCGGTATCGAGCGTCATGGCTCCGGAGCCGGAGGCTTCCCCTTGCAAGACCTGCCTCCTGGGGCTTAAAGTCCCCACCAACCAGCCAATGGACGAAGAGAGGCGCCGCAGGAACCTCGCGACCGATGCGCGAGCGAGGATCGTTTTTGCGACGATGGCCCTGGTCATCCCGCTCGTGCTCGGGCTTCTCTTTCGACGCCAGGAGCTGCGGCTGCGTGCGCTCGCCGATCATGGGCGCCCCGGCACCGCGACCATCACGGCCATCACGCGACAGGGCTCGGCCTCCAATACGCATTATCGGTACGAGGTCGACGGCGTCACCCATACGTGGAACGTCGACCGGAAAAACCTCCAGGGCGATCCCGGCGAGACGTTCGATATCACCTACCTGCCCGAGGATCCGTCCCTGAGCCGTCTCGGGGTGTATTCGCAGGTCGAGCTCGACAAGGAGCTCAACTTGCCCTTCCGGCGCGGCTTTCCGCTCGGGCTCTTCGTGCTTTTTGGATCCATCGCCGCGCTTTGTCACCGCAACGTCCGCCGCCTCCAGCAGGGCGCGCCTCTCGCGACAAAACCTCGGATCTCGCCCGAGGGCGCGGGGCGCATCGTCGCGGCCTTGTTCCTCGGGTGCGTGCTCGCCGTGAACCTCGATCCGAACGTCCGCGCCGTGCAGGTCGCCGCGTTCGGGCCGGCGCCGTTCGGCCTCCCCGTGGGGCTCGTGGTCGCGCTCGCCGAGGTTCTGCTGTTCGCGCCGTTTTTCTGGGTTCTTCCGCATTTGATGCGGCTCGTCATGGATCGATTCGCGCAGGGTGGGTCGCTCTCGAAGCTCGGGATCGTGCTCGCCGTCGCCCAGGCCGGGCCGGAGGGCAGGCGCTCGCGGCGCATCGTCGTCGCCGGGCTCGTTTATTTCATCGCGCTCGTGGCCGGCTGGATCATGTTCGCCGCGAGCCGCGGGATCTGACGGCCGGCGGGCCGGCGCCGCGAGTTCGCTGTCGCGTCCGAAAACGGCCAGACATCGGGGCGCGGCCGCGCTACGAGGGGAGGGCGATGATGGATGCGGAGACCTGCTACCGAGCCCTCTGCGCGCGGGATGAGCGCTTCGATGGCCTGTTTTTCGTGGCCGTACGGACGACCGGCATCTACTGCCGGCCGGTGTGCCGGGCCCGGACACCGGGGCGCGATCGATGCGTGTTTTATCGGTACGCGGCGGAGGCCGATCGCGACGGGTTTCGCGCGTGTTTTCGCTGCCGGCCCGAGCTCTCGCCGGGCGGCGCGCCGCAGGACTCGGTGCCGCGCCTCGTCCGCGCGGCGCTCGCGCGGATCGAAGGCGGTTTTCTCGACGAGGGCTCCGTCGACGATCTCGGGCGCGCGCTCGGCGTGACCGGGAGGCACCTCCGGCGCGCGATGGAAGCCGAACTCGGCGTGGCGCCCGTCGAGCTCGCCCAGTCGCGGCGCCTCGCGCTCGCGAAGCAGCTCTTGCAGGATTCTTCCCTGCCGCTCACCGAGATTGCGTTCGCGAGCGGGTTCGGGAGTGTGCGCCGGTTCAATGCGCTGTTTTCGGCCCGGTTCGGCAGGCCGCCGTCCGCGCTCCGGCGCGCGCTCGGGGAGGCGGAGGCCGGCGTCGCCATCACGCTGCGGCTCGATTATCGGCCGCCGCTCGACTGGGATGCGCTCCTCACGTTCCTCGCGGCCCGCGCGATTGCCGGGGTCGAGTCGGTCGAGGGCGGCGTGTATGCCCGCTCGGTGCGGCTCGGCGAGCGGACAGGGTGGCTGCGGGTGATGCATCCGCCCCAGAAAAACGCGCTCCGCGTGAAGGTCGCGCCCGAGCTCGCGGGCACGCTCGGGCCTCTGCTCGGCAGGCTGCGCGCGCTTTTTGATCTCGACGCTCATCCGCGCCTCATCGCGGAGTCGCTCTGCCGGGATCCTCTGCTCGCGCCGCTCGTCGCGCGTCATCCGGGGCTGCGCGTGCCGGGCGCGTTCGACGGATTCGAGGCGGCCGTGCGCGCCATTCTTGGGCAACAGGTCTCCGTGCGCGCGGCGACGACGCTCGGCGGGCGCATCGCGAAGCGATTCGGGACGGCCCTGGATACGCCGATCGCGGGCGTGACGCACCTCTTCCCGCCCGCGTCGGTGCTCGCCGAGGCGCCGCTCTCCGACATCACGCAAATCGGTTTGCCCGCGGCGCGCGCGCTCTCCATCCAGGCGCTCGCGCGCGCCGTCACGCAGGGCGAGGTCCGCTTCGAGCGCGGCGAGGATCCCGAGGCTGCCGCGGCCGCGCTCGTCGCGTTGCCGGGCATCGGCGCGTGGACGGCGCACTACCTCGGCATGCGCGTGTATCGATTCCCCGACGCGTTTCCGGCCTCGGATCTCGGCGTCCGCAAAGCGCTTCGCGTGATATCGACGCGCGAAGCCGAAGCGCGCGCCGAGGCGTTCAGGCCGTGGCGGGCCTATGCGGTCCTTCATTTGTGGCAGGGCCTTTCAGAAGGAGCATTTGAGGAATGAACATGTTGTATGAACGCCGTATTTCGAGCCCCGTCGGCGATCTCCACGTCGTCGCTGCGGAAGAAGCGATCGTGGGCGTCTACCTGCCTGGGCACAAGGGTGCGCCGGAGATCGTGGCCCACGACGGGCAAAACCATCCGCTCCTCGCCGAGGCCGCACGCCAGCTCGCAGAGTACTTTGCCGGAGGGCGCGAGTTTTTCACGTTACCGCTCGATCTCCACGGAAGCGCTTTTCAGCGTGAGGTCTGGCGCGCGCTCGTCGAGATTCCCTTTGGCGAGACGCGCTCCTATGCGGAGCTCGCGCGGGCGCTCGGCCGGCCGCAGGCGGCGCGGGCCGTCGGCGCGGCGAATGGGAAGAACCCGATCAGCATCATCGTCCCTTGCCACCGCGTCATCGCCGGCGACGGCGCGCTCACGGGGTATGCGGGCGGCGTCGCGGCCAAGCAGTGGCTCCTCTCGCACGAGCAAGAGCACCACGCGCCCCACCACGTCATTCACTAGAACATAGAGCGGTTTGACAACCGCTCTATGTTCTAGCTCTTTTGTCCCGAGGGGGACGCCTCGCGTCCCCCTCTCGCCCGGGCAAAGCCCGGTCGATTCACCCCCCGAGGCGAGCTCGCTTTGCGATCTCGCAGAGCGCCGATCCGTTCAACTTCCCCGATCCTTTCGATTCGCGCACAGGCCGGCAAGGTCGCCAAGGAGCCGCCGCTCAAGGATCTGCTCGAAGCTCAGAGCCATCCATTCCCGGACGTCGCTCCTCGGACGCTGGAGATTTTGTAGCGACCGCGAAGAAAGTTGCCCCGCGCGGCGTTCTTCCGTCATGTCGCTCTCGATGCCCCTCCGCGCCGCCTCCTCGCTCGCCTTGACGCTCTCTGCTCTGCTCTTCGCGGGCGCGACCGGGGCGGGCTCGCCGGCGCCCAAGGTCGAGCGCGTCGACATCGATAACCAATGCAGGATGAGCGTCATACCCGTCTGGAGCGTCGAGGTAATTCGCTGGACCCCCGACCGCGGGCCGCCGGCCAGGTTCGTGGCCGATACTTACCTCGCGGAGGGGCCGGATGTGTTCATCGCGCTCGGGGTCGCGCAGGGCGCCTTTTGGGCCATCGAGGGGGTGACTCCCAGCGACGCTTGCGACGATTGCGCGCGCGTCGATCTGGTCGCCACGTCGCTCGTCGACGGCAAACGTCGCGTTTTTCACGTTCTTACCGGAAAAGATCGCGACGCGCTCGTCGGCGGGGCGCAGGCAGACGTGCATGCCCGTGTCCTCGGACGGCTCTTTCAGCTCGCGAACGGGCCTTGGCCCGCTGCAGAGTTGAAGCACGATTACAGCCTGCGTTTGCCCGAGCGGAGCCCGGAGGGCCTCGTCAAGCAATATCAAGGATGGCTCGTCGAGGTGAAGAAGGCAAAACAATGGGGGCTGCGCTTCGGCCTGAAAGTCGAAACCGTCGCGTGCTGGTGCACCTACGCATGGGAGACAAAGAAGCTTTCTCCCTGAGAGAGGAGAGATTGGGGCTTCGCCCCAAACCCCACCAAAGGCTGTCCGCCCCTGGACCCGGACCAGCGTGACGCTGGACCCATGATGAATCGACCGCGATGCGGTCGATCCAAAAAGCCCGTTGTTTTTGAGCACAGTGACCTAGCACTACTCTGCCATCCTGACCGACCCTGCCCACGACCTGACGCGTGCCGAGCTTGATCTACGGCCCTTCGTGGTCTGCCGTGGCGAAAAATTTGGCCCAGCGACTTCCCTTGCGCTGGTTTGCCTGCGTGACCGCCGTCAAACCTACGTTCAAGAATGACGAACTGGCCGAGGAACACTGGGAGCGCGAGTTCGAGCACTGGATTGCACCGTTCCTGCTCGAGTTCGGCTACCCGTCCCAGCAGAAGTGGGGACCGATCTACATACGTGGGCTGCTCGGGCCCGGCGACCGCAAGAGCATCGAGCCGATGGCCGCGCGGGTTTGCCCAGGTGAGACGCAGCAGCTTCACCACTTCCTCTCGACCTCTCGCTGGGACACGGCCGGACACGAGTGCGTGCTCCTCGAGAAGGCTGGAGCGCTCGTTGGCGGCAAAACCGCCCACCTCGTCATCGACGACACTGCAATTCCAAAGAAGGGAACGCACTCGGTCGGCGTTGCGCATCAGTACTGCGGGCAACTCGGCAAGAACGCCAATTGCCAGGCTCTCGTCTCCATCACGCTCGCGCGTGACGAGGTGCCCGTCCCGGTCGCGCTCCGGCTTTATCTCCCGAAGGAATGGGCGCACGATCCAGCGCGACGCCGACGAGCGAAGGTGCCCGAGGACGTGGTGTTCCGGACGAAGTGGCAGATCGCGCTCGCCGAGGTCGAGCGGATCGTGCGCAGCGGCATCGAGTTCGGCGATGTCTTGGCGGACGCGGGGTACGGTGCATGTGCCGCGTTTCGGCGTGGGCTTTCGGATTTAAAGCTCAGGTGGGCCGTGGGGGTGAATCCGAACCAGCTCGTCTATCCGAAGTCCGTACGTGTGACCGCGCCCGAGCGAACACGATCAGGTGGACGTCCGCCGAAGCGCGGCAAGGTGTCGGCTGCCCCGAAAAAGGCGAAGGAGGTATTTTCGACGCGCGCAAAGAACGGCTTCAAGGATGTGCAATGGCGGGACGGGACGAAAGGACCTCTCTCCGCATCGTTCGCCGCCATCCGCGTGCGTGTGGCCGACGGGCCGAAGGTCATCGGACACAATCACGGGCCAGGCGAAGAAGCCTGGCTCGTCTGCGAAGAGCGCGCGAACGGCGTGCGAAAGTATTACCTCTCGAACTACCCGCCCGACACCGACCTCGGAACGCTTGCCTCGGCGATCAAGGCACGCTGGGCTTGCGAGCAAGCACATCAGCAGATGAAAGAGGAACTCGGGCTCGACCATGTCGAGTGCCGTTCCTGGCACGCGCTGCATCATCACGCGCTCCTGACGATGATGGCCTTCGCCTTCCTTCAGCACCTACGCAACGCCGAAAAAAACGCCTGGGCGCAGCGGCCCGCCGCCTGAACCGTCGCTACCGGAGATCCGGCGGCGACTGATTCAAAGGCTTGCTGCGCCCCTGAGATGCGCGCGGTGCGGAGCGACGGTGCGGACGCTCGTGCCGATATGAAGGTGTGGGTGGTGATGGCAGAGTAGAGCTAGGCGCCCCGATCGCAAGTCCCTGGACAGGCGCGACCCGCATCTGCGATCCTGTACGCGCCAATGAGCAAATCCCGAGATCCCGCGGGCCGCCCGGACGAGGCTCCGGTGCGGCCCGAGCTCGCCGAGCTCCGCGCGCGCCTCCACGCGACCACCGACGCAGGCCGACCCGAGGCCGTCGCGCGGCGGCGCAAGACCGGGCAACGGACGGCGCGCGAGAACATCGACGACCTCGTCGATCCGGGCAGCTTCGTCGAGTACGGGGCCCTCGCATTGGCCGCGCAGCGGCAACGGCACGCGGTCGAGGAGCTCGTCCGGACGAGCCCCGCCGACGGGATCGTCTGCGGCGTCGGCAGCGTGAACCGCGCGCTCTTCGACGACGAGCGCGCGCGGACGATCGTGCTCGCTTACGATTACACCGTCTTCGCCGGCACGCAGGGCGGCATGGGGCACAAGAAGCTCGACCGCATGCTCGCGCTCGCGGCGCAATGGCGCGTGCCGGTCGTGCTCTTCGCCGAAGGGGGAGGGGGACGGCCCAATGACACGGACATGCCGCTCGTCGCGGGCCTCGATACGCCGAGCTTTCTCTCGTTCGCCGCGCTCTCCGGCCTCGTCCCGCGCGTGGGCATCGTCTCGGGTCGCTGCTTCGCCGGGAACGCCGCGCTGCTCGGCTGCTGCGACGTGCTCATCGCGACCGAGAACAGCTCGATCGGCATGGGCGGGCCCGCGATGATCGAGGGAGGCGGGCTCGGGAAATACACGCCCGAGGAGGTCGGGCCGATCGACGTGCAAAGCAAGAACGGCGTGGTCGACGTGCGCGCCCCGGACGAGGCCGCGGCCGTCGCCGTCGCCAAGAAGTATCTCGGGTTTTTCCAGGGCCCGGTCGCCGATTTTGCGTGCGGCGATCAGCGCGTTTTGCGCGACGCCTTGCCGGAGCGACGGCGGCGCGCCTACAAGATCCGGCCGATCATCGAGACACTCGCCGACACGGGCTCCGTGCTCGAGCTCCGGCGTGACTTCGGGACGAGCCTCGTGACCGCGCTCGTGCGTATCGAGGGCCGGCCGTTCGGGCTCCTCGCGAACGATCCATACCGCCTCGCCGGTGCGATCGACGCCGACGCCTCCGACAAGGCCGCGCGGTTCATGCAGCTCTGTGATGCGTTTGGCCTGCCGCTCGTCTCCCTCTGCGACACGCCCGGCTTCATGGTGGGCCCCGAGGCCGAAAAGACCGCGCTCGTGCGCCATACCTCGCGGATGTTCGTGGCGGCGGCAAGCTTGCGTGTGCCGCTGTTCACGGTGGTCCTGCGCAAGGCGTACGGCCTCGGCGCGCAAGCCATGGCCGGCGGGCATCTCCATGCGCCCTTTTTCACGATCGCGTGGCCGACGGCGGAGTTCGGCGGCATGGGCGTCGAGGGGGCGGTGCGGCTCGCGATGCGCAAGCAGCTCGATGCCATCGAGAACCCCGAGGAGCGCGAGGCGACGTTCCAATCGATGGTCGCGCACGTCTACGAGCGCGGGAAAGCCATCAACACCGCTTCGTTCCTGGAGCTCGACGCCGTCATCGATCCGGCCGAGACACGCGCCTGGATCCTGCGCGGATTGAAATCGGTCCCGACGCCCGCGCGCCCGGAGGCGCGGCGGTTCGTCGATACCTGGTGAGCGTATTCCTCAGCGGAACAAGGCCGCGCGCAGCGACGCCGCGCAAAACGCGACGGCTGTGTTCGCCTCGTCGAACACCTTGCCCATCGTCACGAAGCCGTGGACCTGCCGATCGAAGCAGACGTAACTCGCCTTCGATCCCGCCGCGGTCAGGCGCTCGGCGTATTCTCGCCCCTCGTCGCGCAGCGGATCGTAGCCGGCCGTCAGCACCAGCGCGGGCGGCAGGTTCTCGTGGTTCGGGTGGAGCAGCGGCGAGGCGCGCCAGTCGAGGTCGTGCGCGGGGTCGTCGATGTAATGGTCGTGGTAATACGTGATCGAGTCGCGGGTGAGTAGATACCCCTCTCCGTTCGTCGTGTGCGAGGGGGCGATGCGGCGCATGTCCGTCGCCGGGTAAATCAAGAGCTGAAATGTGATCCCGAGATCCCCCGCGTCACGCGCGGCGAGCGCGACCACAGCCGCGAGGTTGCCGCCCGCGCTGTCGCCGCCGACCGCGATGCGCGTCCCCTCGATCCCGAGCGCCGCGGCATTTCGCTGCACCCAGTACGTCGCGGCCAGGCTGTCGTCGACGGCCGCGGGGAACCGGTGCTCGGGCCCGAGCCGATAATCGACCGCCACGACCGCGCAGCCGGCGCCGTTCGCGAACGATCGGCAAAGCGTGTCGTGTGTTTCGAGGTCGCCGATCGTCCAGCCGCCGCCATGAAAATACACGAGCACCGGCAGGGCTGTACCGGTCGTCGTGCCCGCGGGGCGATACAGGCGGAGGGGGATCCGGCCCTGCGGCGCCTCCGCGTGGAGATCCCGCACCTCCGCGACCACGGGCGGGTCGGGCTGCGTGAACGCGCGGCGCTCGCGGTACACGCGCCGCGCGTCTGCCGGCGAGAGGGTATACGCCGGCGGCAAGCCGCTCCGTTCCATGAAATCGATCAAGGCCCGGGCCTGGGGGTGCAACATAGAAGCCGGATCGCATCAATTCCGCCGCGCGGTCAAGGAGGAAACGTCATCTTGACGGCGCGGCGTGCAGGCGGTCTCCTCGTCCGTCATGGCTCGTGCCTCCTCCCCCCGCCGGCGCTTGGTCTTCTTGGCCCTCGGGAGCCTCGCGGCTGGCTGTGGGCCTGCGCCCGCAAAACCCTCGCAACCTGCGACGTCTGCGCCGCGCGCTTCGAGCCTCCCGGTCGCGGCCTCCGCGCCACGTCCGCTCGTCCTTTGCCCCGGCGCCCTCGCCGAACCCCCCTCCGATCGAGCCTGGTTTGCGCTCGGCACCTCGGCGCCGCCGTCCTCCGCCACCCCCGCGCCGAGCCCCGGCGTCGTCTCTCCGTCCGCGGGCTCCGGGGCGACGCCGAGCGCCGTGTACGATGCCGAGGGGCGGCTCGTCGTCGCCTGGGCCGCGGCGCCCGGCGTCCGCTTGCGCAGGCTCGAAGGAGGGCGGTTCCAGGACTTGCCGCCCATTTCGGCGGGCAACGTCGGGGGGTTTGGCATCGTCCTGCTCACGCGTGATTCGGCGGGGCGCGTGCTCGTGTCTTTCTTCGAGGACGCGCGCGTGCGGGTCCATCGCATCGAAGGAAGCGCCGTGGTGGATCTCTCGCCGAAAACGCCGCCGCCCACCCGGGGGTTCAGCGTTCCCGGGCCGCCCCGGATCGTCACCTGTCCTGCCATGATTCAACCCATCGCGCCGAGCCAGCTCGCCGTGGACGGCGAGGGCCGGCCCCTGGTCGCCTGGGCCGAGCCGGGGATCGGGGCCATGCGCGCCGTCGTGCACCGGTGGACCGGCACCGCGTGGGTGACGTGGTCGTTCCCCGGAATCGGGCCCATCGATGATTGCGCGCCCCATACGCAGAGCATTACCTTGACGTCGGACCCCAAGGGTCATCCCTACATCACGTTCCGGAAAGATCGGGCCATCAGCGTCGTCGCGTGGACTGGCAGCGCTTTCACCCTGGAGTCCACGCTCGTGCCCAAGCATGACGCGATTTCCATGGGTGATCCCTGGATCGCATTCGCCCCCAAAAACGTGCGCTGGAAGGCGTGGAACGAGCAGACCGCCGACAATGGCGTGCTCCGGTATCGGGTGCACGTGTGGTGGAGCGACGAAAAGGGCTCCCGGGAAGCAAAGCAGCCGGCGGATCGGCCGCTCTTCGGGCAAATCCTCGCATTCGCGGGCGGATCACGGCCGCGCATCGCCGTGCTCGATACGAGCGGCCAACGATCCGAGCTTCGGGTCGTGGCGTGGGAAAACGACACGCCCGTCGAGCTCACGGGAGGCCCGGGCGCCGCGGATTTTCCGCCCGCGCGGAGCCACGGGTCGCTCGCCGTGGCTTTGCCCGAGGGGTCGGCCCCGCCTGCCGTCGTGGTTCGTGGGGGGAGCGAGATTGCGGCGCGGATCTGGTCTGCGGGGGCCTATCACGCGCCGGGCGGAGCTGCGGAGCCCGAGGACGGGCTCGGCCGAGGGGTGGCCGAGGGGATTCCACCAGCGATCGCAATGCGCGGGGGCAAGGTCGCCGTGGCTTGGCTCGTGGACGGCGCGAAACGCACGATCGTCGTGCGGCGCTGGACGGGCTGCACGTGGGAGACGGCGCCCGAGCTCCCGCTGGAGCCGGGGCGGCCGGGGTCCGGGCTCCGCCCGGCTCTCACGATCGATGCCGAGGGGCGGGTCCTTCTGGTGTTTTCCACGTCCGCCGGCGGGGCGATGGTGGTGGCGCGCTGGGGTGGGGGTTCATGGGAAATCTTGCACGTGGCGCGAAAGGAGGGAGCGCCGGGCGGGCCCCACGCCGGGCAAACACTCGTGTTCGGCGTCGAAATGGATGAATCCGGGGCGCCCGTCGTGGGCTGGGCGGACCGCGCGAAGAGCAAGCTCGGCCTTTCGCGTTTCCTGGAGCAGGGGCAAGCGCTCCGGCTGATTTCCTCGGACCCCGCGCCCGTCTACATCACGCCGGCGATGACCACGGACGGCGCGGGGAGGCCCGTCGTGGGGATGCTCGACTGGCAGATTGGCGCGTTCGTCGTCTACACGAAGCGCCTCGAAGGGGATCGATTCGTGGCTCTTCCGCCCTGGACCAGCCCGCCCACGCCGAACAGCGGTTTTTCCCCGGAGCGATTCGACCTCGCGGCCGGCCCTTCCGGCGAGCTCGGCCTCGCTTTCCGGTGGGACCCGGCCGAGGCGCCTTACGTGGCCCTCTTCAAAGGTTCGTCCTGGACCACCGTCCTCGCGCCGGGCATGGCCGGGGCAGGGGACGCGCCGGGGCCCGGCGGGAGCCCGGCCCTCACGTTCGACGAAGCCGGTGCGCTGCACGTCGCGTATACCGATCGCGCGTCGGGCGAGGTCCTGGTCAAACGGTTCGTCGGCGGCGCTTGGAGTCCAAACGAAGCCGGCGCGACGCCGGGCGACTCGGTCTCGCGGAGCGAGGGGGCATCGGTGGATCCTGCGATCGCCGCATCGGGCGAGGCCGTCTGCGTCGCCTGGTCGGAGCGGGAAGGGGGCGAGGGGCGCGTGCTCCTCCGATGTCGTCGTTAGCGTCCTGCGCTCCATTTCTTCCGTGCACGGCGGCCCGACCTCGACGTCCCAGCCCACGGGGTACGGCTCGATGTGCGCGGCGCGCCCGGTTCGCCGTCTGCGCCGACCGGCTCCACGTCCCGGACCTCCTCGCGCGGCGCGCCCGAGGTTTGCCGGTCGATCCGCTCGACGTCGATCCGCCGTGACGCACGTTTGGCCCCCCGGCGCCTCGCTTCTGCTACGTTGCCACGTCACACCATGGCCTCAGCCCGAGATTGTCCTTGCTGCTCCGGTTTGCCCTACACGCAGTGCTGTGCCCCTTATCACCGCGGCGAGCGTGAGGCGCCCGACGCCGTGACGCTGATGCGCTCGCGTTTTGCGGCGTATGCGCGGAAGGAATCGGCGTACGTCCTGCGCACGCTCCACCCCGACCACGAGGACCGCAAGCGGCCCGAGGCCGAGGTGTTGCGCGAGATCCGGGACGCGACCTCCACGCTCAAGTTCATGCGCCTCGACGTGCTCGACCACGACGGCCCCGACGCGGGCGGTTTTTGGCACGTGCTCTTCCATGCGCGGGTGTTCGAAAAAGGGCAGGACCGCTCCTTCGTCGAGCTCAGCGAATTCGCGCACGACGGCGTGGGCATTCGTTATCGGAGCGGAGAGCAGGTCGCCGCCGCGAAGGTGGCCGAGCCGAAAGGCCTCACGATCGGAGCGTTCCGCGAGACGTTTTCGACGCGATAGCGGGGGCCGACGGGCGCGCCCCGTGTTGCCTCATTCTCGAATCCGTTTGGCCATGGCGAGGTCGTCCGGTCCTCCGCGCTCGCGGAGGGCGCGAATCACGCGCGCCCTGTCCTCCGGCGATCGGTTTTGGCTCAATTTGAACTTGGCCTCCAGGCGATCGATGGGGAGGGAGAGGCCCACGATTGCGTCGAGCAGCTCCTCGCGGAAGGCGTCTTCGAGGTGGTCCATGCGCCACGGCTCGGGGGCGCCGCGCTCGTGGAAGGAGGAGAGATCGTCGAGCAGGGCCGACAAATCCGCTCGATCCATGGGGGCTTCGAGGCGGCCGTGGGCGTGCACGACCATGTAATTCCAGGTCGGGACCTGCTCGCGCGGGTGCTCGTACCAGCGCGCCGAGACGTATCCGTGCGGGCCCGAGAAGACGACCGTCGCGGGGTGGCCCGCAGCGGCGAGCTTCCAGATGGGGTTCGGCCGCGCGACATGGGCGCGCAGGGTGCCGTGGGGCCCCGCGCGGCGATCGAGGAGGAAGGGCAGGTGGGCAATCTCCAAGGCGCCGTCGGCCTTTGCGACGAGGAGCGCGCCGAACGAGTGGGCCTCGATGAAGTCGTGGATCTCGGCCGGATCGGATTCTTGGAAGGCTCGGGGGAGGTACACGCGGGGCGCAGCGTAACGGACGGCGCCTCTCGCCGTCGAGTTTTGGTGGGATCCCGTCAATACCGCTCGGCCAGGTGCCCGCGGTCATACGGAGGCTCGCCCGGGTCGGCGAACGTCTCCGTGGCCTCGACGATTTGCCCGCCGCGCACGACGTAAAACCCGCTCGCGTAAAACACGTCGGCCCCGCTGACGATGGTCACCCGCGCGGCCGCGTGATCCCCGGCGGCGAGCACCTCCTCCACGGTGATGTGCCAGTCCCCGGGGTAGGTCCGGTTCAACGTGACGAACGCATCCGCGCCGCGAATCCGCTCCCGCGTCTGCGGCCACGTCACGACCACATCCTCGGCGACCAGGCGCCGCACGGCGTCCCAGTCCCTCGCTTCCATGCCTTCCCATACCGATCGAACGACGAGCGCCGCATCCATGGTGCCCGGGGTTTCGCGCAGTTTCGCGTTGTCGTCAATCCACAACGTCCGAGGCAACGCAGGCGCCTGTCGGCGCATTCCGCTGCGCCATTCGCACCGCCCTCGTATACAGCCGATGGCGCAGGGCATCCGGCGTGATCACTTCGACGCCGTCGCCCAGGCCCATGAGCTGATCCGCGGCCACCTCCTCGCTCTCCAGGAGGAGGTCCACCGTCCGCGCCCCCTCGGCGTCCGGCGGGCCGGCGTCTTCGAGCATCCGGCGGACGGCGTCGTGCGGGACCACGCGCGGGAGGTGCCTTTGTGCGTCCGGGGAGAGGCGAACACGGCAGCCATAGGTGAGCAAAGACCGGTCGAACGCCGACGACGATTCGGCCCACCATGCGGCGAGATCGAAGTCGCCGGGGCGGACGAACGTCTCGGCCCGGAGGCCGGCCCGTTGGATGCGGCTGATCCGGTAGGTCTTGAGGTCCCGGCGATGCCGCGCAATCAGGTACCACGTGCCCGCCTTGAGCACGAGCCCGAGCGGATCGACGCGACGGCGGGTCGACCGTTCGCCATACGAGAGGTCGAGCCGACGACCTTCCCACACCGCCTCGGCGACGATCGGCAGCGCCGCGAGCTGCTCGGGGCGCGTGAACCACCCGGGCGCGTCGAGCAGGAATCGCTCCCGGATCCGGCTGGCGCGGCCCCGCAACTCGGCCGGCAGGGTGGCGTCGACCTTCACGCGGGCCGTCACCGCGACCGTGGCCAGGCCGAGGTCGGCCACCGCTTGCGGCGCGCCCGAGAGGAACAGGGCGCTTGCCTCCTCCGCGGTCAGGCCATCGAGGCGCGTCCGCCACCCCTCGACGAGGCGGATGCCGCCGCCTGGGCCCGCCTCGGTCCAGAGCGGAACCCCGGCCGCCATCAGCGACGCGATGTCCCGGTAGAGCGTGCGGACCGAGACCGAGAGCTCGTCGGCGAGCGCCGCGGCGGTGGCGTGTCGGCGTTGCTGGAGGACGAGGAGGAGCGCGAGGAGCCGGCTGGATCGCACACGTGCATCCTGCCAGAAAAACACTGACAGGGGATGTCAGGGATCCCTCGGCATACTCCGCCCATGACGAAGACCCAATACTACGTAGCGGCCAGCATCGACGGGTACATCGCGGACGCCGACGGGGGCCTCGGATGGCTCCTGCAGTTCAACGGCGTCGAGGGCGTGGACGCGCACTACAAGGCCTTCCTCGGCGGCGTGGGGGCGCTGGCGATGGGCGCGGCGACCTACGAGTTCCTCCTCGCGGAGAGCCGCGAGGCCTGGCCCTACGCCGACCTGCCGACCTGGGTGTTCACCCATCGTGATCTGCCAGCGATCGCGGGCGGGGACATCCGCTTCACCACCGAGGACGTCGGCCTCGTGCACGAGCAGATGGTGCGCGCGGCCGGAGGGAAACACATCTGGCTCGTCGGCGGCGGCCACCTCGTCGCCCAGTTCGCCAAACGCGGGCTCGTGAACGAGATCCTGCTCAGCGTCGTCCCGGTCGTGCTCGGCAGCGGAGCGCCGCTCCTGCCCGCCTCGATTCCGGGTCTGCTCGATCTCCAGGGCATCACCCGCTTCGGCCGCGGATTGGTCGAGCTGCGGTACGAGATCCCCGCGGGCCTCGATCGCCCGCACGCCACGCGCGCCGCCGAGACGTGACCCACGGCGCGCGCGTGGCCTGGACGGCTCGGCCGTTCTCGATGAAACGGCTCCGCCGCTAGACTCCGCTGAAATTGGACGACGTGACGCGCTCGGGTAGAGTGCGTCGCGGATGACCCCTGTCACGCGACAGCGCCTCGCGACCATCCTCGAGCGTGAGCTCGACGCCGCTTCGGTCCAGATCGTCCCGAGCGACGCCGATCCCAGCGCGGACGGGGACGGGACCACGCTGCGCTGGGACCTCGGCCGGGGGCGGCAGCTCGTCGTCACGTTCGCCGTGCCCATCGTCGACCGCGCCGACAAAGAGGCGCGCCTCGCGACCCTCATCGAGTCGTTCGCCGACCTCTTCGGCGAGGTCGCCGCCGAGGTCCCGCGCCCGCGCCCCGGGCCGGCCGAGGCGCTGCGGGCCGAGCTCTCCGCGCTCGCGGGCCGCACGGGCGCGCTCGGGGCCCTCGTCATCGACGCCGCTTCGCCCGTCGTCTGGGGCGCCTCCGAGGCCCCCACGGGCACGGACGACCCGGAGGCCGAGGCCCGCGTCGCCGAGACCTTCGCCCGCGCCCACGCGGCGGGCATCTCCTGGGCGGAGCTCGTGCGCAGGCCGGGCAGCGTCACGATCCCGCCGCCGGGCGAGCGCAAGGAGCCCGAGGAGCCGACGGCCCGCCGCTTCCGCCTCGTCCCGCCGGTGGACGAGCTCGCGCCGCTCTCGGCCGAGGATCGCGAGGCGATCGGGCGCCGCGTCCAGCTCGCGCGCGCGGCCATCACGCGCGTTCGGAAACACCCCACGATGGCGGAGCTGCACCGGGGCGAGCACCTGCACGAGGGCGTGCTGGAGGAGGGGCTCGGCTACCTCGCGCGCTCGTTCGCGACGATCTACGTCCTCGTCCTCGTCTACCCGGGCCCGTTCGACGAGCTCGGCGCCGAGCGCGCCGTCACGCGGGCGCTGCCGGCCATCGAGCGCCTCGTCGTGGCCTTGCCGCCGGACGACGCGCCGACCCACGGCAAAGGCGCCGTCGTGGCGCTGCGACGACGGCGCAAATAAAACCGCCGAGAGCATCGAACCGGTTCGATGCTCTCGGAAGATCGCGCAGCGATCTTCCCTCGGGGAACAGTTCTGCTCGCTCTGACCCGGGGTCGCCAACCCCGCGGATCTTGGCTGGATCTCGACAGACAGAGGGGTCCCCCGCCGCGAGCGTGGTGCCCTTTCCGCCGCCCTTTCCTTCGTGCGGGCCTGCTCGGCGCCCATCCGGGGGGCCAGCTCGGGGATCGCCTCATGGAGCGGACGGCACACGTCGAGCCCGAGCTCGGCCGCCGTGCGTGCGGCACGTCGGTAACGGTTGATCATGTCGCTTGACTTGTGCCCCGTTCGGTCCTGCACCCACGCCTCCGTTCGTCCGTTCGCGAGCGCCAGCGTGACGAACGTGGCCCGCGTATCGTGCAGCCGGATCCGCATCCTCGTCTCCGTCCGTGCGAACAGCTCCGGCCGGCGAACGCCTGCCAGTTCCAGATGTCCGCGGAACCGGCCGGCAGTGTCGCTCATGGTGAGCCGCTGTCCCTTCTGGCTTCCTTCGTCGTACACGAAAACGGGCGCGTCCCCTGACACACGCATGCCTCTCGCCGCGCAGTGATCTTTCCAGGCGCGCAACGCGGCGACGACCCCAGGCGACAATGCCCACGCGCGGGGCTCGTCCGTCTTGTTCACGTCGAGCACGATCACTCCGAGGTCCAGGTCGATGTCAGACCACCTCGTGTGGAGGGCTTCCGTACGGCGCATCCCTTCCCGATGAAGGAAGCCGTAAAACAACCGCCATTCCAGCGGAACCTGCGTGCAGCCCAGCAACATCGCGTCCTCGTCGGGGTAAAGCCACCCCTTCGCTTTTCCTGACTGATACCGCGGCACGAATCCCCGCGGGAGCGGATGCACGGCGATATGGCGCAGAGGAAGGACCGCCAGCGAGCAGATCCGATACACCAGTTGCGCGACGGAGCGCCGCGAGTTCGGCGCGAGACTCGCGGGCAAGCTACGCATGACGGCTTCCGCGTGGTCGAGCGTGAACTTGTCGATCGCCACGTCCCCGACGATTGGATAGACGTACCTGTCGAGCACGTACCTGTTGGTTCTTGCACTTCGTCGTCGCTTGACTCGGTCCGGATGAAGATCCGCCAGTTCGCCGCTCGTCCACCGCTTGCCGATTTCCTCGATCGTCGGTGTGCGGTTCTTCTGTACCACCTGCCCTGACGCGATCATGTCGACGGCTTTGCGCACTTCGTCGAGTGCCTTCCCGTCGCGTACCGCGGCGCGCTTGATGATGTCCGGCGCGATGTCGTCGCGCCCGCATTTGCGGAGCTTCGCGGCCAATTCCGCCAAGATGGTGAGGCGAGCCATCGCGCTTGCTTCGTCCTTGCAGGTTTCGAGCATGAAGCTCTGCCGCTTCTTCGCTCCGATCGTGAGCCGCGCGAACCACTTGCCGCGCCGCTCGTAAACGTTGCCTGTTGCTACCCTGGGCATGTTCCAAACTCCAATCAATGACGATGCAGGGAACAGCCGAGCGGCCGTGCCCTGCGGGATTCGGCTCCTTCCGCGGAGCCACGGTAGGCGCGCGAGAGACTCTCCCGTCGTGCCCCCCGGGGCCATGACGGCATCGCGGCACGTGTCAAGCAACGGATGGCGCGGGAGGGGGGTATGGCCCGTCTACGGGCCCGAGAGGCGAGAAGGCGCAGGCGACCGTGAGACCCCGCGGGGGCCGGACGGTTGTCAGAGGCGCCGAGCACGGCGGCTCGTCGCACGGGCGCGGCTCGGAGTGGCCGGCTGCGGTTGCAAGCCAATGGCGTCGAGAATGTCGTCGGCGTGCTCCGCGGGTGCGGTATCGCCGGTGGACGCGGCGTCAGTCGCGGCCGATGGGGAGGACGGGGCGGCGATCTGCTTTCGGGCGTTGTCTTCGAGCCACGCGACGAACGCGGCACGATTGACGATCCGAAGTTTCCCGAGCCGCGCGACGGGGACCGGGAAGTCCGGCGCGCGGATGGCTTCCAGGAAGACGCGCCGCGGGATGCCCGTCACCGCCTCGACGTTGCATTGCGAGAGGGTCTCGGGCGGGGGCGCGACGACTTGGAGGACGCCCCGCGGGATCGACAAGGTCGCCGTGATGTTGCTGTCCGGGCTGCGGGACTCACCGATGGACATGTCCGCCCTCCCATGGCGCGCGAAGGGGCGCCGTTGCGTGGATCCGATTCTCCCGCCCATGGGGGATGCGGGACAAGGGAAAATAGAGGTCGCCGTCGAGTTCTATATATATAGCCCGACCATACGTATAGCCCGACCATACGTATAGCCCGACCATACATATTACGCGTTGCGGTCGGTCGCCTCTCCGGGGGCGTCTCTCGGCCCGGTTTCTCGGCTCGTTCTCGGCCCGTTCTCGGCCCTTCTCGGGCAAGTCTCGGAGCCATGCCCGGGAGCCACTGGAACCCGATGGCTCTGCCCATGGGAAAGCCATGGCTTTCCATGGATCCGGGGGGCGCTCCGCCCGCTCCCCGATGCGAAAGCGAGTGCTCGAAATCCGGCTGATTTGATAGGGTACGCGTATATCCCACCTCGTGAAACATTTTCGGGGCGTGTAGCCATGGCTCCGCCGAGCAAATAGTGGATCGATTTCTGGACCCTTCATGGACCCCGAGTCTGTGAAACAAGGGGGCGGGCTCGACTCCCATGGCTCAACGCGGCGATTTCGCGGTTTGCCCGCGGAGGGCACGGTCCTTGCGCTTGCCCAGAACGTGAAATCGAATACCGTCCCGGGGACCGTGAAACATTTCCGCCGCCCGAGGCATGGCTCCGGCGAGCGAAAAGTGGATCGATTTGTGGACCCTGCTCGGATCCCGAGCCTGTGAAACAAGGGGGCGGGACCGGCTCTCATGGGCCAAACGCGGCGATTTAGCGGTTTGTCTGCGGAGGGCACGGTGCTTGCCCTGTCCGGAAACGTGAACTCGAACACGGGGCCAGCGCTGGGGAGGTGCCTGCGCGCCCCCGTCTCGACGCGAAATTGGTCAAAAACCCATTGTGTCGCTCGGCTCTTTCACTTGTCGACACGGCGAAACAAGGGTGTTGATCCCGGAGTTCGGATACGTTTCTCGGAATTTGTGGGTTTTCCTCGAACAACGCGCCGCAGAGGCTTGGACCATTCCACCATAGACGTAGCGGACACCGTCCTACGAGCCTCGCGCCGCCGCTGATTTTTGTGGCTTGCAGGCCGGCGGGTGTGCATAGTGCTCGGTTGGAGCTTCTCTATGGACTTGGGCGGGATCCAATCCCCGAGCGACACGAAGGCGCGTGCCGGTTTGCCATTGCAAACGGAGACCTCGCCTTCCGACGTCTGCACTGCGGTGGTCCTCATCGGCGTCTGCGAGTCGTCGTCGGATCTCGTGTCGCTCGGCGTGGCGTTGGGCGCGTTCGCGGCAGGTCTCTACAGTTTGCCGAGTGGCGCGCCCGCCTCGATGATCGGGCCCGTGCAGCGCAGTCTTGCGGACGCTGGATGGCGTCAGGCTGCGCAAGCGACGCTCGGCGACCAGCGGGTCCAGTTGCTTGCGAGCGCGTTCCTCGCAGCCTGCGAAAAGCGCGTGCCGCGTGCGTCGTCCAACCCGGATGACCCGGTGTGGATCGCCGAAGTCCGCGGTGTGTACGAGCAGGACGAACGCCTCCAGATGCTCGCCGACACCCTGCTCGGAATGCTTCGTTTCCCGCGTGAGGCGGCATCCGCCGCCACGCCGGCCGCGCCGGCTGCGCCTGCGCCTTCTGCGCCCCCTGCGCCGCCCGCGCCTCCCACGCCGACGCGTTCGATCCCCCTGCACGTGGAACTCGTCTTCTACACGCTCTTCGCAGTGACGAACGCCGATCGGGGGATCACGGACGCAGCATGGCAGGACATCCACCGCGCGTTCGGCGAGAACTTCGCGACATGTCAGCGCGCTCTCGCGGATTCGAACGTGCGCGCCGTCGCTCGCGTCGTCGTCGCGTACGGCCGGGCGAAGGGCAGCGGCGACGCGGCAAAGCACGCATTCTCACGAGCATCCGAGATGCCTGCCGCGATCTTGATGCAAGTGGTCGGCAACGTGCTGGCCAAGTGTCAGACCGCCCCACCGACGTCGCTCGTTCGGGAAATCGTGCTCTACACGGTCTTGGCATTGACGAACGCGGCGCGAGGGCTCACGGACGCGGATTGGCAGCACATGAGCCACGCGTTGGGCGGCCCAATCGATCGGTGCCAGTGGGCGCTCTCGGATCCGACTGTTCGCGCTGTGGCCGGGGCCATCGTCGCATGCGGTCGTGCCAAGGGCGATGCCGGGAAGTTCGCCTATTCGTCAGCATCGTACGTGCCTGCCGAACTCGTGTTGGCGGCCATCGCGGGCGCGCTGGCTCAATCCCAGGCGCCCACGGCGTCGGCTCCTACGACGGAAGCCCAGCCGCAACCCGCACAGCCCCCCGCGGCGGCAGAGCTGCCTGCCACGGGGCTCCCCGTCGCGGAGCTGCGCCCCGTGGCCACGCGCCCGATCGTCGCGCGGCGGCTTCCCTTGGCGGCGCGGCCGTGGCGGAGCACCGCGGCCAGGTCGGGCATCGTGCGGGAGCCCGTGCCGCCGGTTCCGCCGCCTCCCGCGGCTTCTGCGCCCGTGCCGCGTGAGGCGGTGCCGGCAGCTCCTCCCGCGGCTTCCACGCCTCTGCCGAGGAAACATGCGCCGCCCGTTGCGATTCAGGTCCCCGTCCCGATCTTAGTCACTGTGCCGACCGCGGTCCTCGTCTCCGCCACGTTGACGCCCGCGGCTACTCCGGAAATCGTGCCGCCCCTGCCCCCGACGCGGCCCCCTCGCAGTTCTTCACTGCGCTCGACGGATGGGCCTTTGCCCCGAGGGCGGTCCCCACCGTGAGCGTCAGTCATGCCTCGCCCGCGACGATGACGCCGCCCGCGACGACGGTCCGTGCCGTGAGAACGGTGCCCCGCCGCGCGAGCCTCTGGGCTGGCCTTGTACGGCGACGACAGCCACCTGCCGTGAGCTTGCCCCCAGCGCGCACCCGAAGCGCTGCTGCCCGTCCTCCGCGCTGCACGCTGCACATCGACGCGGGAGTAACTCTCCGTACGCCCATGCCCTGCCCCCTTTGGCCCGTGCGCCGCTACACGAGGGCGTGGGCATGTCAAGAATAAAGATGCGGGCGGTCGCGGTGGTGAGGATTCTTCTTCACAACCACGCGCACCTGGGGGGTGAGGGCACGGTGGACGACCATGGGGCCGCGGGAGCAAAACGGACCGTCCAAGACGAGAGCCTAACTTGAGCCTCCTCCCGCCCATGACGTAGGATGCGCGGCCATCCATGGCCAAGACCAACGCGGCGAAACAGCCCACCGAAGGCGGGGGCGTGGGCGACTACAAGGCAACTCTGTGGGCGGCGGCCGACAAGCTACGCAACAACCTCGACGCCGCCGAGTACAAGCACGTCGTCCTTGGGCTGATCTTCCTGAAGTACATCTCTGACGCCTTCGAGGAGAAGCACGCCGCCCTTGCCGCCGATGCGGATGCTGGCGCGGATCCGGAAGATCCGGACGAGTACCGCGCCGAAAACGTGTTCTGGGTGCCGCAGGAGGCGCGCTGGTCGTTCCTCTCCGACCGCGCCACGCAATCGACCATCGGCAAGCTCGTGGACGAGGCCATGCTCGCGATCGAGCGCGAGAACCCCGCGCTCAAGGACGTGCTGCCAAAGCAGTATGCCCGCCCCGCGCTCGACAAGCAGCGCCTTGGCGAGCTGATCAAGCTGATCGGCGACATCGGCTTCAAGGACAAGGCGAGCCGCGGGCGCGACGTGCTCGGCGACGTCTACATGTATTTCCTCGGGCACTTCGCCGCCGCCGAAGGCAAGCGTGGCGGCCAGTTCTACACGCCCAAGTGCATCGTCGAGCTGCTCGTGGAGATGCTGGCCCCGTACAAGGGCCGCGTCTTCGATCCGTGCTGCGGCTCGGGCGGCATGTTCGTGCACAGCGAGAAGTTCGTCGAGGAGCACGGCGGGCGCATCGGTGACATCAGCATCTATGGGCAGGAGTCGAACCCGACGACGTGGCGGTTGGCGAAGATGAACCTCGCCATTCGGCAGATCGACGGGAACCTCGGAGGCGAGTGGGCGGACAGCTTCCATCGCGATCTGCACAAGGATCTCAAGGCCGACTATATCCTCGCCAATCCGCCGTTCAACGATTCGGATTGGGGCGGGGCGCGGCTGCGTGAGGATGCGCGGTGGAAGTACGGCATCCCGCCCGTGGGCAATGCGAACTTTGCCTGGGTACAGAACTTCATTCACCACCTCGCGCCCTCGGGCGTCGCCGGGTTCGTGCTCGCGAACGGGAGCATGTCGTCGCAGCAGTCGGGAGAGGGGGAGATCCGCAAGAACATCGTGGCGGCGGACCTCGTCGACTGCATGGTCGCGTTGCCAGGGCAGCTCTTCGATTCGACGCAGATACCGGTGTGCTTGTGGATCCTGGCGCGGGACAAGAAGAATGGGCTTGGCGAGCGGGGGAAGCGGCTGAAGAATCGCAGCGGGAAGGTGCTCTTCATTGACGCGCGGCAGAAAGGGACGATGGTCGATCGCGTGCTCCGGACGCTGACGGAGAGCGACATCGCTGAGATCGCTGGCGCGTATCATGCATTCCGTGGGGATGCGAAAGGCAAGTACGCGGATGTGCCCGGATTCTGCAAGGTGGCGACCTTGGAGGAGATCAAGGGGCACGATTATGTGCTGACGCCGGGGCGGTACGTGGGGGCCGAGGCCGAGGAGGAGGACGAGGAGCCGTTCGAGGAGAAGATAGTGCGACTGGCGAGGACGCTGCGGGAGCAGATGGCGCACGGTGTGAAGTTGGACGCCATAATTGAGCGAAATCTCCGAGGGCTCGGGTATGACCGCTGAATGGCGTGATGTTTCGATCGGAGAGTTGGCCGCCCCAGACGGAATAGTGGGCGGACCATTTGGTTCAGATTTGGTCCGTGCAGACTACGTGGCTTCCGGCGTACCTGTAATCCGTGGTTCGAACTTGGGGCAGGGGGAGAAGCGTTTTGACGCCAATGACTTGGTCTTCGTAAGCGAAGATAAGGCGAACGTTCTCTCTCGGAATCTTGCGGTCGCTGGCGATATTGTGGTGACTCAGCGCGGGACGCTCGGACAGGTCGGTATTGTACCGCCGGATTCTCGTTATTCCCGATGGCTGGTCTCTCAAAGCCAGATGCGGCTGCGTTGCGAGCCGCAGGTTGCTGATCCGCTCTACGTCTACTACTGGCTGCTGCGTCCTGAGACGGTTCGCTCGATTCGCGCCCAGGCAATCGCCACTGGCGTTCCTCACATAAACTTGGGGATATTTCGCAGCCTTCGCGTCGCTCTTCCTCCTTTGAAGAAGCAGCGCGCGATTGCTCATATCCTCGGAGCCTTTGACGACAAAATTGATTTGCTTCGAGGAATGAACCAAACCCTTGAGGACACTTGTCGGACCCTCTTCCAGTCCTGGTTCGTTGACTTCGATGCCGTACATACAAGGGCTGCTCGTCGTGAGCCGCTCGGCATCGACGGCGAGACCGCAAAGCTGTTTCCGCGCGACTTCGAAGAGTCCGAAATCGGGCCGATTCCAGCGGGCTGGAGGATCGCAGCGCTCGGAGACTTCGTAAGCCTTCAACGTGGAACGACATACCAAAGCGCGCTTCTTGAGCACGACGGTCCAGTCCTGCTCGGGCTGGCGTCAATTCAGCGGGATGGTGGCTTTCGTGGTGATTCGCTTCGCACCTACGGAGGCGAATCCTCGGAAAAGATACTTCTGCGACCAGGCGATCTGTACGTATCCCTTAAAGATGTGACTCAGTCGGGCGATTTGCTCGGTGCGGTCGCGCGCGTACCGAAGTGGATCGCGTCAGGGCGGCTGACCCAAGACACCGTCAGGCTGGCACCGACGGCAACTTCTATCCGGACAGAGTATCTCTATTGGCTGCTCCGAACGCCGCGCTATCGACAATTTTGTCGGTCGAGAGCCATGGGCACTACAAACTTATCGCTCAGTCGCGATGATTTTCTCGGGTACCGCTTCGCCGTACCACCCCCGTCTATCCAAGCTCGCCTCCTTCCCATCATCGAGCGTATGAGCGAGCGTCTGGAAGATGCGAGTGAAATTCGGACTCTAACTGCCCTCCGCGACACCCTCCTCCCCAAGCTCCTCTCCGGCGACCTCCGCATCCGCGACCCCGAAAGTTTCCTGAAAGAGGCCGGCGTATGACCACGGTTCGCAACTGGGCCCGAGGACCTTTCGAACTCATCGTCCACGCAGAAGGGCATCTCCGCACCGGCGACGATATCGACCGCCGCATGGCGTTGATTAGCTTCGATAACGCCGTCGAGGTCTCAATCACGGCCTACTTGACGCTGAACCCCGTCCACCGTGGCGGCGCGTCGTATCCCAACGCCGACGTCGAGAAGTGGCTCAAGAATTACCATACCAAGCTCGACTTCATCGCTCACGAACTCACCCGCCGCGGCAGCCTGCCGTGGAAGGTCGAGCGTGAGGATATCCTCTGGGCTCACGACCAGCGCAACGAGCAGTATCACGGCGGCACGGGAGGCGTGCCTGCAAAGCGTGCGATCACTACGATCCGTAGCGCCGCTTTCTGGATATTCGGGCTCCTGTTCAACGTCGCCGACGTCGCGAAAGAAGTCGACGACGAGATCGCTGCGCTCGTCCCTCCCAAACCGGCCCCGCGTCCCGACTTCGACATGGCCATCGACAATGAGCACGGGATCGTCGAGATCGGTGAGCTCAACTATTACGCAAGCGAGGTGCTCTTTGCCGTCGACAGGGACGCCTACAGCGTCGTCGGCGAAAAGCTCGCCAAGGGCGGCAAGCGCGGAGGCAAGGAATGAGCACCGGCGTGGATGAGTCCATCGTCGAAGAAGCCGCGCTCACATGGCTCGGCGACGTCGGCTATGCGATCACGCCTGGCACAGCGCTCGCCCCCGACGATCCCGCCGTCGAGCGCTCTGGATATGAGCGCGTCGTCCTCGAAACGCGCCTCCGCGAGGCCATCGCGCAGCTCAACCCCGACCTCCCCGCCGAGGCGCTAGACGAAGCCCATCGCAAGATCGTCAACGTCTCGTCCCCGAACCTCGTCGATGCCAACCACGCGCTCCATTCCTTCCTCGTCCACGGCGTGACCGTCGAGTACCAGCGCGCCGACGGTTCTCTTGGATACGACCCCGTCCGCATCATCGACTTTGAGAACCCCGACGAGAACGACTGGCTCGCAGCCAATCAGGTCATCTTCGCATCCGGAAACCAGACCCGCCGGGCCGACGTCGTACTTTTCCTGAACGGCTTGCCCCTCGTCGTGATCGAGTTGAAGAACGCAGCCAACGAAGAAGCGACGCTTCTCGACGCCTACCAACAGCTCCAGACCTACAAGCACGATCTCCCCGACCTCTTCACCTACAACGCGCTCCTCGCCGTCTCCGATGGCCTCAGCGCGCGCCTCGGCACGCTCACGGCGGGCTTCGAGCGCTTCGCTCCCTGGGTGTCGGCTGACGACGAGCAGCCCACGCCGGACGGACGCCCGTCCGCGGTCGTGCCCCGTGCGCCAGTGGGCAAGACGGCGCTGGAGGTGCTGATCCGGGGCGTGCTCGCTCCCCGGAAGCTCCTCGACATGATCCGCCATTACACCGTCTTCGAGGACGACGGCGAGACGGTGGCCAAGAAGATCGCCGGCTACCATCAAATCCACGCCGTGGCACGCGGGCTAGAGGCAACCCTCGTCGCCACTGGTCCCGATGGGGACCGCAAGGTGGGCGTGGTGTGGCACACGCAGGGCTCGGGCAAGAGCCTCACGATGGTTTTCTATGCCGGGCGGCTCGTGGTCCACCCGGAGATGAGAAACCCGACCATCGTCATCGTCACCGATCGCAACGACCTCGACGAGCAGCTCTTCGGCACATTCGCGCGCTGCAAGGAACTGCTCCGGCAGGACCCCGTACAGGCCCGCGACCGCGCGCACCTGCGCGAGCTACTCCAGACCAACGCGGGCGGGATCGTGTTCACGACGATTCAGAAGATCATCCCCGAAGAGAAGGGCGATACCTACCCCGAGCTGAACGAGCGCAGCAACATCGTCGTCATCGCGGACGAGGCACACCGCAGCCAGTACGACTTCATCGACGGATTCGCTCGGCACCTGCACGACGCGCTGCCCAATGCGTCGTTCGTTGGGTTTACCGGCACGCCGGTGGAATTGGCCGACAAAAGCACGCGTGGCGTGTTCGGCGATCATATCAGCGTCTACGACATCGCCCGCGCGGTCGACGACGGCGCCACGGTACGCATCTATTACGAAGGCCGGATGGTCCCCCTGCGGATCGACGATAAGGCCCGCGATACGATCGACGATGATTTCGAGGAAGTTACCGAGGGCGAGGAGCTTGCCGGCAAGGAAAAGCTAAAAACGAAATGGGCGGCGCTCGAAGCGCTCGCCGGTGCGGATCCGCGTATCGCGCGTATCGCCCGTGATCTCGTCGACCACTTCGAGGCGCGCCTTACGGTCATGGAAGGCAAGGCCATGCTCGTGTGCATGAGCCGGCGGATCTGCGCCGACATCTACGAGGCGATCCGAAAGCTACGGCCGGATTGGCACGACGAGGACGACACGAAAGGGGCCATGAAGGTCGTCATCACCGGCGGAGCGAGCGACGTGCGCGCTCTCCAGCCGCATATCCGAACGAAGGCGAAACGCGAGGCGCTGGCGAAACGCTTCAAGGATCCGGACGACCCGCTCAAACTCGTGATCGTGCGCGACATGTGGCTGACCGGCTTCGATGTGCCGTGCCTGCATACGATGTACATCGATAAACCCATGCAGGGCCACGGGTTGATGCAGGCCATTGCCCGAGTGAACCGCGTGTTCCGCGACAAGCCGGGTGGGCTCGTGGTCGACTACATCGGGCTCGCCACGCGCCTCAAGGAGGCGATGCACACGTACTCCGAGGCCGGAGGCGAAGGGCAGATCGAACACGATCAAGCGGAAGCGGTACGTATCGCGCGACGGGAGCACGAGGTTTGCCTCGACCTGTTCGAGGGGTTCGATCTCTCAGGCTGGGTCTCCGCCTCGGCTGCGGATCGGATTTCGCTGCTCAAGGACGCCACGGACCACGTGCTCCAACAGAACGACGGCAAGGAGAGGTATCTCAAGGCCGTCGCGAAGCTCTCCTCTGCGTTTGCGCTTGCGGTGCCCCACCCGGAGGCCCTCGCGATCCGCGATGACGTTGGCTTCTTCCAGGCCGTGCGCGCGGTGCTGGTCAAGAATACGGTCTCCGAGCAGCGCCCGCCTGGCAACATGGACCATGCGATCCGGCAGCTCGTCTCGAAGGCCGTGGCCTCGGACGAGGTCGTCGACCTCTTCGCGAAGGAAGGAATCAAGCGACAGGACATCTCCATCCTCTCGGAGGACTTCCTCGCCGAGCTGCGCGACATGCCGCAGAAGAACCTCGCGGCCGAGATGCTCCGCAAGCTGATCGACGACGAGGTCAAGGTCACGGCCCGGCGCAATGTGGTCAATGCCCGGAAATTCTCGGAGCTGCTCGACGCCGCCATCAGGCGCTATCGAAACCGCGCGCTCTCCAGTCGTGAGGTCATCGAAGAGCTGATCGGTCTCGCGCGCGAGATGCAGGACGCGCGGGGGCGCGGCGAATCGCTCGGGATGTCTGATGACGAGGTTGCATTCTACGACGCGCTCCACGTGGACGAGACGGCCGAGTCCGTGCTCGGCGACGGCAACCTCCGCGTCATCGCGCGCGAGCTGGTCGAGTCGGTGCGGAAGAACGTGACGATCGACTGGACCGTCAAGGAGTCGGTGCGCGCGAAGCTGCGTGTCATCGTGAAGCGCATCCTCCGGAAACACGGCTACCCGCCCGGCAAGCAAGACGAGGCGACGCGCACGGTGCTGGAGCAGGCGGAGCTGTTCTCGGACGGGTGGCTCGCGTCCTGAACCAACCGGAACGCGTTGCCGCGTGCGTCGAGATGCTCGACCACGCGCCCGAGGAATTGTCGTGGACGGGCTTCTCCTCGCCTACGCAATGGCCGAATTCACGGATACACTTTTCACTGCGTACCGGTTTCCGAAATACTCCAACCATAAGTCGCGCGACCTTGCACCCCCAACATGAATTCCGTTGTAATCCAGTGCGTCGATGAAGATGTAATCTTTTCCACACGCGAGCCCCATCGCGCCTATGCCCTCATCTGGTCCTGGGTTGACGGCACAGAACAGATCGATGCCGACGACCACGGCTTGGTCAGCACCACTTTGGAGAACACTCCTGATGACGGAGGAGAAGCCGAACGTATCTTCGGGCTCCACAGGAAATTTGCACTCAATCCGCTCTGCGCGCTCGATTGCTAGGCGTGCGTACTGCGCGACCGTCTCCAGCAAGAAGAGGTAATTGCCGACGCGGACGTACAACCAGTTCCAGACCGATGTGAATTGGAGCCAGTCGCTTCCGCTAGGTAACAGATCCGTGGGAACTCCATTGCCGCGGTCTATGAATCCCGTTACGTATATGTCTTGTATTGCCGCCCGCTCGACGGCAGCTACGAATGCCTTGAACGCCGCAGTGTCCATCATGGGGTTATTCCTTCCTCAGCGGTCACCAGGGTGAGAAGCCAGGCAGAAGAAGCTGCTGTGGTACAGGATAGCGGATCGTTCCCGGTGCAGCTCTTCCAACTCCTGACTGCAATAGAGTAACGAACTCACCATCAGGACGAATGGCAGCCGTCAGGCCATTGCCCTCGAAGATATGCGTCGGCATGGCATCGCGATTCAAGGTCCCGAGTCCCCGGTGTCGCAAGGACCCATCGCCGATCATACGGTCGAGAGTTTCACGGAATGCCGCGCCATTGTTCGATTGGCTCCACTTTGGAAGCTTTGTTTTGACAGCTCTCTCCAGCAGAGTCTTGTGGTCGATGTAATGCCACTTGAAGTTATCCCCAGCCTTAATCCTGCACGATAGTCCGAACGGGTCATAACCGATGAGGGGATCAAGTACATACCCGTAAAGGTGCAGGCCGCCTGCAAGCCCAATCGGATCCTTACTGATATACGCCCCCGTCTCCGGGTCGTAATACCTAAACCGATTGTAGAAGAGCCCCGTCTCGGCATCCTCATACTGCCCGGGAAACCGCCACGGCAGCGTCGTCTTTTCCACCTCGGCCGCCGTCTTCCCATAGACGTCGACCTCCCCCTGCCACGCAACCCCGCCCCACTCATCGAACGCCGCGCACGGCGCCCCGACCTGATCCGTGACGATCGCCCACCGCCGCAAGCCCTGCACCTTCGCGGCCAGCGTGAACGTTCCCGGCTCGAACACCCACGCGATCGGCCCTTCGTTCGTGGAAAGCTCGTGCAGCGGGACGTCGCCATCCCAGATCCACGTCCGCTCCTCCGTGTCCGAGGTCTTCTTCACGCGGCGGCCGAGTGCGTCGTAATGGTACGTCACGATCGAGCCGTCCGGCTTCGTCACCGCACCGAGCCGTCCAGCAGCGTTCCACGCGTACTTCTCCCGCCTCCCGTCCGGCCACACTTTCGCCGTCCGGTTCCCGTCGCGGTCATACTCGTACGTCACGCCATCCGCCGCGACGAGCACGCCGCCCGTCTTGTACGTCCGCGGCTCCCCCTCCATCGCCTGCTGGATGTTCCCCGTCGCCGTGGGCCGCCGCCAACGCACGCGCCCACTCGGCTCCGTCGCGGCCGTGAGCCTGGCGCGCTGATCGTGGAAGTACCGCGTCAGCCCGCGCCGCGAGTCGTCGCGCTCCTTCAACAGCGAACCTGGCTCCCACGTGTACGCAACGCGCCGCAGCTCCTCGCCGCCGTCGAGCATCGACGCCTCCGCGACGCGCCCGATCCGATCCCGCCGCGTGCGCACCGCGATCCCGCCGGGCAACCGCCGCTCGGCTTCGAGGCCCGCCACGTCACGCGTGATCGACGTACGCCACCGATCGACGCCCGTGCCGAGCGAGATTGCGTCGAGCTCGCCCATGGCGTCGCGCAGGAACGCGCCATCAAAGCCGAGCGAGGACGACACCTCGGCCACCAGGCCCCGCGCGTCGTAGCGCCGCTCGACGACGTGCGATCCTTGCAGCTCGCGCACCACGCGCCCGAGCGCGTCACGCTCGAACCTCACACACGCGGCGTCGTTCTCGGCCTCGATGAGCGCCCCATCCGCGCGATACGCGAACTGCTCCGCCGTGCCGTCGGGGTAACGAACACACGTCACACGCCCGAGGGCATCACGCTCGAACACCACCGTCCGCCCGCTCGGCTGCATGCTCTTCACGAGTACGCCGCCCGCGTCGTACACGTACCGCTGACCGCTCCCGTCGAAGCCGATCTCCTGGATCACACGCCCGCACGCGTCGCGCGTGAGGGTGTGGATCTCGCCGGCCTCGTTCTCGATCGCCATGAGTTGCCCCTCGGTATCGTACCGCAGACGAACCGCCTCGCCCGCCTCTTCGCGCAGCGCGAGGTGATGGAACCCGGCGTAGCCAAACCGCACGTGGCGCGCGTGATCCTTCGCCTCGATCGGATTCCCCTCGGGATCGTACTTGATCCGCAGGTGGTTCCCGTCGGGCTCCTCGACCTCGACCAGCCGGAGCGCGTTGTACCTGTACCTCGTCACTTCGCCCCGCGCGTCCCGATGCTCGACCACGCGGCCCAGGATGTCGTGGACGAGCTTCTCCTCGCCCCCGTTCGGGTAACGAATGCTCCGCACGTTCTTCGCGTCGTCATACTCGATCGCGAGCCGTCCCCCCATCGGATCGGTGACCTCGCGGAGCAGTCCCCGCTTCCAGCGGTATCGCGTCTCCTCGCCAAGCGGATTGATCGCCGCTCGCACGCGCCCCGCGCCATCGTATCGCCAGCGCCACTCCGCGCCGCACGGGTTCACGTACCGCACGAGCCGATCCCGCTCGTACTCCATGCGCTCCGTCGTTCCATCGGGACGCACGACCGCCACGTAATTCCCGCGCTCGTCGAATTCACGCCGCGTCTCACGCCTGAGCGGATCCGCCTCGGCGGCCTCCTGCCCGCTCTCGGGATCGTACAGATAGCGCGTGATCTTTCCTTGCTGGTCCGTCACCTCTACGACGTTCCCCAGCTCATCCCGCTGGAATACGCGAAGGTTGGCGAGGCTGTCATCCACGAACGTCTTTCGGTTGCGCTCGTCGTAGCGGATCACGTGATCGTAAATGCCTCCGTCACCCCACGTCCGCACGCACTTCGCATATTCGTTGAGTCCGTCATATTGGAAGTAGAACGACAGCCCTGTGCGATCGGTCTCCTTCACCAAGAGATGCCCCTTGTACGCGTACGTCTCGGCGTTCCCGAGCGCATCGACCACGCGTGCTAAGTTGCCCAGTTCGTCGAACTCGTACTTTACGTGACGCACCCATCCCTCGCGTGGATGCGGCACCTTGATCTCGCGCAGCCGATCCTTGCCGTCGTACACCAGCCGAAGCTTCCGATTGCCGCTATCGGTTACCTGCGAAAGCCTGCCCCGTTCGTCGTAGTCAAACTCGATCGTGATGCCATCCCTCGTCGCAATCCGTTGGAGTCGGGCACGCGTGGGGTCCGCCGCACCCTTCACCCGCGCGAAGTGCAGCACGAGCCCGTCGCGCGTCTCGATCTCGAATCTGTGCCCGCGGCGAGCTTTCAACGTTAGCCGGTTGGTCGGCTCGTACACGCTTTGACCCGACCTGATCATGCGATCGGGGAGATGGCCGAGCAGAAACTCGATCTCGCGCCCGTCCTCCGCCAGGTACACGACCTTGCCCCGCTCGCACCACACCGCCTGATCGAGGCTATGCGACCACCCATACCCGAGGGGCCCATCCCGCCACGACCGCGACGACGAGTAAATCCTCTCGATCACGAGCGGCAGCGGTCCCGGCAGCTCCAGATCCCGCTTCTCCGTGAACATGCGCCCCGTCGCGACATCCACGGGATGCCCCGTGGCGAAGCAAATGGCCGTGTGAATACGGTCGCGATAGCGCCGCGGCGCGATATGATCGACGGCCTGGCGCAGCCCTTGGCTGATTCGAGCCCACTTCCCGCTGCGCCGCTGCGCAGCCCGCAGCTTCCGGAACAACTTGCCACCCGCGCGAACCACGGCCCCGAGCGCGCGAAGCGTGGCCTTGATCCCGGCTGCAAACGCAATCGCCTTCACGTCCGGCACCATCGGCCGATTCACGAGCACCGGCGCGCCCTTCGGCACTGCAAGCACAACGCTCGTCGGCAGACGGACGGGATCGCTGCACGACAGCGCGAGATCCCCGAGCCGCACAGCGAGACTCCCGCCGAATGTGACCCCCAGCGATCCGAACATCAACATCGCATCATTCCCGGGCCCCGTGGGCGGCAGGAACGTCACGCCCGGCGCCGGGACGTGGGGCATCGTGAGCAGGTTCGTCCCGAGCGTGCCCGTATTCGCCACGGGCATGCCATTGGCGAACACGAGCCCCGGCCCGGCCCCCGCAGCCGTTCCGATGGCCGCCGACACAGCGACCCCGACCGGATCGAAGACCATGCCGACGTATGCCATCGGCACGAGCGTCGGGACCGGCGCGGGAGCCGGCGGAGCGGGCACGCCGACCATGTGAAAATCGAGCCCGAGGACGGGATCAAACTGCGTCGCGACAAGCATCGTTCGTCTCCATCGACGGCGTATCCGCCTCGCTCTCGCCCATCGTCTCCATTTCGACGGCGACGCGCTCGAGCCAGTCCGCTCGGTCTGCGCTCCCGTGCTCGCGGAAGATTCGCCCGAGCGCCCGCGCCGCTTCCGGCCCACTCGACAAGCGCCACTCCTCCGGCTCGCCGTCACTCGCAATCTGGACCGCCCGCCAGAATGCCCCTGCGGCATGCTCGAAATCGCGCTGCGAAACGAGCACCTGCCCGGCCATGCGATACGCCTCGATCGCGAACATCCGCTCCCCCTGCGCAGCGGCGAGCTGCCCGGCCTCGGCGAATGCGAGCGCTGCCTCTCCCGGCTTGCCCGCCGCCAGCAGGCCGGAGCCGACCGCGAGCTGCGCCTGCGCGGAGAGCGCCGGCAGCTCCGCCGCGTCGGCCTCCGCGCGAGCCTCGCGGAAGATGGCTGCCGCGGTATCCGGCGCGCGCGCCTGCATCGCGAAGCCGCCCATGACGAGCCCCATCATCACGGCGAGTTTCCCGAGCCCTGCCGTGCGACAGAGCGCCTTTGCCTCGCGCATGAAGGCCACCGCCCGCGACGCCTCACCCTTGATCATCGCTGCCGCCGCTCCCATGACGAACCCTCGAAGCTCGCGCATAGGCTCGGGCCGCAGAAGTGCCTCGGGAGTTCCTTTCTCGATTGTCTCGACGCGGGCCTTCTCCCGACCCTCCGCGATTATGCGGGCTTGCTGCGGCGTAAGCGGCGGAGTTCGGACCTTGTGCGGAGGCGGAGCCTCATCCGGGCCTGCCATACCCGCGATCCGCATCCCATCGGCCCCAGGGGGAGCAGATGCCGCAGCCGAAAACATCGCCTCGACGTCGCGTTGCACGTCGCCCGTGTCGAGCCGCGCATCCACGACGAGCGCTGCCTTGCCGAGCTTCTCAGCGATCGGCGCGCAAATGGGTTCGTCCAAGTCGACGATAACCCACCGAACGCGCGCGAGGTCCGGGCGCTCGACGAGCGCGGCGATGTCCTCCATCCACTGCTTCGCATCGTGCACCCAAACCGGCGAGAGCACGACCACGAGCCCCGCGAGCGGGGCGCCGAGACAGCCGAGGGCCGCGCGCAGCTCCAAGCCAAAGCGCCCCAGCGCGGACGGCGCGCGCGCTTCGCCCGGCATGGCGCGGACCGTGACGCCTTCGCCGCCCTTCTCGTGCAGCTCCGCGATTTCTTCCATGTCGGCCCGCAGCTCCTCGCTGCGGATTTCCCAGCCGTCATCGGTCGTCTCGGTTGGTGCTTCGAGAAAGACGAACGGGCAAAGATTGTCCTGGTGATGCTCCGCCGCGGCGATGTGTTCGAGCGCCGAGATCCGGATGGGATCCGACGTCGTGACATGCATCATCCGCAGTTCCGGCTCGGCGATGAACGTCTGGATTGCCTCTGCCACGTGGACGAGGGGATCCGTAATGCTCTTGAACATGGCTGCTTCCCTCAATTCACGCAGGCAATGCCCGTGGCCACGTTGAACGCGCCGCCACTGACGTCCACCTTGCCCCCGGACGACGCGACCCCGCCGCCATCCGCTGCGACAACGCCGCCCGGTCCCGAGAGGATCGCCGCTGCGCTACCCGAGACCGTCGCGGTGCTGCCGCACATCGTCGCCTCGGCAGGGCTGCTCATCATCGCGTTTCCATCGAGAAGGACTGCGCTCCCCCCGGTCGACGACATACACGCGTTGCCGTCGAGCAGGACCTGGCTGCCCGCGGCAGACTTCGCGCAGACATTCGCATCGAGCAGCACTTCCGCGCCGCCCGTCGCCTTTGCAAGCGCGTTCGCATCGAGGAACATGCGCGACCCAGCGGCCGATTGCAGGAGCGCATTCGGATCGAGAACCAACGTCGCCCCACCGCCGGCCGTGATCGTGATCTTGCCGGGCTCGATCATCACGAAACTTCCGCCACACTCCAGCCGGATCGAGGTGGGAGCCTGGACGCGCACCGTATCCGACGTGTCGAGCGCGTAATTTCCTCGCACGGTGACGGCGCCCCCGCGGACGCCTCCGGGCTTCGGCTCGTCGCCGTCGATGATCGTCCGGTGGTTGCCGCGAACGTGGACGTGCTGGCTGCCATCGACGGTGAGGCCCTGGTTTCCGTGCACGTGCTCCGCGTCGTCCCCGTCCACCGTTTGCGTCCGCTTCCCATGCACAACGGCGGAGCGGTCGTGCTCTACAACCTCATTGTAATCACGTTGAGCGTGCACGTAGAGTTCCTCCGCGCCCGTAGCGTCGTCGAAGCGGATCTCGTTATGCCCGTCTCCGCCGAACGTCTTCGTGCGGATGCCGCTGCGCGTTTTCTGCTGCGGAAGCGCGTACGGCGGCACGTTCGCGGCGTGGTACAGGCTCCCGATGACGAAGGGCCGATCGGGGTCGCCCTCCAGGAACGCCACGACGACCTCGTGCCCTACACGCGGCAAGAACTGCGCACCCCAGCCCGCGCCAGCCGAGGCTTGCATGACGCGAAGCCAGCACGAGCTGCGCTCATCCTTCTTTCCCTGGCGATCCCAATGGAATTGCACCTTGACGCGGCCATAGGCATCCGTGTGCAGCTCCTCCTTTCCGGGCCCCACGACGATCGCTGTCTGCGGCCCCGAGATCACGGGCCGGGGAGTCGTACGGGAAGGACGAACCCTCACGTCCGCGCCCACGACCTCGAAGCGGTTCTCGTAGGACGATTCCCCGTCGGTGAGGATAGCGTCCGGGATCGGCGCGGTGCCCTGATGCTCGACCCGCATGACCAAATAAGCCCCATTCATGCGATCGTCAGGATGGTCCAAGAGCAGGAACGTCTTCCCCGGAACGACCCGGCACGAATCGCTCTCCCCGGCCCCGCTCTGCGCGCGGGTCCGCAGCTCCTCGATCCGCATGGCCGCGAACTCCGCGCCTCGCTCTGGCGTTTCGTAGCGCCCCGGGTACTCGTAGACCTCCAGATCCGCGTCATCGTCGGCCTTCTTCACGGTTTCGAGCGAGAGAGCGGGCTTTTTGAATTCGTAATCCCGCAGCGTGACCTTGCCGGAACGCACCCGCTCCGCCCACGCGAACCTGGACACGTGCTCGCCATGCGCCATGGCGCCAAGCGGTGCACGGAAGGCGAGCGTTCCGCCGGAGATCGGAGCGTGCGCCGTGGGCCCGTCAGCCATCACGAGAACGCTGTCTTCGTCGAAGAAGTAATGGATGCCCTCTTCTTCGAGGAGCCGCGAGACGAATGCCCAATCGGTCTCCCGGTACTGCACACAATAGTCCCGGCGCGGCCGATCCTTGCCCAGTGCGAAGCGATAGCTGCCGCCACGGATGCCAGCGGAATCGAGCACCGCGGCGATGATCTCGGGCGCGGACTTCTCCTGAAAGATTCGGTTGTCTTTGCGATGGAGAAGTCGCGCGACATCCGGCACGAGCACGGTCCTGTACGCGGTCCCCGTCTTGCCGTCGTCGAGCTGCACGAACTCGGCGATCATGCCGCGAACTGTCCGCGTGCTCTCGCCCGTATCGAACGTCAGGCTTGCCGTTTGGCCGGCATGATTGACCATGGCCGCGTGGATCGTCTGCGCGATGGCCAGCGGATTGACCGGGAGGGCCCCGACGCCCAGCTTGTCGAGCAACCCGCCGACGATTCCCTGCATCGGAAGGCCGCGAACGACGTCGATCTCGAATCGAAAAAGCTCGGACACACCTTCGGAGCCGGAGAGCCGAACGCCACGCAATAGCTCACCAGCCCCCTCAATCGAAAGGAGGATATTCATTGCCCTGACCCCTACGTACAGGTTCTCCGGAGATACGGAGATCCTGGTTAGGCGGCAGGTTGTCCGACCGACATGCTGACCGTCAAGGATAGAAGTGCGAAGGGTGCTTCGCGTAGGACATTGTGCGTCCTATGGCCTAGCATGCGCAAGAATTGGGCCGTGGTGTGGATCACTACGTGTCGGGGTTCTGACGTCGGCAGTGCAGCGGATCGAATCGTAACGTACCAAGTAAAATCACATTATGTTCGGCGGTTGAGCGAGCCGCGTCGATTTTCGGTTACCGTTCTCCTGCTGCGGGCAAGAGGCGAGTGTGGGGAAGAAACTGAACCAACCTGATCCTCTCGCCGAACTCCTCGCCCTTCGTCCGGACCTCGTCCACCGCTTCGCGCGCCTCCGCTGCGGGCGCGCCGACGCCGACGATCTGGCGCAAAACACGTTGATCCGCGGCGTCCGCAGTCTGCACACCTACCGGTCCGACGGGGAGCTGCGGCGCTGGGCGATGGGGATCGCAAACAACGTGTACCGGCGCCATCGGCGGACGGTGCGTCGTCGAAACAAGGTGATCGCGACGGAGCCCAACGCCGCGGTGGAAGCGTTTGCCCCCGGCCCCTCGCCCGACGTGAGCGCGCAGCTCGGCGAGGCGCGGGAGCGCCTCTACGCGGCGGTCGACGCGATGCCCGATGTCTTGTTCGAGGTGTTTTTCCTCGTCTACCTCGAAGAGTACACGCTCGATGAAGCACGCAAGGAACTCAGGATCTCGAAGAACGCGGTGAAGATGCGCGCGCTTCGCGTGCGCCGATACCTCCGCAGAGAGATGCGCGACTTCCGCGACGCGTACTACAGCGTCGTGCCCCCGATGCCGCCGAGCGGGCCGCTCGCTCTCCTCGTGCAGAGGGCCGCGCCGATGCTCGGGCACGTGGCGAGCGTGATCATGGCAGCTCTGCTCCTGCTTTTTCCACACGACGAAGCGCCCACGGCCGCGTACGTCGGCGTCGCACGCGAGGTCCATGCGAGCGCGGCGAAGCTCTCGGTCGCGAGTGACGCCGCCCTCGACGAACCCACGGTCGAGCCTCCGAACGCCGTCGCCGCGAACGAACCGACGCCCGATCCCGAGCCGCGGTCAGCCCACCCGCAACGCAAGGAGATCAAGTTCAAGCTCCCCGAGATCACGCTCGTCGACGTGCGGTAGCCGCTTCTCGCCCGAGGCTGGATGCCGTATCCGTAGGGCGTGCGCGCGCGTCTCGTCCCGATCGTGCTCGTCGTCGCTCTCGCCTCGCCCGCGCGGGGCGAGGGGCCGCAGTTTGTCCACGCAGATTCACTCGCGCTTGCGGCGCGGGAGAGCGCGTTCGCGGCGCACGTCGCGAAGGGAGATCGCGAGCGCGCGCAGGGGCGTCTCTACGATGCGGCGGCTGCATACGCGGAAGCGCTGGCGATCCGGCACGATTCGGTGGTCGCCGGGCGGCTCGGCGTGCTCATGGCGCACGACCGGCCCGCGCACGCGGCGGAGCTGCTCCTCGACGCGATCAAGCACGCGAACACGACCCCGGCCGAGCGAAAGACGTTCTCTGACGCGTACGAGGTCGTCAGGACGAAGGGCGCTTGGGTCGACGTGATCATCTCCCACGCGGGCGCGCGGACCACGCTCGACGGCAAGCCGCGGAACGAATCCGGATTCTCGGCCTTCGCGATGTTCGTGCTCACGGGCGAGCATGAGGTGCGCGCGAGCCTGCCCGGGTACGTGGACGACGCGAGGACGTTCCGTGTGGTGCCGAAGGAGGACATGCGGATCGAGCTGACGTTGAAGCCGGTCGCGGACTTCGACAGCCAGCCGAGGATTCTCACGCGCGAGCACCGTTCGTCATCGGTCGAGACTCCGAACGAGCTTGGGCACGAGTCCGCTTCCGACGAGCCGACGTACACGAAGCAGGAAGATCCCTTCGGGTACGAGGACCCGAAGCCGGCGGAGAAGCCCGCGGAGACGCGCTGGTCGATCGGAGGCGGACCGGTCGTCGTGCTCGGTGTGGCGTCGTGGATGCCGGCGGTAGGCGTCGTGGCGGGAGGAAGTTGGAGGTCAAACGAGTATGTGTCGCTCGGGCTCGAGGGGCGCGCAGCGTGGCTGACGACGGGGGTGGGCGGGGAGCCGATCAGCGCAATGACCGCGGGCGGGATCGCGAGCGCGTGCGGGCACTACCGCTGGGCGTTCGGGTGCGTGCTCGGACATCTCGGGGTGATCAGGGTCGACGCCTCGAAGGAGAGGTACGTTGAACGCTCAGACTCGTTCGTGATGCCCGGGGGTGGTGGACGCGCGGGTGTGAAGTTTGTCCCTGCGCGTTCCTTCGCTGTACAGGGCTCGGTGGATGTGCTTGGTTTGTCCCGAGGGGTGAAGGTTGGCGTGGGAGACCGTGTGGTCTCGGAGACGCCGCCCTTGCTGGTGAGTGCGCAAGTTCTGGGCACGTGGGAGTTTTAAGCCATGCGAAGGATGGTCCTCGGAGCGATCGTTGGACTCACGAGCGCGTGCACGGCGCCGCCCGCGTTCTTCGATCCTGACTGCGATCCGGACGCGCCCTTCCCGGGCGAAATTTGCCTCGCCTTGCTCGACGCCGGCACGGATGCGAGCGACTCCGGCGCAGACGCGAGCGACGACGCAGCACAAGCCGCCACGTGCCCCGGCCGCTGCGTCCCCGAGCCCAGCAGCGAGTCTGCCGGCGACTGGCCACGCACTCCGATGCTTCTCTGGCTCGGTCCGCGCGAGCTTGCGCCCGCGAGCTGCGACGAGGCGCGCAAGCTGGGCGGCTACGGCGATGATGTGGAGTTCTTCGAGAAATACCGACGCTTCGAGTACCTCGAAGCGCCGCCCGCAGCGTGCGATCCATGTACGTGTCCGGCCCCGGAAGGTTCGTGCACCAAGCTTCCCGAGACGATCGAGGTCCGGGCCGGCACGTGTGCGGAGGACGGAGCGCCCGCGCTCCCTTTCGGCGGACCCGTCGGCTGGGACGGCTCGTGCACAAGCACGAACGCCCTGCCGGCGGGGGCTGATTGTGGCGGCGAACCTTGCGCGCAGTCCGTGTACGCCTCGCCGCTCCCTGGTCCCACGGGCGAGGCGTGCCCGTCGATCACGAAGCCGGCCACGTTCACCAAGACCACCGAGTGGCTCTGGACGGGCCTCGCCTGCGAGGCGAAGGAGCGCGAGGGCACATGCGATCCGACCACGTGGCGATGCATGTACGATCTTCCCTACCCGTGGTACCAGTGCGTCGCACTCCGGGGAAAACACGACACGTGTCCCGGCAACTACAACCAGTACAAGCCCATCCACCTCTACGGGGAGCAGCCGGTGGACACGCGTGGCTGCACGGCGTGCGAGTGCGGCGGTAACCCGGTCGGGAGCGGGTGCGCCGCAAAGATGCGGCTCTACAGCGATGGGGCGTGCTCGTTGGAGGCGGACACGGTTGGCGTGGCGTCAGCCGGCGAGCAGTGCGTCAACGTTCTCCCGCCTGGTCAGGCGCTCGGAAGCAAGGCGATCACCGACCTCTCCTACGTGCCCGGCCTCTGCCTCGCGACGGGCGGTGAGCCCACGGGTGCAGCCTTGGAAGACCCCGCCGACGCCGTGACGTTCTGCTGCCTCGCGCCGTTCGAGTTCGCGAAATAAAAAATCCGGTTACCGTTTGTCGTGTCCGGGCAAGAGCGTAGGTGAGGGGGCGATGTGACAAGTCGCTCTCGGCGGCCTCGCGTGGTTGACCCCTACGGCGAGCCCGCGACGCGCGGCGCAGAGCGTCGCCCCCTCGCTCGTCCCGAGCCGACCACGGTCCTCCTGGCCTCGTAAACGAAAAGGCGCCGTGTTCGGCCTCGGGCGGGTTTGTCCGATAAACGACCCGCAGAAGAGGGCGATGGGGGATGCGTTGCAGTCTGGGCGGCACCTTCGCGCTCCTATCGTCCTCTCCTGCCGGTCGTTGCGACCGAAATAGTCACCGATCCGAGGCGGCTGCGCCGCGCGGCGTTTCCTCGTACGCGCACGCTCCACGCGACGCAGCCGCCTCGGGCCGGTGACTTCCTGGAGGTAACCGATGAGCGCCGCACCGCACTTGGATGACGACGACGCCGCGACCACCGTCATGGACCGATCGGCCTTGCCCCCCGCGAGTGGTACGCGCGTGTCCGTCGCGTATTCCGAACCGCCCCGGGACACTGTCGTGGATCCGCTCTCGCGGTGGCGTCGGGCCGGGGCTGCGCTGGGGGCTGCATTCCGCAGCTTTGCCCAGCGATTCCGGAGAATTCGCCTCTCGGATCGCCTGCCCCCGCTTCCGCCGCCGCGATCCGCGCGAGCGACCCACGTCTCGGTTGGGGTCGTGCCCCATGACGAGCGTGGCGAGCAGGTGCTCCTCGACATCATGCGCGCGGCGCGGCCGTACCAGGATGCCGCGGTTTACGTGGCGAACTACGCAATCGCTCTCCGGAAGCTCGGGGACGACGCGCATGCCGAGGGCATCGTCCATTTCGCCCTGTCGCGAATGCGGCCGGATAACGACGGGTGCGTCTCCGTCGCACGTTTACGTGATCGGCTCTCTGACCTGTCGTACTCGGGGACGCTCGCGCCAGCGCTGACGCGGCTTTCGGCGGCGGGAATCGTCACGCTGACGGTCACCGAGGACGGCGCCGCGCCGCGTGTCCGACTGCGCATCCCGCTGTGATCTGGCCGGTACGAAGGAGTCCGAAACCGATGGAAACGGAGCTTGCATTCGCGAGCGATGGCACGATTTACGTCCACTTCGAGGACGAGCCGCCCGCGGGCCGACGCGTGTTCATTGGATATGCGCTCACCGCCGAGGAACGCGCGCAGCACGGCACGCCGGGCTTGCTCCGATGGGCCTGCCTCCAACTCCTCGCTCTCGGGAGCGATGGCAGCATCTACGTCGAAGAGGGGGCGCTCGATCCCGAAGGGCGCAAAGAGTTCAGGGGTTACGCGCTGACGCCCAAGGAAGTTGAACGTGTCTTCCGGGAGTTCCACCGAATGGCGTTCAACGTCACCATAGCGGCGCGGGCGACGTGATGCTGAGCCCCGAGGTCGACGATGACGCAGAGTAAATTCATGGTTGAACTGCGGCCGTATGGCAAAAGCTGGGATGTCTTTGCCGAAGGCCAGCGCATCGGCCATGTGCGACCACGTGCGAAGGACGGATTGCTTTTCGTCTTTTGCTTTGGTCGGCGGATCGGCCACGTGCGGGCCGGCGAAAACTTCATGGGGTTTAGCCGGTACGTGGTATTCCCCTTCACGCCCGTCCCAACCTTGCAAGAGGCTATCGCGTTGCTCTTCACTGAGTACCGGCAGCTCGTCGTGAACCTGGGCGAGGAGCCCGATCCGGAGCTGGCGCGGCGCTATTCTGAGGGGGAGCGATGACAGCGGCGAGGAGGCCCCGCCAGCGAGCTACGCCGGAGGCTCGTGCGTCGTGCGCCCTTCGAGCTCCTTCCGAAGTTTCCGGCGCTCGCCCTTCGGCAGCTTCCGGGCCAGATCGGCGATCCGATCCAGCTCGTCGTCTTCCGGGAAGGTGATGACGCAGAACGGAGACACGCCGAGCGCGGCTGCGATGCGTTCGACGGTCTCGATGGTGATCGCCGCGAGGCCCTGCTCGATGCTCGACAGGTGGCCTTTCGACAGGGCGCCAGCTTCGGCGAGATCCTGCAAGGACATGCCGCGCTCGGTTCGCAGTTCGCGGATACGAGCGCCAACTTTCAGGCAGAGCGGCTTGGGTTCGGTTCGTCTCGGCACAGTTCCTCCCAACTCGCGCATGAGGGTGTCCGAGATCCCTACCACAGCTCCCTCGCTGAGACAAACCCCGCGGACAAACGATCCCGCGAGCCCCCCCGGATGCGAGGGGGCTCGCGGGAGGATGGCTCATCGTCGCTTCATGGCCCGGAGAAGCACGGCGACGGCCGTGTGCGCTGCCCGCACCGCTGCGGTGTCGTCGGGGTCGGGGTCGGGGAGCATCCCGAGGAGCTGATCGGCAGCCTCATGCGCCACGACCGCGGCGTCGAGGTCGCCCGCTGCCGCCGCCGTGACCTCACCCTGCACGAGCACAGCCAGAAGGGTCCTGCGCGCCGCTCCGGGGACGCCCCAAAGGGCGGCCACGGGTTCCGAAGTGGCACCAACACGCGCCAACGGCGCCGATCCGTCATCAGCAGGACGCGGATCCAGCGGGTTACGCCGGGTCAGGGGTGCTAGAACTGTTCTCGGGGGGTGAATCGTCCGGGCTTTGCCCGGACGAGAGGGGGACGCGAGGCGTCTCCCTCGGGACTAAAGCGGGTGGGATCCCACGAGGGCGGCCACCTGGGCCGGCGGCTTGCCCCCGGTGACGCTCACCTCGGCCTTGCCCTCGCCGAGCTTCACGTCGAGCGCCCAGCCTTCCTTGATCGGCAGCCCCTTCGTCATGAGCTTGCGCGTCTCGGCGTCCGGCGTAAAACCTTCGAGCTGCATGCGGTCGCGGATGTACGTGCGCTCCACGGGCACCGTGAGCGGGCATTTCCATTCCGTCGTTTTTCCCTGGGGCGGCACGCACAGGGTCACGGTCCGGACCGTCTCCTCCTCGTATTCGTCGATCCCCATGTCCGAGTCGTGCCGATCCCGCCGCGCCTCGAACCAGAGCACGGTCGTCTTGCCGGCCGTCTTTTCAGTTACCGTGGGGATCGAGAGCTCCTCGTAAATGCCGAACGCACCCGGGTTGTGCGTCGATCCGATCTTCCCGACAGGAACAAACCCCTTGTCGCCCTTGGCGACGAGGATCCAGTCCGTCTGAAAGACGCCCGTCTGCGCCTCCAGCAACGTGAGCTCGGGCCGGGGGAGTTTGGGCTCTTTCACCGGCTCGCACGGCCGCGGCGCCTCCGGATCCCCCGGCTCCGGCTTCGTGAGGCAGGCGCAGACGTCGGCGATCTTCACCGCCGCGGTCTGGCAGGGCAGGGGCTCGGCCGCCGGCGCCGCGGGCGCCTTCTCTTGCTTCGAAAGCTCCGCGATCCGCTTCTCCACCGTCTCGTTCGGCCGGAGCGCGACCGATTTCCGGTAATGGTCGAGCGCGGCCTTCGGATCCTTGCGCTCCTCGGCGATACGGCCGAGGTTGTAATGCGCCATCGCCTGGAGCTTCGGGCTCGTCGTGCGGCGGAGGGCCTCCTCGTTCGATTGCTTGGCGCGGTCGAGCTCGCCGGCCTTGAACGCCGCCCAGCCGAGCTCCGTCAGCGCGGGCGCGTCGCCCGGCACCACGGCGAGCGCCTTTTCGAACTCCTTGATCGCCTCCGGCCATTGCGACTTCCCGCCGAGGAGCCGCCCCTCCGTGAGGTGCTTTCGGTACGCGCGCATCTTCTCGGGGCTCGGCGCCTCGCGGGTCTTCGGGCGCTTCGGCCGGGGCAGGTCCGCGCCGAGGGCCGCGCCCGTCGGGGCCGCCGAAGCCGACGCCGTGGGCGCCGGGGCCTGGGGCGTGGCCGAAAGCGCGGGCGGCGGGGACACGCCTCCATCCTGGCAAGCCACGAGGGAGGCGAGGGCGGCGAGGGGAATCGAAGCGCGCATCGAGACCATCGCGGCTCAAAAGACACGAGGCCGCGCGTCCCGTCAAGGCTCGGCGTACACTGCGCGGCAGGACCCCTCGCCCCGGAGGCCGCATGGCTCCCCGAATCCAGCACGCTCGCACGATCCTCCCGCTCCTCGCGACGCTCCTCGCCGCGCCGCTCGCCCACGCCGCGCCCCCGCCCGAGGCGTCGACCTTCCTCGACGGAGGCCAAGCCGTCACGGCCGAGCGCCTCGGCGCGGCGGCCCTCGATCCCCGCGGCCGAAGCCTGAAGCCCGTCCGCCTTCGGTACGGATCGCGGTCGTTTCTGGCCTCGATCGACCACACCGCCGTCGTCCGCCTCGATCCGGGCGGCGAAGAGGCCCTCGCGCGCCGCGGCTATCGCCTCGTCGAGCCGCTCATGCCCTCGATCGGCCTCTTTCTCGTGGAGGACACGGCCGGCGAGGACGGCCTCTCCATCGCCGCCCACCTCGCGCGCCCCGACGCGCGCACCGAAGGCGTGCGCGACGCCGTGCCGAACCTCTACGTCCGCATGGAGCGCCGCGGCGCGCCCTTTACCCCGAACGACCCGCGTTTCTCCGGACAATGGTATTTCGGCGACGAGAGCATGCGCATGTCCGAGGCCTGGGGCATCACGCAGGGCGACGCGGCGACCACGGTCGTCGTCATCGACAGCGGCTGCGATCTCACGCACCCCGATCTCCAGGGCAAGCTCGATCCGGGCGTCGACGTGGTCGACGGCGACGACGACCCGAGCTACGACCCGGCGTTCTCGGGCGCCGAGCACGGCACGGCGTGCGCCGGGATCATCGGCGCGGCCACGAACAACGGCGTCGGCATCGCGGGCGCCTGCCCGGAATGCCGCCTGCGCTGCGTCCGCATGCTCGCCGACGAGGCCACGCCGCTCTCCGCGCCCATCAAGGCCTTCGATTTCGCGCTGCAAACGGGCGCCGCCGTCGTCTCGAATAGCTGGGGGTACGTCGAGGCCATGCCCGTGCCTGCGGCGCTGCGCGACGCGATCGACAACGTCTTCGACAACGGCCGCGGCGGCAAGGGCGCGGTCGTGGTCTTCGCGGCCGGCAACGACAACCGCAAGCTCGGCGACGACGAGCTCAACGCCGTGCGCGGCGTGCTCACGATCGGCGCGATCAACCAGTTCGACGACAAGACGTTCTTCACGAATTTCGGCGCGTCGCTCGACCTCGTCGCGCCCATCGGCACGCTCACGACCGACATCGTGGGGCCGGGCGGGCTCGATCCGACCGATTACACGCTCAACTTCGGCGGCACCTCCTCGGCGTGCCCCGTGGCCGCCGGCGTGGCCGCGCTCGTCGCGAGCGCCGCGCCGGAGCTGCGCTCGGCCGAAATCGTGGACTTGCTCGTCGAGACCGCGAGGCCCGCGCCGTACGCGACGCCGGACGCGGCCGGGCATGACGTGGTGTTTGGTCACGGCATCGTGGACCCGGTCGCCGCGCTGACAGCGGCGCTCGGGGACGTGGAGCCGCCGGTGACGACGCCGAATCCGCCCGCCGAGACCGAAGAGGACGCGGGCTGCGCCTGCCGGGCGGGCCGGGCGGGCGGGGACACATGGATGGCGGGGGCGTTTTACGGGGCCTTGCTCGCGGGCCTGTCGTTGCGACGGCGCGCGCGGCGGTGACCGAGGAGCACGAGGGCCCCGAGCGCCGCGAGGCCGGGGCTCGCGGGGGCGGGAGAAAACGCGCAGCCGCAGTCGCCGGGGTCACCCGGGTTGATGGGATCGCCGCCGCCGCCGCCGCTGCCGCTCCCGCCTGCGCCGCCGCTCCCGCCGCCACCGCCGCCTCCGCTGCCGGAGCTCTCGACGGCGGTTTTGCAGGCCTCGACCTCGTCGGGGGAGCCGATGCAAAGGGTCGGCTTGCGGGAGTTGCCCGCTTGGGCGGTGTTCACGACGACGACGACGAGATCGTCGGCGCTCGATGTATCGATCGGATCGGCGCCCGCGCGCACGTCGAGCGCCCGAACGACGGGGCCGACCGTGGTGCCCGTGCGGGTCGTGACGAGCAAGGCGAGATCGTCGACCTGCTCCGCGGCGTCCTCCGGCGTGGCGAGGGCCGCGGTCATCTGCCCGCGCCCGCCCGTCCCGACCCGGTAGTACTGGGAGGATGCATAAAACACCCGCAGGACGTCCGTGTACGGCGCGGCGACGCTCTCCATGTGGACGGGCGCATACTTGGCGCCGTCCGTATACCCGCGCGTCGGATCGGCGCTCTGGGCCGTGAAGAGGTTCCACGTGGCGAACTCGACGAACGCCGCGGGGAAGGACGCGCCGTCCGCTGCGGCGAGCGTCGGATCGAGCACGTCGAGCCAGTTCGGATCGGCCACGTCGTCCGCGCCGTCCTCGGTCTTTTCGAGCAACGTGCGGATCGTGCCGTCGCCGTATCGCTCCTCCAGGAACTGGAAGAAGATCGCGCTGCCGTAGCTGAACGGATCCACGGGCCCGGGCAGGGGCACGTCGAGCGAGCGGTCGACGTTGTCGAGGTAGCCGTCGATGAACGCCTCGAAATCGGGGAGCGTGGGATCAAACGACTCGGTGGCCCATACCGCGGTCCCCTCGTTGAAGACGCTCCCCTGGCCGTGATCGTAGGCGGCCTGGACGGCATGAAAAAACTCGTGGCTGCCGAGGATGCGGTTCGCGACGAGCGTCGACGGGTAGCTGTACCCCTTGTAATCGTTCTCCTGGACCATGTAGCCGGTGCATTGATCCGGCTTGTCCGGCCCGCACGTGTCGGTCTGGTAGGTGCCGTCGCCGATCCCCGCGAAATCGACGAGGTAGACGTCGAACCGGCCATCCCCCCCGTTGTCCGGCAGCCCCTCGTCGCTGCGCGGCGGCCGGAACCCCATCCCCTCGTAATGGCCGAGCACCTCGTCGTAGACCGACGCCACCTGCTCCACGAAATCGGGCGCGCCCGAGCCGTCCGCGTCCGCCAGCGGCACCGCATGCGGGCCCGCGAGCGTAAAATGGACGAGGAACTTCCCCCCGGGCGAGCCAAACGTCTCCACGACGTCACCCGGCTCGAAATTGAATTGCAACCCATTGCCCGGCGTATCCGGCCGGTCGAGGGGCGCGAGCGCCGGCCCATCGCCTCCAAGCCCCCCCAGCCCCGCGCCCTCCGGCCCGCACGCGGCGAGCACAGAGAGCGCGGCCATCCCGACGAGGCGAGCCGCCCTCACGGCAGGAACGCCCAGCGGATGCGGAAGTTCGCAGAGCCGGTGTTCATCATCGGGATCGAGTCCGTCATGTTGCACTGCTCCTGCACGGACGGCTCGTACCACGTATCCACGATGAACTTCACCGCCCGACCGTCGGCGAGGCGAATCGCGTAGACGGTCCCGGTCATCTTCACGCACGAGGTGTACGTCCAGAAGCCCGAGAGCGCGGTCGCCGGAGACCCGGGCAACCCCGACCCATCCGGGATCAACTCGCAAGCCTCGGAGAAGTACTCGTCCTTGCGGAACGGGAGATCGGGCGCCTCCGAGACCTCCTCGTACTTCGTGTCGACCTTCGTGCGCGTGGCCGTGACGCAGGAGGGGCCGGAGTTTCCGCTGTTGATCCGCACGACGTAGCGCCGGAACGCGATGTCCCAGTCCATCGACGCGATCGAATCCTCATCGGAGATCTCGACCTTCTGGAGGCCCGTCTCGGTGAACTTGCCATACACGTACGAGTCCGGATCCGAGACGAACGCGCCGCCTGCGGTCGCGTCGACCCCGGTGCGGAAGCCACTGCCGTCCGGCTCATTCGTGATGAGGCCGGGGGCGATGTCATTCTGGAGGTTCATCCCCTGAATGACCTGATCTTCACAAGGAACCTCGGACGGCTCGCTGCAACCAGCCGGCTCGCCGCCGCCGGCACCACCGGCACCACCGCCACCGCCGCCACCAGCCCCGCCGCTGCCGCCAGAGGCGCCAGCGCCCGAGGGCTCCGCCGGATCCGAGCCACAGGCAGGAACGAACACGAGGAGAGAGCCCAGGAGAGAAATAGGTAGGAAGAAACGCATCGAAGCGATGCTACCACGAGATCCGTCCACATGGCGCGCGCTCTGGTAAGATGGTCGCCCATGGACCGCACGAGCTGGGAGATCGCCGGGCACCGCAGCGCCGCATTCGTCGCCCACCGGGCACAGGCCTGCTCCGAGCGGGCCCCGTCGCGGCCCGCCACGCACGACCACGCCGTCCTGTGTTTTTACGTAGGCGGCTCGGCGATCGTCGAGCAACGCGGGCGCCACAAGCTCGGCGCAGGAGACGTGCTCGTCGTGCCCGCAGGCGAGCCGCATCGCACGCTCACCGCCGCAGACGCGGAGCTCTGGGGCCTCGGTCTCTGCATCCCATGCCTCCCCTCGCGAGAGCTCGGCCCCCTCCTCGCGCCGTTCGAGCGCGTACGAAGCGGCGCCTCCGCAGTCGTGACCGTCCCTTCCACCCGACACGAGCACCTCCTCAGCCTCTTCCGCGAGCTCGGCCAGGAGACGAGCGCCCCCCAAACCCCCGCAGGCCCTCTCGTCGTCCAGAGCCTCGTCGCCCTGATCCTCGCCGAAGTGCTACGCGCGCAGCCGTTCCCCACGCCAGACCCCTCCACCGCAAGCTCGCCGCTCGTCGCCGAAGCACTCGATTACATCGAGAAGCATTGCATGCAGCCCATCTCGCTCGCCGACGTCGCCCGCGCCGTACGGCGCTCCCCCGCACACGTGACAACAGCGCTCCGGCAAGCAACCGGCAAGACAGCCGGCGCATGGATCATCGCCGGTCGCATCGCAGAAGCCGCGCGGCTGCTCATCACATCCGACGAACGAATCGACATCGTCGCCGAACGAGTCGGCTACGCCGACCCAACCCATTTCATCCGCGTCTTCCGCCGCGCACGCGGCATGACCCCCTCCGCATTCCGAGCAGCGCACCGCCGCGGCGTCGCAGAGGCATCTACGAGCAGCGCTCGGCGGTAAGGTCGCGCCGGGGCGCTGCCCCGGACCCCGCGGGGGGCTGTCCGCCCCCTCGACCCCGGACCAGGCACGGCCTGGACCGAAGGTGGAAGAACTGCGCGGTGCGCAGTTCTTCCAACGGGCCCGTGGCAAGACCATGGAGGTGGGTTTCGAGCCGGCGGCGTACACGCTGCCGGTTGAACCTGCGGCGCTGTGGCCTTGGTGGGCGGGGTCGCCTGTGGTCTTGCCACTGGCCGTTCGATGAACTGCGCGGAGCGCAGTTTATCGACCCCGGGTCCAGCGCCTCGCTGGTCCGGGTCCAGGGGTGGACAACCCCTGGTGGGGCCTGGGGCAACGCCCCAGCTCCGCGCTTCACACTCCCTTGGCGTGCGCCGCTCGACCGGCCGGCCGCCGCGTGCTGCCTCGCATGCAGGTTTGGATGGCTTCGCGCAGGTTCCGGAGTGTCGTCACGCCTTCGAATCCGCTGCCGAAGCAGGAGATGAACGTTTGCGCCAGGCCTGGGCGGATTCCTGTGACGAAGCCTTCGGCGCCGAGGAGCCGGATGGCTCGGAGGATTCGTGAGAGCCGCTCCGCTGTCCCCTCGTCTACGGCTTCTACGCCGGTCAGGTCGAGGATCACGAACCGCGCGGCGTGGGCCACGACGGCTTCGAGCAGCCGCGCTGTCATGTCGTCTGCGCGTGCTTGATCGAGCTCGCCCATGACGGGCAGTGCGAGCACATCGTCCCACACCTGGATGATGGGCACCGAGAGCGCGTGGATCTCCGAGCGCTGCTTCTCGATGATGGCGAGCTTCTCTTCGAGCTCCATCTCGCGACGTTTGTAGTCGTCGATGTCCTGGAAGGCCCCGATGACCCGCGTCACCTTCCCGTTCTCCATGATCGCCGTGCCTGAGGTGCGCACCCAGATTCGACGGCCCTTCGCCGTGATGATCTGCAATTGTAGATCGTAGGGTTTGCCCTCGCGGGCGCATGCCTCGAAGGCTGCCCCGATGAGCGGCTGATGCTCTGGCGTGTAGAACGACACGTCGACGTTCGGATCGAATCCGACGGGCAGCTCGTGGATCCGGTACGTCTCTTCGGTCCAGTACTGGGTCGACGTCGCGAGATCGACGTCCCAGGCTCCGACTTTCCCCGTCGATTGCATCTTCTGGAGCAGATCGCGCCGCCGCTTCCATTCGTCCACGGGGCCCTGCGCTTCGACCTCGACGCCGATCGCGTACACCTTTCCGCCGAGGCGACGCAGCGAAAACACGAGCGACCGGTGGCTCAGGTCCCGGTGCACGAACCTCGCATTGAGCTTGAGCTCTGCGTCGTCTGCGCTCGCCCGCAGGAACGCTTGCAGCGGCGCTGCGTCCTCGGGGACCACGAGCCGGGTGAAGTCCTCGGCCGCGAGGGATGACTCCGTGTACCCGAGCGTCGTCCGAAACGCCTCGTTCGTGCGGATCATGCGCCCATCTTGGCGAAGCACGCAAAGGAGCTCCCGGGACGACTGGAAGAAGAATTCGTACTTGAGGTCGTGCTCGTCAGGAGAAAGAGACATGCAAGGGAACCCTCGTCAATGCGCTGCGTGGCCTGCTGTCTCGCAGCGACCCGCCCCCCCCGGGGCTTTCCTTCGTCAGGGCGATTCGACGCGCAGGAACGTCTGGAGGTGCAGCGTGCGCTTGGCGATCTTCCAGCCGTGCGGGGTGCGAACGACGATATCGTCGTACCACCCGTGCGCGACTTCGACGGAGCTGTTCGCTTCGAGGACGTGCGTCGCCTGGAGGTACGTCTTCATCGTCCCCGTGTTGCCTTGCACATTGATGACCACGTTGCCGTTCAGGTGCTGCGTCGAGGTGTACCCCGCCGTGTCGAACTCGTTCTTTGCGACGTCCGCCCACGCGGACGGACCGGAGATCAGGCTGGGGGGGCCGTTCGGGTCGTCGCCGGGATAATAGGCCGCGACGACGGCGTTTTGCGTGAAGCATTGCAGGTAACGGCTCCGCCCACCTTCGAGATCGCCGCGCCCGATGGTGTCGGTCGCCTCGGCATAACAGTAGGTCAGCTTCTCGATCTCCGCCTCGTCGACGAGGCGCTGCAACGCGGCGGGAACCCCGCCTTGGGGAAGTCCACCACCGGGATGTCCACCCTCGGCGGGCTTCGCGGCACCCAACGCGGTCGCCGCAATCGCACCCGCGCACATCGCTGCGCCCATGCGACCCCAAGAAGCCCGTGAACCCGATCGGCTGTCCTGCTTCATTGTGAACCTCCTCGAACCTACGAAGGTAGAACGCGCTCGTGCGCCGGGTCAAGGGCCCTGCAAACGTCCACGCCACCTCGACCGCTTTCTCCAGAAATCGGGGGGAGGGGCTTGTCCTCCGACGAACATCGCTCCCGCACACGCGCATCCCACCCTGCGGATGACGCGCCGCGGTGGTCCGTCTCAATGCTTCACGTTGGCCACGAGCTCGGCGGCGCGGAAAAACTCCTCCGACCAGGGAGGCAACTCGCGCGGGGCGCGCTGGCGCACGAGGCGAATGGGATGCGCGACGCGCGCCAGGATCTCGGGCTGCATCTCGCGGTCGGACCACCCGAAAAACCATACGCCCTCCAGCCGATCGAGCCCGATCATCCGCAGCACGATCCGGCCCTCGATGCCCTGCTGCACCCAGCGAAAATGGCCGGCGAGCACGCCCTCGTGGAGCTTCCATCCGAAAAACTCGCCGGTGAGCCGGGTCGCGCCGCGGAACGCATACGGCGCGCGCATCTCGCCGCCGATCATCCGCACGACGAGGGAGGTATCGTCCGTCTCGTCCCGCCAGAGCCCCTCGACGAGGTCGGGATCGATCGACTCGCCCGGCTTGTCCTCGGCCTCGAAGGCCCGCTCGATCAGCGCCCGCGTGTCGAGGGCCCCGTCCTTGGGCGGGGCCTCGGCCTTCTTCGGCGACGCGCTCGCCGTGTCCTTCGGGCGGCTCAGCCTTGCGAGGCGCGCGGTGCGCCCTTCGAGCCCGCCGCGGAGGAGCGACAGGACCGGCGCGAGCGCCAATTCGAGGTTGCCGGCGTCCGAGAACGTCGCGGTCCGGAGGCCTGCGAGGTCCGGGGGGAGGTCGAGGGGGACGTCCCGTGAATGGACGAGGAGCATGCGGCTGCGGCCGAGGAGCCCTGCGAACAGGCCGATCTGGAAGAGGACGCTGTCGCGGGGCCGATTCCGCCCCGCGGCGGCCTCGCTCGAAAGCTCGGCGGGACCGAGCACGAGCAGGGCGTACTCGATGGCGGGCGAGGCCTGGCAAAGCTTCTCGAGGGAGAACGCGCCTTGCGCCCAGATGGTGCAATCGGCCTCCTCGGCGAGACCACGCTTGAGCTCGCGGGCCACGGGCAGCCCTTCGAGGGAGGCCCCGATGAAGATACGGGTGCGGCGATTCGACATGGGCATCCTCGTTCCCGGCCTCGGAGGGAGGCGCGGACGGGTTCGGGGGGACGTGCCCATGATGCCCAGCCGCGCCCGGCTGTCAACGTGGACGCGAGGCGCGGAGCACGGGTTTTTCTTGACCGCCTTCCCGGACAAACGTATCCGGGGCGCGTGCCTTCTCTGCCGCACGAGGCGATCCTCGAGCTCTTCCGCAACCGCCCCGTGCTCGCCGCCGAGCTGCTCGCGGAGGTCTTCTCCGTCTCCCTCCCGGCCTTCACCGAAGCGCGTATCGAGTCCGCCGACATCGCAGACGTCATCCCACGCGAGCTACGCGCCGATTTGCTCGTCCTCTTGCTCGACGGACAGGCCGTCCTCGTCATCCTCGTCGAGGCCCAGCTCTCCGCGGACCCGGACAAATCCTTCGCTTGGCCGGCCTATGTCGTCGGCGCGCGGGCGCGCTACCGTTGCCCGGCGTGCTTGCTCGTCGTCACGCACGACGCCACGCTCGCCACGCGCCTGGCGCGGCCCATCGTGCTCGGCCCGGGAGAGGCCCGCCTCACCCCGTTCGTCCTCGGGCCGCAGGGCATCCCGGTCGTCACCGAGGAGGCCGCCGCGCACGAACGACCGGAGCTTGCCGTGCTCTCCGCCATGGCGCACGGACGAACCGACGTCGGGCTCGACGTCGCCATCGCCGCCATCGCAGGCAGCGCGGGCATCGCCGACCCGGATCGCAAGGCGATTTACATGGATGTCGTGCTATACTCCCTGGGCGAGGCTGCACGCAGGGCCATCGAGGCGCTCATGTTGAAGAACTACCGACCCCAAAGTGACCTCGGTCGTAAGTTTTTTGCCGAGGGCCACGCCGAAGGGCTCGCCGAAGGACACGCCGAAGGGCTCGCCGCAGGACACGCCGAAGGACACGCCGAGGGCCTCCTCGAAGGCGAGCTCCGGCTGCTCCTGCGCCAGCTCGAACGGAGGCTCGCGCAGAGCCTGCGCGCCGACGAGCGCGCTCGCCTCGCCGAGCGCGTGCGCGAGATCGGCGCCGAGCAGGTCGGGGACCTCGTGCTCGATCTGTCCCCCGAAGAGCTCGCCGCCTGGCTCGCGTCGAAGCACTGATCCCCCACAAAGCCCCCCCGCGCGTCGTGTGGACACCTCAGCCCGTCGTTGACGCGGCGTCCGTCTCCGTCGTCGCCTTCTTCCCCCGCCGCGTGGCGCGCGCCGCCGCGAGCGCTTTGGCGTGCGCGATCGCGTCCGTCAGCGGAGCGAGCAGAGCGCGCCCCTCGCTCTCGCGCTCGACATCCCCCGCGGCCGCGCGGCTCGCGACGTACTTGCGCAGCCGCCCCACGACATCGGCCCACGCCGCCTCGGCGTCTCGGCCGAGGCTCACATGCTTCCCCAGGCTCCCTCGCGCCGCGGCCCGCTCCGCGAAGGCGGCATCACTCGCCGCGACCGCGGAGGCGAGCCGATCCAGCCATTCCATCGGAAACGCGATTCCGACCAGCGTCGCCGCGTGCTCCGGCGCGCGGAGGACGGTGAGGATCCCGCGGACCTGCGCGTTTTGCTCGGGGATGTGATCGTCGAGGAAGCTGCGACCTGTCGGAAACGCGGCGGCGTGGAGCGCGCGTGCCGAGGTCACGTACGGCCCTCGGCGGCGGTGGGCCTCGATGTAAAGGAACCCCTCGATGTGGCGGGCGCAGGAATCGACCTCCACGTCGGCCTCCTCGACGTGGTTTGCATGGGCGGCGCGCGCGGCGCTCGTCTCGACCTTGCCGGTCACGTGGGCGGAAAGGCGCGCCGCGACCACGTCGAGCAGAGGCACGAACGCGTCGAGCGCGGGCTCGGGCGGCCCGTGCTCCGCGCGGAGGAGGAGGTTCTCGTGGAGCTTGCGGCCGATCGTGGCTTTTTCGGTTCGGGAGAACCGGAGGGGGGACGTGCTGATTCGCATGACGGAAACACCTCGCTGGAACGGAGCGCAGGCGGGATGCCGCGCCGCGGGTCCGGCGGGAGGCATGGCAAGCGGAATGCCAGCCTGAAGGAGCGGCGCAGGGCCGCGGGATCCGCGTCGATCGAGGTCGGGGGCTCGACCGAAGAGGGAGCGAGGTGCACCAGAATGGAGCGGGCGCGCTCCGGAATGGAGCGGACGAGGTCCCGGGGAAGGTCCAGGCGCGTGGAGGTGCTCTCGACGCCCCTGCAGGGAGAGGTGGCACGCGCGGAGGTTCCCGTGACGCGCGTCGAAGCGCCCTCGAGGCACGCGGAGGTGCTCTCGACGTGGATGCACGGACCGGTGGACGTGCACGAGGGAGCTCTCGACGCGCGTGCCTGCTGCCTTCGGGAGGTGGTGAGGAGCCGTCGACGCCGGTGCGCGGAGGGGCGGCGCGCGGGGAGGGGCTCTCGACGCGGATGCGGGGTCCCAGGAGGGCGTGCGGAGGTGCGCGCGACGCGGATGCAGGGACGGATCGAAGGCCGCGGCATTGGTTTCGGCGTGGGTGCAGGCAGGTGGCGGCGTGCGCGGAGGTGCGCGCGGAGGTCCGGCGGGTCGCGGGCGGGAAGGGTGGGTTTTTCTTGACCGCCTTCTCGGACAAACGTATCCGGGGCGCGTGCCTTCTCTGCCGCACGAGGCGATCCTCGAGCTCTTCCGCAACCGCCCCGTGCTCGCCGCCGAGCTGCTCGCGGAGGTCTTCTCCGTCTCGCTCCCGGCCTTCACCGAGGCGCGGATCGAGTCCGCCGACATCGCCGACGTCATCCCACGCGAGCTACGCGCCGATTTGCTCGTCCTCTTGCTCGACGGACAGGCCGTCCTCGTCATCCTCGTCGAGGCCCAGCTCTCCGCGGACCCGGACAAATCCTTCGCTTGGCCGGCCTATGTCGTCGGCGCGCGGGCGCGCTACCGTTGCCCGGCGTGCTTGCTCGTCGTCACGCACGACGCCACGCTCGCCGCGCGCCTGGCGCGGCCCATCGTGCTCGGCCCGGGAGAGGCCCGCCTCACCCCGTTCGTCCTCGGGCCGCAGGGCATCCCGGTCGTCACCGAGGAGGCCGCCGCGCGCGAGCGACCGGAGCTTGCCGTGCTCTCCGCCATGGCGCACGGACGAACCGACGTCGGGCTCGACGTCGCCATCGCCGCCATCGCAGGCAGCGCGGGCATCGCCGACCCGGATCGCAAGGCGATTTACATGGATGTCGTGCTATACTCCCTGGGCGAGGCTGCACGCAGGGCCATCGAGGCGCTCATGTTGAAGAACTACCGACCCCAAAGTGACCTCGGTCGTAAGTTTTTTGCCGAAGGACACGCCGAAGGGCTCGCCGCAGGACACGCCGAAGGGCTCGCCGAAGGACACGCCGAGGGCCTCCTCGAAGGCGAGCTCCGGCTGCTCGTGCGCCAGCTCGAACGAAGGCTCGCGCAGCGCCTGTGCGCAGACGAGCGCGCTCGCCTCGCCGAACGGGTGCGCGAGATCGGCGCCGAACAGGTCGGCGACCTCGTGCTCGATCTGTCACCCGAAGAGCTCGCCGCCTGGCTCGCGTCGAAGAACTGATCCCCCACAAAGCACCCGCTCGTCGAGCGGCAAGCTCCGGAACGTCTCCGGCTGCGAGAAGGTCCCCGGGGTCGTGATGAGCTCCGCGAGGCGCGCATCCGCGAGCCGGATGCACGCACGGCGCTCGGTCGGCAAAGGCCCAGGGCAGGGGAGCAAGGCCACCATCGCCCATATCGACCGGCGCTCCTCCGGCAAGAGGCTCTCGTACAGCGCATGGCCAAAGACGAGGGCAAGCGCGCTCCCTTCCGCCATTTCGTTTTGCACGGCCGACGTGTCCCGCGCCTCGAGCGCCGCCGTGATGGCAGAGACACGTCCCTCGACGGCGAGCAGGAGCAAGCTGCCCTCGTCGAGCATCGCGAGCCCATCCTGCTCACGCGTGCGCCGATCCGGCAGCGCCTTCGGCGCATCCCCGAGCCGCGCCGCGACCGTCCGGTGCTGCCGCGCATGCAGCGCACGCTTGCCCGCCGGAAACGTGGCCCATACAAGCGCATTCATGAAATCGTGCCAGTTCGAAGGGCGCGTCGGCACCCACCCCTCGACATGGATACGAGCGTCGTAAAGCGAGGAAGGGTCGACCGGCCTGCGGCGGCGGCGACGACGGGGCCGCGGCGGCTGGAGGCGAAAGCGAACGCCCGCGGCCTCGGAGAGAGCCTCGTCCACAGCCTCGACCGCCGGCCATTCGAGCGCGCCCTCGAAGCGCGCCGCCACGTCCTGGAGGGGCCAGTAGAGGGAGCTTTTCCGGAAGAACCGCGAATCCCAGGCGATCACGGGCCCCAGGGTAGACCGCCGCGCGGCATCCGCGCTAGCGTGCGCCGCATGCGTCTCCTTTCTGGACTCGTGCTCCTGCCCTTCGTCGCCCTCGCCGCCGCCTGCGGCGCCTCGCAGCCAGCCGCAGAGGCGGTCAAGGCCGAGGAGTCCCCGCAAGCCGTCTCAGCGCCCACGGCCGAGAAGCCAGCCGAGAGCGGGAGCATCCCCGAGGCGATCGCGGCCGTCGTCGCCGCGCCCGACCGCGCCGAGGCAGATCGCGCCCTCGACGCAGGTCGCAAGCCCGCCGAGCTGCTCGCCTTCCTCGACATCCGCCCCGGAATGAAGGTCGCCGAGATCGCGGCCGGCGGAGGCTACACAGCCGAGCTCCTGGCCCGGGTCGTCGGAGAGACCGGCAAGGTGTACGCGAGCAACTCCAAGTTCATCCTGGAGCGGTTCGCAGAAAAGCCCTGGGCCGAGCGTCTCCAGAAGCCCATCATGAAAAACGTGGTCCGCGTGGACCGCGAGTTCGACACCCCGCTGCCGCCCGAGGCAAAGGATCTCGACGCGGTGGTGATGGTGCTTTTCTATCACGACACGGTCTGGATGAAGACGGACCGCGACCAGATGAACAAGGCCATCTTCAACGCCCTGCGCTCCGGCGGGGTCTACGGGATCGTCGACCACAGCGCGAAGGCCGGCAGCGGCACGTCCGAGGCGCAGACGACGCACCGAATCGAGGAGAAGGTGCTGCGCGAAGAGGTGGAGCGCGCCGGCTTCAAGCTCGCCAGCGAAGGGAATTTCCTGCGCAACGAGAAGGATACGCGCGACTGGAACGCCTCGCCCATGAAGGCAGGCGAGCAGCGCGGGACGAGCGATCGGTTCGTGCTGAAGTTCGTGAAGCCGTAGCGCCGGGGTTTCCACCCCGGACCCCGAGAAGGGGGCTGTCCGCCCCCTTCACCCCGGACCAGGCACGGCCCTGAGCACTGGTCTCATCTTACGAGCCCATTCTCCCTGAGGACGCGCAGCATCTCTGCTGCGGGAGCTAGGCGTTCCAGGCCGCGACTGATGGTGACGGAGCCGGGG
>NZ_SSMQ01000076.1 GCF_005144585.1 Polyangium fumosum | reverse complement strand
GTGCGACGGGGCTGGGGAAGATGGCTTCGGTGGCGCTCCCCGAGGAAGCTGCGCGTGCGGCCTTGGAGGGGATGGCGAGCCGGCTCGCGATTGCAGCGGTCAACGATCCGGGTTCTGTGGTGCTCGCTGGAGAGGCGTCAGCGCTCTCCGAGGTTTTGGAGCGCCTGCAAGGCCAGGGCGTAGATTGCCGGATGTTGCGGGTGAATTACGCATTTCACAGCCCGGTGATGGCGCCGTTCGAGGGTGCGCTGGTGCAGGAGCTTGGGCGCGTGGCGGTGGGGCGCGCGGCCCGGAGGATGTACAGCACCGTCACGGGCGAGCAGATCAAGGGTGAGGACCTCGGCGCCGGTTATTGGGGGAAAAACCTGCGGGAGCCGGTCCAGTTCGCGCAGGCGATCCGCTCTGCCGTACGAGATGGGGACCGCGTCTTCGTGGAGGTCGGCCCGCACCCGGTCCTGTCGAGCAACCTGGAGCAATGCCTCGTGGCGAGCGGGGAGAGCGGCCAGGTCGTGGGGTCGCTGCGGCGAGAGCGTGACGAGCAGCGTACGATGTTGCTGTCGCTGGGAGCGCTGTACGCGGGAGGGTATCCCGTGGAATGGCAGCGGCATTATCCCGGGGGAGGGCAATGCGTGCTGCTGCCGACGTACCCGTGGCAGAGGCAGCGATATTGGATCGACGGCGGGCGTGGGACGCGGCGCGCGGAAGCGTCGGGACACCCGCTGCTCGGGGAGCGTTTGCCCGTTGCCGGCGCGGGAGCGGTATTCGATAGCTCGCTGGGTGTCCAGACGACGCCGTATCTCTCGGATCACCGTATCTTCGAGCAAGCGGTGGTGCCGGGGACCGCGTTCCTGGAGCTTGCGCACGCAGCGGCGGCAGCGCGTGGGGGCCCGGGGCAGCACCGTGTGAAGGAGATGGTGCTGCAAACGCCGATGGTGCTCCCGGAGGCGGGGGAGCGGCGGGTGCAGGTGGTGCTGTCGGACGGGCCGGAGGGCCTGGGGGTGGCGATCTACAGCCAGCCCGGGGCCGCGCTTGCAGGCGATCCGTGGACCGAGCACGTCACCGGGCGGGTACAGCCGTGCCTCGAGGAGGCGGAGCCTCCGGCGATCGATCTCGCGGCGGCGCGCGCGCGGTGCCGTGAGAAGCAGGCCACGGAGCAGCTTTACGCGAAATGGCGGGAGGCAGGGCTCGCTTATGGCCCCGCTTTCCAGGGGATCGTGGATCTCTGGTGCGGCGAGGGCGAGGCCATCTCCCGGCTCGTGTTGCCCGCGGAGGCTGGCGACGACGCGGACGCTTATGGAATCCACCCGGCGCTCCTCGATGCGGCGCTGCAAACCCTGGGCGCAGCGATGGGCGCCTTGGCCGATGGGTTGGTGTACCTGCCGTTCGAGATCGGGGGATCCACCGTCTGGCGACCCGGAGCGACCGCGGCGTGGGTGTACGCGCGGCCGACCCCCGGGCGGAGCGCCGGTGCCGAGTTCCTGTCGGGTGACGTCGTGGTGTTGGACGAGCGCGGCGAGGTGCTGGCGGAGGTGACCGGCGTGCGGCTGAAGCGCGCCGAGGCCGCAGCGCTGCGCCACGCGGAGGGGGGCGCGCCGTCGGGTTGGTTGTATTCGCTGGCCTGGCAAGAGGTGAAGGCGCCCGACGATACGGGACTGTCGGCGGGCACGTGGCTCGTGCTGACAGCGGGCTCGGCCCTGGGAGAAGCGCTGGCGGCGAGCCTCCGGGCGACGGGCGCGCATTGCGTCGCCGTCTCCTTGGGCGCAGACGTCACGACGAGCGCGGCGGAGGCGCTTGGTCCTGCGCTCGACGCGTCAGGCTCTGCATTGCAAGGTGTCGTGTGCCTCTTTGGCGCAGAGCGGACGCTCGCGGACGCGACAGCGGACCGGGTCTCCGCGCTCACGGCGGCGGCGCTGACGCTGGTGCAGGCGCTCGGGACGCGCAGGGCGGCGAGCGCGCCGCGGCTCTTCTGGGTGACCGCGGGCGCGCAGGCCGTGCACGCGAGCGAGGCGGTAGCGGTGGCCGAGGCGCCGCTCTGGGGACTTGGCCGTGCGGTGATGCTGGAGCACCCGGAGCTCGGGTGCACGCTGATTGACCTGGAACCTGGGGCGCCGGATGCCATTGGCTCCCTGCGGCGAGAACTCGGCGCTGCGGACGGAGAGTCCCAGGTGGCCTATCGCGGAGGCAAACGTCACGCGGCGCGACTGATCAAGACGCCGACGCGTGCGGGCCTTGGGGTCCCCGACGCGACATCCTATCGCCTCGAGACGGCGGCGCGAGGCCTCCTCGACAAGCTCTGCCTGGTCGCGGCGGAGCGGCAAGCCCCTGGCGCGGGTGAGGTCGAGATCCGGGTGACGGCCTCGGGGCTCAACTTCCGCGACGTGATGAATGCGCTGGGGATGTATCCGGGCGAGGCCGGGCCCCTCGGCGGCGAGTGCGCAGGAATCGTCACGGCCGTGGGGGAGGGCGTCTCGCATCTCGCCGCAGGCGACGCCGTGATGGCGCTGGCACCGCGGGCCTTCAGCCGGTTCGTGACGGTGGACGCGCGCCTCGTGGCCCGGCAGCCGCAGGGTCTCTCGGCCGAGCAGGCCGCGACGGTGCCCATTGCCTTCCTGACGGCCCTGTATGCGCTGCGCGACCTGGGGGGGCTGCGGGCCGGCGAGCGGGTGCTGATCCACGCCGCCGCGGGTGGCGTGGGCATGGCGGCCGTGCAGGTCGCCGCGTGGGCGGGCGCCGAGGTGCTGGCCACGGCGAGCCCGTCGAAATGGGACGTCGTCCGGGCGATGGGCGTGCGGCACGTCCAGAGCTCCCGAACGCGCTCGTTTGCCGAGGCGTTCCGGGCGGTGACCGGGGGCGCCGGCGTGGACATCGTGCTCAATGCCCTGACGGGTGAGCTGGTGGACGCCGGGATGGAGCTGCTCGCGTCCGGGGGACGGTTCCTCGAAATGGGCAAGACCGATCTCCGCTCGCCATCGGCGGTGGCGGCGGTCCATCCGGGCATCCTCTATCGAGCGTTCGACCTGCTCGAGGCCGCTCCAGCGCGGATCCAGGAGCTCTTCGGGACGATCCTGGAGGGCTTTGCCGCTGGCCACCTGCGCCCCCTCCCGGTGCGCTCGTTTGCGATCACCGACGCCGAGGCCGCATTCCGGCTCATGGCCCAGGCCCGGCATATCGGCAAAATCGCCCTGCTCCCTGTCGGCGAGGCCGTGGCGTCGCCCATCGTTGCGGAAGGGACGGTGCTGATCACAGGTGGGCTTGGCGCGTTGGGGCTGCACGTTGCGAGGTGGCTCTGGGAGGAGCACCGCGTCGGGCATATCCTGCTCGTGGGCCGGCGTGCGCCGGAGGGAGAGCGCCTGTCCGCGGTGGAGGCGCTGCGTGCGGCGGGTGCGCGGATCACGGTCGCACAAGCGGACGTGTCCGATGCATCGGCGGTCCGTGCGCTGCTCGACGCGGTGCCGCCCGAGGTTCCGCTGCGTGGCGTGATTCACGCGGCGGGTGTTTTGGACGATGGCATTTTGACGCAGCAGAGCCCGGAGCGCTTCGAGCGAGTGCTCGCTCCGAAGGTGCGCGGCGCGTGGAACCTCCACGTCGAGACGCGGGCGCTCCCGCTTGATTTTTTCGTGCTCTTTTCGTCTGCGACGTCGGTGCTGGGCTCAGCGGGACAGAGCAACTACGCGGCAGCGAATGCGTTCCTGGACGGGCTTGCGGCGCAGCGGCGTGCCTCGGGGCAGCCGGGGCTCAGCGTGAACTGGGGAGCGTGGGCCGAGGGAGGCATGGCGGAGGCGCTGGACGAGGTGCAGCGGAGCCGGCTCGCGCGGCAGGGAATGGGCACGATATTGCCCAAGGAGGGTCTCCGGCTGCTGGAGCAAGCGTTGTCGCGTCCCGAGGCGCAGCTCTGCGTATTGCCGGTGGATCTGCGAGTGCTGCGGCAATCGCTTGCAGGCGTGGTGCCGCCGCTGTGGCGCAGTCTGCTCGTGCAGCGGCCAGGGCGAGCGCCCGCGGCGAAGGGGTGGGCCGCGTCGCTCCTCGGGATGGCGCCGGAGGCGCGGCTCGGGGAGATGGCAGCATCGGTCCGTGCCGAAATCGCGAAGGTGTTGGCGCTGGGAGCGCCGAGTGACGTGCCCTCGGAGCGCCCGTTGAGGGAGCTGGGGCTCGACTCGATGATGGCGGTGGAGCTGCGCAACGCGCTCGCCGCGCGTGTGGGCAGGACGCTGCCGGCGACGCTGGTATTCGATCACCCGACGGTGGAGGCACTTGCGCGGTATCTGCTCGGCCAGCTCCAGCCGGCAGAGAGCAAAAGCGCAGCGGCGCCCGCAGCGGTGTCGGTGTCGACGGAGGAGCCGATCGCGATCGTGGGAATCGGATGCCGATATCCAGGAGGCGTGAAGGACCTCGATAGCTTCTGGCGCTTGCTGGACGAGGGCGTGGATGCGATCGGCGAGGTGCCCAAAGAGCGTTGGGACATCGACGCCTATTACGATCCAGATCCTGACGCGCCGGGGAAGATGACGACACGGTGGGGCGGGTTTCTCGATGGAGTGGATGGTTTCGACCCGGGGTTCTTCGAGATCTCGCCGCGGGAGGCAGCGAGCATCGATCCGCAGCAGAGGCTGCTGCTGGAGGTGAGCTGGGAGGCGCTGGAGCGTGCAGGGCAAACGCCGTCGCGGCTGCTGGGAAGCGACACGGGCGTGTACATGGGGATATGCAGCAACGAATACCAGACGATGGCGCTATCGCAGCCCGAGGCGATAGATGCGTATTCGCTGCTGGGGACGGCGCATAGCACGACGGTAGGTCGCCTGTCGTACTGGCTTGGGCTCAAGGGGCCGAACGTGCCGGTGGACACGGCGTGCTCGTCGTCGCTCGTGGCGGTGCATCTGGCGTGTCAGGCGCTCCGCGCTGGTGAGTGCTCGATGGCGCTCGCTGGCGGCGTCAACCTCATGCTCTCGCCCGTCGCCACGGTGTACTTCAGCAAGGTACGGGCGGTGTCGCCCACGGGGCGTTGCCATACCTTCTCGGCGGACGCGGATGGTTATGTGCGCGGCGAGGGGTGCGGCATCGTCGTGCTGAAAAGGCTCTCGGACGCGGAGCGGGACGGCGATCCGATCCTGGCGGTGCTCCGAGGCACGGCCGTCAATCAGGACGGGCGAAGCAATGGCTTGACGGCCCCCAATGGTCCCTCGCAGGAGGCGGTGATCCGCCGCGCGCTCCAACAGGCGGGCGTGGCGCCCGCGGCGGTCGGGTACGTGGAGGCGCACGGGACGGGCACGCCGCTGGGCGACCCGATCGAGGTGCAGGCGCTCGGCGCGGTGCTGGGTGAGGGGAGGCCGGCGGATCAACCCGTCGTGATCGGCTCCGTGAAGTCGAACTTCGGCCACGCCGAGGCCGCCGCGGGGGTGGCGGGGCTCATCAAGGCGGTGCTCGCGCTCCGCCACGATCGTATCCCGCGGTCGCTGCATTACACGGGGCCGAACCCCCACATTCCGTGGGCCGAGCTCCCGGTGAAGGTGGCCAGCGAATCCCTGCCGTGGCCCAGGAACGGCGCGCCGCGCATTGCAGGGGTGAGCTCGTTCGGGCTCAGCGGGACCAATGCGCACGTGGTGGTGGCGGAGGCGCCCGCGCCGCGGACGATCGTATCTGCCCCCTCGGAGGGGCCGAGCGTCCTGCTGCTCTCGGCGAAGACCTCGGAGGCGCTGGCCGCCCAGGCCGGCGCATGTGCGAGCTTCCTGTCTGGAGAGCTGACGGCGGGTCTCGACGATATCGCCTACACGGCGAGCGTCCGCCGAGCCCACCACACGCACCGGCTCGCGGTGGTGGGCCGGGGGCGGGACGATCTCCGTACAGCACTGGAAGCTTTTGCGCGTGGTGAGCGCGCCGCTGGGCTCGTACGGGGCGAGGCGCGGTCGGGCGCGCGACCGAAGCTCGTTTTCGTGTATCCCGGCCAAGGCGCGCAATGGCTCGGCATGGGACGCGAGCTCTTCAGGGAAGAGCCGGTCTTCCGCGCCGCCGTGGAGGCGTGTGATCGCGCCATCGCGCAAGAGTCCGGCGTCTCGGTCATCGAAGAGCTGCACGCGGCCGCAGATCGCTCTCGGCTCGCGGAAATCGACGTCGTCCAGCCGGTCCTGTTCTCGATGTCGGTCGCGCTGTCGGCACTATGGCGCGCGTGGGGGGTCGAGCCCGACGCGGTCGTGGGCCATAGCATGGGCGAGATCGCGGCGGCGCACGTCGCGGGTGCGATGTCCCTGGAGAGCGCGGCGAGCGTCGTGTGCCGCCGGAGTCGGCTCCTCAAGAAGCTCATCGGCCGCGGGGCCATGGCGCTCGTGGAGATGACCGTCTCCGAGGCCGCGCAGGCAATCTCGCCGTATGACGGCCGGATCTCGATCGGCGGCAGCAACAGCGCGCGGGCCACCGTGCTCTCGGGTGAAATCGCCGCGCTCGAAGAGCTGATGGAGCGCTTGCGCGGCCAAGGGGTTTTCTGCCGGATGGTGAAGGGCACCGTCCCTTCGCATGGCCCCCGGGTGGATTTCCTTCTGCCGGAGCTCCGTGACGTCCTCCGTGGGGTCGAGGCCCAGGCCGGCGCGGTTCCGATCTATTCGACGGTCACCGGCGAGGTAAACGACGGCGCGATGTACGGCGTCGATTACTGGCTGCGCAACCTCCGCGAACCGGTGCTCTTCGCGCAGGCCGTGGAGCGCCTGCTCGCGGACGGTCATGCGCTGTTCGTCGAGATGAGCCCACATCCGATCCTCACGCCCGCGATCGAGGAGACCATGCGTCGCGGCGAACGCGGAGGGGTGGCGCTGCCGTCCCTGCGCAGGGAGCAGGACGAGAAGCGGGAATTGCTCCTGTCGCTGGGCGCGCTCTACGCAAACGGCCACGCCGTGGAATGGGAGCGGTTTTACCCCTCGGGGGGGCAGTGCATCCCCCTGCCGACGTATCCATTCCAGCGAGAGCGCTACTGGCTGGAGGAGGCGGCGGTCGCCGCGCCGCGTGCATCGCGCGCTGGCGCGGGCCATCCGCTGCTCGGCACGTCCTTTACGGTCGTCACCCAGCCCGGCGCGCGATTCTGGGAGCGGACGCTCGGCATCGAATCGAGCTCGTACCTCACCGATCATCGGGTGGAGGACGAGGTGGTGCTGCCGGGCGCGGCCTACGTGGAAATGGCGCTCGCCGCAGCAGCCGAGGTTCATGGCGAGGGCGCGCACGCCGTCGAGGAAATTTCTTTCGAGCGGATGCTGACCTTGCCCCAGGGGAGCGCCCGGACGGTGCAAGCGGTGCTCACGGAGCAGGGGCCTGGCCGTGCTTCGTTCCAGGTGTCGAGCCGTGACGCGTCGGACACGGCGTGGGTGCGGCATGCGACGGCGAGCCTCCGCGTGGGCGAGCGCGTGCCAGACAAGGCCTTGGTGCACGAGCTCCCCAGCGCGATCCAGGCGCGCTGCCCGGCGATCGTCTCCGCGGCGGACCATTACCAGCGGATGGCTGGGCACAGGATTGGTTATGGCCCCGAATTCCAGGGCGTCGAACAGCTCTGGATCGGGCCGGACGAGGTGCTCGGCCGCGTGCGCTTGCCGGACGGGGCCGCGCGGGAGGCCGCCTCGTACCGGATTCACCCTGCATTGCTCGATGCCTGCTTTCAGGTGGTGAGCGGGCTGTCTCCGGTTCGGGACGGCACGACGGGCGAAGCGGCGCCGTATGTGCCGATAGGGCTCGCGCGAGCGAGCCTCGCGCGCCGGCCTGGGCGCGAGATGTGGGTGCACGCGCGCCGCCGCGACGGTGAAGGCGGCCCCGAGGGCGTTTTCAGCGGCGACATCGTCCTCTTCGACGACGACGGGCAGGTCTTCGGAGAGGCCAACGGGCTTCGTGTCCAGCCGCTCTCGCCGAGCGCGCTCGGGCGCAAGGCTCCTCAAGAGAAATGGCTGTACGCGCTTGCGTGGCAAAGAAAAGACCACGGTGTCGCCCCCCCCTCGCCGCGCACCGAGCCATTGCCCGGGGCCTACCTGTTGTGGATGGACCGACGCGGAACGGGTGCGGCGTTGTCCGCGCTTCTCGCGGACCTGGGCGAGCGTTGCATTCAGGTGATCGCGGGGGAGCGAGCCGCGCGCGTACGCGAGGGGCTCTACGAGGTCGACCCCTCGGACCCCGAGGGGTATCGGTTCGTGCTGCGCGACGCGTTCAGCAAGGAGCAGCCTTGCCGTGGGGTCATTCATCTGTGGAGCCTGGACGCAGCAGAGACCGGCGCGACGAGCGCCGAGACGCTCGAGAAGGACCAGCGCCTCGGGATCGTGAGCGCGCTGCACCTCGCGCAGGCGGTCCTGCGCGCTGCGTGGCGCGATCTGCCGCGGCTCTTGTTGGTGACGCGCGGAGCTCAGGCGGTCGGGGCGGAGGCCGAGGTGGCGATTGCGCAGGCGCCGGTGTGGGGATTCGGCCGTACGCTGGCGCTCGAGCATCCGGAGATGGAATGCACGCGCCTGGATTTGAGCCCGCAGCCCGGAGCGGATGAGGCGACGGCGCTGCTCGCGGAACTCTTGTCGAGCGATGGCGAGGATCAGGTCGCGCTGCGGGAGGAGGGGCGTTGGGTGGCCCGCCTCGTCCGGAGCTCCTTCCAATCCGATCGAGGGACGGGCGCCGCCCGCCGGCTCGAGCCCGCGAAGGGCCGGCCATTCCGCCTCGAAATCTCGGAGCCGGGCGTGCTGGAGCGCCTCACGCTGCAGGGGATCGAGCGTCGCCCGCCCGGCCCTGGGCAGGTCGAGATCGAGGTCGACGTCGCGAGCCTGAACTTCATCGATGTCATGAAGGCCATGGGCATCTACCCTGGGCAGGGCGACGGCGCCGTTGCGCTCGGGAGCGAGTGCGCCGGCCGCGTCGTTCGTGTCGGGGAAGGCGTCGCCGATGCGATGGTCGGGCAGGACGTCATCGCGCTCGCCTTGGAGGGCGCGAGCTCCCACGTGACCACGGATGCTCGTTTCGTTGTACCGAGGCCCTCCTCGATCGGTATCGACGAGGCGAGCGCGATCCCGGTCGTCTATTTGACGGCATGGTATGCCCTCCGCCACGTGGGTCGCCTCTCCGCGGGCGAGCGGGTGCTCATCCATTCTGCCGCGGGGGGCACGGGCCTCGCCGCCATCCAGATTGCGAAGCTGCTCGGCGCGGAGATCTTCGCCACCGCGGGGTCTCCCGAGAAGCGCGAGATGCTGCGCGGCATGGGAATCCGCCACGTCATGGACTCCCGCACGCTCTCCTTCGCGGAGGAGGTGCTGGAGGCGACGCGCGGCGAGGGCGTGGACGTGGTGCTGAACTCGCTCGCGGGAGAGGCCATCACGAAGAGCATGTCGGTCCTCGCGCACGACGGGCGCTTCCTGGAGATCGGCAAGCGCGACATCTATGCGGACCGCCCGATGGGCCTTTCCCATTTCCGCAAGGCCCTCAGCTACTCCGCCATCGATCTTGGCGGCCTGCTCAACAGAAAACCGGCGCTCGTCAGCGCCCTCCTCCGCGAGGTGATGGCAGAAATCGAGGCGGGGAGGCTCGCGACCCTTCCTTGCCAGCGATTCCCCGCGTCGAGGGTCGAGGAAGCGTTCCGCTTGATGGCGCGGGGGCAACACGTCGGCAAGATCGTGGTCGACATGCGTGATCCGGAGGCCCGGATCGCGACATCCATGGGCGCGGCTCGATCGGGCATTCGTGCGGACGGCAGCTATCTGATCACCGGCGGTCTCGGCGGCCTCGGCTTGTCCGTGGCCGCGTGGATGGTCCGCGCGGGCGCACGCCATCTCGCGCTGCTCGGTCGCAATGGCCCCTCCGAGGCGGCGCGGGCCGCTATCTCCGCAATGGCGGAAGCGGGCGCAGAGGTGCGCGTCCTCCAGGCGGACGTCGCCCTTTGCGCGGATGTGGACCGTTCGCTCGCGGAGATCGAGCAGCACATGCCGCCGCTCCGCGGTGTCGTGCACGCGGCGGGAATCCTCGAGGATCATACCATCGTGGAGCTCTCCCGGGAGCACGTCCGCAACGTCATGGGTCCCAAGATGCAGGGCGTTTGGAACCTGCACACCCGGACGTCGCACAGGCCGCTCGACTTCTTCGTCCTCTACTCCTCGGCAGCCTCGCTGGTAGGCGCGCCGGGCCAGGCGAACTATGCGGCGGCCAATGCATTCCTGGACGCGTTCTCCCATCACCGGCGGACGCTGGGGCTGCCGGCGCTGTCGATCAACTGGGGACCGTTCTCCGAAGTGGGCCTCGCGGCGGCGCAGCAGAATCGCGAGCAGCGGCTCGTGAATCGAGGCATCAAGAGCCTCTCGCCGGCGCTCGGGCTCGAGGTGCTGGAGCGCCTGCTCGCGGGGGAGCATGCCCAGATAGGGGTGTTCGATCTCGACCTGCGCCAGTGGCTCGAGTTCTACCCGAGCGCGGCGGGAATGCCGCTCTGGTCCGAGCTCCAGCGTGAAGGGACGCGCGCGCAACCAGGCGCGGGCGAGGCGCTCAAGTTCCGGCAGACGCTGGCGACATCCCCGCCGGCCGAGCGTCCGGCGCTGCTCGGCCGCCTCCTCGCCGAGGAAATCGGCAGGGTGCTGCGATTGCCTGCCGCGAAGATCGATCCCCTGGCCGCGTTCAGCACCCTGGGTGTGGACTCCTTGATGAGCCTCGAGCTTCGCAATCGACTGGAGGTCAGCCTGGGCATCAAGCTCTCCGCGGCCCTCCTTTTCACGTATCCCAACATCACGTCCCTCGTGGATCACCTCTTGGACAAGATGGAGTTCCGCGCAGAGGCAAACACATCCGAGCCAGCAGACGTTATCGGACCTGTGGTCGAGCCCCTCGGGGGGGTCGACGCGGGCGCCGATGCGGAAGAGCTCCCGGACGACGCGCTGCTGGCCGCGTTCGACGAATCGTTGAATCGTATCAAGACGGAAAAGCTGCGATGACCGCTTCTGTTCAAGAGTATGCCAATCGCCTGCGTGAGGCGATGCTGGTCCTCAAGCAAATGGAGTCGAAGCTCGAGGCCATGGAGCGCGAGCGGACGCAGCCGATTGCCATCATCGGCATGGGTTGCCGATTTCCTGGCGGCATCACGGGGCCGAATTCCTTCTGGAAGCTGCTCGAGCGCGGCGGCGACGCCATCACGGAGGTCCCCGCCGAGCGCTGGAGCCTCTCGGGCGCGGTGGATGGCGACGACGTGTCCGCCGAGGCGCGCGCCGTCCGCTGGGGAGCCTTCCTCAAGGACGTGGATCTCTTCGACGCGCAGTTCTTCGGGATCTCCCCGAGGGAGGCGATGAGCCTCGACCCACAGCAACGATTGCTCCTCGAGGTCACCTGGGAGGCCTTGGAGCACGCCGGTCAGGTCCCCGAAAGCCTCGTGGGGAGCCGGACAGGGGTGTTCGTGGGCATGTCGAGCAATGACTTCTCCCTTCTCAAGGCCACCGTCGGCAGCGCCAAGCGCGACGTGTACGACGTGACCGGCAATGGTCATTGCTTTCCTCCCGGACGTCTGTCCTATGTCCTCGATTTCCGTGGGCCGAGCCTCGCGGTGGATACCGCCTGTTCCTCGTCGCTCGTGGCGATCCACCTCGCCTGCCAGAGTTTGCGGAACGGAGAGAGCGCGCTGGCCCTCGCGGGCGGCGTCAACCTGATGCTCTCCCCGACGATGACGGACCTCATTTCGACCACGGGTGCCCTCTCGCCTGACGGACGCTGCAAGACCTTCGACGCGCGGGCCAATGGATTCGTGCGCGGCGAGGGTTGCGGGGTCCTCGTTCTCAAGCGCCTCTCGGATGCCATGGCCGCTGGCGATCGTGTCCTCGCGGTGATCCGGGGCTCGGCGATGAACCAGGATGGCCGCTCCACGGGGCTCACTGCGCCCAACGTGCTGTCGCAGCAGGCTCTCTTGCGGAGCGCGCTGGAGAGCGCCCGGGTCTCGGCCGCAGACATCGGTTACATCGAGACGCACGGGACGGGGACCTCGCTCGGAGATCCCATCGAGCTCGAGGCGCTCGGCGCGGTGCTCGGCGCGCCGCGCCTGGACGGCTCGGTCTGCGCGCTCGGGGCGCTGAAGACCAACGTAGGCCACCTCGAGGCAGCAGCGGGGGTCGCGTCGGTGATCAAGGTGGTGCTGTCCATGCAGCACCAAGCGATTCCAGGGAACCTACATTTCAAGAAGCTCAATCCGCGGATCAACCTCGATGGCATGCCGTTCGTCATTCCGACGGAGAAACTCGCATGGGGAGCGAGCGGCAAGGCGCGCCTCGCGGGGGTGAGCTCGTTCGGGATCAGCGGGACCAACGCGCATGTGGTCCTGGAAGAAGCGCCGCGTGTTGCCGGCGAGTCCGCCGCCGCCGATGCGTGGGTCGTCTTGCCGCTCTCGGCGAAGAGCCGCGAGGCACTCGCCGCCCTGGCCGAGGCGTATCGTAGGGCATGGGCCGACGGCGCGGCGACGAGCCTACGCGATATCGCATATACCGCGAGTGTCCGGCGCAGCCACCACGCGCATCGGCTCGCGGTGGTGGGCCGGACGCGGGACGAGATCGCTGCATCGCTGGAGGCATTCACGCGAGGCGAGGCTGGCGCGGGGGTGGTGCATGGCGATGCTACGCCCGGCGCGCGTCCGAAGGTGGTGTTCGTGTATCCCGGTCAGGGATCGCAATGGGTAGGGATGGGGCGCCGGCTGCGGGAGGAGGAGCCGGCCTTCCGCGCCGCCCTCGATGCGTGTGACCAGGCGATCGCGCGCGAATCGGGCTTCTCCGTGATCGAGGAGCTCCACGCCGACGCCGAAAGGTCCAAGCTCGCGCAGATCGACGTCGTCCAGCCGGCGCTTTTTGCGATTGAGGTGGCCCTCACGGCATTGTGGCGATCGTGGGGCGTGGAGCCGGACGCCGTGGTCGGCCACAGCATGGGGGAGGTCGCCGCCGCGCACGTCTCCGGTGCGCTCAGCCTCGAGGACGCTGCGCGGATCATCTGCCGTCGCAGCAAGCTGCTGCGTCGGGTGAGCGGCCAGGGCGCGATGGCGCTCGTGGAGCTCTCGCTTCCGGAGGCGGAGGCGGCGATTCGGGGCTTCGAGGATCGGTTGTCGGTGGCCGTCAGCAACAGTCCGCGGTCCACGGTCCTCTCCGGGGATCCCCGCGCGCTCGACGAGGTGGCCGCCCGGCTCACGCAAGAGGGCGTGTTTTGCCGGATGATCAAGGTCGACGTCGCCTCGCACAGCCCTCAAATGGATCCGCTGCTTCGGGACATCGTGGATTCGCTTGCAGCGCTATCGCCGCGTGCTGCCCGCATCCCGATGTACTCCACCGTCACGGGCGCGGTGACCTCGGGCCCGGAGCTCACCGCCGAGTACTGGGGTCGCAACCTGCGAGCCCCGGTGCTGTTTTCCCAGAGCGTGCAGCGCCTCCTGCAGGAAGACCACACGCTGTTCGTGGAGATGAGCCCGCATCCGATCCTGGTGCCGGCGATCGAGGAGGCATTGCGGCACGGCGAGCGCACCGGCGTCGCGCTGCCTTCTTTCCGGCGGGAGCAGGACGAGCGGCGCGAGCTCCTTTTGTCGTTCGGGGCGCTCTACGCCCACGGTTTTGCCGTGGATTGGAAGCGCCTCTACCCGTCGGGCGGCCAATGCATCGCGCTGCCGACCTATCCATTCCAGCGGCAGCGATACTGGGTCGAAGCGCCCCCGCCCATGGACGCCGCCGCCGCGCGCCGCCTGCCGCTGCGCGACGAGGCCGCCGGGCTCACTGCCGAATCGCACGCAAAGAGCGCGTCGGACGAGGAGGAGCCCTCCGATCGATGGCTGTACGAGCTTGCATGGCATCGCAAGGATCGCGCTGTGGAAGCTCCCGAAACGGGCGCGAAGCCGTCCACCGGCGCCTTCCTGCTGTGTATGGACCGGGGTGGGGCGGGCGCCGCGGTTTCGGCGCTCCTCGAGGCTCGGGGCGAAGCCTGCGTGCAGGTCCTCCCGGCGGAGCGATATGCGCGCATCCGCGAGGGGCTGTACGAGGTCGACGGGCGGGATCCTGAAGGCTATCGGGCCGTGCTCAAGGATGCCTTCGGCGCGGAGCGACCCTGCCGCGGCGTGATCCACATGGGGAGCCTCGACGCCACGCCGATCGAGCAGACGACGCCGGAGACGCTGCACGCGGATCAGCGACAGGGGACCATGAGCGCGCTCCATCTCGCGCAGGCATTGCTCGGAGCCGGATGGCAAGGGCTTCCCCGGCTGCTTCTCGTGACACGTGGAGCGCAACCGGCAGGGTCCGCGGTGACGGCGCCCGCGCAGGCCCCGGTATGGGGCATCGGCCGGACCCTTTTGCTGGAGCACCCCGAGCTCCGCTGCACCCAGGTCGATCTGAGCCCGAAGCGAGGTGAGGACGAGGCGTCGGCGCTGCTCGGCGAGCTTGCCTCGATGGATGGGGAGGATCAGGTCGCCCTGCGCGAGGACGGGCGCTACGTGACCCGCCTCGTCCGAACCAGCGCGCGGACCACGAATGCGAACGGAATCGAGGGCCCCACGATCCGCTCGGACGGTTCCTATCTGATCACCGGTGGTCTCGGCGGGCTGGGGCTATCGATCGCGCAATGGATGGTCGAGAAGGGCGCGCGCCATGTGGTCCTGGTCGGTCGCAGCAAACCGACCGACGCGGCGCAGGCGGCCATTGCCGCCATGAAGGAGCGGGGCGCCGAGATCCGGGTCGTCGCAGCGGATGTCTCGCGGTCCGCCGACGTCGATCGAATGTTCGAGGACATCGAGCGGCACGCGCCGCCGCTCCGGGGCGTCCTCCACGCGGCGGCGGTGATCGATGACCGCATGGCGGTGGAGCTCACCTGGGAGTCCTTCGAGAAGGTGATGGGCCCCAAGATCCTGGGCGCCTGGAACCTGCACACCCGGAGCTTGCGCTCGGGGCTGGACTTCTTCGTGCTGTATTCCTCGGCTGCTTCGCTGGTGGGCTCGCCCGGCCAGGGGAACTACGCGGCATCGAATACGTTCCTGGATGCGCTCGCGCACCACCGCCGGGCGCTCGGGCTCCCGGGGCTGTCCATCAACTGGGGACCGTTCTCCGAGGTGGGGCTCGCGGCGGCGCAGCAAAACCGCGGGGAAAGGTTATCGTATCGCGGGATCAAGAGCATCTCGCCCGAGGAGGGCGCGCACGTGCTCGAGCGTCTGCTTCGCGCGGGGCTCTGCCAAGCCGGCGTGCTCGATCTGAATCTGCAAAAATGGCTCGAATTTTATCCCGCCGCTGCGGGGAGGCCGTTGTGGTCGACGCTTTCGCGCGAGGGTGACTCGGCGAAGCAGAATGCAGGGCAGGCAGATCGTGTCCGCGACGCGCTCATGAATGCCGCACCCGAGGAGCGTCCGGCGCTCCTCGAGAGGCACATCATCGAGGAGCTCGGCAGGATCCTGCGCCTCCCCGCCGCGAACATCGATCGCCGCGCCGCGTTCGGCAGCCTGGGCGTCGACTCGCTCATGAGCCTGGAGCTCCGCAATCGGCTGGCGACGAGCCTCGGGCTCAAGCTCCCGGCGACCCTGCTCCTCACCCATATCGACGTCGCGTCCTTGGGCCAGTCCCTGCTCGCGCAGCTCGCGCTCGATGCCAGCGAGGCCGAGGCCTCACCCCTCCCGGTTGCCCACGCGTCCGAGACGGCGCCGGCATCCGAGCAGGGGGGCTGGGCGCCGCTCTCGTATGGTCAGCGCGCCCTCTGGTTCCTGTACGAGTCGGTCCCGGAGAGCACCGCATACAACGTCATCCCCGCGCTCCGCATCCGGGCTCGCCTGGACGTCGCGAGCTTGCGGCGCGCATTCCAGCAGCTCGCACGTCGCCACCCCTCGCTGCGCACGACCTATGCGCTGCGCGGAGAGGAGGTCCTTCAGCGCGTCGAGCCGAGCGTGGAGGTACCGTTCGATATCGTGGATACCTCCGGGTGGAGCGATCAGGAGCTCCCCCAGCGCGTCGCCGACGCCGCGCATCAGCGCTTGAACCTGGAGCGGGGCCAGATCCTGAAGGTAGAGCTCTTCTCGCGCTCGCCCGAGGATCACGTGCTCTTGATCGTCGTGCACCACGTCGCCGTCGATCTCTGGTCCCTCGGCGTGATCATGAAGGAGCTATCGGCGCTCTACGCGGCCGAAGTTCGGGGCGCACGTGCTGAGCTGCCCGCGCTCCCCGCCACGTACGTCGACTTCGCGCGCTGGCAGGTCGACATGCTGGCTGGCGCGGAGGGACAGCGGCACCTCGAATACTGGAAGAAGGAGCTCCGCGGCGAGCTGCCCGTGCTCCATTTGCCAACGGACAGGGCCAGACCGCCGGTGCAAACCTATCGTGGCGGCCTGCACATCTTCAGCCTGCCCCCGGAGCTCGCCAAGAGAATCAAGTCGTTCGCGCGCACCGAGGGCACGACGCTCTACACGCTCCTCCTCGCTGCCTTCAAGGTGCTGCTCCACCGGATCACCGGGCAGGGTGACCTCCTCGTGGGCTCCGCGGTGGCCGGGCGCAGCAGCGATCTCTTCCAATCGGTCGTCGGCTATTTCGTCAGCCCGGTCGTCCTGCGCTCCAACTTCGAGGACGACCCCACCTTCCGCGCCGCGCTGCACCGGATCACCCAGACCGTGCTCGGCGCGATCGAGCATCAGGATTACCCGTTCCTGCTCCTCGTGGAGCAGCTTCTGCCGTACCGGGATCCCTCGCGCACGCCCATGATCGACGTCATGTTCGTCCTGCAGCGATCCCATATCTTCGATGAGATGGCAGCGCTCGCGCTCGGCGACCCGAACGCGCGGCTCATGCTCGGGGACCTGGAGATGGAGTCTTTCTCCTTGCCCGAGCGGGAGGCGATGTTCGATATCACGATGATGATGGCCGAGGCGAAGGGCACGTTCTTCGCCTGGCTCCAGTACAACGCGGACCTGTTCGATGCCGCGACGATCGAGCGGATCGCGGGCCAGTTCGTGGTGTTGCTCGAGAGCATCGTGGAGACGCCGGAGCGCCGGGTCTCGGAGCTGCCGCTGCTCACGAATGCCGAGCGGCAGCAGGTGATCTCGGCGTGGAACGAGACCGACACCGCATACCCGAAGGATCGCTGCGTCCACGAGCTCTTCGAGGCGCAGGCGGCGAGGACGCCGGACGCCGTGGCGGCGGTGTATGGCGAGCAGCGCATCTCGTATGGAGAGCTCGACCGGCGCGCCAATCGGCTCGCCCATCACCTGCGGTCGCTCGGGGTGGGGCCCGAGGTGCTCGTCGGCATTTGCATCGAGCGGTCGGTGGAAATGGTGGTGGGGCTGCTCGGGATCCTCAAGGCGGGAGGGGCGTACGTTCCGCTCGACCCGACCTATCCCAAGGAGCGACTCGCCTTCATGCTCCGGGACACGCGCGCGCCGGTGGTCATCACCCAGGTGCGATTCCAGGACCGGCTGCCCCAGCACGACGGCCACGTCGTCTACCTGGAAGAGGGCGACACGCTCCTCTCGGACCTGCCCACGTCGAATCCGGCGTCGGGTACGACGTCGAGGAGCCTGGCGTATGTGATCTACACGTCGGGCTCGACGGGCCAGCCCAAAGGCGCCGCCATCGAGCACCGGTCTATCACGCGCCTGGTGCTCGATACCGATTACGTTCGGATCGACCCGACCGATCGTGTCGCCCAAGCGGCGAATTGCGCGTTCGACGCGGCCACGTTCGAGATATGGGGCCCCCTCTTGAACGGCGCCTCCATCGTCGGCCTGTCCCGCGACGTCACCCTGAACCCGCAGGAGCTCGCGCGGAAGCTACGGGAGACGGGGATCACCACGATCTTCCTCACCACGGCGCTCTTCAATCAGATCGCGCGTGACGCCCCACAGGCCTTCGCGACGGCGCGCACCGTCCTGTTCGGGGGGGAAATGGTCGATCCGGGCTGCGTCCGCGAGGTGATTTCGCACGGCGCTCCGGCGCGGCTGCTCCACGTTTATGGTCCGACAGAGACCACGACGTTCGCTTCCTGGCACCTCGTCGAGAACGTACCGGGGGACGCAGTGACCGTGCCCATTGGGCGGCCTATCGCGAACACCCGGCTCTATGTGCTGGACGCGCACATGCGACCCGTACCGATCGGCGTGCCGGGGGAGCTCTACATCGGCGGTCCGGGCGTGGCGCGCGGATACCTGAATCAGCCCGAGCTCACCGCCGCGAGGTTCGTGGAGGATCCCTTCTCGAATGAGCCCGGCGCGCGGTTGTACAAGACGGGTGACGTCTGCCGAAGGTCGCCGGACGGCGCGCTCGTGTACCTGAGGCGCGCCGATCAACAGGTGAAGATCCGCGGCTTCCGCATCGAGCTCGGGGAGATCGAGAGCGTGCTCCTGCAATACGCGGGTGTGAAGGACGCGGTGGTCGTGGCGCGGGAGGACACGCCCGGCGACCGGAGGCTCGTCGCCTATGTGGTCGCCGACCGGAGCCGCACCGCGCAGTCGGAGAAGGGCGCGGACCTCGCGAGCCAGCAGATCCAGGAGTGGTCGGCGCTCTACGACGATCTCTACCAAAAGCCGGCGCTGGGAGACGACGCCACGCTCAATACCATCGGCTGGGAGAGCAGCTATACGCGACAGCCCTACGCCGAGGAGCTCATGCGCGTTTGGCGCGATTGCACCGTGGCGCGCATCCGCGCCCTCGAACCGCGTCGCGTCTGGGAAATCGGCTGCGGCACGGGCCTCCTCCTCTTGCAGATCGCTCCGGGCTGTGACGCCTATCTGGGCACCGACTTCTCCGAGCCTGTCCTCCAGAAGCTCCGCCCGGAGCTCGTGATGCGCGGGCTCTCCCACGTGCGCCTGGAGCGCCGGGAGGCAAACGCATTCACCGGGGAGGACGCCGGGACGTATGACACCATCATCCTCAACTCGATCGTCCAGTACTTCCCGAGCTCGGCGTATCTGCGGGAGGTGATCGAGGGCGCCGTGCGGGCGGTCGGGCGCGGCGGCAGGGTGTTCCTGGGCGACATTCGCAATCAGGCCCTGCTCGAGGCGTTCCATGCCTCCGTCGAGCTCTATCGGGCCGCGCCGGACACGCCGGTCGCGACGCTGCGCGAGCGGTGGAGCCACGCCGTCGAGTCCGAGGGCGAATTGCTCGTCGCCCCTGATTTCTTTCGATCGCTCTGCGACGAAATCCCGAGGCTCACGCATGCCGAGATCTGGCTCAAGCGCGGTCGCGGCGACGATGAAATGACTCGCTACCGCTACGACGTCGTGCTCTTCGTCGAAGAGGAGCTGGAGGCGGTGAGCATCGATGCGTCGCGGCAGTGGGAGCGAAGCGACGACCTCACCTCGCTCTCGCAATGGTTGCGAGAGGCCAAGCCACGCACGGCCGTGATCACGGGGATCCCGAGCGCGCGCGTGTACGCCGATTGTCACGCCATGGATCTGCTCTCGAAGGACGAGGGGACCGCGGGCGAAATCGCCGCCCTCGCCGCCTCCGCCGCGGAAGGAGCCGTTTCGCCCGAGTCGCTAGGGGAGCTCGGGGAGAGCCTCGGGTACACGGTTCGTCTCACCTGGTCGGCTGCGTCGGGGCACTCTCATTTCGACGCGCTCCTCGAGCGAGACGCAATCGCGGCGAGGCCGAAGGCATGGCGCCCGGAGCCGGCGGCTTCGCGGAGCACGGCGCAAGGCACCATCAACAACCCGCTCCGGTCGCGGCAGGCGGAGCTGCTCGTCCCGTCGCTCCGCGAGCTCGTGAAGCGCAAGCTGCCCGAGTACATGGCCCCGTCCGCGTACGTCGAGCTGGACGTGCTGCCGCTGACGCCGAACGGCAAGGTGGACCGCAAGGCGCTCCCAGCCCCCTCGCGGTCCCGATCCGAGGCGCAGGGCGATTACGTGGCACCGCGCTCCGCCAAGGAGGAGCTGCTGACCGCGATCTGGGGGGACGTCTTGCGCGTCGAGCGCGTCGGCGTGCACGATAACTTCTTCATGCTGGGAGGCGACTCCATCCTCGCCATTCGGGTCATGAGCAAGGCGCAGCAGGCAGGCCTCGCCCTTTCCGTGCGCCAGATGTTCGTGCACCAGACCATTGCGGGGCTCGCCGGAGTGGCCACCACGGCGGCCAGGCAGGAGGCCGATCAGGGGCCCGTCACCGGCCCCGTGGAGCTCTCCCCCATTCAGCGCTGGTTCTTCGACGAGGATCGCCCCGAGCCGCACCATTTCAATCAAGCCGTCCTGCTCGAGACGCGCGAGCGCATGGATCCGCGCCTCCTCGAGCGAGCCGTCGCGGAGCTCGTACGCCATCACGACGCGCTGCGACTCCGGTTCCTCCGCGAGGGCTCGTCGGTCCGCCAGATCAATGCCGGGCTCGACGAGAAGGTGGAGGTCGTGGAGATCGACCTTTCGGCGATAGCCGAGGAGCAGCAGGTGGCGGCCATCGAGGCGCGCGCTGCGGAGCTGCAGGCGAGCCTGCGGCTCGATGAAGGGCCGCTCCTCCGGGTCGCGCTGCTGGATCTCGGACCGGAACGGCCGGGCAGGCTGCTCTTCATCATTCATCACCTCGCGGTCGACAGCGTATCGTGGAGGATTCTGCTCGAGGACCTCGAGACCACGTATCGCCGACTGCGGAGCGGAGAGCTGCCGGAGCTACCCGCCAAGACGACGTCGTTCAAGGCGTGGTCGGAGCGTCTGTCGGCCCATGCGCGTACGGACGTGGTCCTCAGGGAGCTTGCGTTCTGGCAGGCGCTGCCCGCCGCCACGCCGCTGCCGGTGGACGCGGTGGGCGGCGCAAACACCGTGGCTTCCGAACGTCGCGTGGAGGTCGCGCTCGACGCGGAGGAGACCCGCGCGCTGCTCCAGGACGTGCCGTCGGTCTACCGCACGCAAATCAACGACGTACTCTTGACCGCGCTCGTCCGGGCGTTCGAGGCATGGACCGGCGAGCGCTCGCTGCGCTTCGATCTCGAGGGGCACGGCAGGGAGGAACTGTTCTCCGATCTCGACGTCTCGCGCACGGTCGGATGGTTCACTGCTCTGTTCCCGGTATCGATCGAGCTCCCAGGCTCGTCGCCGGGAGAGGCGTTGAAGAGCGTCAAGGAGCAGCTCCGGCGCATTCCGGAGCGGGGCGTGGGGTATGGCCTGCTCCGTTATCTCTCCCCTGAATCGATGCTCCTTTCGCAGGGCGTCGAGCATCGGTCTCCTGAGGTCAGCTTCAACTACCTGGGGCAGATGGACGCGAGCATGACCTCCTCGGAACTCTTCCGCTGGACCGACGGGCCCACGGGCCCGCTGCACAGCCCGAAAGCGCGCCGCGGCCATTGGATCGAGATCAATGGCTGGGTCGCCGAGGGGCGCCTCTCTGTCGTCTGGGCATACAGCGAAAACATCCACCGGCGGGAGACCATCGAGGCGTTGGCCCGGCGGTTCATGACGGAGCTACGCGCGCTCTTGGCGCATTGCCTCTCCCCAGAGGCCGGTGGCCGTACGCCGTCGGACTATTCGCTGGCGCACCTCACGCAGGGGGCGGTCGACCAGCTTGTCGGCCGGGGCCGCGAGGTGGAGGACCTCTATCCGCTGACGCCCGTGCAGCAGGGCATCCTCTATCACATCCTGCGCGAGCCCTCGTCAGGTGTGTACTTCAATCACATGACCTTCCGGATCGCCGGCCGGCTCGACGTCGAGGCGTTCCGCGCGGCGTGGCAACGCGCCCTCGATCGACACCCGATCCTGCGGACGAGCTTCGTCTGGGAGGGCGTGGAGGAGCCCTTGCAGGTGGTCCATTCCGGCGTCGAGCTGCCGTGGGTGGAGCATGATCTCCGCGGTCTTACGGCAGGCGAGAAGGAGGCTTTCCGCGCGACGTTCCTCGCGGAGGACCGCGCCCGCGGCTTCGATCCGGGGCGCGCCCCGTTGCTTCGCTGCGCATTGCACCGGCTTTCGGAGGATGAGGTGGAACTCATTTGGAGTCATAACCACCTCCTCCTGGACGGCTGGTCGATGGCGCGCGTCCTCAAGGAGGTCTTCGACGGCTACGAGGCGGCGCACCTGCGGAGCGCGGCACGGCTGCCTTCGCCGCGTCCTTATCGCGACTACATCGCCTGGCTCGGGCAGCAAGATCCGGTACGCGACGAAACGTACTGGAGGCGTGCGCTCGAGGGCTTCTCCGAACCGACACCGCTTTTCGTCGATCGTCCGAAAGGTTCTGTGGCGGCCCCCGCGAACCTGGCGCCCATGGAGGATCGCCGGCTGTCAGCCGATGCGACCGCCGCACTGGATCGGCTCGCGCGCACGGAGGGGCTGACGCTGAGCACACTGGCGCAGGGCGCGTGGGCGCTCCTCCTTTCGCATTACAGCGGCCAGAGCGACGTGGTCTTTGGCGCCACGATGTCGGGCCGCTCCGGTGGGCTCGACGGAATCGAGTCCATGGTCGGCATGTTCGTCAACACGCTGCCCGTCCGGGTGCGCGTGCCGCCGGACGTTCCCGTCCTATCCTGGCTGAAGCAGCTCCAGGAGCAGCAGGCCGAGATGCTTCCCCACGCGCACAGCGCGCTGTCCCGCGTGCAGGGATGGAGCGACGTCCCGCGCGGCCGAGCCCTATTCGAGAGCTTGCTCGTCGTGGAGAACTATCCTGTCGATGCGTCGCTGCGGCAGGGATTGCACGGGCTCGCCATCAAGGAGGTCTGCACCATGGAGCAGACCAACTACCTCCTCACGGTGCTCGTCGTGCCCGGTCCCGAGCTGCTGCTCCGGATCGAGTATGCCGCGGACAGGTTCGATCCCGCGAGTGTTGCGCGGATGGTCGGCCATTTCGCGATCTTGATGGAGGGCCTCGCGGCGGCGCCGTCGCGGCGGGTCGCGGAGGTGCCGCTGCTCTCGCAGGGCGAGCGGCACGAGCTGCTCTTCGGATTCAACGACACCCGGACCGACGCCATCGTCGCGGACCGCGTGCACGAGCTGTTCGAGGCGCAGGCGCGGAGGACGCCCGACGCGGTGGCGGTGGAGTTCGAAGGGCAGGAGCTTTCGTATCGCGAGGTGAACCAAAAGGCCAACCAGGTCGCGCATCACCTGCGATCGCTGGGCGTGGGACCGGACGTGAATGTCGGGATCTGCGTCGAGCGTTCCATCGCGATGGTGGTAGGCCTGCTCGGCATTCTCAAGGCAGGCGGGGCCTATGTGCCCATCGACCCGCTCTCCCCGATGAAGCGCATCGTGTCGATGATCGAGGACGCGGCGGCGCCCGTGCTCCTGACGCAGGCGAGCCTTGCCCCGCGCCTCCCGGCGGGCGGAGCCAGGCTTATCTGCCTCGACGCGGACGAGGAGGTCCTTGGCCGCGAGCCGGCGCATGATCCGGCCCCGACCGGGACGCCGGACAGCCTGGCCTATATCATTTACACGTCCGGTTCGACCGGCGAGCCCAAGGGCGTGGCGATGCCGCACCGCGCGCTCGTCAACCTGCTCACCTGGCAGCTCCGCAGCTTTGGGGGCCCCGCCGCGACGCGCACGCTGCAATTCGCGTCGATGAACTTCGATGTCTCGTTCCAGGAGATCTTCTCCACCTGGAGCGCGGGCGGCACGCTCGTCCTGCTCCGTGACGAAGAACGGCGCGATCCGCTGGCGCTGCTCCGCAAGCTCGACGAGGCGCGCATCCAAAGGGCATTCTTGCCCCCCGTCGTGCTCCAGCAGATCGCCGAGGCGGCACCACGCGAAGAGATCCTCCCGAGGGCGCTCGGCGAGATCATTACTGCGGGCGAGCAGCTCGTGATCACGCGCCCGATCATCCACCTCGTGCGCGCCCTCCCGGGATGCGTCCTCCAGAACCATTACGGTCCTACGGAGGCGCACGTGGTCACGGCGTTCACCCTCCCCGAAGCATTGGAGCCCGGCCCGGCGCCGATCGGGCGGCCCATCGACAACGCGCAAATCTTCATCCTCGACGCCCGCATGGAGCCTGTGCCCGTGGGGATCCCCGGCGAGCTTTACATCGGCGGCGTGTGTCTGGCCCGGGGCTACTGGAGGCGTCCCGAGCTCACGCAGCAAAAATTCGTCGCCGATCCTCGCAGCGGCGAGCCTGGTACGCGCCTATACAAGACAGGGGATCGCGCGCGATATCGCGCCGATGGGACCATCGAGTTTTTGGGGCGTGCTGACAACCAGATCAAGATTCGTGGCTTCCGGATCGAGCTCGGGGAAATCGAGGTGGTGCTGGGCCAGCACCCGGACATCGACGAGGTCGTCGTCGTCGTGCACGGGGATTCGCCTCAGGACAAGCGCCTCACCGCGTACATCGTGGAGCGCGAGGGCGCTTCGCCCACCGCCGCGGAGCTGCGCGCTCACCTCCAGACCAAGCTGCCGGACTATATGATTCCCGCTGCATTCGTGCGGCTCCCGGCCATGCCGCTCAGCCCGAACGGCAAGGTCGACAGGCGGGCGCTTCCGGCCCCGGAGCTGACGCGACCCGAGCGCGATGCCAATATGCTCGCCCCGCGGGACACCACGGAGCTCGCGCTCGTCAGGATCTGGGAGGAAATCCTCTCCGTCCACCCGATTGGCGTACACGACGACTTCTTCGCCCTCGGAGGGCATTCTCTGCTGGCCGTTCGCCTGATGACGCGCATCAAGGAGGAGCTCGGCCGCACCCTGCCGCTCGCGGCGCTGCTCGAGGGGCCGACCATCGAGGCCATGGCGCTCAAGCTCCGCGACCATCATGCATCAAAACGATGGTCGCCGCTCGTCACCCTCCAGCCGTCTGGCCGCGGGCGCCCGATCTTCTTCGTGCACCCCCTCGGAGGCATGGTCCTCTGCTATGCCGATCTGGCGCGCCACTTGGGCAATACGCGCCCGTTCTACGCGCTCCAGGCCCAGGGCTTCGACGACGGCCTGGAGCCTCTCACCCGGATCGAGGACATGGCCGCGCAGTACGTCGAGGCGCTGCGCGAGGTTCAGCCGAAGGGCCCCTATCTCCTGGGCGGCTGGTCGCTCGGCGGGACCATCGCATTCGAGATGGCCCAACAGCTTCTTGCCGCGGGGCAGGCGGTGGACCTGCTCGTCCTGCTCGATTCCGTGTGCCCCGACGCCGAGACTCCGTTCGTGGTATTCGACACGGCGGAGGCGGACGTGTTCCTCGTCGCCGCGATGGCGAGGGGCCTCGGCGTGTCCTTCTCGGACGCCGAGCTCTTTGGCCTCGATCCGGAGGCGCGCCTCGGCCGGGTGAAGGAACTCCTGGCGCAGGCGCGCGCCATCTCCCCGGGGCTCGACATGAACCGCCTGGCGTTGGCCGTGAAGAAACACGCATCGGCCATGTTCGATTACCGGCCCCGCCATTACCCTGGCCGCATCGTCTACCTGCGTCCCACGCAGCAGGTCCCCCCTGTCCTCGGCAGGGAATCACAGTTCCTCACGGATCCGAGCCTCCTGTGGGCGAAGCACACCGCGCAGCCCGTTGAAGTTCGCGACGTACCTGGAGACCACTTCTCGATGGTCATCGGCCCTCACGCCCGCACCCTTGCGGACGAACTTGGGCGGTGCCTGCTCGAGGTTGATCCGTGACCCCCATGACTTGCGCTTGTTCGAGACGTTTTTTCAGGGTACGACGAGAAAGCTTCTCTTCTTGTTCCTGAGCGCTCGAACGCGCGTCGGTGCCCCGGTCCCGCCTACCTGACAGTCCACCTCATGGCAACATCCAGCGATCACGTCAAAAATCCGCGAATCGAGGAGGAAAGCAGCGCTCCCGAGCGACGACTGCTCACGCTCCCGGTATCGCAACCTCTGATCCTGGAGGCCGAGGTCGTCGAGCAGGCGGAGGTCCAGACGACGATCAGCGGCTCCGTGCGGCGCCACAGACGCGGTCGATCCGACCGGTCGGTGCGTGAGCGCGACATTCAGAGGCGCGTCGCTTCCTCCCTCAAGGACTACAAGGCGCAGGAGGACATGCTCAGCGCGTTCAACGAGGGGGCGGATGCCGGCGTCGTGCGGGACATGCCGCGCCGCAAGATCTCGGGGGCCAAGCCGGGTCCTCCTCCCGAGATCCCCATGGCAAAGGTCGAGCGGTTCAAGGCGAGCACGTGGTCCACGCTCGTGCGATTCCTGTCGTGGTACCGCGTCTACATCTTCTACATGCTCGCCGTCTTCTGGGACAGGGTTCGTGGCAAGGATAGCGTGGAGTCCCGCGCGAAGAGGTTGCTCCAGAGCTTCCAGCGCATTGGCGGCTCGCTCGTGAAGATTGGCCAGCAGCTCGCCATCCGCGTGGACGTGCTGCCTTACGAGTATTGCCGGGAGCTCGCGAAGCTGCTCGACGCGATGAAGCCTTTCCCCGTCGAGCAGGCGGTCGAGGCGATCGAGCGTGCGACCGGGAAGCCTCTCGACGAGACCTTTCTCATCTTCGACCCCGAGCCCATTGGCTCCGCCTCCATCGCGTGCGTCTACCAAGCCGTGCTCAAGAACGGCCAAAAGGTGGCTGTCAAGGTGCGCCGCCCGGGGATTGGCGAGGTCTTCGCGAGGGACGTGAGGGCGATGCGCTGGCTCATCAATGCCATGGAGCTCTCCGCGATCGTTCGTCCCGGATACATGCAGAACTTCGTCCGGGAGTTCGAGGACACCGTGATGGAGGAGCTCGACTTCAGGCTGGAGGCCTATCACCAGGCTCTTTTCAGCCGCGAGGCGAAGAAGTTCAAGGTGAAGGGCAAGCAGATCTGCTCCGCGGCGGAGTGCTACCTCGACATTTCGAGCACGGAGGTCCTCATTCAGGAGTTCGTCTCCGGGATCTGGATGTCGGAGATCATCTCTGGTGTCGAGCACAAGATTCCCGAAACGCTCGCGCGCATGAACGAGATGCACATCGAGCCCAGGGTCATCTCCGAGCGCCTCCTCTACATCCAGATGTGGAGTCAGTACATCAGCAGCATCTTTCACGCCGACCCTCATCCGGCGAACATCCTCGTCCGGGAGGACAACGAGATCGTCTTCATCGATTTCGGCGCCTGCGGCGCGATGGATCGCGTCAAGAAGGAGGCCGCGCTCGATCAGCTGCATTTCATGCTGCAGAACGATCTCTCCAGCATGATCCAGTGCATGCTCGCGGTCATGCAGCCTCTCCCGCCCATCGATGTCGACAAGTTCGCGAAGGACGTCGAGGTGAAGATCGCGCAGAACCTGCAAAGGCTCATGAGCAAGCGCGCGGAATGGTACGAGAAAACGACCGCGTCGGGCTGGTTCACCATGATGAGCACGACGCAGAAGTATCAGCTCCCCATGAACCTGGATACCGTTCGGGCGTTCCGGGCCAATATGCTCTATGACACGCTCGCGCTCCGCGTCTATCCCAGGCTCGAGCCGCTGAACGTCTGGCGGAAATTCCTGAAGCAATTCGACGAGAACGCCAAGCGGGACGCGAAGAAAGCGTTGCAGAAGCGCCTCACGGGCGGATTGCTCACGGGCGCCGAAAGCAGGGCGATCGACGAGACCGTGAGCGTCGTCAGTCGCGCGATGAAATCAGCGCGCCGCTTGATGGATCAGCCGATGCTCTCGTTCTCGTACATGGTCGAGAAATCGATTTTCACCGTCGTCGAGGTCATGAGGTTGGCTATCCTTCTCTCCGCGACGCTCTTCATGGGCTCCGTCATCGCCATGGTCGTCCGCAAGGTCCAAGGTTTGCCCCTCGACATGGTCGACATCGCTCGGAGCGTCGCGACCCATACGGTATTCCTCGTTGTGGCAGGGCTCATCTCGCTCGTGAGCGTGCGACGAATCACACTCCGTCTCGGTGATCTGGATGTCTCGTAGAACGATGATGTGTCGTACCGCTTTCACCGCCGGCGAAAGACATTTAACATGGTCATGAGGATGAAAGGCGATCAAGCGCTGGAGCCCGGGAATGGCAGAGGTCCCGAGAGCGGTCCGCGGCCCACGGCGGTTTCCCACCTCCGGCTCGTCAAGGGGGATGAGAACAAGTTGCCGCGGAGGCGGTCGGTCAGCGGCGCCGTCCCGCGTACGAGGCGCGCGCTGCCCGATCAGATCGCGCGCGAGCGAGACATCGAGCGGCTCGTCTCGAGATCGCTCAAGGGATACAAGGAGAAGGTCGACCTCTTCAGCTCGTTCGCCGAGGGCGCGGACGCAGGCGTCCTCCGGCCGATCCCTCGTCGCAAGGTCTCCAGGATAGAGCCGGGTCCTCCCCCCGAAATACCGCAACCGAAGGCCGAGAAATTCGAGGCGAGCACATGGGCCACGGTCCTGCGCTGCTTCGTGTGGCTCAACATTTCCTTCGTGTTGTTGCTCGGCATCCTCATGGCCAAGCTCCGCGGGAAGGACACCGTGGAGTCCCGCGCGAAGCGGACCTTGGCCATCGTCCGGCGGCTTGGCGGCACCGCCATCAAGATCGGGCAGCAGCTCTCGATGCGCGTCGACATGCTGCCTTACGAGTATTGCCGAGAGTTTTCCAAGCTCCTCGACAACGTGAAGCCGTTCCCCACCAAGACGGCGATCCAGATCATCGAGCAGGCCACGAAGAAGCCCCTCGACGAGACGTTCCTCATCTTCGATCCGAAGCCCATTGGTTCGGCGTCGATTGCTTGCGTCTATCAGGCGGTCCTCCGGGATGGCCGGAAGGTGGCCATCAAGGTCCGGCGCCCAGGCATTGGCCGGGTCTTCGCCACGGACCTCAAGGCGATGCGCTGGATCATCAACGCCCTCGAGTCCTTGTCGATCATCCGGCCGGGGTATCTCCAGAACTTCATCAAGGAGTTCGAGGAGACCATCATGGAGGAGCTCGACTTCAAGATGGAGGCGTACCACCAGTCGGTCTTCATGCGCGAGGCCCGGAAGTTCAAGATCAAGGGCAAGCAGATCTGCAGCGCGCCGGAGGCCATTTACGAGCTGTCGAACAACGAGGTGATGGTCGAGGAGTTCGTGGACGGGATGTGGATGTGGGAGATCCTCGCGGCCGTCGAGAACAAGGACCCGGTCGCGCTCCAGCGTATGCGCGAGCTCTTCATCGACCCCAAGACGCTCGCCGAGCGCCTCATGTTCGTGCAGATGTGGAGCCAGTACGTCAGCGTGATCTTCCACGCCGATCCGCACCCGGCGAACATCATCGTCCAGGAGAACGGCAAGATCGTCTTTGTCGATTTCGGCGCCTGCGGATCGATGGACCGCATCAAGAAGGAAGCGGCCATGGACCAGCTCTACTACTTCCATCGGAAGGACGTCGCTGGCTTCGTGCAGGCCATGATCGCCTTCATGGAGCCGCTCCCGCCGATCGATATGGCGCAGTTCACGAAGGAGCTCGAGATCAAGATCGGGCAGAACCTGCAGAAGCTCTGGAGCAAGCGCGCCGAGTGGCACGAGAAGAGCACTGCACCGAACTGGTTTGCGCTCTTCAACCTGACCAAGCAGTTCAATATCCCGCTCAACATGGACACTGTGCGCGCGCTCCGCGCGAACATGCTCTACGACACGCTCGCGCTGCGCATCTACCCCGAGCTCGACACGTTCCGCGTCTCGAAGAAGTTCCTCGAGCACTTCGACGAGAACAGCAAGAGCGCGGCCGGCGTGGCGCTGCGAAAGCGGCTCTCCCGCGGCCTGATCTCCGGATCGGACATCAGAACGATCAATGATCTCTTCAACATCCTGAGCCGCGGCATGAGGACCATGCGGCGCCTCGTCGATAGGCCGATATTCAGCTTCTCCTACATGCTGGAGAAATCGGTCTTCACCGTCATGGAGATCATCCGGCTGGTCGTGCTCCTGTCCTTCGCCCTGTTCACGGCGTTGGGCGGCGTCCTCGTCTACCGAAAGCTCCACGGAATGGACCTCGAGCTCATGGCGACCCTGATGCAGGTCGCCAAACACAAGGCATTCCTTGCCGTGGCGGGGCTCATCTCGCTCATCACCGTGCGGCGCATCATGCTCCGCCTCGGCGACATGGAGGTCGAATGACCTCTTGCATCACAAGAATTGACGATGGATCCATAGTGGCTCCATCAACCCAGCCGGTTTGGCGGCAATCGCAGGAGTAGAATGCCATGGTAGAGACCACGGTTCCCATCATCGTCGACCTCGGAAAGAAGAAGCGGAGCGCGCTCAAGAGCCTCAAGCGCGGGCGTGGCAGGCTCGTGGACGAGGTGGAGCAGACGATCGACGAGATCCGCGAGGGCCTCGGTCAGGAGGCCGCGAACAAGGAGATCGTCCCCATCGTCATCGTCTATCGGAAGAAGCAGAAGCGGAGCAAGGGGCTCGGCGGAATCCTCGGGTAGGACGAGGACGGTCGGTCTGCCCGTCTGGTTCTCGCGTCGACGAGAAGACGAGAAGGAGAATGCAACATGTCGGATGAAGCGTCGAATGTGGAAGTAGAGCAGATCACTCCCATTGTCCTCAAGGTCGGAAAGAGGAAGCGGAGCGCGATCAAGGACCTCAAGCGCGGCCGTGGTCGCCTGATGGACGAAGTCGAGCAGACGCTCGACGAGGTCCGCATCGGGCTCGGCGCCGAAGGCGCGAGGAAAGAACTCGTCCCTGTGGTAATCTTGTACCGGCAGAAGGACAAGCGTCGCAAGGGGCTCCGCATCTTCTAGGCGGACCCATGAACATCGTCGTCGGATTCACGGTGAAAGGAGTCAACCCATGGCAGACGTAGCAGCACCGAACGCAGCGCCGGAGACGCCCAGTGTCGAGATTGCCGAGGCCGAGACGGGTCTGAGCCTCAAGGGACGCCGCAAGCCCATCGTCGTGCGCGTCAAGGGCAGCGGCAAGAAGCGGAAGTATTCTCGTTCGCTGAAGGGTCTTCAGCAGAGCCTGCATCGCTCCACCAAGGGTGGCAACCGCATGGTGAAGGCCATCGCGGCTGGGCTCAAGACCTACACGAAGCGCGCCGACAAGTCGTCCAAGAAGCGCCGTGACGGCATGATCCGGGACATCCTCAAGAACTCGGCTGCGGGCTTCGGCAAGACGCTCAGCAAGTCGAGCAAGGTCCCGAGCCTCATGGCGAAGTCGGTGAGCGGAAAGACGGTCCGCCGTCGCGTTCGTGTGATGAAGAACGTGTTTGGGTTCTTCCGCTAGAGTCCCGTCCACGGAGCTCCGCAGGCATACCCCCAGAGGATTGCCCGCAATGGCGCAGGCGTCGAGCAGTTTCTTGCGCCATTGCGGTCATTTCCTACCGCCCCGCATCCGCAGAGACCTGCTTCTTCGGGTCCGGATGACACGATGCAAGAACGAGAAAAATTCAGCGTGCCGCAATCGATGAATGCCTGGGTCATCCGCGAGGATCGCCACGGCGACCCAGAGCGGGCGATGCGGCTCGAGACCGTCGCGGTGCCCAGGCCCAGCGACGGCGAGGTGGTCGTGGCCGTCATGGCCGCGGGCATCAACTACAATGGCGTGTGGGTCTGCCGCGGGGAGCCGGTCGGCCTGTCCAAATTGAAGACCGGTTATGACTTCCATATCACTGGCAGTGACGCGTCCGGAGTGGTCGTCGAAGTCGGTCGGGGCGTGAAACGGTGGAAGCCTGGCGACGAGGTCGTGCTCCACTGCAACGTGAGCTGCGGTCAATGCGCGGCCTGTAACGGTTGGGATCCCCTGGCCTGCGATCAGCAAAGGATATGGGGCTACGAGGTCAACTACGGCTCCTTCGCCCCCTACACCATCGTTCAGGCCCAACAACTCCTGCCCAAGCCCCCACGCCTCACATGGGAGGCATCGGCCTCGTACGGACTCTGCCTGTTCACCGCGTACCGTATGCTGTTCACGAGAGGCCAGCTCCAGCCGGGGGAGATCGTGCTCGTCTGGGGCGCTTCGGGCGGGCTCGGTGTCTTCGCGATCCAGCTTTCGCTGCTGGTCGGCGCCATCCCCGTCTGCGTGGTCTCCTCGCCCGAGAAGGCCGAGGTCTGCCGTTCGCTCGGGGCGACCTTGTTCGTGGATCGCCGGCATCATGACCTCGCGAGTCCGGAAGGGAAGCGGAGCTTTGGCGCTGCCATCCGGAACGTCACAGGGGGCCGCGATCCGGATCTCGTCTTCGAGCACGTCGGACAGAAGACCTTCGCCACCAGCGTGTATGTGTGCAGCAAGTTCGGTCGCGTGGTCATTTGTGGCGCGACCACCGGCTACGATCTGGGCTTCGACGTACGTTACCTCTGGATGCGTCAAAAAACCATCATTGGATCCCATTTCGCAAATTCATGGGACGCTTCCCGCGCCAACCAGCTTGTGGCCGATGGGCGAGTCTGTCCGGTGGTGTCTCAGGTCTTCCCATTCGATGAAATCCCGCGGGCGCAAGCGATCCAGGCGTCGTCCGCACACGCTGGCAAGCTGGTTGCGCTGGTGGGCGCCGAACGTCCGGGCATGGGAGCGCGCTCCCAATGAACCACCGTGCCGGGCGAAGCTGTCGCGCACGTCCGGCGCGTGGATTCAAACGACGGAGCCGGATCGAGCGCCGGCGGACCGCCGAGGACGATACGTCGCCGGCCGATGCGTTGCCAACAAGCTAAGGGGCTGGCCGGACGAGAAAGTGAGGCCTGCACGCCATCGAATCTCACTTCGCGGCTAGTATGCTTGCGCCGTGAAGGGGGAGCGCATGAAGCGGTGCAAGGTTATCAGGGTCAAAGGCAGGACGAGATCCAATCTCGACAAAGCAATCACGCCTGACGCTTTGGGGCCGATAAAGGTCGTCCACCAGATCAGATTCAAACCATCGAAGGTTCTGAAGCGATTGTTGAGCTTCTGGATGTAGAGTGCTGCGGCGCTCGCGGCGGATATGCCTTTCCCGGAACGAGACCGTCTCGATTGGGAAGCCGGTGCGCTCGAGCATGATCCGCAGCGCTTCCCCGTCGTCCGCTTCCAAGGGAGGCAGCACACGAGCGGTTCAACGTGGCGAAGGAATGGCGCAAGGTTGCGACCGTTCCTCGCATTGGTTTTCTCCCCACGACGGAGCCGGAATTCGATTTTCTCGATTTCGAGGAGGCCACGCGCCTCGTCGACGCCAAGGAGCCGGATTTCCACCCGATGATTCTGCTCGGCCTCCGGACCATCCGGGCTCGGCGATCGATCTGGCAAGCATCCCGTCTGGCGGACCTGCCGACGCGCAGGGCTCCCGCTGATCGACATGACCATGCGCTACGCCCACCTCTTGCCGGAGGCCGGACAGGACGCCTTGCTCCTGCTCGATGGCCCGGTCCGAGAGGATCGGTCCGGGCACCATCGGGTAAGAACGGCTAAGTAACGCGGCAAATTTTAGTGGAGGCGCCGGGAATCGAACCCTGGGAAGCGGGATCCGGAAAGTCCATGCGAGACGCGGACTTGGCCCTCGAAGTGCCGGAGATCGTTGCGGAAGGTTCGTTCCGCGGCGCCACGCCTCGTGCCGGGGGAGTCCGTGGTGTGGTGCAGGGTCGCGGCACATGGACGGCACATGGGAAACGGTGCCGGGAAGGGTCGCCGGAGCCATTGGGCCTGAGCGACATTTCCACCTGACATGCGGCGCAGACTTCGGGCGCTCCTGGGGCTCGCTCGCCCCCATGAGGGGGACGCTTCACGTCATCGAGCGCGGGGAGTCGACGCCGGTCATCCTGACGGTTATCCCCTGCGAGCTGCGCGCTGTTCTCGCCACTCTCGGCCCGACGCGACGCCGACCGCACGAACAACGACCGTCGGCTCTGACGTCGAAGAAACGCGGTAAGTCCCCGCCGAGCGTCGCTCCTCGTTCACGGGCCCCGTCGGCTCTGACGTCGAAGAAACGCGGTAAGTCCCCGCCGAGCGTCGCTCCTCGTTCACGGGCCCCGTCGGCTCCGACGTCGAAGAAACGTGCCGAGCCCCCCGCCGAGCATGATCGCCCTGGCATCGCGAGCTTCCTGCGACGTGGGCGAGTTGCCCGAGGTTCCCACGCATGCGACCGCCAGCTTTAGCGAGCAGATCGCACCGCGTTAACAGACCGTGCCGACGTATGTCGGCCCGCCTGTCCGTTTCGTCGACGGGGCCGGGGGGGTGACGGACGTCCGGGGCGCCTGACTCCAAGCGGTACTTGCTGCCCCCATCGCGACGCACAGAAGCCCACGGTCCTCCTTCCGCCATCTCCCGGGTCGGCGTTCCTCGTGAACAGTACGCCGTTCTCCGCCGCCTCGTGCTCGTTGTCGAGGGGGCGGCTGCAAGGCACGGCGTGAGCTGGCCTGCGGCCAGCAAAGCGCTCGCGTCGACTCGCCCGAGGAAGGGGGGCTGCCTGTCACCCGGCAGGAAGCATGGTAGGCGGTAACAAGTCTGCAGACTTCTCAAGATCATGGTAGCCTGGGTTGTCGACGACGGAAGGCGTTGACCAGCCGTTCCCGGATCCATGTCATGAACCAGCCCGGCCGTACTGCCTACCGTGGGTTCGAGTACCAGATCCAGGTTTCTGTCTGGCTATCGCTCGAATTCCTTATCAACAGCCTCTCGCAGGACGGTGCGACGGTCGTTGTCGAGCCCCTTGAAGGTGAGGATCTCGAGATCCTCCAAAGGTGCGACCTTGATACCGACACCAGCGGGAAAGCAACGGGCCTCAGCGCAACGATGGCCTCGGCGGCGCGCTACCTCGTGCAGATCAAGGCTGCGGGAGCCGGCTCATGGCCACCCGGTGCCTTGGAGGAGATGTTGGTCGGCCCGAAGGCCAAGGATAAGAAGAAGCAAAGCGGGCGGAAGTGGCCTCTCGAGACCCTAAAGCAGGATGCCAGGGCAGCGTTTCTATTTGTAACCGATGCAACTGTTTCGCCCTCGCTTAAGCCGTTTCTAGTCGATACTCCAGTTTTTACACCGCGACCAATTGGCAAGCATGACGACAGCGACGCAGACGAGGAGAACAACGAGGGTTTTCCAAAATCCCTCCGCCTAGAACCGGACGAACTGCGAGGGCGTGTCGGACTCGTGCAGATGTGCCCTATCGGCGTTGTGGCCAGTCATGTAGACAAGATTCTTGCACGCAAACTGCACGTGCCTCACGCAAAGCGAGAAGGTTGTCGCAAGCGCCTGGCAGCCCGAGTGCGTGAGGCAATGCTCGATGAGAGCAAAGGTGCGTTGACAGCAGAGGAGATTCGTGCGGTCGCACGAGAGCACGGCGGTTTGCCCGAAGGCCCTTCGCCGTTTGTTGAGCCGCATAATTTCGATGAGCTTCGCCAGCGGTTGAATAGCAATTTCGTTCTTCTGCTTTTGGGAGAACCAGGCGTCGGTAAGACGACTGCCGCAGAGAGGCTCCTGTACGAGCACCAGACTCGCGACGAGCCATTCTACATTGTAAAACCAGGTGCACCGCGCGATCTCCGGTCCCTGGAGCGGGAGACCGAGCCCACGCTCATTTATGTGGAGGATCCGTTCGGACGGTTCGATCCAGCCGACCAGGGCCACGAATGGAGCATCGAGCTGGACCGGCTGTGTCAGCATGTCCGCTCGGACATTCGGTTGCTTATTACCTCACGCACGAGCTTCGCTGCGCCGCACCTTGGGCCGCACGCGCCAAACATCAGAGCACACCGGGTGCAGTTCGAGGAAGGTCGCATCGACGGACGTGCGCTCCTGAAGGAGTACTTGGAAAAAGCGCGATTTGCCGATTCCGGGGCCCGGGGTTGGATCGAGGCGCGGGCTTCCTTGGTCGTCGAGAAGCTCACGAGGCCGATAAGCTATTCTAATTTCGTCGGTCGCGCGGCGAAGGTGCCAGTGAAAGAACGAACCGACGAACGCCTGGAGCGTCTCGCGAGCGAGTCTGCAGTGGTTGAGCTGGGGAAGGAGCTCGAGGAGACCTTCAAGAGATCGTCGCCGGGCGAGTTGCGTGGCCTCGCGGCTGTTTGGCTGGCACTTGCAGCGTGGCCCTACGCGTCGGAGCAGGCCCGGCGACTGCAGCAGTTCGAGGACGACCTTCTCGACATCGAAGGGGAGGTCTCCGGCGCCCTCGGCAAGCTGCGTGAGCATCGCTGGCTGCGTCTACGTTTAGACGTGTGGCAGATGCATCCAATTTATCTCGAAGCGTGTCTCAATGTCTTGAAGAAGAATACTGCCATCACGGGCCGCGTCGTCGAGCACCTGATGGAGGCCCACCTGGCTCGAAACGATATTCAGGGGCTTGAGGACCTGCTCGGTGCCACAGCGGGACGTATTCGCGTGCGCGACAATATGGCTGCGAGGATTCGAGAGGGTGCACGTGAGATTCTTAGGAGAAGCGCACATATCGACAAGAACGCGCAAAGTAAGGAAGATTGCTTCGCTGCAGCGTTGACCTTGCTCGCAGAGCACGGGCAGCGGGGTGAGCATTCCCTGGACGCCTTGGCGGCCGCGCTATGCCGCAAGCCCGGGTACGGCCGCAAGAGCGTCGGTCTGGGCTGGGGGTTTCCACAGTGGCTTCCGCCCAACTGGGACACCAATACCGCTGCCCGCGTCAACGAGGATCCTGATACGGCGCCCATCGTTCGCGCGTTCGTTCGGCGAGGCTTGCCAACCCTCCCCAGCGGGTACTTCCGAGGGGCCTCCAGCCTCGTGGACTTCTTGTATGGTCTCGCTGATGTATCTGCGGAATTCGACCACCTAGCAATCACGTTGGATGACTTCGACTATTTCGAGGCCGATGTTGTCGCGGCAGGGGCTATTCGGTCGAAGACCGTAGACGTCGAGAAGCTGATCAGTCGAGCGATCAAGCTGGTGGAATCAGCAGAGGCGTGGGCCTCTGCTCAGGCTCCGGTAGACGAGGATTCATATGCGGCATCGGACTGGCTGAGTGAAGAGTACCAGCGCCATATAGGCCCTGCGCATGCGTTGATCGACGCGATCCTCGACCAGCAGGCACGCATGGGTAAGCATGATTGGGCCGCTTCTCGCACTGAGCCGGTTATCTTCGAGCGGTTCGTTCACAGGGTCAGAAATGGCGGAGAAAAGAGCGTGGAAGTCATTCGGTGCGTCCTCAGCGTCTGCCCCGGGCATCTACGCGCAGCCATTGTCGAGGCGGCAGCGGTTAGGCCGGACGCCGCAGATCAGGCCATCGCACTCCTACAGAGCGTCCCCTCGCATGACTGGCCAAGAATAATGAGGAGGTGGATCGCGTATCATCTCGATGACGATGAAGCCGAGCGAAGACGCCGAACGGAGCATGTGAGAGCTTTCGTGATGGCGCAGATGGCAGCGCTGGCACCATATGAACGAGTAGCGTTGACCTATGATTTCCTCGCATCCGAGTCTACTCGTGACCTTGGCGAATATATTCGCGCGCAGCTCGACGACGCCGGACGTTCCGCCATCGCAGCTTTGGCCTCGGAGCCTGGTGCCACGACAAGCTTATGCATCGATCTACTCAAAGAGATCGCAGACTCACCGGGGGATGCCGCTGAGCGGGCGCTCATCGCGCTGGCTTGCGAGGGTCGCCCGGTGGAAGCTCTGATTGAAGCTTGGCTGAACCCAACCGGCGATGTGGATCGGGCGATCGCTGCTCTGGACGCGGCTGCATGCTTATCTCAAACCGTTACAATGCGATGCGGGAGCCTGGGGCTCGAGCACGATAGGGCCCGCGTTCGCAAGCACGCTCTCTCGATTCTTGCAGCCCACCGCGAGGACGAGTGCGCCACGGAGGCCATTCTCACGGTCCTCAAGGATCCGACAGCAAGCGTTCGTATCTTTGCAGCGGACGCGCTTGCCGGGCGGGCTTCCTCCTTGGCATGGATGGCGCTTGTCGGAATGCTCAGGGATAACTCCGACACCTCGGACGCTGCCAATCATGGTTATGGTTGGCACGACGACGAATACGAGCCCGAGTACGGGGTCGCTGTCGCGGCGGCGCATGCCCTCACGGCGCTTAAGCCATGGCCCGCTGAGCTCCAAAAGGCTGTGGACGAATTCCTGGCTTCAGCTGCCGCCACGCGCACAGACGTGCGGCGCGTGTTTGAGGGCGTTCGTGAGCTCCATCAAGTTTCAGAGGGATCGGCGCAGGTCGGTTGACGGCCTATCCTTACTCCGGCTCCGTGCACACTCCGCTCGCCTGCCGCAGTGATCTCGAGGGCGCGTAAGTCCTCGCCCAGCCTCGTCTTGCTCGACGCCGGCAGACGTGGCAGGGCCGACCGGCGGGGTTCCTGGCGGGGCCGGCTGGTTCGTCGCAAGCGATCAATACTCCGCGCGCGCACCGATGCCCTCATCGCACCGCCTTCTGCACGGATAGCAAATAGCCTGCTCGCCACCCTATCTCCCGACCGAGAGCTCGTGCGGTAGCGCGATCCGCGCGCAGCGCGGCCATGAGGAAGCGCGTGAGCCCGCTCCACAGGCGAGCGTGAGACCCGCATGCCGAACAAGCGCGACGGGAGCTTGCTTGCCGGCAGCCCGATCCTACTTGAGACATCTCCCCCTTGCCAGGGTTGGAAAGGTGGGCCAGATGTGGCGTCAAAGGGGGATGTATGCGCGAGCCGAACGAAGAAAACTCTGGTGCCTGCTTCCAGAGGGAAGTCGACGAAATGTACGGCACGAATGAGGCGGAGCCATCTCCGGAAAAACCGAGCGATGTAGATGAAGGCTCTGTCCTCGAAATTGGCGATTACTCGCGCAGCCCCGAGCAGGAGGCCCGCGACGCTGGCTTCGACTCCCAGGAGGAATACGAGGATTATCTGGAAGATCTAAACGAGAGTTGAACTCCGTCGAGCCCATCAGTCGTCGAGCACCGCCACAAGCACTGCATTCTAGCGGCGATCTGGTCCAGGGTTTAACGTGAACCCTGACACAGCCCGCTGGCCCGGCGGGTATTCGAACCTGCCGCGTTAATATCGGTGCAGCTCGCGCAGGTCTCCGTCTCCTCGGCTGGCATTTGCCCAGTTCGCCAGCCCACCTCACGATGCGCGGCGTCACCCCAGAGCGTCCAGCGTCAACCTTGGTGAAAAATAACCGAGGTTGCCGGGCCGGTTTCCTGGCGGGACGACGCTGACGGAACCTTCTTGATCGCGAGCAGTAACCCCTCCCTGCGTCCCTGATCGCGATCAGCCGCAAACCACCGAACCTCGCTCCACGGCGGGCAGCTCAAAGCTGGCCGCGCTCGACGCTGACCGGATTTTTTCTTCCGCCCGCCGGACGTCTTTTGCCGCCGGTGCTCGGCACGGGCGACGCGGCCCAGCGGCTTCTCCGCTAGATTCGCGCCGTTCACACAGCTTCCTCCTGCGGCACGCGTCCTGCGATGGCGCACCTCATGCGTGCTGCTTCTTTGCCTTCGCCTACACGAGCCAAGCACCACTTCCTCCTCCGCGCCGCGGAGCGCGGCCTCCGCGCCGACGTGCGCGACTTCATCCTCACTTACGGCTGCGAGCTCCAGGCTGCCGGCGCAACGCACCTCGTCGTCCTGGTGCGCCGCCTGCCGGCCGCACTTCGCGAGACAGAGCTTGCCCGCCGCGCCCGCGGCTGGATCCTCATCCTGGGGGACGACCACCTGCCGGTGACCTGCTACCGCAGGTTCGATGCCACCCGCGCGCTGCGGCGCAAGCCCAAGCAGCGCCCCTCGCCGGAGCAGCGACCTTCCCCTGAAGGACAACCGGTAAGTTTCTTCCGCCTGCCGGAACTCGACTTCCGGCCTGTCCTTGGGGCAGCATCCATCTGCCGCTCCTGAGTCGACTTTCGATATGGCCGGGATGCTGGCACCGTTCGTGCTCCTACCGCCGCCCCGAGGGCAAACAACGTGGCAGAGCTCTACTTCCAGAACGTCGTCGAGCACCGGCCGGACGTGGTGCAACGGGCGACCTACGACAGCCTCCAGGCGTTTTACAAGTACCTCGAGCACGCGAAGAAGTACCTCGAACGCGTGCGGTACGAGCTGCCCTGGATGCCTCTCGGCGCCGTCGTGAGGCTCGAACCGCCGCGAGGGACGCGGGATCTACGAGCCTTTCAGGGGGCGCTGGAGCAGGTCCTGCGGGGCAGGCCTCTTCGTGTGCGCGAGGTCCAAGGGGCAGCGCTCGAGATCCTCGCGACCCGCCCCAAGGTCGGCGTCGTGTCGCTGGACGCGGCCCCGCGCGCCGGCACGGAGGTCGAGCTGCGCGCTGGTGATACGGGCCCGTGGCTGCGCGCGGTCCCTGTGCCCATCACCTCGCCCGAGGACGTTCGCGGCGCGCTGGTCGAAGAGGGCACGGTGTGGATCGAGCTCGTGGAGCCCGAGGATGATCGGCGCCGGGCCGTGGTGGAGGCATTCTTCGATGAGGACACGAAAGAGGTCTACGAGGTCACGCTGGGAGTCCGGCAGCGCGACGATTACGCGAGGAACCACCGCATCCCGGTGCTAGGCCGAGACCGCGAGCGCCTCGCGCTGCAGCTCGGGCGGTTGCCGCAAACCAATGCGGTTTGCATTCGGCCGAATACCTACACGGTCGAATGCATGATGAAGGCGGTCCAGGCGCTCGAGGATCGTCCGGTCGCCGGACACCGTCCGCTGCTCCGGCTCTTCGAGAACCGTGACCGCACCAGGGGGAGCGCGTGGCCTGGTCTCGAGCCTCTCGACGCGCCCATTGCCTGGCAGGTTCTGCGCGACGAAGCCCGTCCGGGCACCCGCGAGCAGCGCGATTTCGTGGAGCGCGCGCTGCGGACGCCGGACTTCATGCTACTCGAGGGGCCGCCCGGGTCGGGCAAGACGACGGCGATCGTCGAGCTCGTGCTGCAGCTTGCGGCGCGGGGCAAGCGCGTGCTGCTCTGCGCATCGACGCACGTCGCGGTGGACAACGTCATCGAGCGGCTGAAGAACGCCAAGCGTCCCGGCGGCCCGGTGCTCGTCGTGCGCATCGGGGATGAGGACCGCGTCGCCGAAGACGTGAAGCCCTATTGCCTCCACCGGATGGCGCGCACCGAGCTCGGCAAGGTCCGCGATGCGCTCGCGCAGACGAAGGTGAGGAGCCGAGCGCAGGAGCACATGCTCGAGGCGCTTCGCGCCGACGACGGGCCAGAGGCGCTCGAGCGCATCCTGCTCGATTGCGCCGAGGTCGTCTGTGGGACGACCATCGGGATCCTCAAGCACCCCGATATCCAGCACCTCGCCCGATCACGCGACGAGGCCTGGGAGCCGCTCTTCGACGCGCTCATCCTCGACGAGGCGAGCAAGACCCCGTTTGCGGAGTTCTTGGTGCCGGCGTTGCTCGCGAGGCGGTGGATCATCGTCGGCGACCGCCGCCAGCTCTCGCCGTACGTGGACGAGGGGTGGATCGAGACGAGTGTCGAGGGCGCATTGCCGGATGGGCAGGCCTCGCGCGGCGAGATCGGAAATGCGCTCGTGGATTCGTTCGAGCTCGTGAAGTCGAGGGATGGCGCGCTGGTCGTGGCCTCCGAGAATGCCGAACTCCGGCGGATCTATGCCGCGCAGCTCGCCGGGCTCTTCCCGGACGAGCCGATCGTCCGTCTCGACGTCGACAAGGAGGCGCCGGGCCCGCTCGCCCTCGGGGCTGCGCGGGCGGTCATTGGATCCACCGAAGCCGTCGCGTCCGTCGAGGAGTCGCTCCCTCTGGCGACGCGGGTCGTTCGGGTTTCCGAGGGAGAACTCCCGGCCGTGAAGCGCCGGCATGCAGCGCGCAAGCTGCGGCAGAACGAGGACGAGGAGAGCTGGGCGCACGAGGTATCCTGGCGGCTGGTGCGCGATTATGAGCTGAGGCTCCTGCCCGAGCTGCTCTCGGCCGAGGGGGCTGCGGCCACCGCGGGGAGTTATGCCCAGGAGATCGAGGTGCTCATGCCGCGCGCGGGATTCGAGGGGCCGCTCGGGCGCGTTCGGGACGCGGTCGAGCGCGTGCGACGGGTCGCCTTGCCTTCCATCCTCGAATCCCTGCAGGTCGGCTTCGATCCGGCGCGCGCAGGCCGAACCGGGCGCTTCTGGGAGAACGCGCTCGCGCTCGGGCTGCCGGAGTACGCCAAGGAGCCGCGCCTCGTCCCGCTCCGGTACCAGCATCGCATGCACCCTGATATCGCTGCCTTCCCTCATGCGCGGATCTACGGCGGAAAACTCCTCGACACGCCGCACGACATGGCGGCGGATCGAGCGTTCTTCTACCCGGGATACCGCTCGCGGAGCGTATGGCTCGACGTGCGGGGAAAGGAGGAAGATCACCCGATGCGCAACGAGGCCGAGGCTCGGGTGATCATGGTGGAGCTCGACGCGCTCGCGGCGTGGGCGACGACGCAGGAGCGCAAGGACCCCTGGTCCGTGGCCATCTTGACCTTTTACCGTGGCCAGGAGCGACTCTTGCGTGACCGTTTGCGCAAGGCGACCCGGCAGTGGGGCCAGAGCCGATATTTCACCTTCCGGGACCGTGAAAGACGGATCCTCACGGTGGAGCTGTGCACGGTGGATCGATATCAGGGACACGAGGCGGACATCGTCATGCTCTCGTTCGTGCGCACGGAGCGACCCGGCTTTCTGAACAGCCCGAACCGGCTCAACGTGGCGCTGACGCGAGCGCGTTACCAGCTCGTGCTCGTGGGGGACAGGCTCTTCCTCGCCAGGCAGACCGGGAGGGCGCCGCTCTGCGCGCTTCTCGCGGAGGATCACAAGCGTCTCGGGCACGTGGACCTGCGTTATTGAGGGATATAATGAACATCGTCTTGCGTCGAAGGATCCCTGTTCGCCGGGCCCATGTGGTGGGCCGCGTGGCCTATCCAGCAAAGCGGGTGGCCGAGTATGCGGTGGTCGTGTGGGCGGCCGAGCGGCTCCGCCGCGGCCTCGATGCGTCCGCATCGTTGCTCTGCGATCCGAGCGCAGAAGGCCCGTTGCTCGGGTTTCCGCAGATCGTGGGCGTGCGGCTCGTTCGCGTCTGCGAGGAGCTCGGCCTCCTGCACCGCAAGGACGAGCGGATCGTGGGCCTCACGCCGGAAGGAGAGCGCGTCGCCGAGGGAGGTGAGCCGCGCGTGTTCATTCCGCAGCTTGGCGCGTGGGCGTTCTTCTGGGCGGAGGATCCGCTCCTCTTGCAGCCGCTCTTGCGCGTCGAGCCATGGAAAGAGCCCACGGCGCACGCGGAAGCGGAGGAGCGCAGGCGCAGGTGGAAGTCTCGGGAGCAGGAGACGCAGCGCCCCATCAAGCAGACGCCCCGCGCCCTCCTGGAGCTTTGCGACGCGCAGGGGATGCGTGCACCGCTCGAGCTGCCTGCGACGCAGGACGGGCGCCCGATCCGGCTCGTTTCGCTCGACAAGAATGCCGAGATCGTGGAGGCGGAGGGCGAACTCGCCGTGGAGATCGCCTTCCTCCCCGGGGCCACCGAGGGCTCGTTGCGGCTCCGCGGGAGCGTCGCCGGCAAGAACGTCGATCAACGGATGCCTGCGCTCGCCGGCTGGGATCATGCGCGGGTCTTTTGGGAGCTTTTGCGCCACAACCAGATCGCGGATCTATGGAATGCCCAGACGGGCAAGCTCCGAATTCCATTCAGGAGCCTGCAGCGTGAGGAGGCGCGCAAGACCTTCCGGCTGCGCTTGCCCTTCAAAGGGCCGGAGATTTCGGGCCTCGGCCGGTTCGAGGACATGTCTGTCGAGGGGATCCCGATCGAGCCCGCCTCGCAGGAGGACGCGCAGCGCTGGTTCGAGTGGCTCCTCGTGGATCGCGCCGCGGAGACGCAGTGGCCGGAGCTCTACACGCGGAATACCACTGAGCTCGGCGCGCTGTTCCCAGGTTTCACGCTCCGTGCCCCAGCGCAGGGAGATCTGGCCCATTCCATTCGAGGCACGGAGCGTCCGCGACCAGCCTTTTGGCACCTTCAGGCAACGATTGATCTCGACGGAGGAATTCAATGACTAGCGCTGTCCCTGGCGAGACCTGGATCGAAGATCGCACCGGCGATGTCCTCGAAGGAGCATGGACTCCGACAAACGCGCAAGAGGTCGCGCGGACGCCCATGGAAGGGCGCATCCTCCAGGCGGAGGAGAGGGGCGAGCTCGGCCGCCTCCTCTCGGCCCTGATCGGCGCCGCGCAGGGGGTCGTGCTGCTCTCGAGCTTCCTGTTCGCCGATCCCGGGACCGAGCGGGCGCTGCTCGAGGCCGCGCGGCGCGGGGTGCGGGTGTACATGCTCGTCGCCTCCGAGGCGAGGCTTGAGAAGGAGAGCCGCGACGACGGCTCGTTCGATCAGAAGGCGCTCGAAGACCATAAGCGGCTGCTCAACGCGCTCGCGGGCTGGGTCTACGTGCGCTCGGCCGAGCACTTTCACGCGAAGTTCGTTCTCGTCGATCCAAACACGGATCCTCGGGGTGTGCTGCTCACGGCGAACCTGGCCGAGAAGCCGCTCACGCGTAACCACGAGCTCGCCGTGAACCTGCGTCCGGCGGAGGTACGAGCGATCGCGGCGCTCTTCACGTGGTCCTTTTGGGAGTCGGCGCAGCGGGAGCTGCTCGCTGCGGGGAGCTTGCCGCCGGTCCGGGCCGCAGGGCGTTTTTCGGTCCCGACGCTCGCTTCTGGAATCGTGGCCACGGCGGGGGAGCGGCGGGATCTGCGCTCCGCCGCGCTGCAATTGATCCGCAGCGCCCATCGCACGCTCGTCATCGCCATTTACGGGATCGGCGACCTCGAGGTGATCGAGGCGCTGGAGGAACGCGCGCGCAGCGGCGTTTCGGTCGTGCTCCTGGTGAGGCATCCGCGGGTCGGCATGCACGGGACGCTGCAGCGCCTTGCGCGGGCAAGAGTCACGGTGCTCGGGGTCAGCCCGTGGCTGCACGCCAAGGCGATCCTCGCGGACGGGATGCGCGGGCTCTTGATGACCGCGAACCTGGAGGCGCACGGGCTCGACGATGGATTCGAGGTGGGCGTCGAGCTTTCGGGCGACGACGCGGCGGCCCTCGCCCGGGTGCTTGGCGCGTGGCATTCCGGGGCGCAGTGGCAGCTCCGGGCGAGCGCGCGTGTCGGCGAGCTGCGCGGGGTCGTTCAGGTATTGAATGGCAAGGGCTACAAGGAGGTCACGGTGGAGCCCGCGACACGGGTAGACGACGGCCACATGAAAGTCGATTGCTGCACGAAGATCGAGGGTGCTGCTCCTCCCAAGCCCAGACGTCCGCCGGAGGGCAGGCTCTACCATAAGATCGAGCATCTATGGGCTATCGAGCCGCCCTCGCTCGCGCGCGGCGCGAAGCCCTGGGCGCCGCCGAAACGAAAGGACGTGGACGCGCCGGCGCCGCCGTTCCCCATCTTCGAGGAGTCGCCCGGCGGGCGGCGTGTGTTCGCGATCGACACGCTCGCCCAGCTCGAGGCGGCGAGGACGGCGATGCAACCGTTCGGCGTGAACGCCGTCGTGCTACGAGGATAGGCAATGGGTGCGCGTGAGGCGACGGAGACTTTGCTCATGTGGGCATCGGTCGGCGGCGGACCGGCCGTGCTGTGTGACGTGCTGCGCCTCTTGCGCGCGAAGAGGGCCCGGATCGGGCGCGTGCTCTACCTGATGCAGGCAGAGGGCATGCCATTGCCGGCGAAGGCGGACTTGGGCGACGTCGAGCTCGAACAGGTCTTCGTACCGCTCTCCGATCCGACGCACCACACGGTCATCCACGAGGCCGTGCGGGCTCGCGTGCTGCCGCGTCTGCGCTCGCTGGACGGGGTGCTGCACATCAACGTCTCTGCGGGAACGCCGGCGATGCACGCGGTCTGGCTCGTGCTGCACGCGGGCGGCGCATTTCCGGAGGGGACACGGCTCTGGTCGGCGCAACGGCCGAAGCACGGTGATTCGCGAATCGATCCCGTCGAGTTTCCGATCCGCACCTATCTGGCTGAGATTCGTCGCGGGGCCGCAGCCAATCCATCCGAAGCGCAATACGATCCCGATTGCCGCTCGGCGGCGCGGCGCTATGCGCTCGAGACGCTGGCCCGCTACGCCCGCCTGCCCCGGGCGCCGCTCCTTTTGCTGGGCGAACGAGGAACAGGAAAAACGCGGCTCGTCGAGACGTTCGTCGGACATCTGAAGGGACGCTCGAACGTGGTGACCGTGCCGTGCGGCACCCTGGATCCAAATCTGGCGATGAGCCAGCTATTCGGTCATGTGAAGGGTTCGTTCACGGGGGCCGACAAAGAGCATGCGGGGTTTCTGGCCCAGGCCCAGGGAGGCGTGCTCTTCCTGGACGAGGTGCAGGACCTCGAGGCCCGGGTGCAGCGCCAGCTCGTGCGTGTGCTGCAGGACCCGAAGCGGCGGTTCCGCCCGGTGGGTGGCACCGAGGAGAAGGAGGCCAGCGCCGAGATCGTGTGCGCATCGCACCTCTCCCTGGAGGCGCTACGCGCACGGCTCGACACGGACCTGTTCGATCGGGTGAGCCTGCTCCTCGTCGAGATCCCCCCATTGCGTGAGTGCCGGGAGGACCTGCGCGAGGACTGGCAGCGGGTATGGCGCGAGGCGCGTTCGTCCGGGGAGCTACCGCAGGATGCACCCTGGAACGGAGCCATGGCGCAGGCGCTCGGGAAGTCGCCTTTATCGGGCAACTTGCGGGATTTGCAGAGACTGGCGCTGATTTTGATGGCGCGCGCCACGGGAGGCACAGGGGGCCGCTGGCTCGAGGAAGGGCTTGCCGAGTGGCAGGCACTCCAGGCGCGTTTCGAGGCCGTGGAGCGGAAGGATGTGCAAGGGGAGGGTGACCTGGGGACGGGGACGTGGAACGAGCGGGTGGAGGCATTCAAACAGCGGCTCGCACGCGCGGCACACAATGAGCACGGGTCCTACGTGGCTGCCGCCGAGGCGCTCGCAGTGAGTGAGCGAGCGCTCCGGGAGCATGCGAAGGGGAAGAAGGAATAGTCCGGCCTGTTGTTACCCGCGGAGGGCCCGGGTACTCTTCTCGTGGGGTAGCCTCTGTAGGCACGCACCCCCCAGGCAGCGCACGGATGTCCACCATCACCCCCGACGACGTGATCGCCTCCCGCCCCTGGGAACAGGCCCTCTTCACGACCTACGCCCTCAGCCTGACCTTCTTCGAGTCCATCCTCCTCCGCCGCCTCCGCGAGAAGGGCTGCCGCGACATCTGGGTCGTCACCGACGCCGAGGGCTACCGCGCCTCCCTCATGGAGCGGCGCTCGAGCCGCGTGGGCCAGGAGTACCGGCTGATCCCCGTCGCCTTGCCCCGCGGCGTCTTCCACCCGAAGTGCACCTACCTCGCGGGCCCCGAGGGCGATCTCCTCCTCGTCGGCAGCGGCAACCTCACGTTCGGCGGACACGGCAGGAACCTCGAGGTGCTCGAGGTACTCGAGCCCGCGTCTGCGCCTGCGGCGTTCGATGACTTTGCCCGCTTCCTGGAGGCGCTTCGTACGCGCGACGGATTCATGGTGCCCGATTTGTCGTGGGCCTCGACCTTCGCGGCGCAGGCGCGCAGCGCGGCCCGCTCTTTCGCTGATCGGCCCATCGAGGGCCAGCCCCGGCTCATCCACACGGTAGGCAGGCCCGCCATCGACCAGATCGCCGAGACGTGTGCCACAAACGGTGGCGGCCGGCAGACCTTCGTCCTCTCCCCGTTCCACGACCCCGACGGTGCTGCTGTCCGCAAGCTAGCCGAGAAGACCGGCAGCTCGACGATCGCCGTGGGGCTTTCGGCTGCCGAGCACAGTTCGTCGCCCTTCCCTTTCGCGAAGGCGAAGAGCTGGAACAAGCCCCTGCGTGCGGTTCGGCCCGACCTCTCCGACGAGGACGAGCGCGGCCTGCACGCCAAGTGGATCGAGGTGGAGCTCCCCGAGGCGAAGCTGACCGTGACCGGCAGCATCAACGCGACGACGCAGTCGCTCTGCACGATCAACAACGTGGAGGTCGGCGTGCTCCGTCTCGAGCCGAAGGTCACGACGCATGTGCGCTGGAAGAACGTGGCGATCCCGAAGGACTTCGCCGAGCGTCCTGTCCGCACGCCTGGCCTTGGGCAGAGCTGCCTCGTCCACGCCGCGATCCTCGGCGACGGCATGCTCGTGGGCCGGCTGCTCGCCATGTTCGATCCCTCGGGGACCTGGCATGGCAGGCTCGTGCTCGCAGGCGGCGATCAGGTCGAGCTCGCGATCGCGGTGGACTCGACAGGAGACTTCCGGATACCGCTCCCGCATGCCGAGCGGTTCGCCTTCGCGAGCGCGCTGCAGATCGAGCTCTCTCTCGGTGAGCGCACGGCACGCGGATGGGTGCAGCTCGACGAGATCCTCCGCATGCCCCGGCTCCATCGCCTCAGCGTGACCTCGCTCTTGCGGCTCATCAACCGCGAGGAGACCGAGGAGGACGACGTCGCGCTGCTCGAGTACTTCGCGATGAGCTCGTCGAAGCACCTCGCGACCTTCAACCGTCGTATCAAGGTCACCGACCGAAGCACGCAGGGGAGTGCGAATGACGAGGCGCCCGACGTCGTCGTGGACCTCGACGAGATCGCCCCGGATCCGGATCTCCCCAGCTCGAACAATGGTTTCCTCCCAGCTAGTTCGTCCGGGAACGAGGAGGCGGCGTTCGAGCGTGTGCTGGCGCAGCTCCGGAGGCGCCTGATCAGCCAACCGACGCAGCGTGGCTCGCTTGGGGAACAGGCCCCCGGCGCGCTTGCGGACGACGACGGAGACCCCGAGGGCGATGGCGACGATGCCCCGCGCCGTCGTGCAGAGAGCGCCCTCGAGTACTTCGACGAGCAGATGCAGGGCCTCGTCAGCGGGGCAGACAGCGAGGCAGCTCGCCGCGCGGCCCTGGTGATCTGGTTCGAGGTGAGCATGCACATGCTCCTGCGCCGGCTGAAGGATCGGGCGCGCGCGGCCGCGTTCCTGCGCCACTGGTTCCATCTGGCATGCGCATATGCACGCCTGGCTGAGGGGATTGGCGCCCTGGAGCAGCACGTGTTCACGGCCGCGGCGCTGGTGTCGCTCCTTGCGGCCGTGGACGTCGATCTCCGCGCCCTGCATGCGAACCTGTACGAGGCGCTGGAGCGCTTCGCGGGCGGGGATGTCGATCAGGCGCGTGCCGTGTCGGCCTTGCTCACGGACCAGCACGTCGGCTTCACGAGCTTGCTGCTCGGCGGGCAGGTGGCGGACCTGAAGCCGCGTCTTCTGGCCATCCTGGAGACGAGAACGCGTCGTCGGGACCTGCAGGACGTGATGGATGCCTACCGCGCCGGGCGTATGCCCGATGCAAGCTCCCCGCTGTTCTCCAAGGACCAACCCTACGGTCCACAGCTTCGCGCCGCCCTTTCGAGGTTGGGGATGAAGCCCACCATTCGCGAGCAGCGGACCGAGGAGCCCGTGTGCGCGCACTGCTTCGTCGAGCTGAATACGCGCGTAGCCCAGGACCTCGAAGCTTACCGCGTGGCGCAGTGTACGTCTTGCAGGCGACTGACGGTGCGGTTGAAGCCATGAGCGCGCAGATCCCGAGCGGACCCTTCTTCGTCCCGCCCTACGTGCCCGAACACGGCGGCGTGGATTTTCTCGGTCTCCGGCAGGCGAACCTCGAGATGATGGCGACCTGCCTGCCCGGCATCAACAACGTGACCGTGCACGTCCGCCCGTTCTCGTTGCTGAGCTGGATCCACTGGAAGTTTCACGAGCTCGCTGCGGCTGCGGGGCAAAAGCAGATCTTCGGCGAGCGATTCAGCGAGTTCCGCGAGCGCGTCGAGGTGCTGTTCACCTGGGGCCACGTGCGGAACGGCATCGGCGGCATCCCGGGTACGACGGCGAAGCCCCCAATGACGGACGACGGAGCCGCAGTACCGCTGACCTTCGCGGCCTGGAAACGAAGCTACGAGAACACGAGCTTGATGGCAGCCGTGCAGTATGGCCCGGCGTCGAAGACCGTCGGCGGGCTCGGTTTCCTCGATCCTGTCGGAGGTGGATTTCACCGTGCATGCGGCGAGGGCGTGCGTCTGGCCGAGGCGATCGATGAGACCCTTGCGAGCTGCGCCAGCACGCACCTCCTCGGGCTCGAGCCGGGGAAGGGGACCGAGGAAGACGCCACGAACCTGTTTCCCGGGTGGAGCGTGCTCACGCCGACGATGGCAGAGCAGGCGTCGTTCCGGAAGGCGTTCTTCGACGAGGGGGCCGTAGGCGAAGAGAGCGAGATGGGGTGGCGTAGCGCCACCCTTGCGCTCGCCTTTGCCGTATTGACGTGGGCGGAGCGGCCCCTCTCCCTGGACGAGATCCGGCGAGCCATGGTCTATGCACGCCTCCCTGACCACGCGCCTCTCGTCGTGCCCGAGCGCCTCCACACGGCCCGGCTGCGGTGGACCGCCCTTCAGGTTCGACAAACCCAGCGACTGGCGCACGAATGCTTGCTCGTATGGCTCGAGCGTCGCATCGCTCGCGGAGATCGGGACAGCGAAATGATGGTACGCGTGGCCATGCTGGCGATCGAGGAGATCCTCGGAGAGGACGCCGCGAACTTCACGGTGGGCGATCTTGCCGAGCGGCTGGTCCCCGAGATGGACAGCTTCGAGGCGCTCTGCGAGCGGGCGATCGTCGAGGAAGATGCCTGCGTGTTCGCCGCCGTCTCACGCATCGACGACGCGCTACGTTCCGAGTCAGAGGACGACACGCTCGTCGCGCACGCTCTCCGGGCGCTGCTCCTTTGCGCGAGGGCCGCGGAGCTGCTCGCCGTTGAGCCCGTGGCCGAGCGGGCGATGGGGACGGGCCACGTCGAGCGCGTCTCGCTGAAGCACTGGAGGGGCACCGTTGCAAGGTGCAGGTCGAGGCCGGCGCGGGAGTTCTTGACGCTGCTGTTCGAGAGCATGGTGCTGAGCCAGCACTTTGCCGTGGCGGCAAACCGCTATGATGGTGGCACGCAGCGGCTGCGCGTCAGCATCGAGGAAGAGGGGCTGACGGTGTTGGCCCCCAAGCCATGGCGGGTGCAGTTGACCTCGGATCGGCTCGCGTCAGCCATGGCACTTGCCGCGGATTGCGGACTGATCAAGGTCGGCGAGGAGGACGGGACGTTCGAGGCAGCTTGAGCGAGTGGGCAGCAGAGCCTGCGCTCGCGGCTCGGGCGAGAGCACCGGACCTTGGTTAAAAATAACCGAGGTGGGTTGGGGCTGGTCACGGGCCCAGGTGCGTTGCAACCTCGCGGAATGGTTCCACTTTGCGGGTGAGTTCCGCCCATCACGGCGGTCTGGCACGCACCCTACTTCTGTGCGTCGCCGCTATGACTCCCTCGGGAGCAGGCACCTGGACGTTCCGTTGGGCCCCGAGCCCCAGACGTCTTCCAAGTCGACAAGTGGCTGGAAAGCCGCGGTTTTCTCTCCAGGGACCCCGGGATCGACGCGGGCCGCGTTGGACTTGTTGGATTCCGCTGGCCACCAGGCACTGACGCCCTTCATCCACGCCCATCGTCGGGCTCGAGCAACTCCCTGAACCTCGCCGCATCCTCCGCGGGATCCCCTTCCTCGTCGTGTTTGCTGCACAGGCGCACGTACTCCTCTTCGGCAGCGTGGAGCACCCGCTCCCGCACCAACCGTGCGCCTCGTGGTGCGGTGCCAGCCGCGCGTAGCATCTTCTCGATCGCGCCCGCTGCCGCGGCGATCAGTGGCAGGCTGTCCGCGTCGTCGATGCCGAGATCGAGCGCCCGCGCGAGTATGACCTTCACCACCTCGCGCCCCGTCTGCTCCACGACCGCTGCGCGATCTTGAGGGTCCTCCGCCGAGTTCGCGGCTCGTCGTTCACGCGCCCCCGATTTGGCGCCCTCGAGCGGAGGCAGTTCCGCCGTCGGGACGAGCACCCGGATCGAACGGGCCATGCCAGGCTCGCGCGTGATCAGCCCTCGCTGCTCGAGCGTGACGACCATCCGGTGGACGGACGGGGCGCTCACCTGGAAGTGCTTCTGCATCTCCGCCTCGGAGGGGGCGTGCCCATGGACGGACGTGTAGGCGTGGAGGAAGGCCAGGTAGCGGCCCTGCGTCTCGGTGAAGCGCGGCTTGTTCATGCTGATCGAAGCCTTCCGTACACCAACTCGATGGGGTTGATCGGTCCCAGGACGGGCCACGTACCGACCAGGGACCAGCGTGCCCGCCTCGCGCTGGAACCCGGAGCTATGAGAACGGGACGAACCCGTTCTCCGCGGCATCATGCCGCGCGCCGTACCCACCGAGAGGGCCGGTCCCTCTTGATGGAGTTCGGCGCCTGCGCCTTCCTGGGCCGTCCCCGCGTCTTCGCCCGGATGCCGCTCTCCGGCGCCGGCTCCTCGCTCGCCTTCGCGCGCTTGAGCTGCCTGCGATGGACAGCGTCCGGCATCCCGGCGTGCTCGGCCAGGAGCTCGCCGAGCACCTTGACCCTGCGGCAGACGGCGACCCTTTCCATGCCGAGCGCGGTTCCGATCTCGTCGAGGTCGTGCCCTGCGGCGCGCAGCTCGATGAGCTGGCGGTCCCGCGGAGCCAGCGTCTCCAGCCATTCGTTCAGGCTGATGGCGCTGATGATCCGACCCATCGGATTCAGGCTGCGGGGCCGTGCCCTGCCGACATCCGCGTTCGACTCCTGGTTGTCGATCTGCGGGTTGTCCTCGAACTCCGCGACATACTCGCCGAGGCCCAGGACCTCGACGCGGCGGCGGTTGTAGTTACGCTGGTCGAAGACGTCCTTGAGCCTCTGGGTCCGATCGCCGGAGGCGAGATGGCGGCTCAGGTCGATGGCGCGTAGACGGCAGGCGTGAACGAGCAGGGCGTCGTCGAGGATGTCGCCCACCTCGGCGTGCCGCTTGTAGAGCGCCCAGGTGAAGCCGAGGGCTTCCTGCATGCGCTCCTCACGGATGTTCTCGTGAAGGAAGCGCGCGACGGGGTTGAAGATGCCACGCCGGATCTTCTTCTCGAACTCCTGGCGAATATTCTTCGGAATCGTGGTCGTCACGGGGTCCTCCATGGGAGCGCGCACACGGAGGCCCTCACCTCACATGACGCGCAGGAAAGCGCGCCGCAGGCGCGGTAGAAGAATGGATCGATGGGGGCTTTCCCCTGTATTGTTATCCCTTCGTTACGTCGGCCCTTGCTTCTCCGGAAGGACGGCCGCTCTCCTGTCTTCTTCCCGGTTCATGTTCGCGGACGAACCCTGGCGCTCCGCAATCCTCCCTCGACGCCGGCCGCGCGCGAGGGCATGACGTGAGGCAAGGAGGCCCCATGTCCCTTTGCCGCTTCGTCGCCGCATGCACGTTCGCCCTGCTTCTTCCGGCCTTCTCCGTCTTGCCCTCGTGTAGCGACCCATCCTGCGCGGACGGGGGCGAGGGGTGCCCGTGCGAGAAGGCCACCGACTGCGGCGATTTCCCCTTCTGCACGGGCTGGATGTGCGACGGCACCTGCCACCGCTTCAACGAGCGCGTCGGGTTCCGCTGCCGCATCGAGCCGTGCGCCAACGACGAGAAGTGCCCCGGCGTGTGCGACGGCGCGGGCACGTGCATCGGGTGCCTGCAGGACGCGGACTGCAAGCCGGGGCATACCTGCGAGGCCGGGAACCTGTGCGCGCGCTGCGATGACGGCGTGAAGAACGGGGACGAGACCGAGGTCGATTGCGGCGGGTCATGTCCGCTCTGCCCGGGGACGTGCAACGTCGACGCGGATTGTCCTGGTGGGTATTGCTGGGAAGGCCTTTGCGTCCGATGCGACGATGGGATCCAGAATGGGGACGAATCGGGCGTCGACTGCGGCTCCTTGCTTGGCCACTGTCCCGTCTGCACCGGTTACAAGTGCGAGGCCGACGAGCAGTGCGCGACGGGGATCTGCGCAGCGGTCGGGGTCTGCTGCAAGGTCGTATGCAACGGCTGCCAGCAGTGTGAGGTCGATGGGGAATGCGTCCCGATCGCCGGTCCCATCCCATGGGCCGACTGCCTCCCCGGACAGCTATGCGGCCTCGGTGGGACCTGTGTGTGGAAGGACGGTTATCCCTGCACGAAGAACGAGGATTGCTTCAACCTCGTCTGCTCGAACGGAATCTGCGGATTCTAACGCCGTAATCGCTATGGCGGCGGAGCAAGCTCCGGGACGCAGCAGTAGGTGACGGGAGCGCCCGTGTACGCCGCGCCGATGACCTCACCCCCGCTGGGCTCGCAGGTACCAGGCTCTGAGAAGATCACCTCGGCCATCTTGCTCGCGAGCGCCGTGCCCATCGGGAGGTCGACGCACTTCGGGCCCTCGGTCGAGGGCAGAACGAGAGCTCCCTGCTCGTTCGCGCAAGACTCATTCGCATAAACCCGGACCCGTACCGAGCATGCTCCCCCTTGCGGATCGCCGCACGCGCATGCTGAGCAAGCTCGCTGCTCCTCAACCTGCGCCCAACCATCATGTCGGTCCGTCCAGCCCGCTGGACACGATGCCAAGGCCCCCAACCCGTAGGCGACGCGGCAAAGCCTGTAGCCTGGTGGTGGCGGGAGGACGCAGATCCTGGCGATGTCGCAGGTCCCCACGTCGCCGGCCGCGTACTCGATGGCCCTCGTCCGAATCGGCGGTGGGACAGGCTGCCCCTCGGGCGGTATCGCGGGCTCTGCGACGCACGGCGCGACCGTGGGCGGTTCGACCACCAACGATCGAACGCACGGAACTCCGTCGCACAGCACGCCTGCTGGGATGGGGCTCGATGAAGTACAACTCCCGTCCCAGCCAGCAGGAGGATCGAAAGGGGTGAGGGTGAACAGCGAATTGTCTTGACAAGCGGTCGACTTTGCATCCCACGCGCTCGGCAGGACGCAGCCCACGGAGGGCGTCACGCAGGAGCATGTCGGGCACGAAGGTTCAGCGAACACGACGTCCACCCAGCTCTCGTAGGGCTCGGCAGGAAGTGGCGGCGGCGGAGGATCCGTCTCCTCGCCGAACCAGACGTACGACGGATGCCGGTTGAAGCCGCCGCTGCCTGGCGTGATGCAGTCTCCAGGGCACGTCGATCCTGGACCGCCATCATCGTCGCCCGCATCAGCCTCGGCGCCGCCGGCATCCACGTCGGCATCATCGCCTGCATTCGGCGGACACGCGTACTTCTTCCCAGGCGGCCCGCAGCAGGGGACCACGCGGTCCTCCTCGTCGGTGCACTTCGTGGTGAAGTCGATGTAGACGGGGTCGGAACAACTCGCGAGCCCCACCCCGAGCAGCGTTCCCAGAAGGACAACGACCGTAACGCCCCGCATGCCGCGCGATGCTATCCCTCGGTCCGGGCGGGGTCAATCCGCAGGTTCCTGAAGGACAAACACACCATGAGCCTCATCCTGCAGCGCTGCCAGGTGGTGGCCAGCAGCCTTGTCGTGGCCGTCGTGCTCGGGTTTGTCTCTGGGGCCAGAGGCGAACCACTGCGTGTGCCACCGTGGCGCCTCGAGTACGTGCAGTCCGCAGGAACCGAAAGCTGTTCCGATAAGAAGGAGCAGCAGCTCTCCGTCGCAGCGCGCCTCGGCTACGATCCGTTCGACGACGCCGCACCGCGCACGATCTCGGTGACCGTGGTGAGCACGCCACAGAAGTTCGAGGCTTTCATCGAGGCGCGCGACGAGGAGGGCCAGATCGTCAACACCTCGAAGGCATGGGCCCCTGCGCTGCGCTGCGATCAGCTCGTCGAGAACGTGGCCGTCTTCCTCGTCGACATCGTCGATCCCGTGACCGTCCCGCAGCCACCTGCGCCGGCGGAGTCCGCCCCCGTGGCGCCCGCACAGGCCAATCCGCCTCCGTCGACCCCGCCCGTTCCTCCTGTGCCCCCACCACGATCGATAGAGGCCCCCGTACGTGACACGCCCGCGCCGCCGCGCCCGAGCCCGCCTCGGTCACCGTGGGTACCCAAGCTCATGCTCACGCTCGGCGGAGGCGTGGCTCTCGAGGCCGCGCCAGGGGTCGCGCCGAGCTTCACGCTCGGCGGGGGGCTTCGGTGGCGCTTGTTTTCGGCTTCGTTGGAGGGGCGGTACGACGTTCCTGGGCGCGACGGCACGCGGGCGGCCTCGCAGCTTGGCCTCGCGCTTCTTCCCTGCGTTCACCCGGGTGTCTGGGGACGGCGCCTGTTCCTGGAGGCATGCCTGTCCGGACACGTCACGCACTTCTGGCTGCAGGCCGACAGGACAAACGAGTCTCGAGCGCAGCAGAACGTGTTCGGCGTGGGCGTGCGCGGCGGTTTGGAGCTGCGTTTCGGCTCCCTGGGAGGGCGGCTCGCGGTCGACGTGATCCACTACGACCCGCCCGTGGTGGTGCGGCTCGATGGGGAAGAGGCGTGGAGGATCTCGGCGGTTACCTTCGCGGTCCGCGCCGGCGTGGTCGGGATCTTCGACGTGTTCTGAAAGTTTGTTGGACGCCCGGCCAGGGTTGGCGCGTGTATCTTCGTGTGGGCCGAATTCACCGTGATGCCTCCCCACAGCTCCGCGCGTTCATGGTGCTCTACGACAAGCACCACCAGACGATCGTGCGCCGGCTCCAGAAGCTCGGTGTTCGCGCGGCGGACCTGGAGGACATCGTCCAGATGGTCCTCATCAAGGTGTACAAGGGCATTGAGAAGCTCCCGGTCGAGGAGGACGGTATCGAGCCCTGGCTCTTTTGCATCTGTGCGCGGGAGGCCGCGAGCCATTATCGGCTGCGTCGCCACCGGTACGAGGCGCCGGAGCCGAACGCTGGCGTCCAGGTTGCCGACGAGACGAGCCTGCATGAGCGCCTCGAAGACGTCGAGCTCGTCGCCGATGTACTCGAGCAGATGAAGCCGGAACAGGCGAAGATTCTGCTCCTCCACGAGCTCGACGAGAAGACGCTGCCGGAGACCGCCAAGGAGCTTGGGATTTCGCGGAACACGGCGCAGGCGCGCCTCGCTGATGCGAAGGAGGTCTTCCAGCGCAGGGTGGAGCGGAGCCTCACGCCGAACACGCCTGCGAGGCGGCGCAGGCTGGCGCTGCTGCCGTTCGGACTGGGGGCCTTCTCCGCCACCGAGAGCGATGCTGGGACACCGCCGTCTGGGAAGCGGCTCATCGCGCCGAGGGCGCCGTCTTCTTCGATGTCGCCGAGGGCGCTCCTTCGGGCTGCGAGGCCGGTGCTCGAGCGGCTCTTCAAGAACCCGGCCTTCTGGGGCGTGACCGGCACGCTCGGAGGGCTCGTCGGGGGATTCATCGGCGGGATGTCGGTGCCGAGAGGAATGGCGAAGCCCGTCCGAGAGGTCCGGCCCATGGTGACAACCGTCGTCATCGAGGTGGAGCGGGCGGGCCAGGAAGCTGTTCGGGACGCGCCGTCGCCGGTGACCCCGACCGTGTCCGCGTCGGCGTCCTCGCCCGCGTTGACCGTACCCGCAGCCACCTCGAACCCGTGGACCTTCCCCGGCGTGCCTCCCGAGCGGAGGGGCATCGAGCACGCGCGGCACGCCGTGCAGCGGGGAAACTTCACCGAGGCGATCGCCGTTTTGCAGCAGCACGAGCGCGAGTATCCGGACAGTCAGTACAGGACGGTGCGCGCGAGGTACATGGCCGAGGCGCGGCGGGGCCTGGTGGCCATCAAGGTGATGCAGGAGGACACCGGGAGTGGGGATGGTCGTCCCGCAGGCATGGGTGTCGGAACGGAGACGCGATGAGTCTGTAGGCGATCACGCCCTGACGCAGGACCGATCAGCGGTTTGCCGGACGACACGAGGCGAGTCGCGCTCCCGACCGGACGTCGAAAAGACCGCGCTGACGAACGCACGTCGGCTGGTAGACTCACGCTCCGATGGTGCTGCATCAGACTGACGTCGCGATCATCACAGTCATCGAGCCCGAGTACCACGCGATGCTCGCGCACGTGGAGGACATCGAGCGCGTTCCAGGAACCCAAGAAGCGCCGAACCAGTATGCCTGGCAGGCGGGATGGATCTCGCAGGCGAACGGAAAGGGGAGGTATCGGGTCGTCGTGGCGCTTCTGGCGCAGCCGCTCGGCACCACGGGAGCAATCGCACTGGGCCCCACCGTAGACCGATTCATGCCTCGGTATGTACTGCTCGTGGGTATCGCTGGCGGGCTAGCGCGTGGGAACGTCCGCAAGGGCGATGTCGTCGTTAGTCGAGTCATCCAGTACTATGAATATGGCAAGCAGGGCGTGAAGTTTACGCCGCGCCCCGATTTTACATTTCGCATGACAGGTAGCCTAATTCGAGGTGCTGAGAGCATAGTTGAGGACGATTGGGGAAGACAAATGCGGAGAGAGCCCCCCGCAGATGCAGGTAAGCCACAAGTGCATTTCGGGCTTGTTGCTTCCGGCGACAAGGTGGTTGACCACGTCGAGAACGACCTCCTGAAGGAGGTGCTCGAGAAAATACCCAGCGCGCTAGCGATCGAAATGGAGGGTGCGGGCGTGGCGCAGGCCGCCGAGGAGCTCCGTGAGCGCCAAACGCTGGGTTTCCTCATGATTCGCGGCATCTCGGACCTGCCGACGTCGCAGTCGAATGCAGAAACAGCGATCATCCAAAGCCACGAGCGCGATACTTGGAAGCCCTATGCGGCCGCAACCGCAGCAGCGTTCGCTGCACACCTCATCCGGACGGCGTGGCCAATGCTGCCGCGTGGCAGTGAACGAAAGCACCTGTCCACGTGGACCAGACGATGGAGACATCAAATCAGTGATGTAATCGGGCAGGGCGTCCATCTGCCGCGCGAGGCGCTCCTGCGCCGACTTGCCGATGCCGTGATGCAGCACCGGGTGGTCGTGGTGACTGGCGACTCTGGTGTCGGTAAATCCGCCCTGGTGAAAATGCTAGTGGAGAACGCGCACCTTCCTGGTCCGATCTTCTGTGCGGACGCCGGGGATGTTGCGAGCATCCTTACTTCAGGAGATATCCATTCAGCTCAAGCACTCGAGGAGGAATTTCGCGATCCATCGGAAAACTGGCTGCTGCTCGTGCTCGACAGTGCTGAGCGTTTGGTAAGCGAGTCAAACCTAAAATCGATCAGCCATGCTCTTCGAGCCATGGGGCTCAAGGAAGCCGACTCGCCCTGGAGGCTCGTTATCACCTGTCAGACCACCACATGGGATCGAGTAAGACGCGAATTGAATGCGTACGGAGCGCAGCTACCAAAAGAATTGCTCACGCCCGTCGATGCTCTTGCACAACCGGAACTCGATTCCTTGGCGCGAGACTGTGCGTTTTTATCGCCACTTCTGTTACGACGAGATCTAGTTCCTATCGTCAGCAAGATCAAGATTCTGGATGTCGTCGCACGCGTCGCGATGGAGATCGGGCCACCAGACGTTGCAGGTTGGGTGGGGGAATCCGATCTCGTCACCTGGTTCTGGGAGCAGTACGTGTGCGCGCTCGGCAGGGATGAAAGGCATGGCCACCTGCTCAAATGGATTGCAGCGAAGATGGGCGACGACTGGCTCTTTGCCGTCCCCACGAGCGATTTGGATCCTGTCCAGCTTGAGGCCGTTGAAAGTCTACTCAAAATCGGCCTGGTGCTAAAAGCTGACGAGGTGGTTCGATTTTCGCATGACATATATGCCGAATATGCACGGCAACGCTATCTTCTAGGCGAGGTTCGTGCTCGAAGGCTTGATGCGCTGCGAGATCGCGCGACCAACCCAATTTGGCATCGCGCGATTCGTCTGCTCGGACAGCATCTACTTGAGGCACGTCGCGAGGGCGACGATTGCCTGCGCGAGTGGCGGCGTTTGCTAAAGTCGATGTATGTCGCCGGTCAAGAGGTAGACAGCAGCAACGCAGTCCGAGTTGCGCCGCCAAGTGCCGAGCCTGGTACCGGGGTGGACCTGTTCCTTGAGGCTGTGGTGTACGCGGCGAAACCGGTGGATCTCCTGGAGCGGATCCGTGCCGACCTCAACGCTGATGGCGGGGTCCTGCTCCGTCGTTTCCTCTGTAGATTTGCGGAGACACCGAAAAGGTCGTTCAAGGAGATCCTGCCCGACTTCGATTGGCCGATTCCAGATTACCTACTTTGGACTGATACGGTCGGCTGGCTTATCAAACGGCAGGACGACATATTGAAGCTCGCGCCAAATGAATTTCTGCAAGTGGCCTACGTCTGGTTGAGCGCCGATTACATTTTTCGGAAGTTACCAGGATTTGCAACGCTGGAAATTCAACACGCCCGAGAGACCGCCGAAATGGTTACGACTCTGGCCGAGCAGTCTCGTAGGGTGGGCGACAAACAAAAACTGTACATCATCCTTTTGCAATGTGTTCCTGTCATTCATAAACGTATCGTTCCGCTACTCCTGGAGCTTTCTGGTCGGACGCCGAAGAGACACCAGGAGCGGCGTGTGGAACCTCACCCGGTGGATGTACCGCAGAATCTGCGGTACCTGCTGGAGCCGATTTCTGTCTTGCCCGAGTCTCGGTCGCCTGTACCTGACGCATGGCCTCATGGTCCGAGGGCTCCCGTGGACGACCAGTTTCGGCAAATTGCGCTGTCGGAAGCCGGCGCGCTGCTGTTGGTAGAGTTCGAACCTGAGTTGGCAAGCGAGATCTTCTGTATCACCTCGCCCACCCCCGTCCTGACGCCCCGTGTCCCTCGTGCCCAGGCTCCCCGCCGGAAGGAGCCTCAACATGTGTACGGAACAACAAGCGGCAGCCATTCGTGCGGAGGTCTCGCGTATC
>NZ_SSMQ01000075.1 GCF_005144585.1 Polyangium fumosum | reverse complement strand
CCGGCGTCTCCGCATGCTCCTCGGTCAACTCCGCCGCCCGCTGCTCCTGCGCGGAAGGCGTCGGCGTCGCGCTCGGCTGCCTCGCGGCATACCAGGGATTGCCCGCCTCCAGCACCGTATCGTTCCCATCCCAGCTCGCTTGCTGCCAGGGCGTGAACGTCACACGCGAATGCGTCCCGTTCGGCAGGTCCGTTCGGATGAGCCGGCCGAGCGGGTCGTAACGCAGGATCGCCGTCACGCCCCATTCGACCAGCTCCTGTTCGTCCTCGTATTCGTGGGTGGCCGTGAAGAACGGCTCGTACTGCTTGACGGGATTGCCCTTGTTGTCAATGACCACGCGCCCCGTGCCCACCCAGCGCGCTGAGGCAGTGGCCAACACTACCGCGCCGTCCTCGTCCTTGACAAGCCCCCCGTTCTCGTCCCGCACCGGCGCCGGACCGGGCTCGGCCTGCACCTTCTTCAGGATCTCACGCCCGAGCCCATCGAGATACGTGTAGCTGTGCTGCCACGGCGTGAACGCATCCCCATGCCGCTCGCGCGCGGCCGCATGCACGACGTTGGGTTTGCCCGTCGTGCGCCATGCGTCAAGGTCGTATGCGAATGTCGTGGTTGGATCCTCCAGCGTGTCCCCGTCGTTCGAGCCGACCTTGCCCATCACGGCCGTCGCCACGACCATGCCGAGCTCGTCGAGCTTCACGGCGCTGCGATTGCCGTTCGGATCGGTGACGAGCGTGGGCCCGAGGACACGGTAATCGTTTGTCGCGGTGACGGTATTGCCGAGCGGATCCTCGGCAGACGTCACGAGCAAGTCGTGGGTGTCGTACGTGACGGTTGTGGAATTGCCGAGCGGATCCAGGATCTCGACCGGCAAGTAGAACTTGTCCGGCTCGAACACCTGACGGCCGGTTCGCACCCAAGAATCGTCGTTCTCCTCGATGTACCCGCAATCGGTGAGCATGGTCGAGGTCACGCGCGTACCGTAGGCCGCGGTCAAAAGCCCAGGGGTGAAGGCAAGCGCGTATGTCTCGTAGGGCAGCGAGAGCGCGTCGATCGTGCCGAAAGGCAGCGCCGCGGGGGAAGACCCGGACAGCGTCGTGCTGTTGTAATAAATTTGTCGAACCTGCTCCACCAGACGCTTTTGCATCGTGGTGCCGTTGGGTGTCGCCTCATAGGAGATCGCAACAGCGGCATTCACAGCGCTGAGCACGTCGCCGAACGAAAACAGCGTGCTCCGTGCCGTGGAAAGCCCCGTGAGCTCGTACGTCCGCGTTTCCTTGGGCACCCCGAGGCGATACCAGGTCGCCTGCCCATCCTCGTGGATCACGTCGCTTTCGGTAAGCGTTGCCAGGAGCCCTTGCTCGGGCATCTCGGTGGGGATCACCCGCCGCGCATATGCAATCGATGCCGACCGCTTCACGTGCCCGAACGGATCCACCTCGAGCGCCACCGTATGCACGACGCGCGGGTCATCGGGATCGCGCTCGTAGTGCACCTCCACGCTCTCGCGCACCCACGCGTGGAAAGACCCGAACGCCTTCGCCGTCGCCGGCTGCACGCGCCGGATCTCCGCGCAGGTCTCCGTCACCACATACGGATGCGACTTCGCTTCGGTCCCGTCGAGCGCATAGACCTCCGTGCGGAGGATTTGCCCCTTGAGCGCCCGGCACGCCTCGCGGAGATCCCTCGGCGATAACCCCGCCTCCAGCACAGCGTCCGACAATTCCGGCCTCTGCCCATCCCCCGCGTAATACTCCTTCTCGAACTGCTTGGCGATCCGACTCCTATCGAGGAACGCGCCCGTGTGGAACCACGTCTTCGTGAGCACCGGCGGGAGATGGAACTCCTCCTCCGTCGGCGGAGCCTCCGCGAAGAGCCCCTTCCCGCGCTCGGCCGAAAAGGACTCCGCGTCGAATTGCTCGACGAGGCCAAACCCCCGGAACTCGCGCTCCGCCCCGTCGTAGTACCCGTGATGATACTTGTACGTACTAACGAACCGCGCCTTGCTGATCGCGTCGAACGTCTCCACGCGCGTGAGCACGTGCACGGGAAACGACAGCCGCGTCACCCACGGCTTTCCAGCTTTCAGGTCCTCCAGGTAAAACTTCGTCGAGGGCGCATACTCGAGCTTCGTCTCGGCCCCGAGGTTGTTCTTGACCGACGTGAGCAGATATGGCTTCTTGCTGCCCAAAAGATCGATATACCGCATCGGCGGCTTCGCCACGCCTCGCCACGGCGACGACCACACGAGGCACGCCGTCCCAGACCCGAGCAGATCGACCACGCCCACCGTGGACATGGAATCGGCCGTCGGAAACCCGGGCATTCGCACCGGCTCACTCCAGCCGTTTCCCGCCTGGTTGAACACGATGATCGCACCTTCGCCCGCCACGTACACGATGTCCGTGGTCCCCGTCCCATCGATGTCGCCCAGGCGAATCCGGCGCGGGTCGAACCTATGCGAGTCATCCAAGAAGGGCGCCTTGATCATCTGCACCTTGGCGCCGAACCTCCCCCGCCCGAGATTGGGCCAGTAGCAAATGCTCCCATTGCGGACACGCACAATATCGGGCAGCCCATCGCCGCTCATGTCCGCCACGAAAATTGCCTGCGTCATGTCCGCGAACACGAGCGTCGGGCTCTTGTCCTCGTCGTAGATCTTCGGCAGAACCCGCGGCGGCCCCCAGCCGCCCTTGCCGAGCGAGGGATACCAGAGCTGCACGTGATCCGTCGTGACCAGGATGTCGTCGAGCCCATCCCCCGAAAGGTCGATGAATCGAACCCGCGGATCGTTCCAGTTGACATTCGGCTGCGAAGGAAACGGTACGAAGGGCCCCCAACCGCCCTCCGGCGTACGCTCGTGATAGCCGGACGTACCTTCCGGCGTGAGCTCCACGAGGCATTGACGGCCTTCACTCCCGACATCGAGGAGCTGCGCTCCGCCGCCCGACGCCATGGTCGGCCGGCTCGCGAGCAGGCGCGCGGGCGCGAGGTGCCCGTCGCCGAGGTTTCGTTTGTAGTAGAACGCTCCCTGCTGCTCGCATAACACGCCGGGAATACCCTCGCCGTCAAGGTCCACCCAGCGCGCGGACTGCCCATCCACGCCGCCGGGCAGATCATCGAGGCTGCGGGGATCGAGCGATTGGACGGCCGTCTGGAGCGCGGGCAGCGAATAACCGAGTTCGAGCGGCGGCAGCGACTTCTTGGAGTAGCCGCTCTCCGTCTTGATGTAACCCGACTGCGTGACCGACACGAGCCGGGCGAGAGCGGGCCCCTCGGCATACGTGAAATCGGTGGATCGCACGAGCACGGGCTCCTCGCCGAGCTCGGGGAAGTGGTGGAACATCAGCGCCCGCCGACAGAGGCGGTACGTGCGAATGTCGAACGTCGATCGGTAGCTCGAAAACGGATCTTGCCGGCAAGACCAGGTCGTCTCCTCCGCAGGCGTCGGCGCCGTGGCGCCGTGCTCGCCGTAATCGAACACGACCTCGAAAAGGAACGCCTCCGCCTCGAAGGGCACCGTATTCCCGTATCGGATCCTTTTCAGATAGCGGTTGACGACCGGCGCCTCCCCCGAGCGCCGTTGCCTCTCGTAGATGGCATTCGGCACATTCGTGAGATCCTCGGCCTTGTAGTCGTACACGATGACGTTCCCGAGCGCGTCCTCCGTGCGTTCGAGCAGCCACGAGAAGACCTTCGTCGACGCCCACGGGCTCACGATTCGAGCCGCCGCAGTCCGGCCGTAGATGCTCGTCACGTTGTCCTTGGTCGTGGCTCTCCAGAAAACGTTTCCGGTCGCCTTCTCCTTGACACGCTCGATCCGCGCGAAGAGACCTTCGACCCGGGGACGGTATCGCTCGACGCGCTCGTCCTCGTTTTCGAACGTGTCGCGCCCCCATTCGCCTTGTTCGTTCTTGTCGAGCTTCGGCACGAGATCTTCCGCGCCCGACAGGATGAACACGTCGGATTCACGAGCGTCCTCGTACTCGGGCAAGCCACGCTCCGTCTTGCGCGAGATCGAGGGCACGGAGAGCCGAAAACCCACACCAAAGGGCCCGTTCCCGCCGCCGGAATCATAGGCCACCGAGAGCTCGGGCCCGAATCCTCCGCGGCCCGGGGATACTGCAATCGGGACCGTGAGGGATCCCGTGCCGCTCACCAAGCTCGCCGCGAATTTTTCCCCGAGCCCTCGAACCGCGCCGCCTCCCTTCGGAAGCGACGGATTCGGGGCCTTGACCGCCTCGGGCGCGGTCGTCTTGGGCTTGGGTGCAAAGCCTTGCTGCTCCATGGCGTGCCCTCACTCCTTCCAATCGCGGGAAGCGGCCGTTGGGCTTCATGGTAAGCACATGCCATCCAGGCGCCTTCGCGTGAAACTGGCGCCCTTTGAACAGCATGGAACCACGCGCCCACATTCGTGGACGTTATCCCTCGTCTGCTCGATTGTGATTCGCAGAAAAGTGCCCCTCCGTCCACTGAAATGACCCAGGACGGAGTCGTTCTGGAGGATATGGGGGGGGACGTGGTCCTCTTGTCGCCGTTCCTCTGGACTCCGATCACGGGCTCGCCGACTCCGATGTCGAAGACCCACCACTCCGATCACGGGCTCGCCGCCCCCGATGTCGAAGACCCGGCACTCCGATCACGGACGCGCCGACTCCGATCTCGAAGACCCACCACTCCGATCACGGACTCGCCGACTCCGATCTCGAAGAGGGTAGACTCCGATCACGGACGCGCCGACTCCGATGTCAAAGAGGGGGGACTCCGATCACGGGCTCGCCGACTCCGATCTCGAAGGGGGTGGACTTCGATCTCGGGCTCGCCGACTCCGATCTCGAAGGCCCAGCACTCCGATCACGGGCTCGCCGACTCCGATCTCGAAGGGGGTGGACTTCGATCTCGGGCAGCCTGGGAACACGGACCACGCGCCTTTCAAACGATGCTCAGGGCGCGAGCGCGACCACGAACGTCTCGAAGTAACCCGACGCCACGGTCGGCCCCTGCCCGAAGTCCACGACGCCGATCGCCGACCCCGCGACGTACACGCGCCCCTGCCCGTCCACCGCGACCCGCTGCCCCGATTGCAGCGACATGTCGCCGAAGCGCCGCACGAAGACCGGATTCCTCTCCGCGTCGAGCGCTGCCACGAACACGTCCCCCTGGTACTCGTCCTCGTGCGACGCGACGCTCGCCTCGCCGAACGACATGCGCCCGATCATCTCCCCCGTGAGGACCACGCCCCCGCCGGCCGTCACCGCGATTCCTTGCCCACGATCGAAGCCTTCGCCCCCGTAGAGGACGCTCCGCCGGTGATTCGAGGCCGCGTCGAGCTCCAGCAGATACGTATTGGAATCGGATTCGTTCTCCACGGGCAAGACTCCCCCGCCGAAATCGACGTTGCCATCGGCCTCCCCCGTCCAAACGAGCCCTCCGTCGGCCATGAACGCGACGCCTTTCACCCGAGGGCCGAACGTCCCGACGCCCACCCTCCGGGCCCATCTGGCTTTTCCATCCAAATCGTACGTCGCCACGAACCCATCATACCCGGCCATCACGAGTTCCATGTCGAGGCCTACGTCGAGCGCGGATGAAGAAGAATTCCCCACCACGGCGATGGCATCGCCCTGCACCGCGATGTCTTCCACGTTCACGAGTCCGTCACCGCCCCGGAGGATCTGCACCCACGAGGGCGTGCCCTTCGCATCGAGCCGGATCACGAATGCGCCGACGGAGTACTCCTGCGGATTCCCGATGCCGAGATCCGTCGCACCGAGCAACCTCCCCGCGACGATCGCGCCGCCGTCCGGCATCGCGGCGATCGCCGTCGCCTGCTGCGATCCCCCGCCGCCGAACGCCTGCGCCCAGACCACCTTCCCCGCCGGATCGAGCTTCGCCACGAAGGCGTCGTCGCTCCCGTCGTACGGGAGCGTGATGCCGTCGAGCTCAAACGAAAAGTTGAACGACCCCGCGAGGAACGCCGAGCCGTCCGGCAAGACGGCGACGTCGTTCGACATCTCCGCGAATGCGTCACCAAACGAGCGGCTGTAGACGTGCTGGCCTTCCCCGTCGTACCGCGCGACATACGCTTGATAGTTGTTCCCCGGGGCCGGCAACATGCCCCCACCGAGATTCACCTCCCCGTAATGGCGCCCCGTCACGATCACGCCACCCGATTCGACCCCGGCGAGCCCCACCGGCTCGATGTTGCTCCCGCGCCCGAACCGGTGCGCCCATAACGTGGTCCCGGACGGGGTCTCCGCGACCTCGCTGCCACAACCCACGAAAAACGCCGAAAGTCCCATGAGCCCGAGCAAACGAAGGATGGACACGCGTCACCTCATTTCACGAAAAGGATAAGCCCTTCCGCGACGCTAGCAGATCCGGTATGCCCGGGTCACGCGCGGCCCGCGTTGAAAGACTGCGAAAGGTGCCACCCGCGGAGGATGTCGTGTTGCCAAGCTTGTGCCAATCCGCGCCACCAACGAGCCATTCGACGGGCAAGAGGGGCCCGTTCTGCGGATCGCGCCGAATATCAAAGTCGTCGAGACGGGGCCGCCGGATTCGTGGCTTCCTGACGGGGAAGGGGGTCCGTTCGAGATCGACGTCACGGACGACTGCGGGACGCCGAAGGCCGAAGGCTACAAATCGACGTTCCTCCCAGCCACCTGCACACTCCGAGGTAGAATGCAGATCTCCGAAAGCTGCCAAGAGATTGATGGTCAATCCTTTTGCACGTATGTCGATCGAGCTTTCGAGTTGAGCTTCGCCTCGGTGCCGGCGACGGGGACCGTGACGCTCTCGTGCTCGGGCGAATGCGGCTTCCAGGGAACGGCACCTGCCGAGGCCGTCAAGCAGCCCTGACCCCACGTCACCCGGGAGGCCCGCGTCACGCCCCCGCGCGGGATACGAATGGCCGGAGCACGGACGCCGCGTCCACCGACACACGCCCTGCGCCGAGCACCTCGTCGAGCGCCGGATCCCCCACGAGCGCCGCCTCCACGCGGAGCAGCGCCGGCAAATACACGACCTCGCGCCCGAGCCCACCCGCGCGATACACCCGCGCCGTGATCCGAAGCGCGTCCGGCAAACTCGCCCCGTGCGAGAGCAGGAGCCGCGCCGTCTCCACGAAATCGGCGCCCGCTTCGAGCTTGCGGGCCGCCACGTGCCGGAACGCGAGCTCATACCGCCGCCCGCCCACGAGCGCACCCGCGCGCCGTTCGAGCAAGAGCGCGCGCCCCTCCTGATCATCCGCGCCGTTTTGCGTCCCGATCACGAAGATCCCGAGCGACATCTCCGCCGCCCGGCACCGCGGCATGACGTGCCCCTCGATCTCGTGGAGCACCGTCCGCTCCACGTCGGCCCGCGTCATGGGCCGCCCCGCCGCGACCTGCACGACCCCCTCGCCCGTCGCCGCGAGCGACGACAAATCCCGCACCACGACCACCCGAAACGGCAGCCGCCGCGCCCCGATCTCCGCGCGCATCCGCACGAGCAGCGATCCTTCCGCCGCCTCGTCGTCGCTGCGAATCGGCGCCTCCTCCTCGGACGCGCGCGGCGGCGGCTCCGAAAGCCATCGCCGCGCGAGGTCGTCCGCCGCGTCGTCATGAGAATCGCGCCGGCCAAACCTTTTCCGCGCCGCGGCCCAGAGCCCCTTCGTCCCGACGGCCGAGCAGACCAAGGCCTCCGCCGCGATCTCCCGGGCCCGCCCCGCGTACACCAAGCCGAGCGGCCCCTCGTTCTCCAGGAACGCCGCGAGCTCCCCGAGCGCGCGCACGAGGACCTCGTGATCGGGCGCCGGATCGTACGAGAACCGCGGCAGCTCGTGATCACCCCGCGCCCACGCGCGGCCGAGCCGGTCGAGCTCCGCCCGCAGGTTCGTCGGCGTCGTGCACAGGATCATGCGCACGCGCGAGGCCGCCTGCACGAGCGCGCTCCCCGCGTCCGAGATCCAAGGCAACGAAGGAGGGGTAGGCGCGCGCGACACAGCCCCTACAGCAGGTTCGCCGCGAGCTCCGCGAGCTCGCTGCGCTCGCCCTTCGCCAGCACGACATGCCCGGCGATCTGCTCTTGCTTGAACCTGTCCGCCACCACGCTGAGCCCGTTCGACGCGTGATCCACGTAGGGGTTGTCGATCTGGTGCGGATCCCCCGTCAGGATGATCTTCGTCCCCTCGCCCGCGCGCGTGATGATCGTCTTCACCTCGTGCGGCGTGAGGTTCTGCGCCTCGTCCACGATGAGGTATTGATGCGGCAAGCTCCGGCCGCGGATGTACGTGAGCGGCTCGACCTGCACGATCCCGCTCTCCAGGAGCTGCACGAACCCGCGCCCGTCCACATTCTTGCCGCGCGAGGCGCCGCTCGTGAACAGGAACTCGAGGTTGTCGAAGATCGGCTGCATCCAGGGGTTCAGCTTCTCGTCGACGTCGCCCGGCAAGAACCCGAGGTCCCGGCCGAGCGGCATCACCGGGCGGCTCACGAGCATCCGCGAGTAAACCCCGTCCTCCACCGTCCGCTTGAGCCCCGCCGCCAGCGCCAGGAGCGTCTTGCCCGTGCCCGCCTTGCCGATCAGCGTCACCAGCCGGATCGTGTCGTCGAGCAAGAGATCCAGCGCATACGCCTGCTCCTTGTTGCGCGGCCGCACGCCCATCACCCCGTCGCGCGGCGTGCGTAGCGCCACGACCTGCCCCTTCGACGCGTCGTACCGCCCGAGCGCCGTGTGCGTCGCGCTCGCCTCGTCGCGCAGGAGCACACCCACGTTCGGGTAGAGCGCCGAGGGGTGGGGGGCCGCGACGAACCCGTTCTGGAAAAACAGGTCCACGTCGGTCCCCGGCACCTCGACCTCGAGCACCGACAGCTCGTTCTCCGTATCGGGCGCGCTCTGGCTCTCGTACGTCTCCGATGTCACCCCCAGCGCGTCCGCTCGGATGCGCAGGTTCGTGTCCATCGTGACGAAGATCGTCGGCTTGCCCTTGTCCTTGTCGCGGACGTCGATCGCCACCTGCAGGATCGCGAGGTCCTGCGACTTCGAATCGAGCCCCACGAGCGCATTCGGCCGCCGCTCCGGGATCGCGATGCGGAGCGAGCCCCCGCGCTCGAGCGGCACGCCCACGGAGAGCGCGCCCGCAGCGCTACGCAGGCCGTCGAGCAGCCGCGCGATCGTGCGCGCGTTGCGACCCCGCTCGCTGCCTTCCCGCTTGAACTGATCGATCTCCTCGATCGCGTAGATCGGGATGATCAGGTCGTTGTCCTCGAACTTGAAGATCGCGTGTGGATCGTGGAGGAGGACGTTGGCGTCGAGGACGTAGTTTTTCCTCATGGCTGAGCTTCTTCGGCCCGTTGCAACTGGGGTTTGGGGCGTAGATCGGCTCGTCCGAGCGCAGCCCCAATCGTTGTTGAGGTCTGGGGCGTAGCTCGGCTCGTCCGAGCGCAGCCCCAATCGTTGTTGAGGTCTGGGGCGTAGATCGGCTTGTCCGAGCGCAGCCCCAATCGTTGTCAGGAATGACGGCCAAGCGGCGTAGCCCCCGTCGGGGAAGTGCGCAAGGCTATACCAATCGCACGTACCGCCCGTGGCGAATGAGCGGCTCGCCGTCCAGGTCGACGTCCGTGTCGGCCGCCGCGAACGAGAGCTGACCGTGCGACGTCCAGAGCGCGCCCGTCCGCGCCGCGAAGTTCTCCCCGAGCGCGAGGTGCACGCCCGGCATGTTCTCGTCGTGGATGAGCTCGCCGAGCGGCGCCGCGATCCCGATGTTCGCCCCCAAAGAGAGCAGCCCCACCCGATCGTGGCCCATCGCTTCGCCGATGAACTTCTCGATGTACGCTTTCACCGCGGCGTCCCGGCATTCCACACGTTGCACCCGCCCGCCGTCGAAGGTGAGCCGGATCGGCCGGCTCGACAGCGAGCCGAGCCGCGAGCCGTAGCCGCCGCCCATCGACGCGTCGACCACATAGGTGCCCGTCACCTGCGCAGGCGACGTCACGAGCGCGCCGTACGGCACGTTGAGCCACTGGCCCGAGCGGATCGTGCTTCCGTTCGCGAACCAGCGCAGGTTCGGCGCCATCTCCACTTCGAGCGACGTCCCCACCTGCGAGCGCACCTGGATCCTCGAATGCGGCTTCACCGCGTCGCGCAGCGCCCCGATGAGGTCGAAGACCCGCGTCGAGCTCGCCAGCATGCTGTTCACGAACGCGCGCCGGCTCGTCCCCACGATGTGCACGTGCCGCGCGCGGTTCGCCGTGGCCATCGTGACGAACGAATGCCGCGCGTCGTACTCCCCCTCCTCGTACGTCGCGGCAAACAACGTCACGTCCGCGCCCGGCAGCGCCGCGAGCACCTCCTGCGGACAACGCCCCCACGGACGCGGCGCCACCGCCTCCGCGTCGATCCGGTCCACGCGGGCCCGCCGCTCCAGCGCCACCTGCTCGAACGCGCGCGCCACGGCCTCGTTCTGCCGGTCGTGCACGATGAGCAGCCGCTCGTTCATCTCCAGCGCGACGAGCTCGTCGAGCACCCGCGCCGCCGGCGTCACGAGCCCCGGATCCACCGCCGGCCGCGCCGAGAGGAGCGAGGGCCCGCGGGGCGCCCCCGGCGGCCGCGACGTCGAGTGCGCCAGCGACGAGGGCGGCGGCGACGTGGGCGGCGGCGGGATCGTCGAGATCGCCCGCGGCGGCACCTGGGGCGACGACGCCGGGAGCGGCGTGCGGCGCGGCTGCGTCGACGGGGCCCACGAGCGGGGCGCGGTCGAGGGCGGCGGTGGCGTCGACGCGCGGGAAAACCCCACGGGCGAAGGCGGCAGCGGCGTCGATCGCCCGTGCCCCGACGCCGGCATCGGCGGCGGCACGGAGGCCGGGCCCGCCGGACGTGCGGCCGGCGGAGGCGGCGTCGGCGTCGGCCCGCGCTGCGGGGGCGGCGAGAAAAACCGCTTGCCGCTCGCCGTCGACGCGGGTTTGTCGTCCGGGTTCGTCGCCGGGGCCGTGGGCTCCCGCGCGGCCTTGGGCTCGCCGTTCGGAGGAAGCTCGGAAAACGCTCGCCGCGACGACCCGCGCCCCGGCGAAGGAGGCGTCGGTCCCGTTGCGCCGGGCGGACCCTTCATGGTCGTCACCCTCGAAAGTTAACCAATTTTTCGCGACGTGTCAGGGCCTGTGTCGGTCCGCTGACGCTTTCAATGCCATGGCACAAAACCGCCGCTCCAACGCGTAGCCAGGTTCACGCCCGCGCGCGGGGATCACAGATCGATCCGGTAATCTTTGATCTTGTAGAGCAGCGCGCGGTGGCTGATCTCGAGCACCTCGGCGGCGCGCGTGCGGTTGCCTTTCGTCTTCTGCAGCGCGCGGCGGATCAGGATCTCCTCGATGACGCGCGCGGTCTTCTTGATCGAGAGCTCCCCGCTCGTCAGGTGGAGCTGGATCGGATCCCGCGCCTCGCGGATGCGCTCGGGCAGGTCGTCGGCCTCGATGCTGTCCTTCTCGGCGAGCACCATGGCCCGCTCGATGGTGTTTTCGAGCTCGCGCACGTTGCCTGGCCAGGCGTACTCGAGGAGCAGGCGCCGCGCCTCGGGCGAGAGCGCGCGGATGTTCGTCCCGAAGCGCGCGTTGTTGCGGTTCATGAAATGCTCGACGAGCAGCGGCACGTCCTCGCGCCGCTCCCGGAGCGGCGGGATCCCGATCGGCAGGACGTTGATCCGATAAAAGAGATCCTCCCGGAACCGGCCGGCCTGCGTCTCGGCGTGCAGGTCGCGGTGCGTCGCGGCGATGATCCGCACGTCGACCTTGATGTCCTTCGAGTCGCCGAGCTTCCGGATCGTCTCCTCCTGCAGCACGCGGAGCAGCTTCACCTGGAGCGAGAGCGGCAGCTCGCCGATCTCGTCGAGCAGGAGCGTGCCGTGGTTCGCCTGTTCGAAGAGCCCCACGCGGTCGGTGGTCGCGTCCGTGAAGGCGCCGCGCCGGTAACCGAAGAGCTCACTCTCGAGCAGGCTCTCGGGGATCGCCCCGCAGTTCACCGCGACGAACGGCCCGCCGCGCCGCGAGCTGCGCCGGTGCAGGGCCCGCGCCACGAGCTCCTTGCCCACGCCGCTCTCGCCCATCACGAGCACCGTGGTCTTGTAGTCGGCGATCTTGGAGATCGTCTTGAAGATCGCCTGCATGCTCCCGCTCTTCGCGAGGATCTCCTCGAACGTGCTCTCGCGCAGGATCTCCTGCTTGAGCGCGCGGTTTTCCCGGCGCAGCGCCTCCCGCTCCTCGGCCTTGCGCAGCGTGAGCAAGAGCTCCTCGGCCTTGAACGGCTTCTGGATGTAGTCGTACGCGCCGGCCTTCATCGCCTCGAGGGCGAGGTCGACGTTGCCGTACGCGCTCATCACGATGACCGTCGCCGGATCACCCTTCGCCTTCAACGTCGCGAGCAGATCGAGCCCGCCGAGCCGGGGCATCCGCACGTCCGTGAGGATGAAGTCCGGGCCAAAAGATTCGAGGAGCGCGAGCGCCTCCTCGACCCCAGGCGCCACCTCCACCTCGTAGCCGTCGCGCTTCAAAAAGGAGCGAACGACGACCCGCAAGTTCTCTTCATCGTCGACGACCAGGACTCGACGCATGGATCCTCGCAAACTTTTCTACACGGATCGAAGCTACCCTGCAACGCTTGCACTGGGGGCACGATTGACAGGGGCTTCCACGAGCCGTATCCCCCGGGTCGCACGTAAGCCATCGTTTGGGGGCCGAGGATCCTTTCATGAGCGTGATCGATCGACTGGGAAAGAAGCTCTCGTCCTCCAGCGCCGTGATGCGCCTCATCAGCAACGACCGCGTGATGCAGGTGGCGACGGGCCTCATGGACGCGCGAGGCCGGCTCGAAGCGGCCGCCGAGCGCGCCTCCGAGGCCTGGAGCATCCTCCTCAACGGCCACGCGCTGCCCACGATCGACCCGGCCCTCGACGGCGGCGACGACGTCGTCGCCGCAGCCGCGAAGAGCCCCGCGCCCGCACCGAAGGCCGCCGCCGCGACGAACGGCGCCGCCGCGCATGCCGTGACGAACGGCGCCGCGACGAACGGCGCCGCCGCGCACGCCGCGACGAACGGCGAAGCCGCGAGCCCCGAGGCGCCGAAGCCGGCGGGCCCCGGGAGCGCGGCGGAGGAAAAACTCGCCCAGCAGATGGCGTCGCGCACGTCGCTCTCGCGCATCGGCGGCCGGGACGTCTTCGAGAAGTGTTACAAGTTCATGACCGCGGACAACGCCCGCGCCATGGGCGTCTACCCGTTCTTCCGCCCGCTCGACTTCAACAACGGGCCGGAAGCGCAGCTCGAAGGCCGCAACGTCATCATGCTCGGCTCGAACAACTACCTCGGGCTGACCACGCACCCGAAGGTCCGCGAAGCCGCGAAGCAGGCGATCGACAAGTACGGCACGAGCATGACCGGCTCGCGCCTGGTGAACGGCTCGATGCGCCTGCACAACGAGCTCGAAGAGAAGCTCGCGGCCTACCACGGCAAGGAAGCCGGGCTCGTGTTCACCACGGGCTACCAGGTCAACATCGCCACGATCAGCTCGCTCCTCGCCAACAAGAAGAGCGTCGCCGTCATCGACAAGGACGACCACGCCTCCATCTACGACGGCGTCCGCCTCGGCCAGGCCGCCGGCGCGCGCATGGTGCGCTACCGGCACAACGACCCCGAGGCGCTCGACCAGGCCCTCTCCGAGCTCGACACGAGCGAAGGCGCGCTCGTCATCACGGACGGCGTCTTCAGCGCGCAGGGCGAAATCGCGAACCTGCCGGGCATCGTCTCGGTCGTGAAGAAGCACAAGGCGCGGCTCCTCGTCGACGACGCGCACGCGCTCGGCGTGATCGGGCCCGGCGGCCGCGGCACGGCCGCCCATTTCGGCGTCGCGGACCAGGTCGACCTCATCGGCGGGACGTTCTCGAAATCACTCGCCTCGATCGGCGGCTGGCTCGTCGGCGAACGCAAGGTGCTCGATTACATTCAGCACTTTGCTTATAGTTTCCTCTTCGCCGCGAGCGCCGCGCCTCCGAGCGTGGCCGCCGCGATGGCCGCGCTCGAGGTGATGCAGGCGGAGCCCGAGCGGCAGGACAAGCTGCGCGAGAACTTCACGTACATGCGGAACGAGCTGCGCCGCCTCGGCTTCGAGCTCGGCAAGACCGAGACGGCCGTGATCCCGATTTACATCCGCGACGACCTGCGCACCGTGATGATGTGGAAGACGCTGCTCGACGAGCACTCGATCTACGTGAACCCATTCATCACGCCCGGCGTCCCCCCGAAGCAGCAAGTCCTGCGCACGAGCTACATGGCGACGCACGAGCGCCATCACCTCGATCGCGCCCTCGAAGCCTTTGAAAAAGTAGGGAAGAAGTTCGGTATTTTGTAGAGGGGGTGCCCTCGTTGGGGCTCCCCCTACGTCCCTCACTCCGCTTTGCTCCGTTCGGGACTACCCCGGCATTGGGCCGCTGTCTCGGGTGAGACGTGAACGCTCACGCACCACGACGCGTGGCCTACGGTTCACAGAAGGAAGCGCGTCCGGCAGCCCCAAGCAACGTAAGACGGTGGCACGGTGCGTGTTACGCACCCCCGTGGTACGAATAAGCAGGCGCCCGCGCGCTCGTTGCGGCGCGTCCGGTCGCTGGAGGGTTGTCATGTTCTTGCGTCCATCCTTCGCCAAGCTCCTCGCCCCGAGCGCCTTCTTCCTCCTCCTCGCCGTGAGCGGCACCGGCTGCGGCGGTTGCTCCGACGCCGACGCCACCGTCGTGTGCGACGCGCGCGGGGAAAACTGCATGATCTGCGACGGCTACGGCTGTCAGCCCGCCGAGCCGGGCATAGGCCAGGGCGGCGGCGGCGGCCAAGGCGGCCAGGGCGGCCAGGGCGGCGGCGAGCCCGGGTGTGACCCGAACGTGACCACCTGCGCCTGCGACGCCGACAGCGATTGCCCCTCCGGCACGCTCTGCCTGGACGGCCTTTGCCTCGTCGGCTGCAACCACAGCTACGAATGCGGCCCCGGCAAGGTCTGCGCGAACGGCCAGTGCGAGGTCGGCTGCGACGACAAGAGCCCGTGCGAAACCGGATACATCTGCGACAAGGGCATCTGCGTCGCCGACCCCGTGACCGCCTGCGGCCCGCAGAAACCCTGCCCGAGCGGAGAGGCCTGCATCGACGGCATCTGCGAGCCCGGCTGCACGACGCACGCGGATTGCCCGGCCGGCGAAATCTGCGACAGCACGGCCGGCGGCTGCATCCCCGATCCCTCCCCCATCCCCGGCTGCGGCCCCGGCAAGGAGCCCTGCCCCGGCGCGGCCCAGTGCGGCGCGGACGGCTACTGCCATTACCCCTGCGCCAACCTCAACGCCTGCAAGCTCATCGACAACCGCTTCGTCGCCTGTGATCAGGGCCTCTGCAAGACGAACGAAGAGGTCAACCCCGAGTGCGACCTCAATACCCCCTGCCCGGCCGGCAAGGATTGTATCTCGAACGAATGCCTCTGACCGTCGATGGACGGAGAGGCCCCCAAACGACGCGGGGAGCGCGCCGGCTTTCGCCGACCGCTCCCCGCGTTCTTTTCGTAAGCTCAGGTCGAGCTAACGACGCTTCCTGCGCATCACGAGCCCCCCGAGGGCCACGAGCGCGACGAGCGCCGCAGGGCTGCTCTCGCCGCCGCGACCGGCCGCGCAAATCAAGCCGTGGCCCGTGAGGACGGTGCCCTCCGACGATGGCACGTCGTCGGCCGCGTCATTCGGATCCCTCTCGTCCGGATCCACGACGCCGTCCTTGTCCGTGTCCTCGTCGCCGTCGCTCACGCCGCCGCCGTCCGTGTCCGCGTTCATCGGATCCGTCGTCGTCGCGCCGCCGTCGCCGTCGGGCGTGCAATGGCCGGCGCCTGCATTCGTCCCCGCCGCCGAGCAATCCTTGCCGAGCTCCGTCCCGTCGAAGAGGCCGTCCCCGTCGCTGTCCGGATCCAGGGCATTGATGAGCCCATCCCCGTCGGTATCGAGGCCGGCGCTCGGCTCCTCGCCGTCGAGCACGCCGTCGTCGTCGCTGTCGCCGTCGTTCGGATCGGTCCCGAGCGTCGCCTCGTCGTCGTCCGTCAGGCCGTCGTCGTCGTCGTCGGGATCGCCGTCGTCGTCGCCGCCGTGGCCCTTCGTCGGATCGGTCTCGCCGGCGTCGACCACGCCGTCCTTGTCCGTGTCCTCGTCGCCGTCGGAGAGCCCGCCGTCGTCGGTATCGGCATCCACGGGGGACGTCTTCGTCGCGCCCATGTCGCCGTCGGGCACGCAGTTGTTCGCCGCGGGGTCCGTCGCCGCGTTCGAACAATCCTTGCCCACCTCCGTGCCGTCCGAGAGCCCGTCGCCGTCGCTGTCCGGATCGAGCACGTTCTTGAGCCCGTCGCCGTCCGTGTCGTTCGCCGGGTTCGGCTCCTCGCCGTCGGGCACGCCGTCCTCGTCGCTGTCGGCGTCGTTCGGGTTGCTGCCGAGGGTCCCTTCGAGCGTGTCGCTCAGCCCGTCGCCGTCCGTGTCCGTGTTCGCCCCATCGTCCCCGCCCTGACCCGTCGCCGGGTCGGTCTCGCCCGGATCGACCATCCCGTCGAGATCCGCGTCCTCCGAGCCGTCGCTCACGCCGCCGCCGTCTGTGTCCGCGTCGATCGGCGACGTCTTCGTCGCGCCCATGTCGCCGTCGGGCACGCAGTTGCCGGCCGCGGGGTTCGTCCCTGCGTTCGAGCAATCCTTGCCGGCCTCCGTGCCGTCGGCGAGGCCGTCGTCGTCGCTGTCCGGATCCAGCGGGTTGAGGAGCCCGTCGCCGTCCGCATCGAGCGTCGGGTTCGGCTCCTCGCCGTCGGGCAGGCCGTCGTCGTCCGTGTCGGCGTCGTTCGGATCGGTCCCGAGGCCTGCCTCGAACCCGTCGCTCAGGCCGTCGCCGTCCGTATCCGTGTTCGCCCCATCGTCTGCGCCGTTGCCGCTCGTCGGGTTCGTCTCGCCGGCGTCGATCACGCCGTCGCGATCTTGGTCCTCTGCGCCGTCGGACACGCCGCCGTCGTCCGTGTCGGCGTCGACCGGGTTCGTCTTCGTCGCGCCCATGTCGCCGTCGGGCACGCAATGGCCCGCCGCAGGATCGACCCCCGGCGCATCGCATGCATTGCCGACCTCGGTCCCGTCGAAGAGCCCGTCGTTGTCGCTGTCCGGATCGAGCGCATTGAGGAGCCCGTCGCCGTCCGAGTCCACGAAGGCGGCCGGCTCCTCGCCGTCGGAGATGCCGTCGTCGTCCGTGTCGGCGTCGTTCGGATCGGTGCCGAGCGCGACTTCCTGGCCGTCGGGCAGGCCGTCGCCGTCCGTGTCGGGGCAGCCGTTGTCGATGATGCCGTCGCAATCGTTGTCGAGGCTGTCGCCGCAGGCCTCCGTCCCCGGTTCGCCCGGGAACGCGTTGCAGACCGGCTCGTTCTCCGCGTTGCAGAGGAAGATGCCTGTCGAGAGGCATTCGCCCACGCCCGCGGAGCACGCCTCGCCGGCGCCCATGCAATTTTGCGGAATGCAGCCCCCGGCGCCGCAGCTCACCGGATCACTGAGCAGGTCGGGCAGGTTCGCCGGGCCCGTCAAGTCCTGCGAGAGGGTCGTGCCGTTCGCGGCCGTGCCACAGGCGAAACGCAGCGGCTGATCGAGGCTCACGCCCGCGGCGATGAGCGCGCCCCGCTCGACGGCCCAATCGATGAAGAAATCCTCGGTCGGCGTCATCGGCGCGAGCGGGAAGTTCGAGCCCGCCGACACCTCGCGCGCGTACCCGAAGCCCTCCGCGCCCGTCACCAGCGGGCCGAGATACGTCTGGAGCAACATCTCCGGCGGATCGCCCGGATCGTTCGACGTCTGCTGCGTCGTATTGGCCCAGAGCCGCACCTCGTCCGGGTTCGAGACGCCGTTGACGAGCGTGCTGTACTCGTAATCGCTCGGATCGTCGTCCGTATCGATCACGCACCCCCAGCCGAACGACGAAAAGTTCGTCGCATTTTGCAGCACCGACTCGTCGATCCGCATCCGGAAGTAATAATGGGTCCCGTCGCTGTACACGTAGGCGAGCGGGAACTGCTCATTGCCGACGATGTCGCGCGGGCCGGCGGTATCGCCTTCGGGATCGCCGAGCGGCGCCGTCAAACCCGTCATCGGATCCGTGCGCTCGAGCGCGACCCACGATGCATCGGGCGGGAACGTCTGCGCGCGCGCCGTCACGGGCACGGAGAGCCCCAGGAAGCCCACGACGAGAGCGATACCGCTCACGATCCGTTTGTGCCCCAATGTACCTCTCGATTTCATGTGTTCTCCCTCGGACGGGGGTTCGTGGCTATCGTCAGGGACACATATCACAACCCCTTCACCGAACGAGAACGTGAAATGCGCCGGCTTCTTGCGCATGCACTGCTTACTTACCACCTCAAAATGAGGACAAGACACCGCAATCGAGGGCAACGGTCCTCACCCGCACCGCGAAAACACGCGCCTCGACGTAAAGTTATCGTGGGACTTTTTCTCCGTCCCGGGCATGATGCGGCTCCCCCGCGGAGGTGAAGGTGGTGCTGCACAAACGCTTCGGTCACGACAAAACCGGCCTGGAAACACGCTTTGACGCCCAACGGATCGCCTTCGCGCCGATCGTGTTCCAGGCCACGCGCCTCTTGCGGTCGACGGGTTTGCTCGAAGCCGTCGAGGGCCGCGGCGCCGAGGGGATGACGGCGGCCGAGGCAGCGACGGAGACGGGCCTTTCGAGTTATGCCGCGACGGTCCTGCTCGAATGCGGGCTCTCGGCGGATCTCGTGGCCTATGACAACGGAAAATTCGTCATCACCACGCTCGGCGCCTTCATCCGCCGCGACGAGATGACGGCGGTGAACATGGAGTTCATCCACGAGGTCTGTTACCTCGGCATGCACAAGCTGGAGGACGCGCTGAAGCTCGGCGAGCCTGCGGGGCTGCGCGTCTTCGGCGAATGGAAGACGGTCTACGAGGCGCTCGCGCACCTGCCCGAGAACGCCAAAAGCGCCTGGCTACGCTTCGACCATTTCTACTCGGACGCGGCCTTCCCCGCGGCGAGCCGGATCGTACTCGAACGGCAGCCGAAGACCATGCTCGACATCGGCTGCAATACCGGCAAATGGGCGTCGCTTTGCCTCGCGCGGTCGCCCGAGCTCTGCGCCTCGCTCGTCGACCTGCCGAACCAGCTCGAAATGGCCATGCAGAACCTGCGCGAAAAAGGCCTCGGCGACCGCGCCGTGCCTTGCCCCGTGGACGTGCTCGATCCCCACGCCGAGCTGCCCTCCGGCTTCGACGCCGTCTGGATGAGCCAGTTCCTCGTATGTTTCTCGGAGGACGAGGTGAGGACCATCCTGCGCCGCGCCGGCCGCGCGTTGCGCCCCGGGGGGCGGCTCTGGATCCTCGATACGTTCTGGGACACGCAGCGCTTCGACGCAGCCGCCTATTGCCTGATCAACACGTCGCCCTATTTCACGGCGATCGCAAACGGCAACAGCCGGATGTACCGCGCGGAGGACATCCTCGCGCTCGCCCGCGAGGAGGGGCTCGCACTCCAGACGACACACGAGCGGCTGGGTATTTACCACTCGCTCCTGGAGCTCGCTCCGGGCTGAAGCGGCTCGCCGATCTTGCCCCCGGCTGCTCGATGAACTGCGCACCGCGCAGTTCATCGAACTTGGGTCCAGCCCCTGGCTGGTCCGGGGTGGAGGGGGCGGAGAGCCCCCTCCTGGGGCCTGGGGCAACGCCCCAGCTCGGCTCTACGCGCGCCGCTTCCGACGCACGACGAGCGCGCCGAGTGCCATGAGGGCGAGGGCCACGCCGCGCGGCGTGCCTTCGGTTGGCCCGGTGGTGCAGGCGCAGCCGCCGCCGGCCAGACGGATGTCGTCTTCCGACACGCATTCACCCGGCGCGGTGTTCGTCGACGTGCACACCTCGCCGGTGGGACAAGTGTTGCCGCCTTCGCCGCGGCAGCCTTCCGTGCAGGAGCCCTCGACGCAGATCTGACCGCTGTTCGGGCCGCCGCACTCGTCGTCCGTCGCGCAGGGCTTCGGCTCCACGATGTCGTCCGACGGATCGAGCGGATTCGTCTCGCCCGCGTCCACCACGCCGTCCTTGTCCTTGTCTTCCAGACCGTCGCTCACGCCGCCGTCGTCCGTGTCGGCATCGAGCGGGTCGGTCTTCGTCGCGCCCTTGTCGCCGTCGGGGATGCAGCTCCCGGCCATCGGGTTCGTCCCTGGGCCTGAGCAATCGAAGCCGAGCTCCGTCCCGTCGAAGAGCCCGTCGTTGTCGCTGTCCGGGTCGAGCCCGTTGATGAGCCCGTCGCCGTCCGTGTCGGCTCCGACGTCGTGCTCCGCGCCGTCGGACGCGCCGTCGTCGTCCGAGTCGGCGTCGAACGGGTCCGTGCCGATCTGCATCTCCTCTGCGTTCGTCAGCCCGTCGCCGTCCGCGTCGAGCTTCGTCGCGTCGTCGCTCCCGTCGTTTGGATCGATCTCGCCGGGATCGACCACGCCGTTGCCGTTCGTGTCCTCGTCGCCGTCGGACACGCCGCCGTGGTCCGTGTCCGGATCGAGCGGCGACGTCGTCGTCGCGCCCATGTCGGCGTCTGCGATGCAGGTCCCTGCGGCTGCGTCCGTGGCCGGCGAGCTGCAATCCTTGCCCATCTCGGTCCCGTCGAAGAGCCCGTCGTCGTCGCTGTCCGGGTCGAGCGCGTTGATCGTCCCGTCGCTGTCCGTGTCGACGGTCGGGTTTGGCTCCTGCCCGTCGATCACGCCGTCGTCGTCGCTGTCTGCGTCGAACGGATCGGTGCCGATGAAGTCTTCGAGCTCGTCCGAGAGCCCATCGCCGTCCGTGTCCAGCACGCCCACGTCGTCGGCGCCGTTGCCGGCCGTCGGGTTCGTCTCGCCGGGATCGATCTTGCCGTTGAGGTTAACGTCCTCCGACCCGTCGCTCACGGTCCCGTCGTCCGTGTCCCAGTCGAGCGGATCCGTCGTCGTGAGCCCCGCGTCCGCGTCGGCCACGCAGTGATTGACGGCGATGTTCGTCGCGGGGTCCGTGCAATCGAGGCCGAGCTCGGTCCCGTCGAAGAGCCCGTCGTTGTCGCTGTCCGGATCGAGCGCGTTGATGAGCCCGTCGCCGTCCGTGTCCTCATCGAGGCTCGGCTCGTCGCCGTCGCGCACGCCGTCGTCGTCCGTGTCGGCGTCGTTCGGATCGGTCCCGAGCACCTCCTCGTCGGCGTCGAAGATCCCGTCGCCGTCGGTGTCCGGCGGATCGTCGGCGCCGTGGCCCGCGGTCGGGTCGGTCTCGCCGGGATCGATCACGCCGTCCTTGTCCTTGTCCTCGGCCCCGTCGCTCGCGCCGCCGTCGTCCGTGTCCCAGTCGAGTGGGTCGGTCTTCGTCGCGCCGTTGTCGCCGTCGGGGATGCAGTGCCCTGCGGACGCGTCGGTGTCCGGGTTGTTGCAGCCCTTGCCCATCTCCAGCCCGTCCGGCAGCCCGTCGTTGTCGCTGTCCGGATCGAGCGCGTTGATGAGCCCGTCGCCGTCCGTGTCCTCGCCGAGGTCTGGCTCCTCCCCGTCGGAGACGCCGTCGTCGTCCGAGTCGGCGTCGAACGGATCGGTCCCGAGCATCAGCTCCACCTTGTCGAGCAGCCCGTCGCCGTCGCTGTCGAGTGGATCGTCCTCGCCGTTGCCCTTCGTCGGGTTCGTCTCGCCCGGATCGATCGCGCCGTCCTTGTTCTTGTCCTCGTCGCCGTCGCTCACGCCGCCGTCGTCGCTGTCCGGATCGACCATCGACGTGCGCGTCGCGCCCATGTCGGCGTCGGCGCGGCAGGCGTTCGCTGCGGGGTTCGTCGACGGGTGCGAGCAACCGTTGCCGACCTCGGTCCCGTCGAAGAGCCCGTCGCCGTCGCTGTCCGAATCACGGACGTTGATCTTGCCGTCGCCGTCCGTGTCGTCGGACGGGTTCGACTCGTCGCCGTCGAGCACGCCGTCGTCGTCGCTGTCGGCGTCGTTCGGGTTCGAGCCGAGGAACGCTTCGAGCTGGTTCGTCAGGCCGTCGCCGTCGTTGTCCAGGTTCGAGGGCTGGTTGTCGTCCGGCGAGTTGCCCGCCGTCGGATCCGTCTCGTTGATGTCGATCCGGCCGTTCAGGTTGCGATCCTCGGCCCCGTCCCTCACGCCGCCGCCGTCGGTGTCCCGATGGACCGGCGAGGTCGTCAGGGACCCGCCGTCCGCGTCGGCCCGGCAGTTCTGCGCGGCCGGGTTCGTCGCGGGGTGCGAGCAGTTCTTCCCCGACTCCGTGCCGTCGAAGAGCGCGTCGTCGTCGCTGTCCGGATCGAGCGGGTTCACGAGCCCGTCGCCGTCCGTGTCGTCGGAGGGGTTTGGCTCGTCGCCGTCGAGCAGGCCGTCGTCGTCGCTGTCGGCGTCGTTCGGGTTCGTGCCGATCGTCTCTTCGAGACCGTCGCTCAGCCCGTCGCCGTCCGTGTCCGTGTTCGCCCCATCGTCTGCGCCGTGGCTCGCCGTGGGGTCGGTCTCGTTCGGGTCGACGACGCCGTCGAGGTCCACGTCCTCCGACCCGTCCATCACCCCGCCGTTGTCCGAATCCGGGTCGAGCGGGTTCGTCGTCGTGAGCCCGGCGTCCCCGTCGGGCCTGCAATGGCCGGCGGCCAGGTCCGTGCCGGGCCCGCTGCAATCGTTGCCGATCTCGGTGCCGTCGAAGAGCCCGTCGTTGTCGCTGTCGGCGTCGAGCCCGTTGATGAGCCCGTCGCCGTCCGTATCGTCGCCGACGCTCGGCTCCTCGCCGTCGGACACGCCGTCGTCGTCGGTGTCGCCGTCCGTCGGGTCGGTCCCGATCTGCTGCTCGATCGCGTCGATCAGCCCGTCGCCGTCCGTGTCGGGGCAGCCGTTGTCGAGCGCGCCGTCGCAATCCTCGTCGATCGCATTGCCGCAGACCTCGTCGGTCGGCGTCCCGGCGACGGCGTTGCACTCCGTGCCGCCCTGCGGGGTGCACACGATCGAGCCCTCGACCGCGCAGGCGCCGACGCCCATGACGCACAGATTGCCGAGGCCGAGCCCCTCGTCCACCTCGCCATCACAATCGTCGTCCGTGGAGTTGCACAGCTCGGGCTGCTCGCCCGGCAGCACCCCCGGCACGCAGGCCACGCCGCCCGGCGAGCAGGCCGTGATCCCCACGGCGCAGACGCCCTCGAAGCCGGTCACGCAAGCCTCCCCGCCGCCCGGATCCCCGTCGTCGGCGAAGCCGTTGCAATCGTCGTCGAGCCCGTTGCACGTCTCGTCTTGGGGCGTGCCCGGCGTCGCGTTGCAGGTCGCGCCGCCCTGCCCGTCGCAGACCCGGACGCCCGAGGCCGCGCAGACGCCCATCCCCACGGAGCAGCTCTGCCCGAGCCCGAAGCCTTCGTCCGTCTGGCCGTCGCAATCGTCGTCGAGCGTGTTGCACGTCTCGGCGTTGGATCCCGGCGTCACGTTCGGCGTGCACTGAACGACGCCGGAGAGGCAATTCTCCGTGCCCGCGCTGCACACGCCCAGAAGGGCCGTCGTGCAGGCGGCGCCGCCTTCGGGGTTTCCGTCGTCGACCACGCCGTCACAGTCGTCGTCGATCGTGTTGCACGTCTCCTCCGAGGGTTCGCCCGGAAACGCGTCGCACACGGCCACGCCCCCCGCGTTGCAGTACCGCGATCCCGTCACCGCACAGCCGCCGATCCCTGCGGAGCAGGGCTCCCCGTATCCGACGCAGGTCTGCGGGACGCAGCCCGATCCGCCGCAGAAGTACGGATCACTGAACAGGAGCGGCAAGCTCGGGGTGTCCGTGAAATCGGACGTCAGCGTGGAGATGCCCACGCTGCTTCCACACGCGAAACGGAGCGGCGTCGCGTCCCCGACGCCCGCGGCCTGGAGCAGCGATTTCTCGACGGCCCAGTCGACGAAGTAATCGGTATCGGCCGACCCGATCGGAAACACCGCGACCCCCGTCGCGACCTGCCGCGCGTATCCGTAGCCCGGCTGCCCGACCTGCAGCGGGCCGAGGTAGGACTTCACCAGCACCTCGGGCGTGTCGGACGGCGAGTTCACCGTTTGCTGGGTCGTGTTCGCATAAAAGCGCACGGTGTCCGGCGACGAGATGCCTTCGACGATCGCGAGGAACTCGTAGTTCGCGTCGCTCCCGTTGGCGTCGATCAGACACCCGAAGCTCGACCCGGCATCGAACGTCGTCGCCGAGATGAGGGCCGACGTGTTGATGCGCAGGCGGAAGTAGACGTGCGTCCCGTCGGCGTGCACGTACGCCACGGGGTTCGCCGCGTTCCCCACGATGTCGCGCGGGTTGCTCGCGTCCCCGGAGACGTCGCCGAGCGGCACGTGCGTGCCCGAGCCGGCGTCGAGGCGCGTGAGCGGCGCCCACGTCGCGTTCGGGGGGAAGGTTTGCGCGGTCGCGGCCGCGGAGAGCGTGGTGGCAGCGAGCCCGAACAGCAGCGCGATGCTGCGCCCCCGGCGCCTGCGAGAGTCAAACGTTCGCATGAGGTCCTCGTACAGTTCTCCGACATAACCGCGGTGACAAACACGACGCAAGGGCGATGCCGCGCACCCTTCCCGCTTTTCTCCGCCGGACCTCATCGTACGCCGGATCCGCTTCCTGCGATCGCGGCGTGCGGCGTGCTTGACCGCCTCACCGCGCGCAGGTAAGCGAGCTTCATCGCCTTCATGCTACTGCGTCGCCTTCCCCGCCTTCACGCGGCCCTCGCCGCCACTGTGCTCTCCGCGCTCGTCTCCCTCGCCCCTGGCTCTGCCTCGGCCGAGAACAAGATCGCGGTCGTCGACGTCCAGCAGGCCGTCATGCAGACCGAGGACGGCATCCGCGCGCAGGGCACGCTGAAGAAGCTCTTCGACAAGCGCCAGAAGGAGCTCGACGCGAAACAAGAGGAGCTCCAGCGCGCGCGCGAGGACATCGAGCGCCAGGCCCGCGTGCTCTCGCGCGAGGCCCTCGCCCGCCGCATGGAGGACTGGCAGCGCCGCATGGTCGAGCTCCAGACGAGCTTCGTCGACTACAACAAAGAGCTCCAGAAGAAGCAGGGCGACCTGACGGGCCCCATCCTCCGCAAGATGATGGGCATCATCACGCGCCTCGCGAAAAAGAACGGCTACGAGCTCATCCTCGACCGCTCCGCGACGCCCTACGCGCGGCCGGATCTCGACCTCACCGAGCAGGTCGTGCAGATGTACAACTCCGGCGGCGACGGCGGCGGCGACGCCCCGCCCGAGGGCGGCGGTGACAAACCGTCGGGAGGCGGCGACGAAAAGAAGTAGCGCCGGCGCCGTCCTGCCCGCGCCCGTGCCTCTTCACGAGCTCGCGGCGACGCTCGGGGGCATGCTCGATCCGGGCCTCGAGGACGCCGTCGTGTCCCGCGTCGCTCCGATCGACGCGGAAGCCTCCGAAGGCACGACGACCCTCGCGCCGCTTCTTTCGCGCCGGTACCTCGAAGCCGCGCGGGCGAGCGACGCGTTTCTCCTCGTCGATGGCCCGCTCGCCTCGCTCGTGCCCGCGGGCAAGCGCTGGATCCACCCGCGCGCGGCGTACGCGCTCGCCTGCGTGCTCGAACGGGTGCCGCAGCCCGCGCCCGTGGACGCGCGCGCGCTCGCGCGGATCGATCCCCTCGCGAACGTCGATCCCACGGCGATCATCGGCCCCTTCGCCGTCGTGTTTGCCGGCGCCGAGATCGGCCCGCGCTGCCGCATCGAGCCCCACGTCGTCGTGTATGGCGGCGTCTCGCTCGGCGCGCGTGTCGTCGTCGGCGCCTCGTCGGTCCTCGGCCGCCCCGGCTTCGGCTGGGCGGCGTCGCCCGCGGGCGGCGTCGTGCGCGTGCCGCAGCTCGGCGGCGTGATCATCGAGGACGACGTCGAGATCGGCCCGCTTTGCACCATCGACGCCGGCACGCTCGGGCCGACCGTGATCGGCCGCGGCGCCAAGCTCGACGCACACGTGCACGTCGGCCACAACGCCGCCGTCGGCGCGGGCGCGCTCATCGCGGCGCAAGCGGGCTTCGCGGGCTCGTCGCGGATCGGCGCGGGCGCGCTCGTCGGCGGGCAGGTGGGCGTCGCCGATCATTGCGACGTGGGCGCCGGGGCGCGGCTCGCCGCGAAAGCGGGCGTCATCGGCGACGTGCCTGCGGGCGCCGTGTTCGGCGGGTATCCCGCGGTGGACAAGGCGCGGTGGCTCCGCGCGACGGCGCGGCAGCTCGAAGAGCCGGGACGCAAACGGAAGGGACGGTCCGGGTGACCGAAGGGGCGAACGTGAAACTTCCGATCGAGGTGCGTGAGATCCTCACGATCCTCCCGCATCGGTATCCGATGGTGATGGTCGATCGCGTGACGGAGCTCGTGCCGGGCGAGCGCATCGCGGGGCACAAGTGCGTCGCGTACAACGAGCCCTGGTTCCAGGGCCATTTCCCCGCGCACCCGATCATGCCCGGCGTCCTCATCGTCGAAGCCATGGTGCAGATCGGCGGCCTGCTCGCGCACGCGTCCGACCCTGCGCCGGGACCCAAGCCCAAGGTCGTGCTCTTCCTGGGCATCGACAAGGCGCGCTTCCGCAGGCCCGTCGTGCCGGGCGACAGGCTCGATCTCTCGGCCACGGCCTTGCAGCGTCGGGGCCCGGTGTGGAAGCTCCGGGGCGAGGCGCGCGTCGACGGCAACCTCTGCGCCGAGGCGGAGATGCTCGCGCAGGTCGCGGACGCCTCGGCGTGACAGCGCCCTCGCGGCCCTCGCGCGTCGAGCGTGGGGACTGGCAGACGCCCCTCGAGCTCGCGCGGCAGGTCTCCCGCCTCGCCGCGCGGCTCGGCGCGCGCCCGTCCTCGATCCTGGAGCCTACGTGCGGCAAAGGCGCGTTCCTCACGGCGGCGGCGGAGGTCTTTCCGGACATCCCTGCCCGCGGCTTCGACATCGACCCGGGCCACGTCGAGGCGGCGCGCCTCGCGCTCGCGGGCGCCCCGGTCGACGTGCGCCTCGGTGATTGTTTCGAGGTCGCGTGGGAGGACGTGCTCGCGGCGATGCCGGATCCGGTGCTCGTGCTGGGCAATCCGCCCTGGGTCACGAGCGCCGATCTCGGCGCGCTCGGCTCGCGGAACCTGCCGCCGAAATCGAACTTCAAGCGATTCCGGGGCCTCGACGCGCGGACGGGCAAGAGCAATTTCGACGTCTCGGAGTGGATCCTCCTGCGCCTGCTCGCGGCGCTCCGCGGCCGTGATTTCCGCATGGTCGTGCTCTGCAAGAGCAACGTCGCGCGGCGGGTGATGGAGCACGTGGCCCACGAGGGGGTCCGGGTCTCGGGCGCGACGTATCGGATCGACGCGCGCGGCGCATTCGACGTGGCGACGGCGGCCGTGGTGATGACGCTCGCGTCGAATCCGCCGGGCGGCCCCCCGGCGCGCGGCTGGGCCGTCTTCGATTCGCTCGACGCCGAAATTCCGCGGCGAACGATGGGCGTGCACGGCGGGCGCATTTACAGCGACATCGATCGACTCGAACGCACGCAGGGCCTCGAAGGCCAATGCACCCCGGCGTGGCGCTCGGGGCTCAAGCACGACTGCGCGCCGGTGATGGAGCTCGAAGCGAAGGACGGCGCGCTCGTCAATGGCCTCGGCGAGCGGGTGGACATCGAACAATCCGTTGTCTTTCCGCTGCTCAAGGGCTCGGACGTGGCGAATGGGCGGCGCCCGGGGAGGCGCTTCGTGCTCGTGACGCAACGCTCGCTCGGCGAGGAGACGCGGACCTTGCAGGATCAGGCGCCGCGGGCGTGGGCCTACCTCGTCCGGCACGAGGAGAAGCTCGACGTCCGCAAGAGCTCCATTTATCGCGACAAGCCCCCCTTCTCGGTGTTCGGAATCGGGCCGTACACGTTCGCGCCCTACAAAGTCGCGATTTGTGGTCTCTACAAGAAATTCTCGTTCGCGCTGGTCGAGCCGCACGAGGGGCGCCCGGTGGTGCTCGACGACACGTGTTATTTCTTGCCGTTCGAGGCCCGCGAAGAGGCCGAGGCGGTCCTCCGGGCCTTGCAGAGCGAGGCGGCGCGGGCCTTCTTCGAGGCGCGTGTCTTCTGGGAGGACAAGCGGCCCATCGGAAAGGGCCTCTTGCAGTCGATCTCGCTCGAAGCGCTCGTGCGCTCCGGCTGAAACCGCCGTCCCCCGCCAACGCCGCCCTTCCGCACGCTGTGGTCATGCGGAGCACGCACATGCGTGGCTCTCCGCGGAGCGGACAATGATACTATGGAAGGCTGGTCGAGAATTTCTTTGACGCCCAAACGACTTCTACGGGGATGAATCAATGACCAGATTCCGAACTTACGCACACCAACCCATGACGACGGTCCTCGGCGCGTGGCGGGGAGGGCTCGCGCTCTCCGCGCTCGTCGCGGCGTTCATCGCGGCAGGCTGCTCCGGGGAGGGCGGCGGCACCGGGGGCACAGGCGGCACGGGGGGCACAGGCGGCGCGGGCGGCGTCGGGGGCACAGGCGGCGGGCCCGCTTGCGCGGCCGGGCAGGACAGGTGCGACGGGGCGTGCGTCGACCTCGACACGAACCCGCTGAACTGCGGCACCTGCGGTCATGCGTGCGCCCCGGGCGAGGTCTGCTCGAACGGCGCATGCGCCCTCACCTGCGGCGGCGGCACCACGAAATGCGGCGAGCTCTGCGTCGACACCAACCTCGACCCCCAGAATTGCGGCGCGTGCGCGAGCGCGTGTGCAGCGGGTGAGGTCTGCTCGCAGGGCGCGTGCGCGCTCACCTGCGGCGGCGGCGCCACGAAATGTGGGGAACTCTGCGTCGACACCTCGAACGACCCGGCGAACTGCGGCGCTTGCGACAACACCTGTCCCGCCGGCGAGGTCTGCTCGCAAGGCGCGTGCGCGCTCACCTGCGCCGGTGGCACCACGAAATGCGGCGACGCCTGCGTCGACACCTCGAACGACCCGGCGAACTGCGGCGCTTGCGACAACACCTGCGCCGCCGGCGAGATCTGCTCGCAAGGCGCCTGCGCGCTCACCTGCGTCGGCGGCGCCACGAAATGCGGAAACGCCTGCGTCGACACCTCGAACGACCCGGCGAACTGCGGCGCCTGTGGCAATGCATGCGCCGCCGGTGAGGTCTGCTCGCAGGGCGCATGCGCGCTCACGTGCTCCGGCGGCGCCACGAAATGCGGGAACGCCTGCGTCAGTATCTCGAACGACCCGGCGAACTGCGGCGCCTGCGGCAATGCCTGCGCCGCCGGCGAGGTCTGCTCGAACGGCGCATGCGGGTTCACCTGCGCCGGCGGCACCATGAAATGCGGAAACGCCTGCGTCGACGCGACGAACGACCCGGCGAACTGCGGCGCCTGCGGCAATGCCTGCGCCGCCGGCGAGGTCTGCTCGCAGGGCGCATGCGGGTTCACCTGCGCCGGCGGCACCACCGCGTGCGGCAACGCGTGCGTCGACACGAAGAACGATCCGGCCCATTGCGGCGCTTGCGGCAATGCCTGCGCGGCCGGCGAGGTCTGCTCGAGCGGCGCCTGCGCGTTCACCTGCGGCGGCGGCACCACCGCGTGCGGCAGCGCGTGCGTCGACACGTCGAGCAACAAGGCGAACTGTGGCGCCTGCGGCAATGCGTGCTCGTCGAGCCAGGTCTGCTCGGCCGGCGCCTGCGCTTGCCTCCCCGGGGAGAGCACGTGCGGCGCGAGCTGCGTCAACCTCTCCGACAACAGCCTCTCCTGCGGCGCTTGCGGCACCACGTGCGGCGCGAACCAGGTCTGCGCGGCCGGCGTCTGCGCGAACCTCACGACCGGCAATGGCCGGGTGGGCGGCACGTACACGGGCCTGTTCCCGCCGACGGTCGGCGTCCTGTATGCGGGTGGGACGACCGACCTCCAGACCAAGCTCGTGGCCACGGCCTCGTTCGCGTCCGTCGGCTTCGTCAACATCAACTCCACGACGCCGACGCTGGCGCAACTGAAGGCGTACGACGCCGTCGCGGTCATGACGTACCTGTCGGTCACGACGGGGTTCGGCGACAACCTGGCCGACTATTATGAGCAGGGCGGCGGCGTCGTGCTCTTCGATTACGAGTCGCAGGAGACGGGCACGTATGCCCTGAAGGGCCGCTTCGCCACGCAATACACGCTCTCGACGCCCATCGCGGACGTCGCGTTCCTCACGACGAAGGTCACGCTCGGGACCATCCTCGAGCCGGGCAGCCCGCTGCTCACGGGCGTCACGACGTTCGGCTATCAGGGCTCGTCGCCGTACCATATGCCGGCGTCGGCGTTCAACAAGAACAACCCCATCGTCGTCGCGTTGTTCTCGGACGGCACGCCCGCCTTGGTCCGAGGCGTGGTGTCGAGCGGCCCCGCGACGGGGCGGCCGCTGATCGAGATCAACGGCTTTGGCCTTTCGACCACGGGCAACAGCACGATCGGCTGGGATACGACGACCGACGCCGCGAAGCTCATTCGCAACGCGCTGTACGCGTCGATGCCGCTTCCTGCGTTCACGACGGCGCAGGAGCTCAGCTTCCCGGGCCAGGCGCTTGCTACGCAGAGCGCGCCGCAGACCGTGACGTACACGAACCCGTCGGGCAATCCGCAGACGATCACGGCGTTCACGCTGAGCGGGAGCCACATTGGCGAGTTCTCGGTGACGCCGTCTTCGCCCTTGCCGGTCACGGTCCCGGCCGGAGGCACGTTCACGGCCGACGTGCGATTCGCGCCCGCCGGCACGGGGCTCCGGGCCGCGACGCTCGCGGCGAGCGTGACGGGCTTATCGACCAAGGCCACGACCCTGCTCAAGGGAACGGGGATGTGATCCGAGGGAGAATGCTCGAGGAGACCTTCGCCCTCGGGCCCTCAGATCGGCGGACATGCGCGTCCGCGGACCTCGCCGATCGCTGAAGCGAGCTTCTCCTGCGTCTGGACCCCGACCATCCGCAAGACCTCCGCGCCCTCTGCGTCAATCCCGACAAATGTCGGCAATGCCCGGACCTCGTAACGCTCCGCGAGCGCCTCGCCCTCGGGCTCGTCGATGTTCACGTGCACGAGGGATCCGTCTGCCTCGGCGAGGCACCGCCGCTCGACTTGGTTCACGATGGGCGCCATCCGCGCGCAAGCAGCACAAGAACCGCTCGTGAATTCAAGGAGCCTCGGTTGTCCGCCGGTCGGCAGGTCCCCGCCGCCACGCCGCCCCGAGCCACTCGGCATGGCGCATGCCGTCGCGGAGCCCATTGCGCAAGGGGCAACCGAAGCCGCACCTCGATGCGCATCCGACCGAGCCAGGAAAACGCCAAGAGCGACCGCCAACGTGGCGAGTGATGCGATGGCAGTCGCCGCGACGCGAACCCGGTTCGATGACCTCAAAGACATCTCCTCACCTTTCCTTCAAGAAACAAGCGTCGTTCACGGAGCCTCGAGCGCTGCGGCGAGCGTGGTTTCGCTCGTCTCGGCGACAGCCAGCATGGGTTGCTGCGTGGTCTTCGCGCAGATCCGATTGCGGAGCGGCGCTCGCGCGCAACGAACCTCGCCTCGCGATAACGATTCGGCCGCCACCGCGGCGCTCGATCCCGGCCTCGGCACGAAGACGGTGACCGGTTTGTCGTCCTGCATGTACATGAGCGCAGCCGTCCGATCACCCTCGAGCTGGCAAAGGCGCGCCCCGAGCAATTTCGCTCCGGGCATGGAGGGCACCACCACCGCATAGCCGAGCCTCTGCTCCAGCCACCGAGCGAGGACCGCGGGATCGGACGAATCGAGCTCGCACGGTTTTTCTCTGGCGAATCCTCGCAGGTGGTGGCTCACGAGCTCATCCGCCATCGCCTGCGCGATGCCGCCACGCGAAAGCAAGAGCACCGCCCCCACACCCAACGACGCCGCCACGAGCAATGCAGCGACCGCGAGCCGACGCCGAGGACGCGCGGGCGTGTCGAGCGATTTCGTTTTTTGTACGACGCGCGCGGGCACGTCGGCTCTGGCCGAGCGTCGCAACGAATGCCGTGTCTGTGCGAGGACATCAGCCGTCTCGCGGCAAACGGCGCACGATGCCAGGTGCGCCTCGATGCGCCTCGCTTCCATGGGGTTCACCTCCCCGTCGTGCCATGCCGAGACATTGTCGAATTCGTCACATCTTGCCATGATGCACCCCACGCGCTCGATTCGCCTCGGAGAGCCCCTCGAACAACGCTGCCCGCGCCCGCGCCAGACGCGAACGCACCGTACCCACGGGAGAACCTTGCACCGACGCGATTTCCTCGTACGAGAGCTCCTCCACCTCGCGCAAGAGCAGCGCTTCCTTCCATTCGGGCGGCATCCCATCGAGGGCGTGCGTCACCCGATCGTCGAACGAACGGCGCAGGATCTCCTCCTCGAGATCCTCGCTCGGCTCCGGCGCTTCTGCGCCCTTGCCTCCCTGGATCACCTCGAAGCGCCGCGCCGCCCCGCGAACCCCATTCAAGAGCACCGTGCGTTGCACCTGAAAAAGCCAGGCCCGCATTCGCTCCTCGTCCCGCAGATCACCTCGCTTCTCCATCGCCCGCACCACGGTTGATTGCACGAGATCCTCGGCATCCGTCTCCGAGCGGGTCATCTTCCTGGCCATCCGGAAGAGCGCCGGCAGCTCAGCGACGAGACGTTCGACGAAAGACCGACCCGGCACGCCCTCACTCCCTCGTGGCCAGCCGCGGTGTGATGTCGAGCCCCGCCTCCCACACGGCGCCGCTCACATCCGACACCCGCACGCGGGAATGCCCCGGCGATGGCACCTCCGACGGGATCGGCAAAACGACGTCCGCGACGCTCCCGAGCGGGAGAACGAGCCCATGGGGTCCGGGGTGAACCTTCACGAGATAATGGTTCGTGATCGCGCTCGCCGGCAGCGAAGCCAAGGCCCGCGCGTCCCAGCCATGAACCGGTTTTCCCGCTCCGTCGAGGATCACGATATCCACGATGAACGCGCCATACGTGTCCGGCCCTCCGTCGCGCGCGAGCTTCAGCCGCAGCGCGCCCGCTGGATCCAGCTCCGCTACCGCAATCGTCACGTGCGGCCGCACCGAGTGATTGTGCAGCTTGCCCCAGACGCCGCCGAAGAAAATCTGGTTCGTCGCGAGCGTGAGCGCGAGCGTCGCTCCTGCGAGGGCGATCCCGCCGCGGCGGACGATCCCCGGGCGAAGCGGCAGCGGACCCGAGGCGAGGAGCGCAAAGGCGCGGCTCGCACGAAGCCGTGGAAAACGCGAGGTGAGGGCGGCATCGAGCCCAAAACGTCCGGCGCCCCCGAAAACGACGGACATTCCACCCGCGATCCCGAGCACACCGATTTGCCACTCGTCGAGGCACGTCGACCCGATCCACCCCGCGCCGAGCAGGATGCCCCCCGACAACATCACGACGCCCGCGGCCGCGGCGCGCGTGAGGAGCCCGAGCATCAGCCCGAGCCCCGCCGCCCCTTCCAGCACGGTGAAGACCACGAGGAAGGGGTGTAGCACCTCGGGGTGCCGCACCAGCCAATCAAGGAGCCCACGCACGCCGATTGCGTGCGGCAGGAAGTGGTTGAACTTCTCCCCGACGTACCCCGCCGCATCGGGCACCATCTTTTCCGGTTCGAGCACGAGGCGCCGCCAAAGCGCGGAGAAAAAGAGCCACCCGGTCACGAGGCGGAGCGAGAGGAGCGCGAGGGTCGCGTCCTGCGTGGGCGAGCCGGCAGAGGAAGGAGCTTCTTGCATGCCGCTCCGGAGGACACGACGAGCGACCCACAAAGTTCCCGGGTGGTCCTGCGCTCCCCTTCAAGCCTCGCTCCGGAACACGTTGACAAATATTGATCCAGTTGTCACAGTGTCGCCATGGCAGCGACCATGAAAGAGGACGAGGCCGCCGCGCGCCGCTCGAAGATCCTGCTCGCCGCGCGGTGGTGTTTCCTCCATTTTGGCTTCGCGAAGACGTCGTTCGAGGACATCGCCAAGCGCGCGAACCTCTCACGGACGCTGATCTACCGGGTCTTCAAGGACAAGGAAGACATCTTCAGGGCCGTCTTCGCCGACTGGCTGGTTTCGCGACATCCCTTGGCAAAACAGGCGGTGACCGCGCCGGGCAGCCCGTACGAACGCTTGGTCGACGTGTGCAGGGTGATGGTGCTCGAGCCCTGGTCCGACATGGTCGGAGCGCCGATGGGCAGTGAGTTCTTCGACGCCTGCGAGCGGATCGATCCCGACATCGACGCGCAGCACCGAAAGGTCGCGCTGGAGTGCGTCGCGACGATTCTCGGGGACGAGGAAAAAGCTGACGTCTTCCTTCTCTCTCTCGATGGTCTCCTTGCGGATCAACCGACCGTTGCCGTGCTCGAACGACGGCTCCGAATCCTCGCAGAACAGTTCGTTCCGCCGGCGAAAAAGAAAGGAACACGCGCGTGAACCACGACGACCCCTCGGAGGGCTTCGCACCATGAGTACCGCATGGACCACGCGCATTGCAGGGATTCGGTACGCGCTCTGATCTCGGGGGATGAAGAGGACGTTACGATGAAGCTCATCCTTTTTGGCACATCCGGCATGGTCGGCGCAGGGGCCCTGCGTGAAGCGCTCAACGCCTCCGACGTCGAGTCGGTGCTCAGCATTGGACGACGCCCTTGCGGCGTCACGCACCCGAAGTTGCGCGAGCTCCTGCTGCCCGATCTCTTCGATTTCGCCGCCGTCGAGGACCAACTCGTCGGCTACGACGCCTGTATCTGGGCCGTGGGCATCAGCTCCGCCGGTCTCGACGAACCCGCCTACGCGCGCGTGACCGAGGAGCTCACGCTCGTATGGGCGCGCGCGCTCCTCCGGCTGAACCCGGAGTTCTCCTTCTGTTACTGCTCTGGCGGCGGCGCTGGCGGGCCCGGAATGTGGGCTCGCGTGAGGCGGCGCGTGGAGGAGTCCCTGCGCGGGATGCCCTTCCGTCACGCGGGGAGCGTCAGGCCTGGCTTCATTCGGCCTGGCCCCGGCATTCGGAGTCGCACGTGGCAGTACCAGGTCGGCATCGTGCTGCTAAAGCCGCTGTTTCTCTTCGTTCCGCTCCTCGTGCGCGTCTTTCCGTTCTTGTTTACCACCTCGGAGGTCCTTGGGCGCGCCATGCTCCGCGTCGTCGAAGGAAAGGCCGACCGGTTTCTCCTCGAATCGGCCGACATCAACCGGGTCGGCGCATGAGCGAGGCGACGCGCTCCCTCCGCAACGCCAAGCTCGGCGTCGTCGCGCTGGTGCTGCTCACGCTCGCCGGTGCCTATCACTTCGGGATCTTCGCGCAGGTCGCCGAACCGAAGATCCTGGCCGAGACGCTCGTCGCGAGGGGCGCGTGGGGCTACCTCGCATTCATCCTGGCGTACACGGTGCTGCAGCCGTTCGGCGTCCCTGGGACGATCTTCATCGTCGCAGCGCCGCTGATATGGCCGTGGCAGACAGCCTTCGCGCTCTCGATGATCGGGACGATGTGCGCGAGCGTCGTTGGATTCTCGTTCGCGCGCTTCGTGGCGAAGGACTGGGTCTCGGCGCGTATTCCTGCCCGGCTCCGCAAATACGACGCGTCGCTCGAGCGGAACGCATTCCAGACGGTCGTCGTCCTTCGTCTGATTCTCTGGATGCCGCAGGTGCTCCACTCCTTCTTCGGCGTCTCGAAGGTGGGGTTCTGGACCCACTTCTGGGGCTCGCTCGTCGGCTACACGCCGACCCTTCTCCTCGTGAGCTACCTCGGCAGCGAGATGTTCGATGCGTCGGGGAGGATTCAGCCCGGCGCGTGGCCGATCCTCGCCGGCCTGCTCATCGCTTCCCTGCTCATCGCCGCGCTCCATCGAGCCTACGAGCGCCGTCGCTCCTCTGGAGATCTCCGGAGCGCAGAGCGCGGCGTCTAGGCGCTTCGCTTCACCACAACCCATGGGGAAACTCATGAAGCACGATCTCGAAGGCAAAGTGATTCTGATAACCGGAGCAACGGATGGCATCGGCAAGGCCGCGGCGATGGATTTCGCCAAGCGCGGCGCGACGATGACCATCGTCGGACGCAACAAGGAGAAGACCACGCAGGTGCTCGCAGAGCTGAAGGACGCGAGCGGGAACCAGAACCTCGACCTTCTCCTCTGCGATCTTTCGCGGATGGCCGACGTGAAGCGCGCCGCCGAGGCATTCAAGGCCAAGCACGACCGGCTCGACGTCCTCGTGAATAACGCTGGCGCGACCTTCAAGCGGCTTTCCGGAACCACCGCGACGGCGAACTGCTTCGAGCCGGGCTCGGTCCGGACCCAGTTTGGCGGCTTCGGGTCGGACATGGGGCTTCTGATGAACCTGGTGTACGCAGTGGCGAGGCCCTTCTCGAAGACGCCGGAGCAAGGTGCGGACTCCCTCCTCTGGCTCGCAACCTCGCCGGAAGCGGCGTCGCGCAAGGGGCAATTCGTCTCGAATCGCCGTCCCGTGGATCCATCAAAACAAGCGCTGGACCCAAAGCTCGCGGCCGACCTGTGGACGTTGAGCGAGAAGCTCTGCGCCGAGGCCAAAGCTCGCTCTCCGCTTCTTCCGTCAGCTCCGCCAACGCTGACGGGTCCAGCGGCGCCGTAGCGTCCTCCACGTCCGCCATGCATGCTGCGCTGAGGAGCACTGCCGAGAACGACAATCCGGACACTGCCGCGATCTTCTTGATGACCACGGGGCGAGCCCCCGTCGCCGGCACTTTTTAACAGTCATGCTCCCGCTTCATCGCCGCGCGGGTCTGCAACTGTTCGTGTAGATGCTGAACGTCCAGCCGGGCGGGCAAGAGGGGGACGGTCGGGGGGTGTCGCGATAAGCCGCGATGCAGAACCGAGACCACGGAGGCCGCACGAAGCCGGGCGGACAACGACGGCGCTGCGCGGCGAGCGCCTCGCCGGCGCTCGCCTCGTTCCCGATATCGACGTCCGCGTTTGCCTGCGTTTCATCCTCCGTGGCCATCTCCGCCAAGCAACCAGCGATCCCCAGCGGCGCGCATGCCACGAGCATCACGAGCATACCCTGAAATCGGTTCATGACCCCTCCCCGCCGGAGGGCATCCCCGCGACGAAATCGTCGCGGTTTCGCCTCCCGGCTTTACGAGAAACCTGCGGAGGCGGGCCTCTCGTGTCGAGAGGGCCCGCCTCCCCATGATGCGCGTCGTCCACAAGGACGTGCTCGCCGAGGCGTTCGAGAGCCTCTTGGAGGACCCTCTCGACCCTCCCCAACGACCGTCCCATCCCCCTGCCAAAGGCTCTCGTCCCTGTTCGAGAACAGCGCCATCCCTCCTCAAGACGCTCTCGACCCTCCCAGAGGACGCTCTCGTCCCTCCCCTTGCATGCTGACAATCCTCTCCGAAACCCTCCCAACCGCCGTTCGGGACCCCTCGCCCCGTCCGGGACAGGGTTCTCCTTCACCGCGAGGACACGCGCGACCCTCTTGCAGGAGGGTATCGTCCCTCCCCGGAGGCCCTCTCCTTCCTCCCCGAGACACCTGCGCCCCTCTCGGAGGCGGGTCTCCTCCCCCTCGAGGACGCTCCCAACCCTCTTGCAGGAGGGTCTTCCCCTCCCGGAAGACACGCGCACCTGTCTCTGGAGACCGTCTCACCCCTCCCGGAGACGATCTCACCCCACCCGGCGAACGGTCCTGCGAAGGACACCGTCGGAGAGGAGGAGGCTCCCGCTCCCCTCACCACGCCCCCAGCGCATACGAAAACGCCGCCGACGTCCGAAACATCCACGCATAACGGCGGTAAGGCCGCAGCATCCAATCGTCCGGGCTCTGGAAGAGCTCTCCCGTGAACGTCTCGTAGAGCCCCGGCGAGCCGAGGATCACGCGGCGAAACCTGGGATCCGGCTCGCCGAGGAGGCGCGCGAATGCGTCGGCCCAGGCGAGCGCGCCCATCACGTCGGCCGCGTGCGCGGCGCCGTCGTGATCGGTGTGCGTGGAGCCGTCGGGGCGAACGAGGTAATCGGGCGTGAGCATCCTCGAACCATCGGGCAACACGCGCACCTTCGAGGCCGCCGAGAGCATCCTTCCCATGCGCACGATGAAGCGCGCGATGCGCGGGTCTTCCCATAATGCATGAACGCGCACCATCGCATCGACGAGCAACGCGGACATCCACGGCGAAGCGACGAGCTCCTCGCCGGCCTCGTCCGGATCGTGTTGTGTACCGAAATGGTAAAGCCCGCCGTCCACGACCGCGCCGACTCGCGCGAACAGGCCGCCGGGGCGGCTCTGATCCTGATGCCAGAGCAGATCCTCCACGATACGAACGACCCGCGCGCGGTCCTCCTCCCGCCCGCGGAGCTCGAACGCGATCGTCGCGGCCAGCAGCTTGAACGCCACATGCCTCTCCGTCCACGCCTCGCGCAAACGCTCGCCCGTGCTCTTGCGGACGGGCGAATAGGCGGGCGACCAGCGCGAGGGGACGTCCGCGAAGGCCGCGACCAAGGCGTCGAGCTTGTCGAGGATACGATCGTCCCCCGTGAGCCAAAACATGAGGGCGAGGCACTCCACGTAGGAGTATTTCGGATCCCAGGCGGGCTCCTTGGCGGCGTCCTTCGGATCGGGCCGCGGCTTGCGCCACGAGAAAAACGCCGCCTTGGGGCGCGCCTCCGCCGAGGGATCCCCCCGGTGCTGCCGCGCGAGCACGAGGAGGCGCTCGTAAAAAACCGACGCGCGCACGGCCTCGCGAAGCACCCGGGCCGAGCCGCCCCGGAGGTACAGGACGAACATTGCGGAGGCCCGATCGTAAAGCCAGGCCTCGCCGTTGTTGTCGAGGTTCGTCCGGTAGGGGCTATCGCCGGCCGGCTCGTTCAGGAGGCCATAAAAATAGTTTTTTTGGGCAACGTCGTACGCGAGCGGCCACGGCAGGCGCCGGCCGTGGAGGAGCGCGGGGGGATCCATGTCTTCGCCGACGCGATCGTCGAGCGGCACGAAAGGCGTACGCAAGGCCCCTTGCGCGAGGAGCGCCTTGGGCAGGACGACGTAGACGGCGGGCTCGGTGACGAGGTCCTCGGGCGTGAAGCTACCTGTCGCCACGGAATGAAACCCCCGCCGCGGCGGGAGGAGGTCGGGGATGTCGCGTGTGCGCTCCGCGGCGCCCCATTCGACGATGACGGACGTGGGCTCCGGCGGGCTCGTCGGGAACGTATGAATGAGCTGCACCCGCGCGACGCGCACCCAGCGCCCGGAGCGCGCGGGATCGGTGAGGTGCCGATAAGGGGTGAGCTCCTCGACGTGCGCCGGGATCTCCACGCCGCCCTGGAGAACACGCACGGTCGCGAGGCCCGCGCGCGTGAGCGATTCCGGTGGCAATGGGAGACCAAACGTCACGAGGTGAGGCCCGCCCGATCGGACGCCGGGCGCAGGCACGAGCGTCGCAGAGATACGGCCGACGGGCGCGCCGGGCGCGTGAAAGCTGCGGGGAGACGAGAGAGGCGCGCAAGCGAGCGAGGAAAGGCCGAGGAGCAGCCCCACCAGGGGTTTTGCGCGCAGGTAGGACGGACCGGCGTCGAGCATGACCCCTTTGGATGCCGAAGGGTCCCTTGTCATCACGGCGGACGGGGTGTCTTCCTCGGCGCGGTCGAATCCTCCTTCCGCCCCGCGACGTCTTGACGTGGCTCGCCGCCGGGTGGAGGATGGCGCTCCTCCTCCCATTTCCAACACGAGCAGGATATCGATGCGCCCCCTCGCAATGGCTCTTGCCCTCGGCTTCAGCGCGGCTTCGTGGACGACCGCGGCCTTCGCCGACGTCGTCCCCAACCTGCCGATCACCTGTCCGAGAGGCACCGAGAAGGCATTGAGCCACGGCGGGCCCTATTGCTCCCCGCCGCTCCGCGCGGATTGCCCGGCCGGCTACGTGCCGAAGATCCACCACGCGACGTCCTATTGCGAGGCGCCTCCGCCCGCGCCCTGCCCCAAGGGCCTGCACTGGGAGTCGGACGGGCCGGACACGGCCTCGTGCGTGCTGAACAACAGTTGCGGCAAGGTGGGCGAGGCCTGCGAGAACGGCGCATGCGAGGAGCTCTCGTTCTGCATCGAGCACCGGAACATGCACCGCTACGTGATGCCCGTCGCGCACGGCACGTGCAGGTCCCAGGCCGATTGCGCGGGGATTCCCCGCACCAAATGCGAAAAACGTTTGACCTGCGCGGACCCGGCGACGCGAAAAAACGAGGCCGCGCGAATCGAGGCCGCCAAGAAGGTGCCCGCGAGCGCCGTCCCCGCGCCGTACGTGGCGAGCCAAATGGGCGGGGCCCCGCCGCGCTACCCGGTGCTCAAGGAGGGCCAGAAGCTGCCGGCCTTGCCCGACGTCCCCGAGCCGCCCGACGATACGCCGAGCAGGCCCCCTGCGCCCGAGGGCCCGCCGGACGCTGGCGCAGCCTCCCCCCCCACGGAGCCAGGTCCGGGGGAGACGCCGGTCGATGTGCCGCCCGCCCCACCGAAACCGCCGAGCGGCGGCGGATGTGCAGGGTGTGAGGTGAGCGGGTCGGACGACGACAGGGTCGGCTGGGCCGCGCTCATGTGCCTGCTCGGCGTGGGTATCGCCCTGCGGCGCAAAGGCAAGGGAGGAGGCTGAGCAGCGCCGCGATCCAGGTCACACGAACGCAGCGCGTAATCTCGACGCAGAGAAGCTTGCCACGTCCGTTAACACATCGTAACATCCGCGATAACGGACGTCACGGCAGAGGTTGCTTTCCTTCCTTGCCTCGTGTTGGGACGTCGAGGAGCGCTTGCATGAAGAATTCGCGAACAAGCTCGGTCTTCGCCCTGGGTTTTGGCTCGTTGCTCGCCGTGGTCGCGCTGGCCGGCATGACCGGTTGCGGCGACGACGAGAAGACGGGTGACACGACGTCCAGCAGCTCGAGCTCGGGCTCGGGCTCGGGTGGCGCGGGCGGCGGCACGGGCGGCGCAGGCGGCGGCACGGGCGGCGCAGGTGGCGTCGGCGGCCAAGGCGGCGGCGGTGGTGCCGGCGGCCAAGGTGGCGCCGGTGGCGCCGGTGGCCAAGGCGGCGCCGGCGGGCAAGGCGGCACCTGATCGAGGGATGGCCGTGAGCACGAGGGGCGCTCGTTCGCGCCCCTCGACGCTCGATCGCGCTTGATTCATTTCCGATCGAAATAGATCCCCCGGAGCCACCGGGCGCCCGAGAAGGCCGTCCTTCCGTGCAGCATCCGGTGGTTGTCGTAGAGCACGAAATCACCCGGTTCGAGCCGGAGGCGGACCTGGTGGCGTGGATCCCGCACGATCTCCGCGAACCGCGTATACGCTCGGTACCAGGCCTCCATCTCCGCGAACGAGGCCTCGAACGGCGCGAGCGTGAAATAGGAATATCGCACGAGAAAGCCGCTCGGGCCCGCCATCGTGAGCAGCGGGGAGACGACGACCCGCTCGAACGATTTCTGCTTTCGGTGAAACCGCACCGGGAGCGTCGTCAGGCGCTCGAACGCCGGCGCGTCGATCGACGCGATGTACCGCGCGGCGGCGAGCGCGTCGCAAAAGAAGCTGTCCCCGCCCACGTCCGCCGTCCGGATGCATTGCAGGAGCTGGTAACGAGGCGGTTTGTCGAGGAACGGCTGATCGGTGTGGAGATCGATCCCCGCGTCGGTATACCCGAGCTGATCGGTGTTCTGGTTCGTCGTGTTGTCGGTGCGCAGGTCCTCCACGCGGCCGAAATGCGTGCCGACGAGGGAGAGCCCGGCGGCGGAGAACGCCTCGATGAGCGGCTCGGTGTCGTCCTCGGGCGAACGCCCCCACGCCGCCGACGAACCCCGCACGACGCAAAGCCCCTCGTGGCGCACCCGGGCGACGCAGGCCTCCACGAGCGCGGCGAGGTCCGAGCATCGCCCCGCTTCGAGCGTCACCCGCGCGGCGTCTGCGGGCGGCGGCGGGACCTCGACGCGGCCCGGCGCATACGCGTGGGCGCGGAGCCATTCGAGCTCGTAGCTGCTTTGCCGGCCGGAGGGCTCGTCCCAGGTGACGAGCACGCGGCGGCGCTGCGTGTCGAGGCCCACGCTCCGGGGGCGCGCGCCGAGCGGGACCTCCGAGGCATCGAGCGTGCGCTCCCCGGTCCGCGGGTGCCGGTCGACGTCGCATTGGTGGCGAAGCCAGAACCAGTGGAAATCGGCGTGCGAGGGGCTCCCGGCGCCGAAATGGACACGAAGCCACCCCTCGTGGGGAGCGAGCGAGGGGCCGGTGTCCGGTCCAGGGACCAGGTCAGGAGATGTGGGTGACATGGCGGATGCTCGTCCATCATAGCGGACATGGGCCACGTCGGGAAGAGACTTTCGGCGCAGTCCTCGGGGGTCTGGGGGTGCGACGGGGGCGATCGGCCACGAAGACAAACGCAACGTAACGGAGCATTTGATGCGTCTCCGCTCGAATTCGACACGCGTTTGCTCTTGAAATTGGTCACCCGGGCGCGCACAACGGTCCCACCCCACGCGGGAGGTATTCAATGCGGCATACGAGGCTGTGGGCAGCGTTCGGCGCGGTCATCGTGCTTTCCTTCGCTGTCCTCGGTTACTTCGGATTCGAGATTTATCGCAAAGCACCACCGATACCGGATCGTGTCGTCGTGGCCTCGGACGGCCGCGCGCTCTTCACGGGTCAGGACATTCGTGACGGTCAGAACGTCTGGCAATCGCTTGGCGGCCAGCAGGTCGGCTCGATCTGGGGGCACGGCGCCTACGTCGCCCCCGACTGGTCGGCAGATTGGCTGCACCGCGAGGCGACGTGGCTCCTCGACGTCTGGGCGCAGGACGAAAAAGGGACCACCTTCGACAAACTCCCCGCCCCGGAGCGCGCCGCGCTCGTCGAGCGGCTCAAGGCCGAGATACGCACGAACACCTACGACGCGGCGTCCGGCGCGCTCACGGTGAGCCCGCTCCGGGCCCGCGCGATCGAGGCCGTCTCGAAGCATTACACCGGGGTGTTCGGCACCGATCCCGCGATGGCCGAGCTGCGCGACGCCTACGCGATCCCCGCCGCGACGCTCAAGGACCCCGAGCGCCAGCGCCTCATGAACGCCTTCTTTTTCTGGGCGGCCTGGGCATGCGGCACCGAGCGGCCCGGGGAGAACGTCACATACAGCAACAACTGGCCCTCCGAGTCGCTCATCGGCAATCACCCCTCGGGCGCGATCGTCGTGTGGTCGGTCGTGAGCTTCGTCCTGCTGCTCGCCGGGATCGGCGCGCTCTCGTGGTATTTCGCGGCCCAGCGCCACCGCCCGACGGAGGATCCGGTCTACCCCGAGCGAGATCCGCTGATCGGCCAGCAGGCGACGCCCTCGATGCGCGCGACGCGCAAGTATTTCTGGGTCGTCGCGGCGCTCATCGTCGCGCAGATCGCGCTCGGCGCGGTGAGCGCGCATTACGGCGTCGAGGGCTCGGGCTTCTACGGCATTCCCCTCGACCGGTGGTTGCCTTATGCCGTGACGCGGACGTGGCACGTCCAGCTCGGCATTTTCTGGATCGCCACGGCGTGGCTCGCCACGGGCCTGTTCATCGCGCCGGCCGTCGGCGGGCACGAGCCCAAATTCCAGCGCGCGGGCGTCCATTTCCTGTTCGTGTGCCTGCTCGTGATCGTCGTCGGCTCGCTCGCCGGCCAGTGGTTCGCGATCCGGCAGAAGCTCGGGTTCGAAGCGAATTTCTGGTTCGGCCACCAGGGCTACGAATACGTCGACCTCGGCCGCTTCTGGCAAATCTTCCTGTTCGTGGGCCTCTGCCTCTGGCTCTTCTTGGTCGGTCGGGCCCTGTGGCCGGCGTTCAAGAAGGGCGGCGAAAACAAGAACCTGCTCGCGCTCTTCCTCGTTGCCTCCACGGCGATCGCCCTTTTCTACGGCGCGGGGCTCATGTGGGGGCGGCAGACGAACCTCGCGATGGCCGAATACTGGCGCTGGTGGGTCGTTCACCTCTGGGTCGAGGGCTTCTTCGAGGTCTTCGCCACGGTCGTGATCGCATTCCTCTTCACGCGCATGGGCCTCCTGCGTCTCGCGACGGCGACCTCGGCCGTGCTCTTCTCGACGGTGCTGTTCCTCTCGGGCGGCATCATCGGCACCTTCCACCACCTCTATTTCACGGGCACGCCGACCTCCGTCCTCGCCCTCGGCGCGACGTTCAGCGCGCTCGAGGTCGTGCCGCTCGTCCTCATCGGCTTCGAGGCCTACGAAAACCTCACGCTCACGCGCGCGAGGCCCTGGGTCGCCGCGTACAAGTGGCCGATTTACTTCTTCGTGGCGGTCGCGTTCTGGAACCTCGTCGGCGCGGGGCTCTTCGGCTTCTTCATCAACCCGCCGATCGCGCTCTATTACATGCAGGGCCTGAACACGACGCCCGTCCACGGCCATACCGCGCTCTTCGGCGTCTACGGCATGCTCGGCATCGGCCTCATGCTCTTCTGCCTGAAGGGCCTGTCGACGCACCGCGCGTGGAAGACGGGCGTGCTCTCCTTCGCGTTCTGGACCATCAACATCGGGCTCGTGTTGATGGTGCTCCTCAGCCTGCTGCCGCTCGGCCTGCTCCAGACCTGGGCCAGCGTCGAGCACGGGATGTGGTACGCGCGATCGGCCGAGTTCCTCCAGACGCCGCGCATGGACACGCTGCGATGGCTACGCATCCTCGGCGATACGATCTTCGCCGCAGGCGCGCTCGCGCTCGGGTGGTTCGTCCTCGGATTGAAGACGGGGTGGTCGCTCCGCGCCGAGGGGGATCCAAGCACCGAGCGCGAGCGCGAGGCGCTCCAGATCGGGCAGCCCGCGGAAAAAGAGACCTGACGGCGCCCCGCCTCCGCTAGGACATCGATCGGTTTGCAACCGCTCGATGTCCTAGCTCTTTTGTCCCGAGGGGGACGCCTCGCGTCCCCCTCTCGTCCGGGCAAAGCCCGGACGATTCACCCCCCGAGGGAAGATCGCTCCGCGATCTTCCGAGCATCGAACAGTCGATGCTCTAGGACAACCCGCCCCGCCTCCGCACGATCCAGTGCACCCCGACGAGCATCGCCGCGCCGAGCGTCCAAGCCCAGGGCGGCAGGAGCGGCGAGACCCGCCGCTCCGCCGCGATCTGCGTCGCCGCCGGCAGCGGTAGGCTGCTGATCTGATCCACCGTCACGCTCTTGCCCCCGGTCGCCGCGGCGATCGCCGCGAGCCGCTCCGGATCGGGCCGCGTGTCCGCCCACTCGTCGCCGCCGCGCTCGCACGCGAAGTCTCGCCGGGTCGTCGGACCGCGTTGCGCCGAGGCCGACCCGTCCGAAGGCGCCACGCCCGCCTCGTTCGGCACGATCTCCACCGTCGCCGAATAACCGCCCGGCTGGAGTTTGCCGGCGTCGAGCGAGAGCGGCTCGCCTTTGCCGTCGAGCCGCGCCGAGAGCACGCGCGCCTCCTCGCCCGTGCCGAGCTTGCGGATCGTGATCTTCGCGTCGCCCTTTTGCCCAGGCAGCGGCCGCAGCGTGAGGGTCGTGTTCTCCCCGGCGATGCACCCGTCCGCGAGATCCACGACCGCGGGCTCGAAGCGCGGGTCGCGCATGAGCCAGCCGAGCATCGCGTCCCAGAACGCGCCGTGCGCCCTCCCTGCCGCGTTCGCCGCGAAGGCGCTGAACAAAAGCCGGTGCGAGCCGTCGATGGCGAGCGCGATCGTCCGCCCGCTGCCGTGCTCGCCGAGCGCGAGGATCGGCATCGGCCCGCCCTTCGGCGTCCTGCGTGTCGGGTGCTCGAGCAGCACCGTCGCGCCCGGCCGCGCGTCGCCGACCACGTTCGCGCCAGGCATCTCGGGCCACTCCTCGCCGATGAGATCCCGCAGCGGCCCGAGCACCGGCGCGGCGCGGCCCGCCTCGGTCGTGCGCGGGACGAACGAGGCCACGTCCGCGCCCTGCGCGTCCGGCCCGCGATCGAGCTCGACGGGCAGGACCTCGGCGAGCGGCGTACCCGCGTAATTGCCGGGCACAAACGCATCCGGGCCGCCGACCATGATCAAGCCGCCGCCCTTGTCGACGTACCGCGCGAGCGATCGCAGGTGCTTCGCGAGGCCATACGGCGCGGCGTTGAAGTCCTGGAGCACCACGGCGTCGAAGCTCGGCAGGTGCTCGCTGAAGAGCTCGTCGACCGGGAACGGGATGAGCGCAAGCTCCTCCGACGGCGCGACCACGTCGTCGGTCGGCGTGCGCAGAATGAAGAAGGCCACGACGTCGACGGACGCGTCCGCCTTGAGCCACATGCGGAGCGCGCGCACGTCGTACGTCGGCCGCCCGGCCACGTGCAGCACGCGCACGCGATCACGCGCGACGTCGATCGTCATGTACCGCGTGTCGTTGTCCGGCACCGCGTCGCCGTCCGGCGCGTCGATCGACACTTCGAGGATACGCGCGCCAGCGCGATCGAGCGTCACTTCGAGCTCGAGCGTCGCCGATCCGCTCGACGCGCTGGCCTTGCCCGATGCGAGCAACGTCGGCTCGCCGCTCTCGCGCAGCTCACGCAGCGACACGGGGATCTCGTCGCAGTCGAGCCCGCCCGCGCAGCCAATCTCGATCCGCAACGTGAGCGGCTGATGCGCGACCGCCGCGCCTGCCGCGCGCACCGCGCGTACGCTCGCGTCGCGCGGCGCCTCCGTCGCGACCGCGACCGCGTGCACCGGCACCGTCAGCGTCCCCAGCGCGGCGCGGATCGCCTCGCCCGCCTGCGCCTCGCCGGGCCGATCCAGCCTTCCATCCGAGAGCACCACGATCGCCGCGGGCCGCTCATCCGCCGCGCGCGCGACCGACTCGATCGCGCCGGCGAGATCCGATCGCGGCATCGGCCGCGCCGCGAGCAACGCCTGCCCGAGCCGACCTTCCGCCCCGCTTTGCGCCGCCTCGGGCGCGCCGTCCGCGAGCGCGGCGGTGAGCGGCGTCGGCGCGCCTTTGCCGAACGCGAGCCCGTAAAGCCGCACGTCTGCGCCATGCTTCTGCAGCTCGCCGAGCGCGCGCGCGGCCTCCTGCCGGCGCGTCTTTCCCGCGGGGCCCGGCAGATCGAGCGAGCGCGACGCGTCGGCGAGCACGACCACACGGGGCCCCACGAGGCTGCCCTTGCTCTGGATCGCCACCGGCCGCAGCACCGCGAAGAGCAGGCCGATCGAGGCGAGCGAGCCCGTGGCAAACGCGGCGATCCGCGAGCCCCGCGAGCGCCTGAGCTCGATCGCGAGCAGCACGATGCCGAGGACCGTGAGCAGGGCGGCGAGGAGCTGGAAGGACGGCGCGAGATCCCCCGACGGCGCGAGGCTCGTCGTCATGGCGAAGGCTCCGCCGCACGGCGCCGCATCAGGAAGGGCGCGTGCACCTGATCGTCTTTGTAGTTCGAGCAGAGCACGAACATCGCCACGTTCACCGCGAGCCGCGCGGCCTGCTCGCGTTGCGGCTCGCCGTTCGGCACCACGACGAACGGATGCGTCCCGTTCGCCGCGCGGGCGAGCGCGCCGAGCACGTCGTGCTTGGCGAAGATCACCTGCGGCACGCCGCCGCGCAGGATCGCTTCGAGCTTCGGCTCGCCCTCGACACGCCCGACGGCGCGACGGAGCAGGTAAAACGAGCGGAACAGCACGTTCTCCGTGCCGATCGGGATCGGCGCGCCGTCAGGCAACACGCGGGCAAGCTCGCGCCGCGCGGCCTTGCCGAACGCGGCCGACTCGGGGGCGAAATCGTCGACGAAGAGCACGCCGCCGAGCGCGAGGAAGCGCCGGATGCCGAGCACCTCGCGCTCGGTCAGGGCGGGCACGTCGTCCTCACCGCCCCAGATCGCAAACGGCTCGGCGAGCAGCGCGGGCGCGTCGGCGCGCACCGTCGTGGGCGTGAGGCGCGCGGGCGCGCTCGTGCGTCGCGTGAGCTCCTCGGACCAGCGCGCGGGCCCCGTCGTTCGCGCGCCTTCCCAGCGCGCCGTCCCCGTGAGCAGGATCCGCGGATTGAACGCCCCTTCCTCCCCGAAGGCCCGCGACGGCCGCGGCACGAGCGCGACGAGCAGGAGCGCCACGAGCACGAGGAGGACCGAGCTCACCCGCGCGCGCATCAATCGAAATCCTCCACGTGCCAGACGCCCGCCTCGCGGCGCAGCTTCACCTCGTGGCCACCCGGCACCTGCACGGTCGCGCGATCGCCGGCGACCTGCACCTCCAGGCCCTCCGGATGCTCGAGCCCTTCGACGAGCGAGCGCAGATCGTTCTCGATCGCGCTTCGCGTGGACGGCGAGAGGACCCGCAAAAGCCCGGCGTAGCTGCGCCGCGCGAGGACACGCCGGAGCTGCTCGAGCGCCTGCGCGGGCGTCTTCGCGCCGGCGGGCAGCGCGTCGGCGGCCGAGATCCGGAAGACCCCGCCTTCGAGCTCCAGCGTCGCGTCCTCGCCGTCCGCGTATCGCATGCGGGCGTGGGCCTTGATCGTCACGGCGGGCGCAGCGAGGGCCTTGGCCTGATCGGCGAGCTCGCTGCGCTCCTCGGCCACGATGCGCCGCACGTCCTCGCGCGAGAGGCTCCGCTGGCCTTTCGTGGTCATCATGCCGTGGATCGCGTCGGCGTCGCCGCGCGCGGCCGCGTCGGCGTAGGCCTTCACGGCGTCCTTCGGGTCGGGCATGGCGGAGCCGCCGCACGCGGCGAGGGCGAAGGCGAGGCACGCGAAGGTCACGAACCGGGGCACGGGCGGAGCCTAGTACAAAACAGACGACCCGGGGCCTCGACCTCGCGCGCCGGACGACCTCGACCCTCGATCCCCCTGGTCGCTGGGACGTGGGAGCGGTACAGGTTGGAGCGGATCTCCCATGTCGGGCCGCCCTTTCATCCGCCTCGCGGACCGCACGGACCTCGACGGATTCGCCGATCACATCGTCCGCCACTCGGCCGAGAGCGGACGCGAGGGCTCGTTGCATTTCGCGATCTCGCGTTCGCCCGAGCGCGCGAGCGTCCGAGAGCACGCGCGGCAGCGCTGGGAGCGCGCACTGGAGGAGTCGCTCTGGGGCCGGTGTTTCCTGCTCGTCGAGCCTGTGCGGGGCTGGGTCGTGGGGCACCTCGAGCTCCGCGGCGGGCGTTTCTCGGCGGAGATGCACCGCGCGATCCTCGGCATGGGCATCGAGCGGGGGTATACGCGGAAGGGCCACGGCCAGCAATTGATGGAGGCCGCGATCGGCTGGGCGAAACGCACGGGCAAGGTCGCCTGGATCGACCTCGGCGTCTTCGAGCACAACCTCCCCGCCCGGAGCCTCTACCAGCGGATGGGCTTCGTGGAGAACGGCAAGCGCAAGGACGCGTTCCGGATCGATTCGGGGATGCAGGTGACCGACATTTCGATGTCACTCCGGATCGGCTGACATCGAATTCGGTAGCGAATTCGATGCCCTGAATGCGTTGTGTCCACGCCGTATCGTTGCCCATCCAGACGTACGGATACGTCATGGTCTATCCATCGTGAAATACGAAAGGAGTACGCGTACCTCCTTGACGGGCGACTTCCGGTGATGAATGACTCGATTGGATATGGTGGGGGAAGCGCGGATTTTATTGGTCGACGACGATCCCGTTTTCGGCAAGGAGGTGCTGCGGCGGCTCCTGGCCGAGGACCTCGACGCGGCTTTTCATCAAGGGCCGCTCGGCACGCTCCAGGCCGTACGGGCCACGCGTTGTGAGCTCGTCGTGATCGACGTCAACATGCCGAAGGTCGACGGTTGCCTTCTGGTGCGGATGATTCGTGACGCCTTTGGCCTCGGGCATACCCGCGTGATGCTCTGCTCCGACATGAGGTCGGACATGCTCGCCGCGCTCGCGAAGGCCCTGCATGTGCCTTTCGTCGCGAAGAGCGCGGGCCTCGACGTGCTCGTCGAGAACGTCCGCGCGGCCCTCGCGGAGCCCCGCGCGCGCGCCGACGACACGGCGGGCGAGGTGAACCTCGTCTGCGACAGCCCATGCATCCCGGCCCCGGTTCGTCCCGAAAGTCCCATGGTCGAGCGTCGTTGGCCGACGCCGCGCCGCGCGCGGGATCGCTGAGCTCATGCAGGCGGCGCAAACATCCGGACGAGCCTCCGCCACGTCGCCAGCACACGCCCGAGCCACGGCAGTTCGAACACCGGTGACACCACCGTGTACGTGGTTAAGCGATCGAAAAAGAGCCACGCGAGCGAAGCGCCGAACGCGGCACGCAGGACATCGTCATCGAGCCCCGGCGCGGCCATCTCGGCGTGCGCCCGCACGAGGGAAAACACCTCTTCCGCGCTCACCTCCGGAGACAACGTCCAGCAAAGAAGCTCCGCGAGATCCCGCGTCCCGGGCCCGAGCGCCGAGAGCTCCCAGTCATAAAGAACGATCTCCCCGTCCGATTCCCCCCGCCGCAATGCGAGGTTGCGCGGATTGACGTCATTGTGCAGCAGCGTCGCCGGCACCACGGCGAGCGCCTCGGCCCAGCCAACGTCGTCGAGCAGGGGCGCCGCCGCCGCCGCGACGTCCGCGTCGATCCGCGTCCGCGCGTGCCCGAAGAGGGCGTCCCAAAGCGACACGAGCTCCGCCGCGCGTGTCCCCGCGCCACGCGCCCAGGGCACCACGGACAGCGCCGCGGCAGGCCCTCGCAAAGCCTCATGCAATCGCCCGAGCCCCCGCACCGCTCGCCGCACGGCATCAATGGTCCAGGGCTCGGCGACTGCGTCGAGCGCGACCACCTGATCCCCTGGGTGCAATCGTTCGAGCACCAACGGAAGATCCTTCGCTGCTGCCGGCGAGGAGAAACAGCGAGGCCGCACGCGGGCGAGCGCGGCGTGGTTGAGCCCATACAACGCGCGTTCGCGGGTATGGGCGTCCGCGACATCGAGCCAATGACCATGCGTCTCCAGCGCAGCGGCGAGCGCGGGGCTCGAAGCACGCGCGACGCCGGTGCAAAGGGCGCGGAGCTCGTCGCCGCGGGCCGACGCTTTGAGGACGACGTCGAGGACGCGGCCGTCGTCGAGCGTCAATGTCGCCGGATACACGCCGACCGGGCGATCACAGAACCCGCAAGCAAGGCGGCTCAAAAGGCCGCTGCCCGTGATGGCTGGCATCACGCGGGCCGAGGTGACCTCATGCGATACGCCGTCGACCACGACCCGCCGAGGGGCCTGCGGGAGCGCGCGGGAGGCCGCGGTCGCGCGTGCGCCGCGCCGGGGCGGGGGCGGGAGCGCGGAGGCGGCTTGCCACGCAGCGACACGCTCGTCGAGGAAAGCAGGATCCACGGGCTCGGCCCCGCGGAAGGCAGGCGCAACCGATATCGATGCGCGACGCGAGCGCTCGAATTTCCGCAACGTGCCGGCGCGGAAAAACGGCCATAGTCCTCGCAAAGCTCCGCGCCGATGAAGCCCCAGGACCTCCACGCGGGCGAGCCACGTCTCCCACGGCATCAACGCGACATCGTACCCCGCGAGCGCCAGCCACGCGACCACCTCGCGGAGCCCACGCGACTCGTCGCCCACGTGGACGAGCGCAGGACCCGTTTCGACGAGGTCCGCCAGGACCCGCGCCAGGTGATCCCGTGGACAAACCGAAAACGGCAAATCGAGGTCCGGGGCCGCGCCCGCCTCGACGCATGCGCGGAGCAAAAGGGCCACCACATCATCCACGCTCGCCTCGCCGTCCCTCCCGCCGAGCACGAGCGAAGGCCGCACGATCGTGGCCGAGAGCCCTGCCTCTTCCCGCGCCCGATCCACGAGGAGCTCGGCCACGGCCTTCGAGGACGCATACCCGAGCGGCAAACGCGGGAGCCGCGCGCGGAGGGCCGCGGGGGGTTCGTCGTCGCCCAGGATGTCCCCCGGCGCAGCCGCGCCGTCGTGACATACGATCTGCGAGGACACGTGGACGAGCCGCGCCCCCGCGGCGGCGCACAGGGCAATCACCTCGGCCGTCCCGAAGGCATTCGTGGGCGCGAGCGACGAATAGGGCAAGACCCAGTTCACGGCCCCCGCCACGTGCACGACCCCGTCGAGCTCCGCGACGAGCGCGCGATACCGATCCTCCCCGAGCCCGAGCTTCGGCAAGGAGACGTCCCCGGCCAATCCCGAGGCCCCGTTCGCTCCCCTCGCCAGCACGAGCACGCGTTTGTCGCGCCGCACGAGCTCGGCGACGATGGCGCGCCCCACGAACCCCGTCCCGCCGGTGACGAGAATCGTTTCGCGGCCCGCTCGACGCGGCTCCGACCGCGGCAGGGGCCACTCGAGATCCTCGCTCCAGGGCGCATCGAGCATCCCCGTTCCCTCCACGAGAGCCCGCAAGGACGGCGCGCGCCCCCATACGTCGAGCGAAATCGTGCGACCCAGCAAATCCCCCAGCGCAGCCGCTGCGTCCGCGGCCTTCAGCGAGTCGAGCGGCAAACGCGCGGGCGGCGCCTCGACGTCGATTTCATCGAGCGAAAGCCCCGTGGCCCTCGCAAGCACGAGATGCGCCGCACGCAGCGGGCTCCCCTCCCCTGACAAAAGATCCGCCGCAGGAGGCGGACGGACGGGTATTTGGATCTCGCCGGCGCGCAAGAGCGCCTCGGTGGCCCGCCGCTGGAGCTTGCCCGACGACGTCTTCGGCAATGTGTGTTTCGGGACGAGCGCGACGTCGACGAAGATCCCATGCTCGAACGACACGGCGCGATGGACCGCCGCGATCACCGCGGCGCGGCCGGCCTCGCCGAGCCGATCGTCGACCTCACAAATCACGACGGGCCGCGGCTCCCCTCGCGCCGTGTCGTCCTCGCGCAACACGGCGCAGACGCAGCCCCGCCGGATCGCCGCATGCGCGCCCTCCGCCGTGCGCTCGACGTCGTGCGCGTGATGATTCTCGCCGCGAACGATGAGCACGTCTTTTTGACGCCCCACGATGAAAAGGCGGTCGCCACGTCGATAGCCGAGATCCCTGGAGCGCAAAAACGGCCCCGCCTCGCCGTCCGGACATGCGAGCGTCGCGCCAAACACCCCGCGTGTCGCCTCCGTGTCTTCCCAATATCCATCCGCGACGCTCCCGCCCTGGAGCCAGATTTCGCCGATGCGCCCGTCCGGGAGCGGCCGTCGCGTCTCCGGATCCACCACCCGCAACGTGACGAGCGGCGGGATTTCCCCCACGCAGACGACGTCGATCGTGCGCTCGGCGCCCGCCTCCTCGGCCTCGCCGCGCGCGAGCGCCGCGGCCGAAAGGCGCTCGACCGTGAAGGACGCGTGCGTCCGGCAGGAAGCGAGCACGGTATGCTCGGCGAGCCCGTAACAGGGAAACCACGATTTCGCCGAGAATCGCGATGGCGCAAACGCCTCCGCGAACGCGGCGAGCGTGCTCGCGCGAATGGGCTCGGCGCCACAATACGCTTGCGCCCAGCAAGAGAGATCGAGCGTTTCGCGCGCGGCCGGATCGATCTTCCGCACGCAGAGATCGTAAGCGAAGTTCGGCCCGCCGCTGCGCATCGCGCCGAATCGCTCGATGGCCCGGAGCCACCGCAGGGGTCGTTCCAGAAAAACCCACGGCGGCATGAGCCACGCCGGCCAGCCGCCGTCGAGCGGCAGCAGGATCCCCTCGATGAGCCCCATATCGTGGAACTGCGGGAGCCAGCTCACGGAGGCGCGCGGAATCGTCGGCGCGACGCCGTGGATGACATGCAAGTTGTGCGAGAGGTTGCTCCGCAGCACACGTACGCCTTTGGGCGCGGCCGTCGAGCCCGACGTGTATTGCAAAAAGGCGAGGCCATCCCCGCGCGGATCCTCGACACGACGGCGCGCGCGCGGGACCTCCGTCACGTCGATCCAGGGCAAACCCACGAGCGCGGGCACGGCATCATCGAGGATCGGGCGATAGGGCAAGATCACGGCCGTCGAGAGCACGCCCGCGGGCCCTGCATTCGCCACGAGGTGGCCGAGCCGCGCGAGGCTGCGCGCCGGCTTGTGAGGGTCGGGCGGGATGGCCGGCACCGCGACCCTGCCCGCGCGAAGGCAAGCGAGAAAGGCGATCACGAAATCGAGCCCCGGCGGGAAAAGCAGGAGCACCCGCGCTTCCTCGGGAAAACGCTCGACCAAGGCGGCGGCCACGTCATCGACGCGCGCGTCGAGCGCAGCCACCGTGAGCGAGGCGGAAATCTCCTCGCCGTCATCGAGAAACCCGAGCGCGAGTTCGTCCCCCCGCACCTCGGCGCGCTGGCGCAACTTCAGGGGCAGAAACGTGAATGCTTCGCTCACGCCGCTGCTCGCTCCGGGTTTGGCGCGGCGAGCTTGGCCTCGAAGGCCTGGAAGATGCCGCGCACGTCGTCGGCGTGCTCGCGGGCGGTCTCGGGCCGCCAGCCGCTCGTGTCGATCTCGGGCAAAACGTGGACGATCACCCTCGTCCGCGTCATGACCCAGCTCTTCCCGGGGTTCTCGGCCCGCGGAATTTCGAGATAAAGCGGTACCATCGGCGCCCCGAGCGCCGCCGCCAGGTGAAACGCGCCCTTGTTGAACGGTCCCACGCCGCCCGAGAGCACGCGTGTCCCTTCCGGGCTCAAATACACCGCATCGCCCGTCTCTCGGAGCACCTCGCACGCAGCGGCGAAGAGCTTGCGGCGTTTTTCGGTGTACGCCTGCGGCACCGTAAAAAACGTGCCGACACACACAGCGACGAGCGCGCCCGGCGGAAACACCCACGCGCCACGCTTCATGAAGAACCACGCGCGCGGCAAATGCAACGAGAGCAAGACGAAAAGATCGATCGACGAGGTGTGGTTCGAGACGTACACGACGCGGCGCTCTGGCAGCGGAAACACTGGCGCGCGCACTTCGACGGAGACGCCCGAGAGGCGAAGGACCACGGAAGCGGCCCAGGCCCCGAGCCCCTCGGCCGCGGCGCGCCTGCCGAGGAGAAGACGTACCAAGACGAACAGCGGCGAGAGGGCCGTGACGAAGCCAATGGTCAAAACGAGGGCGACGACGCCCCGAATCCGCTTCATGTTCACGGCGAAGTCCCCGACGACGGCCGTTCGAGGACGATCGTCTGCATGGCCAGGTTGAGCTGTTTTTCGAAGAGCAAGACCGGCGAAAGCGCAAGTTGTCCCGCGAAATACGGGCCGATCGCCTTGCCCACGTCGAGCCCCTTGCCACGCAGCACGTGGAACGCCGCACCCGCGAAGAGGTAAAAATAAGCCGGGAAGGCGCCCCAGGGCAGGTGGTCGACGATCGAGAGGCCGCTCTTCTCGCACATCGCCCGGAGCGATTTCCAATCGAAGAGGACCGTGTGTTGTGGCGCCTGGAGCCCCGGCCAGCGGTCCTTGAAGAGCCGGAAGCTCGTCGAATCGAGGCGCGGCACCTCGATGACGACACGCCCCCCGGGCGCGAGCAGGCTCCGCGCGCGCTCCAGCGTCTGGAGGGGCTCGTAATCGTGCTCCAGGAAATGCCACATCGTGATCAGATCGAAGCGAGCGTCGCCGAAATCGATGTCGGCGAGGACGCCGAGGCGAAAATCGACGCCTTCGAGCAGCGGATTTTCCCGGAGATCCTTGAAATCGACGCCAGTCACGGCGGCCCCGTGCTTCTTACGGAGCATCTGCAGGAAGCTGCCCACGGCGCAGCCGATGTCGAGCACGCGCATGCCGCGCCGGAGGGAGACGTACTGGCCACAAAGCTCGACCTTGCGACGATCGTGCCCGTTCATGCCCCATTCATAAAGCGGCGTGAACACGCCCCAATCCTTCTTTTTGCGATGGGCGATGTACTCGGAGTCGTAATACGCGCCGATGTCGTCCTGGAGGATCCGCGGACGCTGATAGGCGAGGTCACACGAACGGCACTGCACGAAGCGAAACCGGCCGGGTTTGCCGGTGAGATCGTCCTCGGCCTCAATGAGGAAATCGGCGTCGCGCCCGCCACAACCAGGGCAGGCATTGTCTTCCATGCGGGGCTTCGTGTCCGGGATCGTGGCCTCGGTCGTCATCGTCGTGTCCTTCATAGAATAGTGCGGTCGTGAAGCAGCCAGAGCGCAGCTCCACCGCAAAGACAAACCACGTCGACGAGGACCAGCGTGGGCCCGAGGGGTCCGCGGCGCGCGTCTTCGTCGTGCACCAGCTCGTAGGCAGCGACCACGCCATACAGTGTGATCGCGCGGCCGAGCGCCACGAATGGCGGCGTGTCGGGGAGGGCAAGGCTGAGCGCGAGCGCGGGCACCTTGAGCAGAATTACGTGGGCGAAGAGGCCACGCAGGTGGGGCCACGCGGCGCGCGCAGCAAAGCCGCCCTGGGTGGCGAGGACGGCGCCGAGAAACGGCGCGATCGCGACTCGGGTGAGCCCGATCGAGGCCGCCGTAAACGCGAGCCCGCCCAGCGCGTAGAGCAAGGGCTCGGTCGTGGAGACGCGTCGGCAAAGCGCGCGCTCGGGGTGGTGTTCTCGATCGTGCGGAAGATCCGCGACGTCGTCCCACAAGCGAAACGCGACGATCCCGAGAAACGCAATCATGGTCCGGTCAGAGAGCCTGCCGGTCCCGCCCGCGAGCGCGACGAAGAGCGCGAGCGGCACGAGCAGGTACCACGACGCACCGACGCGCTCGCGAAACCACGTGATGGACCAATGACCGTCACGCGAGCCGAACATGCCCCGTGTCTCCATCGACGACGATGTGGCGCCCGTGGGAGATCCGCGTGGTGGCCTCGGGGACGCCGACGACCGAAGGAATGCCGAGCTCCCGCGCGAGGATCGAGCCGTGCGAGAGCATGCCGCCGCGCTCGAGGACGAGGCCCTTCACCAGAAAAAACAGCGGCGCCCAGCCGGGATCCGTCTGGCGCGCCACGAGCACGTCGCCGGGCGCGAGCCTGCCCGCATCGGCGAGCCCGCCGAGCACCGCGGCGCGCCCCGAAATGCGGCCACCGCTCGCCGGGACGCCGCGCAGCACGCCGTCGTCGGCCGGGCGATCGGGCGCGGGATCCACGGCCTCGGCGAGCGCAGAAGGCGCGACGCACGTGCCCGCGGCGAGGGTGAAGACATCGGGCAGATCGAGCGCGGAGAGCGTGGCATGTTCGGCGCGGCGCGACGCGACGAGGGCGCGCACGTCGCTCGACAGACCGCGGCCCGCCGCGAGATCCACGAGCTCGTCGAACCGGAGGAAAAACACGTCGTCGTCGGCATCCGTGGTGCCCGCGGAGACGAGCCGCCGGCCAAGAGCGAGCGCGACGGCGCGCAGGCGCGTGTACAACAAGGCCTGCCGGAACCGCGCGCGCTCGCGGAGCTGCACGGAGGTCTGCGTGGCGAGCACGAGCGCATCGAAGAGCGGTCGCAAGGCGCGACGAGGTCCCCCGAGCCGCGCGCGGAGCCGCGCCGTCTCGCGTTCACGCTCGGCGCGCTGGCGCTCGAACGCACGCGCGGGGCTCTCGATGCTTGGATCCCCAACGGCCTCCACGTACCGCGAGAGCAACGGCAGAAGGCGGTCCGGCTCCTCCGCGAGCGAAGGCTCGGTGAGCAAGAGCTCGCCCGATCCGCGGAAGCCGAACCGATCGAGCCATTCATCGACGCGCGCGCCGAGCTCCGGGCCGAGCGCGCCACGAAACACGGCAAAGCTCCCCTCACACGCGGCGAGCGCCTCGCGCGCGGGTGCGTCCGCGCGAACCACGACCGCGAGCTCCCACAACGCGCGGAGCGACCACGCGCCGGCGACGTCGAGCCCCTTGAGGAGCGCATGATGCCGCGCCGCAGGGTCCTCCGCGCCGTGCCCGCTCGCGCCCGCGTCGTCGGGATCGATCACGCGGAGAAGCGTCTGCAACGCGCGATACGTGACAGCGGCCGCGCAGTCGGCGAGCGAGGCGTCGACCCAGCGCCGAAGTCGTACGTCGAGGATCGCTTCGAGCCCTTCGGCGAGCGCGCGTGCGGGCATCACCCCGACGTCGCGCGGATGGAAGCGCGACGCGACGTCATCCACCGCGCGCTCGAAGCGTGCCACGCGGGCCGGCAGATCACGATAGGCGCGCACCACGTGGGTGATCACGCGGCCGAGCGCCATGATCTCGTCGGCCACGCGCCGGCCCTCGGGCGACGAGGCGCCCGCGCCGACGAAGACGTCGAAGCTGTCCACCAACCAGTCGCCGAACGGCATGAGCCGGAGCACGGCGTGGATGTGCGAGAGGTTGTAATAGAGCCGCGCGCCGTGCGCGTCGACGATGCCCCGGAATGCCTCATCGTGGGCTGCGATGCGCGCGTGCTCGATCCCGAACGCGCGCGCCAGGTTGCGGAAATACGCGTCGTACCCCGCGCGGGCGAACGAGACGAGGAGCGGCGTCACCGGCGCCGGGAAGTTCTCGCTGATGTTCGCGTTCGACCACAAGAACGTGCGCCGATCCGTGACCGGACGGGCCTGCACAATCCAGAGATTGTCCGCGGGATCGACGGCCCACTCGAGGTCGAGCGAGAGGCCCCGCCGCCGTTCGAGCGTGGTCGCATGTCGCACGAGCGCGCGCGCGGCTTGGTCCGTCAGGGGAAACGGGCTCCCGTCCTCGGGCAAACGCTCGACGTGCACGATGCGTCGCGCGCCTTCCGCAGCGCGGCGATCGAGGCGAAAGGCGCCCGGCGTGATCGCGCCGTCGACGAGCGCTTGTCCGTGCCCGCGGCACCATTCGCCGCGAAGCATCACGCCGTCGGTGAAGAGGACGCCGGCCGCAGCGCTGGGCACGAGCCGCTGCACGACGACCGCGACGCCCTGCAAACACACCTTCCGGGCTTGCTCGTACGCGCGCACGCGCGCCGCCGCGCGCGACGCCACGCACCGACGCACGGCGTCGAGGAGCGCAGCGGGATCCGCGCCGTCGACCGGAAAAATCGATTCCAGCAGCCCCGCGAAGGCCGCCGTCGTCCCGTCCTCGCCGACGGCCGAGCTGCGCACGATGAGCGGCCCGCTGCCGAGCCTCTGGCGCGCCTCGTCGAGCGCCTCCATGCAGCGCGCCGGCACGGGTTTGCTCTCGTCCGTCAGCACAGCGGAAAACGCCGTCGTCAGGATCACGCCCTCGGGCACGGGCGCCCCCACGGCGCGTAGCTCCTGGAGCGATCGCCCCTTCCCGCCGACGAGCGCGACGTCGTCGATGGCATCGAACCCCCGCACGAACGGCGGCTTCCGGAGCACCGCCCCGATCCCCCCGCGCCCCCTCATCCCGCCCTCTTCTTCACGCCGAGCACCCACAAAAGGACGCTGAAAAGCCCGTGGATCGGCGGCCCGATCAAGAGGCAGAAGAACGCCGTTTCCCACGATAGTTCGACCACCAACGATGCACCGACGAGCGCGCCGACGACCGAGTCCAGGCGATCGGCCACGGCTGAGATCACGCGCCCCAAGCGGTGCTTCGGCGGCGCGCCCGGTGCGACGTCGAGCTGCCGTTTCACGAAGGAGTTCGGCAGCTCCCCGAGCATCAACCCGAGCGCCGAGATCGCGCCGAGCAGGAGGAGCCCCGGCAACGTCGAGGGCCACACGGCGAGGCCGAGGCGCTGCGCTGCGGTCCCAAGGCCGGCCATGGCGAGCGCGGTCGCGGGCACGATGACCACGAAGCCACGCGTGGTCTTGTTGTCGCCGAAGAGGCGCCGTCCCCGAAACGTTCGACCTCCATCGAGCGGACGGGTGAACCTTTTCGAGAGCGGATGCGCGAACCACGCGGACTGGCATGCGCCGCCGATGACGAAGCTCCCGACGAGGAGCCCTGCACAAGCGAGCGGAGAGAGCGCCGCGGATTCCATGGGGCTAGATCGAGAGGCCGGAGGTGCTCCGGTTCTTGAAGAGAAAGACCTCGGCCGGCACGGCCTTGGCGGCGCGGATCCAGGCCCACGCAGGCGCCTCGTTCGGCGGTGTCCACGGGATCTCGCGCAGGCGCGGGCCCGGCACGAAGGGAAAGACGTGGTGCAATTCGTGCGCGTCGAAGCCGGTCAGGACGAACGTCGAGAGGAACCCCGAAAACCGCAGCGAACGCGTGTACGGCGCCTGCTCGGGCGCGGGAATCGGCGTGACGTCGGCGCCGTGGGAGAGCTCGAGCGGGATGTGCGTGTGCTGGCTCAACATGATCACGTCCATCCACGCGAACCCGAGGAAAAGCCCGAGCCCGACGAGCCGCAGCAGCGCCGCGGGCCCGACGAACACGAACGCCGCGGCATAAAGCGCGAGCAAGGCGAGCGTATTGACGACGAAGGCGCGACGCGCGCGGGCCTCGGGGAAGAGCTGGAAGAGGCGCGGCAGGTGCCAGAAGCTCTGCGCCCGGTAGAGGAACGAAAACAGCGGGATCCAGGCGCGCCAGGCGATGTTGATCGCGGCGCGCTCGAACGCGCCGAGCGGGCGCGGGACGAGCGAGGAGGTCGTGGGATCCTTGTCCTGAAAGCCGGTCCATTTGTGGTGCATGCGGTGGATGGCTTTCCAGCTCGCATAAGGCAGCACCGAGATCACCGAGGCGAGGTGGCCGGCCACGGTATTCAGGCCCCGCGTCGCGAAGAGCGTGTGATGCCCGGCCTCGTGCAGCAGGGAAAACCATTTCACGAAGGAGACGGCGAACACGAGCTGCCCGATGAACCACGCGACCCACGACGCACACGAAGACAACCCGATCCCCGCAGCCGTGAGGGACACCGCGACGAACGTGTGCAGCGCGCCCTCGGCATCCCGCGGCCGGAGGCCCGTCACGGCGGCGTCGCGCGCGGACGGGGGACGGGCGGGAGGTTCCTTCGGGGGAGCCATGGCGCCGGATCGGTCAGAGCTGGCCGACGAGTGACAAACCTCGTTTGTCACGGTCGATCATGGGCAGGATGGTGAACGAGGGCATTGCGGACGTGCGCTTGCGTTTCGGCTCCGAGTCCGGCTCCTCATAGCTGAACACGGCGATGTCGACGACGGGCCAGGCGACAACCGAGAGGAGGACCAAGGGGAGGGTCATGCTCCGCGCCTCGCCCACATCGGCAATCATGGCGCTGACGACGGGCAACCCCACGTTGAGCCCGAGGCTCAAGAACCCGCGGCCGGTGTTGCCATGGACCCAGTGCACGATGGGCGCCGTCAAGCAATGCCCAGCAGCACCGACTCCCACCATCACCACGCCGATGTCTTCGGTGCTGTGGCTGCTGAACGTGAGCACGTAGCCGAGAGCAAACACGACATCGGAGGGGATGAGTCCGAGCAGCGTTTTCGCGCCGTACCATTGCCGTTTCGATGCCTCGGACGCTTTCGCATCTTCGAGCCTCCACCCGGGATAAGGCCCATAGGCCCACGGCGGCGGGGGCTGCATCCAGTAGGGTTGGGCCCACGGAGGCGCAGGCGGCGCGCCAAGCGTCGCAGGGGGAGCGGAAGTGGGTGCGGCGGGCGCGGACTCCGCAGCGGGCGCGGAATCGGAAGCGGGAGCCGCCGAGGGCGCGGGCGGAGCACTCATGGCGGGCGGCGCGAGCGGCGGCGGTGGCGCTGCACGCGCGGCGGTGGCGCCGAGGGCGGCAAACGCGACGGAAGCAAGCGGCAAGAAGACACGCGGCGGCATCGATGGCTCCGGTCCGTCAGGCAGCACGCCACGACGGAAAACGCGGACATCGTATCACCTCACGTGTACTTGACGCTCACGATCTCCATCTCGATGTCGCCCGCCGGACGACGTACCGTCACCACGTCCCCCGGCGCCTTGCCGAGCAGCGCCCGGCCCACGGGCGACTTCCAACTGATGCGCCCCGTCTTGCTGTCGATCTCGTCCTCGCCGACGATCCGATAGGTGTGCCGCTTGCCGTCCTCGTCCTCGACCTCGATGGCAGCGCCGAAGAAGACCTTGTCCCCCTTCTGCTCCTTCGGATCCACGACGACCGCGCTCTCGAGCCGCTTCGTGAGGTAATGCATGCGGCGGTCGATCTCGCGCAGCTTCTTCTTGCCGTAGATGTACTCGGCGTTCTCGCTCCGATCGCCCTGCGCAGCCGCATCCGCGACCTCCTGGACGATCCGCGGCCGGTCCACCGAGCGCAGCCGGCCGAGCTCCTCCGACAGCCGGCGCGCCCCCTCGGGCGTGATGTAGTTCGGGTTCGGCACGGCCGCGACCTTAGCAGGGTCAGGGCCGCGTGACCTCGACGATCCAGGCGACCAGAGGCAACGTCGCCATCGACGCGAGGGACGCGAGCGTGCACACGGCCGCCGCGAGCGGACGATCACACCCCGTGAGCGCGACGATGATCACGCTGGCGAGCGCCGAGGGCATCGCCGCCTGGAGCACGGCGACGGTCGCGAGCGGATCGGACACCGAGAAGACGCGGACGCAGAGGAGCGCGACGGCCGGCGCAAACAAGAGCTTCACCGCGCAGATCGCGATCGCCGGCGCGACGCGGCCCGAGAGCGCGCGCACGTCGAGCGAGAGGCCGAGCGAGAGGAACACGAGGTACGTGGTGGTGCGTCCGAGCCCTTCCATCGTGGTGAGCAAGAACGGCGGGATCGGCAGGTGGAGCGCATGCGCGAGCGCGCCGAGCGGGACGGCGAGGACCAGGGGCTTGCGAAAGGTGCGCAACGCGGCTCTCGCGTCGAACGCAGCGCCGCGGCCGAAGCGCTCGGCATAAGCCTGGCCGAGGGTCCAGAGCAGGATCGTCGTGATGACGAGGTCGATCATCATGGCCGCCGAGCTCGCCGCCGCGTCGCCCGGGAAGAGCGTGAGCAGGAGCGGCAACCCGAGGAAGCCCGTGTTGCTGAAGGACGCGACGATCCCCGCGCTGCCGATCGCACGGGCGTCGAGGCCAAACGCCCGCGCCACGGCAGCGCCCACGCCGAGCGAGGCGAGCAGCGCCATGGCCGACCACGGCAGCACCCGCGCCGCGCCCCAGTCCATGCCGTCCCGCGCGAGCACGGCGAAGAGGAGCGCGGGCATCGTGACGTCGACGACGAGCCCATTCAGCACGTCGGCCTCACGCGCGCCGAGGCCCCGCACGCGCGCGAGGACGAAGCCGAGGGCCAGCACCAGCGAGAGCCCGCCGAGGAGCGGTCCGAGCGCCTGCGTCATCGCGCGGGGGGCGAAACCTTCCCGCATTCCGCCACGAAATCACGGGCGGCCGCCTCGATCGGGCGCGCCGCGCCTTTCTCGTCCTTCCGCGGATCCCATCCCGTGAGATCGGCGAGCGTGGCCGTCGCGGCTTCCTGCTGGCGTTGCCAGGCGTCGATGCGCCCCTCCGGCCTCGGCGCGCCGAGCCATTCGAGGATCGACGGCACGAGGGCCCGGGCCCCGGCGAGGCTGGCGAGCTGCAGATGCGCCGCGCGCACCCACCACGCACCCGGCTCGGCGGACTCGACCATCGCCGCGAGGAACCGCTCCTCGAAGAGCTTGAGCACGTCCCCCGACGCGGGCCCCTCTTGCCACGACAGTTTGTCGACGAGCTGCCCGATCTCCGCGCCGGCCCGCTGGAGCGGCAAGTACCGGCCCTGGCCATCGCTGCCGATCGAGTCCGAGTACTTCTTCTCCACGGCGCGCCCCGCCGCGTCCTCGAGACGCACGAGCACGTGCATCGACGACGACGAGCCGAACGCAGCGAGCCCGGTGAGCCCCGACTTCGGCAAGATCTCGCGGATCGTCGTGTGGAGCGCCGCGCGCACGGAGGGCATCTTCGCGGCCACGGCGTCGGTCGAGATCTTCGCGCGCAACACCTGGAACGGGGGCATCTTCGGGTTGCTCACGAACGGCGACGACTCGCGGATCCCGATCACGTCGTACGAAGCGTCCGCCGGATCCGAGCGGGAGATCTGCACGATCTCGAGCTGGTTGCCGTGCCCGGCGCCATGCTCGTACACGAGCTTCGTGATGGGCTGATCGAGCCCGTCACATCCGAACGAGACCTCGACCGTGCTGCCCGGCCGCGTGGGCTTGTACTGCGCCCGCATGTCGGCCGTGATCGATCGCTCGGCCGCCGTATCCTTCGGGCGACACGCGAGTGGCTTGGGCTCGGTCGCGGGCTTCGGCGTCGCCGAGAGCGGCGGGAAAGGCCCGCCCTTCGCGCAGCGGTTCGGCTTCTGCGACTCGGGCGCCTTGGGAATCGCGTCGCCGGGAACCTTGTCGCCGCCGACCTCCTCCCCGCCCTTCGCCGCCGCGCCAGGGCCCGGCGTCGTGGGCACGGTGTTCCCTCCACCGGCGTCGCTCGCCGCCCCGCCGCACGCCACGAGCCCGAGGACCAGCCCCAATCCCCCATGCCTCATGCGCCGCATGAGGCTGCGTATCACGACGCTCCGTTCGCGCACAAACGCATCCATCGTTCCCTCCGAGCCATGACGACCCGTGCCTCGAACGACAAGGGAATGCGGGCGTGGTTCCGCGGGAATTGTGAGGATCTGAGACCCGCCGGAGCGGGAGGGCGGGCGCGGCGGAGCCTCGCTCGCGGCGCTTCGGCCTCAGTCCACCACAGGCGGCTGGGGGCCCGGGACGATGCCGGCAATGTCCGGATCTTCACCCGGCGTCTGATCGCCGCGCGTGTCCTTTTCCTTGCGGCGCTCGAGCTTGTTCGCGGACTTCTCGCGCTGCTTTTCCTGACGCGCGCGTTCCTTCTGGCGCTTCAGCGCTCCCTGCCTCTGCATGCAGCTTTGCCTTTCGCTTGGGGTTCTGCGCGTCCCGAAGGACGTGGGGGAGGAGAAACGTGTCGGCGCGGCGGGGCCTCCCGGCAACC
>NZ_SSMQ01000074.1 GCF_005144585.1 Polyangium fumosum | reverse complement strand
GGCTTCTTCGTCGGCCTGTTTGAAAAACTGCGCATCGCGCAGTTTTTCAACCCTGGGTCCAGCGCCTCGCTGGTCCGGGGTCGAGGGGGCGGACAGCCCCCCGCGGGGACCGGGGCGGCGCCCCGGCTCCGCAGCTCCCATGACGTGTCAGTCCGCGGGCCAGGGCGGCGGCGGATCGGCTGGCTCGTAGGGCGTGGTGTTTGCCTCGACGACCTTCAGGTTTTCGATGAAGAGGTCGACGTACTTGAGGTCGTCCTGGATGTCCGGATCGGGGTGCTCGGCGAGCCACGTGTCGACGTTCGGACGCATCGCCTCCAGTGTGCGGCGCGCGGTGCGCGGATCGCTGTCGGCCGAGAGCTCGGCGGCGAGCTTGAAGCCGGCGTAGATGTTCAGCATGACGAAACCCTTCTCGACGGTCTCGTCCGTGAAGAACGTCTCGGGATCCTCGTACATGTGCGGGGCCTTGATGTTCGTCGACTGGGCCTTCGTGAAGCCCGTGAGCGGGTCCCTGTACGAAAGGTTCAGCGAGCCGACCTCGTAGGGATCGGGCACGCTGATTGCGCCGGAGCGCGGCACGAGCTCGAGGATCATGGCGCCGCCGCCGCCGCGCCGGCCCTCGGAGATGGGATCGTCGGAGCTCGTGCGGCCTGCGAGGAAGAGGCTCGGGATGGAGATCGTCCCGCCGCCCTCGGCCGTCTGCCAGCCGTTCGTCCCGTACACCCCGCGCACGACGTAGCCGCCGCCGACGGCGACGTCGATGTTTACGTCGAGCGCGACGGGCACGAGGAAGGTCTTTACCTCGTCGGTGAAGACCTCGACGACCGCCTTCGGGTCTTCGAGGAAGTAGAAATTGCCGGCGCCGACCTCGCTGAGATCGCGCATCACCTCGACGTCGAATGCCTCGCCGACGCCGATCGTGGTTACGCCGATGCCCTTCTTCGCGTAGGCCTCGGCGAGCGAGGTGAGCTTGCTCGGGTTCGTCAGGCCTGCCGTGGCCATGCCGTCCGAGAGGTAAAGCACGCGGTTCTGGTACGCTGGATCGAAATACTTGTCGGCGACGGAGAACGCGGTGAAGAGGCCGTCGTAGAGGTTCGTCGAGCCCGCGGCGAAGAGGCCCTGGAACGCGCTCTGGAGGGCCTGGGTATTGGACGCGCTCACGTGATCGAGGACGAGGTTGGCGCTCGTCGAGTACGTGACGAGCGAGATCCGATCCGTGGGCTCGAGCGCCGGGATCATCTCGACGAGGCCCGCCTTTACGTAATCCATGGGCTCACCGACCATGGAACCGCTCACGTCGACGGCGACGACGAGGTGCAGGGGCGGGCGCGTCATGCTGCCGACGTCGATCGGCGAGTTCATGCCGATCTGGACGAGGGTGCAATTCGAGCCGGTGATCATGTTGCCCATCACGCCGAGCAGGCCGTGCATGCAGATGTTGTTGCCGCAGTTCGGCGGGGCGTAATCGAGCTTGTGCTCGGCGAAGAAGCCGAGGTCGTCGAGCGCGCCGGGGCCCGGGATCTTCCCGTCTTCGAGGATCTTCCGGAAGAGGCCGAAGTCCTGCGCGCCGCCTTGCGAGATGCCGGTGGCGCCGGGCTCGGGATCTACGTTGCCGCCGAAGGCGCCCGATTCCGAGGCGTCGGCCGCGCAGCCCGTGAGCACGAGCGAGGCGAGCAAGGTCGAAAGGAGCGCTGTACCGATTCGATGGTCCATGGTGGTTTCCTCCCGAAATCAAGGCGCCGCGGAGACGACGAGAACGGATTCGTAATGACGGCTCTTGCGAGCGAAGGGCGGACATTCCGTGTCGCGGATGGGCATGGCATCGGCGCGCACGAGGTGCAGCGTGCCGTAGCCGTCTGCGAGATCGAGGCTCTTGCCCGCGCGCAGGAAGGTGATCGAGGGGACGTGAGCGCCGAGGTAGCTGACCTCGAGCGGGACGAGCAGGCTGCCGCATTCGTCGTGCGCGCCGGCGCAGCCCTGGGCGAGCTCGGACTCGACAGCGGGCTCGGTGAGCGGCTCGGCGGCGTCCGTGGACTCGTACCGCGCGAGGACATTGCCGCGCACCGCGAGCACGGTGTGCGTGTCGCTGCGGAGCACGAGCGCCTTGCCCTCGGGCGCTTCGCCGTTCGTCTCGGGATAGGAGCCGCCGGCGATCTCGAAGGCTTCGATGGCGATGCTGTCGCCGGCCTTGAACGGCATGGCCGCGCCGGGCACGCAGACGTACATCGTCGATTGGTTCTGGAGCACGAGGGCGTGGCAATCGTCGGGGGACGAGACGACGGATTCCAGGACGTAGGGTCCGTGGAGGGGCACGGGCGTGGACCACTCGACCCCGACGGTCTTGCCGGGCGAGGCGCAGCCGGGGGCGGCGGGCGGATCTTCGAGCGCGGGCGCCTTGAAGACGGCCTCGTGCGGGCCGAGCGAGAGTTTGCCATTCGAATCGAGCGAGAGCGGGATCATGAGGCGATCGTCCGAATTCGTCGCTGTGGAGACGAGCTGGGTCGGGAACTTCTGCGAGGACCAGGCGAGGAGCGTGGGCGCGAGGCCGTCGGCGTCGACGAGGTAGGCGACGCAGCCCGCCGTATCATTGTTCTCGAGGGGCAAACCCCGGCCCGGCTGGAGGAGCCACGCCTCGGCGGGGGCGAAGAGCTCACGCGAGAGCGCGGATTCGGGATCGGCGAGCAGCGTCGGGCAATCGACCTGGACCGAGTCCTTCAGCGGGCGCAGGCGCACGAGGCGCTCGCCTTCCGTGGTATTGCCGAGGGAGAGTGCGCCGCTCTCGGTGGGCGTGACGCCGCAGAAATCGGGGCCGCAGGGCGGCGGCGGCTCGGTGGGCTCGCTGGTCGCGGCACACGCGAGGGCTCCGAAAACGACGGCCGTGCGCTGGGCCAGGGGGCGCTCCGGGAGCGGGCGCTGCATGGCCGGGACGAGGACACGGAACGCGAGGGCGAGCGCGGGCAGCGCCATCAAATCGGTGGGATCGACGGTGATCTGCCAGGGGAAAGGCGTGAGCGCCGCGAGGGCCTCGAAGGCGCGCGCCGCCGCGGGCGAGAGCTTGATCGCGGCGAAGACGGCGCCCGTCGCGAGGTGCGCGAGGACGAGGCTCCGGCGGCTCCCGAGGCGGAGGAGCGCCGCGAGCAGCGCGGGCGCCACCACGAGCCCGGCAAAATCACTCAATTTGCCCGTGATCGCGCCGGGGAGAATGCCCGCGCCCTTGAGGACGTGGTCATTCAGGGCGAGCAGGGCGAGGGACCCGAGCCACAGGGGGTGCAGCAGCGCGCGACGCGCCGCGAAAGGTCGTTCCATCGACATTTCATCTCCTGGATGAGGGAAAAACGAAGGCTGGGCACGGCGAGCAAACGATGTGCCATGCACGTATTCCCGGCATTCAAGGAGGGAGCTTGCTCCGCGGGCTGCCCTGCGGCCCTGACAGCGGTGTCGCGGCGGTCGCGGCACCGCCCGAATCAGAGGCGGATGCGCTCGATGCGTCGCTCGATCACGTCGAGGATCCCGCGGGCATAACTGGCCCCGGCGGTGCGGGAGAAGCGGCGGCGGGCGTCGTCGGTGGCGTTGTCGACGAGGTAGCCGTGTTCGACGGCGGAGAGCATGTCGACGTCGCCCACGTCGTCGCCGAAGCTCATGGCCCGGGCGCGCGGGATGCCGAGGCGATCGAGGACGAAATCGACGACCTGGCGTTTTCCGACGCCCCGCGGCACGAAATCCACGTCGTACGTGCCCTCGGGCTCACCGAGCGCGGGATGGCAGGGATAGACGTGGACGCCGATCCCGTGGCGCTCGGCGACCTTGTGGAGGGTCGAGGGGATCTCGGGGGATCTGCCGCGTCCGCTCGGCTGGAACATGTAACTGTCGATGCGCCGGCCCGCTTGCTCGCGGCGGACCAAGGGAATGCCGCGGCGGAGGAGATCGTCGAGCGCGGCGGCGACGCGGGCCCTCGAAAAGCCGCTCTGCGCGACCCGCGCGTCCCACTCGGCGACCGGGCGGCGGCCCTCCTCGCGGGAGAAAAAATCGAGCTCGGCGCCCCAGGAGCTCGCGATGAAATGGGGCACGACGCGAAGGCCGTGGGTGCCGACCGTGGCGGCGACGACGTCGATGGGCCCGTCGGCGACCCAGCCGAAGACGAGGCCGAGCGCGGAGGCCTCTTCGAGGAGGAGCTGCTCGAGCGAGCGCCGATCGCGGCGTCGCTCGGGCGAGCCGTCGTGCGCGAGGTAGGTCTCGTCGAAATCGGCGAAGACCACCCAGCGCGGGGCCACGACGCGCGGCAGATACGTCCGGCGATCACCGAGCGGCGGCATGGCGCGTCCGTCGCACGGTCGGCGAGACGAGGCCGAGGCGATTGTTTGTCAAGACAAGCATGACATCCATTCCTTCGCAGGTAAGACCGAAATAAGGCGGACCCCGGGCGTGGGACGAGAGGCCACGATCGGCCGCGGCGAGCCCGACGGCCGCCGGCTCCCCGTCCATGACGCCACCCATCGCCGAGATTATCATGCAATGGCGGACGGCCGCCCGAAATCGACGCCCAGATCGGACGTACCCTGTCCGATCTGGGCGCTCCGGATCTTTTCCGTATTTATCAACGCTGCGCCGATTCCGAGCGGGTGTCCCCCAGGCGTCGCGAGCGGCTCGAGGCTAGGGAGGCCGAGCGAGGCGTACGACCGTACGTCGAGCGAGGCCGACCGACGCATCGAGCCGCGCAGCAGCCTGGGGGACACCCGCCTCAGATGCGGTCGCCCGGCAGCATCGGGAAGCGGCTGCGGAGGCGCCGCGCCTGGGCGAGGTGCTGCGCGAGCGTGGCGCGCACCTCGCGCAGGAAGGTCTCGACCTCCGCCGAATCGGCGTTCGGGATGAGCTGCGCGTCGAGCAGCGTGATCGCGCGCTGGTGCCCGCCGATCTGGGCGTTCAGGTAGGTGACGTCGAAATCCGCGGCCGGCACGGTCCGGAGCAGCTCCGCCGCGCGCTCGGCGTCGCGGCGGAGGTTCGACTGCATCTCGCTGCCCTCCTGCTTGACCCGGAGCTTCTCCTGGAGCGCCAGGATGCGCGTCTGGATCGCTTGGTGCTCGGCGGTGACGCGCTCCGCGTAGGACCGGACCCCCTCGCTCGTGGCCCGGAGCCGCGCCGTCTCCGCGTTCGTCATCTCGTTCTGATCGATGGTCGACACGACGGCCAGGATCTGTCCGTGCGAGAGCGGCTCCGAGGGCTCCTCCCTGGCCGGACTCGGACGGTTCTCCCCCGCGTCCGTGCCGCAGCCCGCCACGCCCGCGGACGCGAGCGCGAGCCACGTGAAGGCGCGGCCAAAGGACCGATGGAATGCGTGAGCCATGCGTCGTCTCCTCTTCAAACGCGCCGCCCGCTCGCTTCGGCCCTCGCCGAGATCCACGCGCCAGCGCCCCCCTGCCCATGAGGCCCCGCGGCGCGCGCCGAGAGCCGGGCTTACCGTCTCCCGACGTCGGGGGGCCCCGGACGGGAAATTGCTTTCCGCCCGCGTCGTTGTGCCTCCGTGCTGCGTGGTGTAAGGGGGGGCCGAGCGCGGCGCTCGGGATCCGTCGCTCCGCCCTTGCGCATGGACACGACCCCCATCGAGCGAAGCCTGCGAAGCGCGGAGACAGGGACGCTCGTGGTGGACAGCCGCCTCGTCGCCCGCGTGATCAAGCGCCACCGGCGGATCGTGGGCATCGGGCTGCAGGTGCCGCATGCGTCGTGTTACGCGCTCGGGCGGGACGACCTGCTCGCGCTCGTGCCGGCCGCGGAGCTCGGCGAGGCCGGCGCGAAGCTGCCCGAGCACGTGGTGCTCCTGCCCCGGCCGAAGGGCTCGGAGATCCTCGCCGCGTCGCCGGCCGAGGTGCTGACGCGGCTCTGGCGCGGGGCGTTCCACGGGCACGTGCACCTCGCGCTCGAAGCCGCGCGGCGCCGCGGCGCGCTCGACGAGGCGGGGATCCGGGCGCGGATCGATCGGATCGGGCAGACGGAGTTCGACGAGATCCGGCGGGTGCTCCGCTCCGACGATCTGCTCCTGCCCCCGGCCGACGACGCCGAGGTGTACACGGAGTTCGCGGCGCTCCTCCTCGAGCTCCACCACTTCGCCCCGCGCCTCGTGGCGAGGACGTTCCCGACGCTGCGGGACACGTCGCGGGCGCTCGTGGTGATCGGCGGAGACGTGGACGCACGCGCCCTGCTCGCGGCGTGCCGGCCCGAGGGCGCGGCGGATCCGACGGACGCGCCGCTCAGCAGGGAGTCGACGACGCCCACGTACTCGGCGCTCCCCGCGCTCGACGTGTTGCCCGCGTTCCTGTCGCGGCGCGCGACGACGGTCACGGGGGCGCAGAAGCTCGTGGTCCAGGCCGAGAAGGCGCGCGCCGAAGGCAACCACGTGCGGGCCGCGCTCTCGCTGCTCGCGGCGATGCCGGCCGCGGGCGAGGACCAACAGGTCAAGCTGCGCGCCCAGGTGCAGCGGGATCTCGACGCGCTCGGGGCGCGGCTCGACAGCGCGCTCGTGGGCCCCGGCGAGAGCGCGGAGAGCGCGCCGCGGGTGCCATGGACCTCGTCGCTCATGCCGCTCGCGGCGACGGCGAGCGAACGGCAGGCGCTGCGGTATCCGGTCGAGGCGCGGCTGCTCTACGATCTGCAGCGGGCCTGCGTGGCGCACGAGCGCGGGTCGTCGGCGGTCGATCTCGTGACGTGGGCGCTCTCGCTCGGCAAGCGCCCGATCGTGCGGAAGCTGCCGGCGACGCGGGCGCTCAAGGTCGCGCGCCACCTGCGGAGCGCGCTGCAAAAGCTCCGGCACGTGGAGATGCCGTCCGCGGATCGACGGCTCATCGCGCGGCTCCTGCGGATGGCGGTGCGGCGGGCCGAGGAGAACGTGCGGAAGACGCTCCGGCCGGTCCTCGAAGGGACGCTCGACGGCGTGGGGCTCCGGCCCGCGAGCGTGCCCGAGCACGTGGCGCGCAAGAAGCTCGTCGAGGAGCTCTGCGATCAGGTGGTGGCGCGCGGGTTCTTGAGCATCGGGCAGCTCCGCGACGCGCTCTCGCGGAACCAGCTCAAGATGGGCGACGTCGCGCACCCGCGCGAGCTCGTGCGCGGCGATCCCCTGCTGCTCGCCGATCGCGCGCTCGACGTCGCGCTCGACGGCGTCTACCGGCGCGGCGAGGTGTACCTGCGCGCCCTGCAGAAGGTGTCGAGCGTGTTCTTCGGCACGAAGCTCGGTCGGCTCGTCACGCTCTTCGTGATCCTGCCGGCCGGCGGCGCGTTCGTGGTGCTGGAGGGCCTGCAGCACATGGTCGGGCCGGCCGCGAAGGCGCTCGGCTTCGTGCCGCCGCACCTCGTGAGCACGCCGTCCCTGCTCGTGACGACCGCCGTGATCTTCGGGCTCATCCACAGCGAGGCCCTGCGCGCGGGGGTGATGCGGCTCCTGTCGATGCTCGGCCACGCGCTCGCCGCCGTCTTCGTGCGCCTGCCGCGGTGGGTCCTCTCCCTCGGGCCGATCCGGCGCGTGCTGGAGAGCGGCCTCGCGCGGGCGCTCGCGCGGTACGTGCTGATGCCGCTCGTGGTCGCGGCGATCCTCTACATGGCCACGCCGCTGCGCGACGTGCCTGGCGTGATCGGGCCCCTCGGCGCGGCCGGCGTGTTCGTCGCGGCGAGCGTCCTGCTCAACACACGCGCGGGCCTCGTCGCGCAGGAGGTCGTGTTCGATCAGATCGCGCTCGGCTGGGAGGCGCTCAAGGGGCGCGCGCTGCCGGGGCTCTTGCGGCTCGTGATGGGCATCTTCCGCGCGATGCTGGAGCTCTCGGAGCGCACGCTCTACCGGGTCGACGAATTCCTGCGCTTCCGGGAGGGCGACAAGCGCGCCACGATCCCGCTGAAGGCCGCGCTCGGGCTCGTGTGGTTCTTGGTGGCGTACGTGATCCGGCTCTACATCACGCTGCTGATCGAGCCCGAGATCAACCCGGTGAAGCACTTCCCGGTGGTCACGGTCGCGCAGAAGATGCTGATCCAGCAGCTCGCGGAGATGCTGACGGTCATGAACCACGCGCTCGCCCCGCTCGGCCCGGTGATCGGCGGGACGATCGCGGCGACCACGGTCTTCCTCTTCCCGAGCGTGTTCGGCTTCCTCGTGTGGGAGTTCAAGGAGAACTTCCGCCTCTACCGCGAGAACCGCGCGAAGAACCTGGGGCCCGTGCCGATCGGCCACCAGGGCGAGACCGTGGGCACGCTGATGCGGCCCGGCTTTCACTCGGGCACGTTGCCCAAGCTGTACGGAAAACTGAGGCGCGCCGCGCGCCGCGCCGATCTCGACGAGTCCCGCGGCATCGAGCACGGCCACGGCTCGTTGCGCGGCCTGCAGGAGCAGCTCGACGATCTGCGCGAGACCGTGCGGCGCGCCGTCGATCGCGAGGTGAGCGGCCTGCTCGCCGCCTGCCCCCGCTTCCGCGCAGGCGCCATCACCGTGCAGAGCGTCGAGCTCGGATCGAACCGGCTGCGCCTCGAGCTCGCGTGCGACGCGCTCTCCAAGGCGAAGGCCGTGATCGCGTTCGAGGAGCAGAGCGGGCTCGTCGTGGCGAGCGTGACCGAGCCGGGCTTCGTCGACGCGCTCGACGGCGCGGATCGGATCCTGTTCGAGAACGCGATCGCCGGATTTTACCGCATGGCCGGCGTGGATCTCGTGCGCGAGCAGATCCGCGCCGCGCTCGGCGACGACGTGCCGTACGACATCGCCGACGAGGGCCTCGTGCTCTGGCCGGGCGAAGGCTACCGGACCGAGGTGATCTACCCGCTCGACGCCGCCTTCAGCGGGCCGATCGTGCCTCCGACGGTGCGCGGCGATCGCCCGGCGACACCCCCGAAGCCGCTCGATCTACGAAAAATCCTGTTCCGGGATCAGCACATCCCCTGGGCCGAATGGGCCCTGTCGTGGCGCGAGGAGGTCGCGGGCGAGGCGCCGCGGCGCGTGCTCTTCGGCGCGTCGATCCTGCCGCCGCCGCGGCTCGAACGGGAGCGGGCCGCGCGCCTGGCCTCGGCATGATCCACGCCACGGGCCGCGTCCTCCTCGCGCTCGTGTGGCTCGCGCCCGCGTGCGGCCGAGACACGCCGCCGGAGCCCCCGCCGAGCAGCGCGGCCCCGCGGACCGAGGCGAAGCCCGCATCCGGGCCGCCCGAAGCCGCCGGGATCCGCTACCTCGAACGCGTGACGGGAGGCGCCGCCGCGACCGAACGGCTGCCGCTCGTGGTGGCGATCCACGGGCTCGGCGATCGTCCGGAGTCGTTCGTTCGGCTCTTCGATCGGATCGAAGGCCGCATGCGGGTCGTCGTTCCGTACGGGACCTCGCCCTACAGCGACGGCTTCTCGTGGTTCCCGCTCGCGCGGCGCGACCCGGCAAAACTCGCGGAGGGCACGTCGCTCGCGGCCGACGGGCTCGCGGCGATGCTGGAGGAGCTCGAACGAACACGGCCGACACGCGGCCGGCCGATCGTGACGGGGTTTTCCCAGGGAGGCATGCTGAGCTTCACGCTCGTGGTCAAACACCCCGAGCGCGTCGGCGAAGCGCTCCCCCTCGCCGGCTTGCTCGCGCCGCCGCTCTACCCGAGCGCGTGGCCCATGGGGAAAGTCGCCCCGCCCGTCCACGCGTTCCACGGCGACGCGGACACGATGGTGCCGCACGCCGGCGCGACCGAGACCGTACGCGCGCTCGTCGCGGTGGGCTTCTCGGCGGAGCTCACCACCTACCCCGGCGTGGGGCACACGGTGAGCGCATCGATGCGGGGGGACTGGCAGAAGGCGCTGGAGGCAGCGGCGCAGAGGGCCGCCGCCTCCAGCCCGTGACGGGTCAGTTGCGGTTCCGGCGACGCAGCCGCGCGAACACCGCGCCGAGCAGGCCGAGGGCCGCCGCCGCAGGCAGGGCCGGGCTCTTCTGCTCGTCTCCCACGACCGCGCAGCCGCAACCACCGTCGTCGACGATGATCGGACCGGCGCCCGTGTTCCCTCCGACGCCCGCGCTGCTGTCACCGCTCCCCGTGCCCGGCAGAACGGTCACCTTCACGAGGTCGCTCGCCAGGCCCTTGCCGTCGGAGACGGTGAGCTGGAACGTGAGCGACGTCTCGGCCTGAACGTCCGGCGCGACGAACGTCGGCTTCGGCCCGTCGCCGTCCACGAGCGCGACCTCGGGCCCTTCCGACTGCGTCCACTTGAACGTGAGCTTGTCGCCCTCCGGATCGCTGCTCTTCGAACCATCGAGCTCGACCTGATCCCCGCCCGACACCACGAGGTCCGGGCCGGCGTTCGCCACGGGCAGGCCCACGCAGCTCGTGCTGTCCTCCACGATCGACGCGAACGGCTTGTTCACCGCGCCCTGCACGTCGATGTCGTCGATCTCCCAGCCGTGCGCGCCCGCCGCCGGATCGGTGCCGATGCGGAAGCGCAGCTTGAACGACTTGCCGGCGAGCGAGGTGCCAAAGTTCAGCGTCATCGTGTTGAAGCCCGGCCACGCCGCGTTCCGGTTCGTGAAGCCTTGCCGGTTGCCGAGCGGGTTGTCGGAGATGTCCGTGATCGTGCCGGTGTAGGGCACGTTCACGAACTGGCTCGCGTCCTGCCAGCTCTGCCCGCCGTTCGTCGAGATCTCGAGGACCGCGCCGTCGTAGTTGACGTTCCCGCCCCCCTGCGGGGACGGGCCCACCTCGAACTCGTGGCGGTGCTTCATCGTGATCGTGAGCGGCCCCGGGCCCGCGACGATCGGCGGCGACTCGAACGAGGTGTCGCTCATGCTGCCGAGGTCCACGCCGTGGAAGACGTGGTTCGGCGGGCCGTTCTGGATGCGGCTCCAGACCCGATCGGCGCCGTCGCCCGACTTCGTCCACGTCTCGATGTCGCTCTCGGCGCTCTCGATCGTGGCCGATTCCGGCACGTTGTCGTAGTTGATGTACGGCACCTCGACGAGCGTCGACTTGGGCTCGCACGTCTGCGCGCTCGTCACGGCGATGTCGAGCTTCACCGAGCTGATGCCGGCGACCGAGCCGTCGAGGGCCACGTCGATCGTGGCCTTCGCCTTCCCGAAGGGCGGGACCGTGCCGAACTGCACCTGCGTGCCCTTCGGGAACGAGATGCCCGCCTGCTGCGCCGTCACGCTCGCGACCGCGTCCGTGAGCGGCGCGACGCCCGTGTTCTGGAGCTCGATCGTCACGCGGCCCGTCTCCTGGGCGTCGAGGCGCCCGTCGGCGTCGCAGGACTGGACGGCGTCGTCGAGCCCGCTCGCGAGATCGGAGACCGAGGCCTTGACCTCGAAGCTCTCGACCACGCCCACGTTGTCGCCGGAGTCGCGCTCCGGCGAGACCGCGCACGAGCCCGCGCCGCGCTTGGCGAAGGCCTTGGCGAGGACCTCCATGTCCTTCAGGTCGACCGAGGATGCGGCCATGAGGATCGCGTCGCGCTGCTCGAGGTACGTCGCGTCCGGCGGGACCATCTTCAGCGACGTGACGATGTAGTCGGCCATGCGCCGGCGAGCCCCTTCGAAGTCGTAGGGGGCGCCCGGCTCCTGGCTGCGCTTGAGGAGCGCGATCGTCGCCTCGAACATCATCGTCGCCCACACCTCGCCGGCGTTGTGCACCTCGGAGTTCGGCGCGGGGACCACGGCCATCGGGTGGCTCGGCAGCGCCTCGTTGTCCGCGATGTGCCGGTAGGTCAGGCCGTTCTTCGTCATGTCGGTCGAGTACGGGACACGCCGGATGCCGTAGTAGCCGCTGTCGCCGAGCGACGCCGTGGCGTAGACGCTCATGCCGAAGACGCCGTCGAGGTCGTCGCCCTCGCGCAGGGCCATGTGGAGCGCGACCGTGTCGCCCCAGCCCTCGCCCATGCCGCCGCACATGTTGGAGCCGCAGTAGGCGAGCCGGTTGTGCAGGTAGTGGCCCCACTCGTGCGCGACGATGTGGTTGTCGATCGTCCCGTCGCGCTCGACGCCCTCGGCCGCCCGTACCATCGTGGCCGTCACATCGCTGCCCATCATGGCCAGCTTGATCGCCGCGGCCGACGCGAGCGTGGTGGACAGGACCGGGATCGTCACCGCCCCGTTCGGCTGCCCGTTCGGCATGTACGGCGGGGCCGGCTCGTTGATGTTGTTCGCGAGGATCATGCCGATCGCGCCTGCGGCCTGCGCGTTCACGGCCTTCTGCTTGAACGTGCAGGAGCCGCGATCGATGAGGACGATCTTTCCGGCCACGTTGTTCTTGATGGCCTGGCAGCCATCACCAAACGTGCCGGGCGTCTCGTTCGTCGTGGCCGTGGACTCGTCGTTGACGAGCGAGACGGCGCCGGTCGTGTTGAACGTCTGCTGCCCGAACTCGGCCACGTCGGTGCTGTGGTTCTTGCCGCCGGGGTTCGTCGTGAGGCTCCGCGCGCTCGCGCCCGACCAGAGGTACATCTGCATGATCGGCGACGCGCCGTCCGCAGGCGTCTGCATGTTCGCGTTGTTGCGGCTCTGGTTGTTGAACGCGTCGTCCTGCGCCTCGGCGCGGAGCGCATCACCCTCCTCGCCGCCGCGGCCGTAGTTGCTCTTCTGCGCGTTGCCAGCGGCCTCGTCGAAGCCCGAGTCGTACCAGTAATCGTGCAGCCAGTTCGTCACGTAGAAGAGCTGCGTGGCGGCGGCCATGATCTGGTTCGGGTTCGCCGTCGGCGCGAGGTTCACGTCGTACGTCCGATCGAACACGCCGGGCGCCGTCACGCTCGGGCGCGTGTCGCCATTGTTGAAGCCGTCCGGCTGGTTGTGGTCGGCGTATGCGTCGACGTTGTTGCCCGACGTCGAGATCGCCCCGGAGGGCAGCCACGGATCGAAGGTGCCCTGGGGGTTCTTGTTGAATCCATCCATCGACACCAGCACCGGCGCGATGAAGTCGGGCTGGGAGCCGTCGGGGACGCCCGTCGGGTGCGGCGTGTAATCGGCCTGCGGGCCGTCGAGGGGGCGTTTGTCGCCGTTCGCGTCGGCCCATACCCTGTAATTGAAGACCGCGTCGTGAGAAAGGTTCTGCCGAGAGAGGACACGCCCGTCGTCGGCCGCGATCACGTAGGCATAAAGGCCCGCGTCTTTCTGGCCCACCTCGCGCGGGCGGATTTCGAGGTAGTACGCGGGAACGAGGCGATCCGGCAGCGGGAAATACACCTTTTTCACGCGCGCAGGGCCGGCAAACTCGTGCCCCTGCGCGGGCAGGAGATCAAAGGTCTGGTAACGGCCTTTTTCCCCGCGCGGGACGAGGTTCGCCGCGGCGAGGTCGGTCCCGTGGAAATCCCGGAACGCGCTGGCGAGGGCGCCCTGGGGGGTCACGACGAAGGTGCGCGGGACCCGCTTGTTCCCCGCAAACCCGGCCGGGTGGAGGTTGTTCGCGGCCGCCACGAGGCGGTGGCTCCGATCGAGCATGACGTTCGCGCCGCCGCGGAAGACCTCGACGCCGTCGATCTCCTGGCCGAGGCGCACGACGACGCCGCCCGCGCCGCGATCGTGAATTTCACGCACCACCGTGGCCTGGATGGCGGCTTCGGGGACCTTCAGCATCTCGGCCGCGGAGACGAGCGCCCTGCGCGCGGCCAGGTCGGGCTTCGTGGAAGCCACGAGCGCCTGCGCGCCGGCCTGATCCCGCGCGGCCCAAAAGAACGTGGGAGCCCCCGAGTGCGGATGCACCGAGGTGACGTGTCCGCCGATGGGGGACCGCGAGACGCGCGGTGCGCCGGCGGGCGTCGGCTGCGCACGATAATAAGCATCGAAGTTCGGCAGCTCCTTCGCATGCGCGAAGGAAGCCCCGACCAGCGCCGTGAGCATGGTGAGACAACGAACGGAGCGCTTCATCGAATCCTCCACCAACGGAGACGCTCTCGCCCCTCGAAAGGGAAGTGGGCAAGAGACGGGCAAGGGCTAGGCGTACTCGGTTATCGCGAAAGAGGGAAGCACATTTGCGCGGAACGTTATGGCCTCTCCGAGGGCCGCCGCGCGCCTCCACACGTATTCGGACGATGATGCAAGATTCCGTCGACCGCGGCTTGGAAATTCCCACCGCGCTGCTTTTCTTTCGCAGTTCAGGTGCCAGGCGCGCGACTTGTGCTAATGGCGGCCGGGCATGGTACGTCGGTTCTTCCCGTGGTTCCTTTCGATCCTCGCCTGCGGGTGCGGCGGGACGCCCCCTCCCCTCGATCCTGCGGCGCCGCCGCCGCGATCCACGGCGATCCCCGCGGCGCCGCCCGTCATGGCGCCGCCGCCGAAGCCTGCGGAACCGAGCCCTCCGGAGACCGCTGCTGCACCAAAGGTTCCTGCTCCCACGAATTCGGGTCCTCCTTTTCCACCCCCCGCGTTCCCGCCGCCCCACGCACGCACCGCCAAACCCGGCGACGGGGTCTTCACGCGGATCGAGGAGGGCGCCGCGCGCGGGACCGGCGCGCTCGCGCGCGCCACGGTCCACCCCCACCGGATCAAACCCCACCCCTCCGTCGTCCTCGTGGCGATCGATCTACGCCGGGTCGATCTGCGCCTCGTCGCAGGCACGGAAGAGCCCACGTCCACGGGGGTGTCAAAAGATCGACGTCCCGGCCTCGTCCCCGCGGCGGATCTGCCTTCGTTGATTGCGGTGTTCAATGGCGGGTTCATGGCGAAGCACGGCCAATGGGGGATGATGGTCGACGGCGACGTTTTTCTGGCGCCGCGGGAGGACGGCTGCACGGTGGCGCTTCTCGGGGACGGGTCCGTGCGCGTCGCGAGCTTCCCGGCGCTCGCGCCCTTGACCGCGGAGATCCGGTCCTACCGGCAGACGCCGCCCTGCCTGATCGAGGGCGGCGCGCTGCACCCGCGGCTTTCGGCCGAGGACACGGCGCGGCTCTGGGGCGCGGCCGAGGGCGGCGATCGCGAGATTCGCCGCACGGCGATCGGCCTGCACGAGGACGGCACGACGCTGCTCTTCGCGATCGGCGAGTGGGTATGGGCGCGTGACCTCGCGGCGGCGATGAAATCGGCCGGCGCCGCGTCCGCCGCGGAGCTCGACATCAACTGGTCGTATACACGGTTCCTCCTGTACGACCATTCGACCCCGCCCGCGGTCGTCTCGACGCTCATCGAAAAGGTCGAATACACGAAGACCGGATATGTATCGAAGCCCGCACCTCGGGACTTCTTCTACCTGAAGAAGAAACAATCTGGCGCCCCCGCGCGGCCTTGATCCGACGCGCGTGTTCCCCCACCAAGACCGCGGGGTTGCGTAGGGCAGACCGCAGAGTCGACGCGAAGCGGGAGCATGCGCCCGAAGGCGAGGCCGGCCATAGCCCCGAAAACGCCTGTCCGAGGGTGCTTCCGGGCCGATCTACCCCTTGACCGGGTTTTTCGCCTGTGGTGAGGTCTCGGGTTGGCAAACCGGAAAGGCCGGCGTCCCCGGGGGCTGCGGGCCGTGTGGTCCCTCGCGCCGGCATGGCGCCGATCGGGAGAAAGGGCATGTCGCCCATGAGTCGATGGAGAAGCTTGGGAATCAAGAGGTACGCCGCGGCGACCTTCGCGCTCCTCGCGGCGTGCATGAGCGCCTCCGCGGGCTGCGAGATTATCTCGCGGCCTGATCGCTCGGACATCAACCAGTCCACCGGCGGTGCGGGTGGGACGGGTGGGACGGGCGGCATGGGCGCGTGCACGACGCCCGAGGATTGCCCCGGCGCCGACACCGCCTGCCGGACGCGCACCTGCACGGCGGGCGTCTGCGGCGAAGAGCTCGCCCCCATGGGCACCCCGAGCGACGCGCAGACGGCCGGTGACTGCGCCCGGGAAATTTGCGACGGCCAAGGGAAGCTCACGCTCGAGAACGACGACACCGACGTCCTCGACGATCAGAACGATTGCACCGAGGACGTCTGCAATGCGGGGCAACCTGGGAACAATCCGCTCGCGGCCGGCGCCGCCTGCGCCTCGAACGAGGGCAAGCTCTGCGACGGCGCGGGCACGTGCGTGGAGTGCCTCGCGCCCGCCGACTGCCCTGAAAACGTCTGCGCGAACAACATGTGCGTCCCCGCCGAGTGCGGCGACACCGTGAAGAACGGCGCCGAGACGGACGTCGACTGCGGCGGCGGCACCTGCGCCCCCTGCGCCGACGGCCTCGTCTGCGCGGCGGCCTCCGATTGCCAGAGCAGCGTGTGCGACGCCGGTGTCTGCCAGGCGCCCACGTGCACGGATACCGTCGAGAATGGCGAGGAGACGGACGTCGATTGCGGCGGCGCGACGTGCAACGCCTGCGGCCCCGGCCTCGGCTGCGCGCAGGACAGCGACTGCGTGGGCGACTCCTGCTCGGGCTCGATTTGCCTCCCGACCTGCACGGACGAGGTCACGAACCGCAACGAGACGGACGTCGACTGCGGCGGCCCGAACTGCTCGCCCTGCGCCGCCGGCCTCATTTGCGCGGTGAACTCGGATTGCGCGAGCACGGTCTGCACGGCGGGCATCTGCCAGCCCTCGAACTGCACCGACCAGGTCCAGAACGGGACCGAGACCGCCGTCGACTGCGGCGGCGCGGATTGCAGCCCCTGCGGCGACGGCCTCGCCTGCAATCAGCCGACCGATTGCCAGAGCGGCATCTGCACGGGCAACCTCTGCCAGGTGCCGACGTGCACGGATACCGTGAAAAACGGCGCCGAGACGGACGTAGATTGCGGCGGCGGCACCTGCACGACCTGCGACCTCGGCAAGGCGTGCCTCGCGAACGGCGACTGCACGAGCAACATCTGCGCGGGGAACGTCTGCGTCCTCTCGCTCTGCGGCGACGGCATCCTCACGGGCGCCGAGACCTGCGACGACGGCAACGCCGTGGCCGACGACGGCTGCGACGCCGCGTGCGCGCTCGAGGTGGGCTGGCTCTGCGCGGGCACGCCGAACACCTGCACCCCGATCTGCGGCGACGGCCTCCTGAAGGGCGCCGAGACCTGCGACGACGGCAACACGAACCCCGGCGACGGCTGCAACGCCACCTGCAAGGCCGAGCTCGGGTACGTGTGCACCGGCCAGCCGAGCGCCTGCAAGACGGTCTGCGGCGACGGCATCCCGGCCGGCGCCGAGGCGTGCGACGACGGCAACATGAACGACGACGATGCCTGCCTCCCGGGCTGCATCGTGGCGACCTGCGGCGACGGCTACGTGAACGTGGCGACCGAGACCTGCGACGACGGGAACCACACGCCCGGGGACGGCTGCAACGCCACCTGCCAATCCGAGCCGTTCTACGTGTGCTTCGGCACGCCGAGCACCTGCGTCCTCGTCGAGACCGAGCCGAACGCCGCGTGCGCGAGCGCGAGCGGCCCGCTCAAGCCGCCCTTCGCGATCACCGGCAAGATCAGCCCCGCCGGCGACCAGGACTACTACGCGTTCACCGTGCCCGCGGTCGCGGACGTGAGGATCGAGACCTTCGTCCCGTCGGTGGGCACCTGCACGACGGGCAACGACACGGTCATCGAGCTCCGGGCGGCGAACTGCACGACGATCATCATGACGGACGACGACGACGGCCTCAATAGCTGCTCCCTGATCGATCCGACGACGACGACCGACACGGCGGCGCGCAAGCTCGCCCCGGGCACGTACTACGTCCGCGTGGAGGAATATCAAAACAACGCGGCCATCAGCGCCTACCAGCTCCAGGTGACGTTCACCGCGCTCTGCGGCAACGGCGTGATCACGGGCAGCGAGACGTGCGACGACGGCAACACGAACAGCGGCGACGGCTGCTCGTCGAGTTGTGTCATCGAGCAGGGCTACAAGTGCACGGGCACGCCCAGCGTCTGCACGCTGAGCTGCGGCAACGGCGTCGTCGACGGCGTCGACGCGTGCGACGACGGCAACACGGTCGGCGGCGACGGCTGCTCGCCGACCTGCGCCGTGGAGTCCGGGTACAAGTGCACCGGCAGCCCGAGCGTGTGCGTCGCCTTCGAGACGCTCTGCAACGACGGCATCGACAACAACAGCAACGGGTTCATCGACGCCGCGGATCCCAACTGCACGCTGCCGGCCTACTTCCCCGCGTGCGCCGCCGGGCAGAGGCTGCACGTCTACCGGTCGATCGACACCCCGCTCAGCATCCCGGACAACAACACCACGGGCGTCACGAGCATCATCAACGTCGGCGCCACGGGGACGATCGCGCGCGCGGCGATCCTGGTCAACATGGACCACGACTTCATGGCGGACGTGGACCTCTCGTTGATCTCGCCAGGCAACACCACGTTCGACGTGACGAGCGACAACGGCAGCAGCAACGACGACCTCATCAACACGGTCTTCGACTCGACCTGCCCCAACTTGATCACGAACACGAGCTTCACGGCGCCGTACACCGGGTGCTTCGCCCCCGAGGCCTCCTTCGCGTCGCTCGTCGGGACGTCCATGCAGGGCAACTGGAAGCTCAACGCCGTGGACGACGCGGGCGCCATCACCGGCCCGCTCCAGAACTGGGCCCTGATCCTCTGCACGAACCCCTGATCCCACCTCGCCAAGCCGGCCGCGCTCTCCGCGCGGCCGGCGCTCTCCCCCTCGGCATCCTCGGACGAACGGACTCCCGGAGCCTCCGCGCTTCTCCCGCCCGGAGCTCCCCGGTATCCTGCCCCCACGCGCACACGGAAGGGGCGTGCGAATGCGACACCTCGCTCTCGCGAAGATCCTCGTCGTCCTCTCGATGCGCGCGGCCTATCCCCTCGCCGCTCCGCTCCTGCTCGGCATCTTCCTCGTCGCCACCGTCCTCTTCGGGCCGAACGGGATGAGCCCGCCCGAGGCGCTCGCCGTCATGCGCGCCTCCCCCACGCTGATGACCGTCCTCTGGGCCGGGTGGCTCATGCTCGGCCTGCCCGCCGCGCGCGCGGCGCTCGTTCCTTCGTCAGCGACGTATCTCCGATGGTTGCCCGCGCCGCGCCTCGTGTTTCACCTCGCGGGCGGCGTATGCGCGCTCGTCGTCGAGGCGCCGTGGATGCTCCTGTTCGGGCGCGGCGAGGGCCTCCTCTCGGCCTCCACGGCCGGGCTCGCGGCCCTCGCGGGGCACGCGCTCGCCGCCACGCGGCCGTGGGGCGCGCAGGAGGCGCTGGCGGCGGCCGGCGTGGGCCTCGCCGTCTTTGGACACCTCCCGCCGCTCGCGTTCGGGGCGGCCCTCGTCGCGGCGTGCCTGGCCGTCCCGGCCGCTTTCCGCCGCGCGCCCGAGGTGTCGTCCGGGGCGGCCCGCGGGTTTTGGGGCCGATCCCCGCTGGGCGCGCTCGCCTCGACGTACCTGCTCGGCGTCCTGCGCGGCGAACCTGCCGTCCTCGGGCGCGCGCTCGCGCTCGCGGCGCTCGCCGGGCTCATCCTCCCGCTCGCCGCCCGCGGGCACGATCTCGATGCGGACACGTCGATCGGCGCGCTCGCCCTCGGCCTCGCGGCGGTCGCCCTCGCGCCGGGCCTCTCGGGGGCCGTGGCGGCGGTCGTGCGGGCGGAGCGCGCGGCCTCCTGGCTCTGCGACGCGACGGGGACGGCGCCGCGCACCCGCGCGCTCGCCGCGGCGCTCGCGGGTGGCCTCCTCGGGGCCACGAGCGGCCTCGTCCTCGCGACCGTCGGGGCCCTCGGCCTGCATGCGCCGCTCGCGCTCGCGGCGCGCCTCGTCGTGCTCGCGGTCGCCTCCGGGTTCGCCACGGGCGCGGTCCTCGTCGGCGGCGCGCGCGAGGCCGAGGCCTCTCCGCGGCGCGGCGATCGCGGCATGATCGAGGCGCTCGTGTGGGCTGCCTTCGGCGCTGCCATGGCGTCGCTCGCCGGGGAGCTCTCGCTCGGGATGGTCCTCGGTGTCGGAATCGTGCGGATCGGCACGGCCACGCGCCGGGCCGAGGTGCTACGCAGGATCCGAGGTGCGGCGTGACGCTCTCGATCGTGGACCTGGACAAGCGGCTCGGCGGGCGGCTCGTGCTCGACGCGGCGGGCCTCTCGGCTGCGCGGGGCGAGGTCGTGGCGATCTTCGGCGACAATGGCGCGGGCAAGTCCACGCTCTTGCGCATCCTCGCCGGCGTGCTCGACGCGGATCGGGGCCACGCGACCCTCGACGGCGCCTCGATCCTCGGCCCGCGCGCCGCTGCCCGCGCGCGCGTCGGCTACGTGCCCGAGGCCGCCGACGCGCCGGCCCACCTCTCGCCGCGCGAGCTCTCTGCGCTCGTCGCTGCGCTGAAGCGCGTCCCGCCCCCGGACGAAGCGCTCCTCGACCGGCTCGGCCTCCGCGCGTACTGGGATCGTCCTTTCGGCGGCCTCTCCCTCGGCCAGCGGCGCAGGAGCTGCCTGTGCGCGGCGATCCTCGGCGACGTGCGCTTGCTCTTGCTCGACGAGCCGACGAACGGCCTCGACGCGGCCGGCGTCCGCGAGCTCGCGGGGCTCGTGACCGAGCGACGCGCGGCGGGCACGACGGTCCTCGTCGCGACGCACGATCCCGGGTTTGCCGAGGCGATCGGCGCGACGCGGGTCCGGCTCTCGGCCGGCAAGCTCGAGACCTGATTACCCTTTCACCACGCCGAGCGGCCGCAGCCGGGCGACCTTTCGGGCGATGCCCGCCGCGGCCACGACGTCGACCACCCGATCGACGTCCTTGTAGGCGGCGGGCGCCTCCTCGGCGAGCTCGGCGTTCGACGCGCAACGAATGACGATGCCGCGCCCCTCCAGCTCCTTGCGCAGCGCCTGCCCCGTCACCTTTTTCTTGGCGGCGGTGCGGCTCATTTGCCGCCCGGCGCCGTGGCAGGTGCTCCCGAACGAGGCCTCGCTCCCGTGTTCGGTCCCGACACACACGAACGACGAGGTCCCCATGCTGCCAGGAATGAACACGGGCTGCCCGATATCCCGATACGCCGCGGGCACGTCCCGGCTCCCCGGCCCAAAGGCGCGCGTCGCGCCCTTGCGATGCACGCACACCTTCTTTCCCTCGTACTTCTCGATCTTCGCCGTGTTGTGCCCGACGTCGTAGATCAACCGCAAAAAGCCGTCCCGCTCCCCGAACATCCGCCGGAACACGTCCCGCACGAGGTGCGCGATGAGCTGCCGGTTCGCGAACCCGAAATTCGCGGCGGCGCACATGGCCGCAAAATATTGTTGTCCCTCGGGCGACGAGAGCGGCGCGCAGGCGAGCTGCCGGTCCGGCACGTGAATGCCATACCGTTGCATCACGCCGTCCATCAGGCGCACGTGGTCCGTGCACACCTGATGGCCGAGCCCGCGCGATCCCGAATGCACGAGCACCGCCACGCGCCCGACCACGAGCCCGAGCCGCCCGGCCGCCCCCTCGTCGAACACCTCGTCGACGACCTGCACTTCGAGGAAATGGTTGCCGCTCCCCAGCGTGCCGAGCTGATCGGCGCCGCGTTGCCTCGCGCGCTCCGACACCGCCGACGCGTCCGCGCCTTCGAGCGCGCCACCCGATTCGATGGCCTCGAGGTCGGACGCCGTCCCCACCTCGTGCTCCCGGACGAGCGCGCCGGCGCCGCCTTCGAGGATCCTGTCGAGCTTCTTGCCCGCGAACGACCACCGCCCCCCGCGCCCGGCGCCCGAGGGCACGCTGCGCGAGAGCTCGTGCACGAGGCCCTCGACCCGCGCGGCGATGGCCTTGTGTTCGAGGTTCGAGACGAGCAGCCTCACGCCGCAGTTGATGTCGAACCCGATCCCGCCGGGCGAAATCACGCCGTCGGGCAGGGCCGTCGCGGCCACGCCGCCGACGGGAAACCCATACCCCTCGTGCATGTCGGGCATTCCGCAGGCGGCGCCCACGATGCCGGGGAGCGTGGTCACGTTCACGAGCTGCTCGACGGAATGGTCCGCGAGCAAGCCGGGCAAGGTCTCCGGGCTCGCGAAGATCCGCGCCGGCACGCGCATGTCGCTGCGATAGGAGGTCGGAATTTCGTACACGGAGGGAGCGACCTCGACGAAGGGCGGCGGCGGCCTTGTCGATGCGGGTTCAGATGTCGAGGACGACGTGGACCGAGTAGCCATGCGAATCCTCCGTGATGTGGACGTCGTGCAGGGTGGCCGCCTTGACGAGGGGCCGGAGGTCGGGGACGAGCGCGCCGCGCACCCGGGCCACGAGGTGATCGGCGGCGAGCTCGTCGAAATGGAAATCGACATAGACCCGCGCGTCCACCTCGGTCCGGAAGACGAGCTCGTTCATCCAGTCGACGAGCAACGCCTCGCGGTCGACCGAATGCAGCGAGACGGAGACAGGCTCGCCGGAGGCCTCGGGCAGCGGCGCCCCCTCCCCGACGGCGAGCTCGGCGAGGGCGCGGCCTGCCTCGGCGAAGAGCTCGGGCAGCGTGGGCGCGAAGAGGCCGAGCCGAAGCTCGGCCGTGTGGTCCTCGAAGGTGTGGCGTGGGCCATGCGGGCCGGACGTCATGCGGGGGAATATCGTCGCCGGGGGGCGGACGTCACGGGAGGGGCGGAAGGCCGAGGCCCGCATGCAAGCGGGCGACGTCCTCGGGGCGCAGGCCGAGCATGGAGGGCAGGCCTTTGAGGTAGGCGCGCTCGGCCTCGGATTCGGTGCCCGCGGAGAGGAGCGAGACCACGTAAAACTGCTCGGCCATCTGGGGTGATCGGATCTGCCCGATGAGCGCAAAGGGTGGCTGCGGGGCTTCGAGCTCGCGGTTGAGCGCGTCGCGATCCTCGGGCCCGAGGCCGGCACGCGCGAGGCGGTCGAGGATACGCGCGCGCTCCTCGGGATCGATCTGGCCGTCGATGAAGGCGGCGGTGATCATGGCGCGCACGAGGAGCAAGGCGTCGGCCTGGGCGTCGGCTGCGGGAGCGGGAGCGGGAGCGGGAGCGGCTGCGGGAGCGGGAGCGGGAGCGGGAGCGGCTGCGGGCGCGGGAGCGGCGACCGGGTTTGGCGGAGCTCCCCATTGCGCAGGCGGCGCGGCCGGAGCCGGCGGCGCTATGTTCGGCGGAGCGCCCCATTGCGCCGTCGGCGTCGTGCTCGGCTGCGCGTTCCATTGCGAAGGTGCAGGCGGCGCAGGCGGCGCCGCGTGGGGCGGCGCCCCCCATTGCGCCGTCGGCGTCGTGTTCGGCTGCGCGTTCCATTGCGCGGGCGGCTGCGCCGCTTGCGCCGGCGGCGGAGGCCCGCCCCAGCCCGCTTGCGGCCCCGGGTTCGGCGGCGCTCCCCACGGCTGCGCCGGCTGCGGCGGGCCGCCCTGCGGGCCCCCCCAGGGCGCGTGTCCCTGCGCAGGCGCCGCAGGCGCGCTCGTCCCCCACGTCGACGGATCCTTGTGATAAACCGGCACCCCGAAATTCGTCGCGCCGCCCCCCTGCGGCGCACCCGGCGGAATCGGCCCGGACGAAGACCCCATCAATTGCCCCAAAAACCCCTGCTGCTGCTGCGCAGGCGCCCCCGGCATCATCCCCGGCGCCCCCGGCATCCCGTGCATCCCCGGCGCCCCCGGCATCCCGTGCATCCCCGGCGCCCCCGGCATCCCGTGCATCCCCGGCGCCCCCGGCATTCCCGGCGCCGCCGGCTGCTTGAAGTGCTGATACGCCATGTAGGCGAGCCCGCCCGCCGCCGCGACCCCCGCGGCGCCTGCGAGCAGCGTCCCCGCGCCGATACCGCTCTCGTCGTCGCGACGCTCGTACTCCTCGTCGCGGTAACGCCGACGACGGCTGGAATCGCGGAAGCTCCCGCCTTCGACTCCATCCGAGACCAGCGCGCCCAGGATCCTCTGCGCATCAAACATGGACCGCATGTTCGCCAGAAGGCGCCCCGCTTTCAAGACCGGCAGGCCTCCCCACCCCGAGGTCGCAATCCATGCGCGGCGTCGTACATCCGGCCCGAAGGGCCAACGACCCCGGAGCGCAAAGCCTTGACAGGAGCCGCTCCATCGACTGCCCTCGGGGCGGGCTTCAACCCGCCTCCACCTCCTCGCAATGCGCCCGGATCCGCGGCCCGACCGATTCCCCTTTGCCGGAACGCCCCTCGCCTCTGCGCCGAGCTCGATTCCGCGCTCCTGGACCACGCGCGGAGCCGTCTCCCAGATCGTTCCCCTTTGTCGGAACGCCCTCCGCCTCGTTTCCGGGACCCTTCCCCTTTTTCGGAGCGCCGCGCGACGGTGCCCCGAGGTCCTTCCCACATCGTGCAACGCGCTGGGATTCGCTTCCGGGGACGTTCCCGATTCCGGGAACACGTCCCGCCGCGGGGTGGGGCTCGTTCCGACGAAGCGGAACGAGCGTTTCGCCGTTGTCGCGTGCATTGTCCCTCCCGCCAAGCGCGTCCCCACGTCCCGCGCCCCCGTTGCACGGACCGGGCGCCCCCCCGGCTCCTTCATCGACCTGTTTGAAAACCTGCGTACCGCGCAGGTTTTCAACCCTGGGTCCAGCGCCTCGCTGGTCCGGGGTGGAGGGGGCGGACAGCCCCCTCCTGGGGCCTGGGGCGACGCCCCAGCGAGGCGCCCCCAGGCCCCGACATCTCCCTCAGATCGACAGGTTCGCGATGTAGTCCGCGAGTTCTTCCCGTGCGACCCGCACGGCGGCGTCGGCTGTCTCGATGGCCCGATCGAGCTCGCCGATCCGATCCTCGGTGGATGCGAGTGCTGCCAGGTACCGCGTGTGTAGATCGCTGCCTTGGGGTGACGACGCGAGGTTTCGCCGCAGCCGATCCTGATCCGACACCAGCGCCTGCCGCTCGGTCCGCAGGAGCGCGAGCGCTTGCTCCCGCGACGCGAGCGTCTGCTGGAGCGCGGCCACGTGCTCGAGGGCGGCCCGCACCTCGGCAGATATCTCCGTCGACGCGAGCAACACGCCGAGCTCTTGCGCCGTGATCGATCCGATCACGATGCTCTGCTCGATCGGCCGCTCCAGCACCACCTCCAGGTCCACCGTTTGTCCTGCGGGAACCTCCCGCCGGATCCGCACGTGCGTGTCCGTCGTCCCGATCACGCCTTCCGTCGGCGCTTTCAGGGTGAAACCCTGGATGCGCGGGTGCTCCACGACGAGGACACGCGCCTCGTCGGCTGCGCCCTTGATCTTGTACGTCGTCGTCCGCCGCTCTGCGCGATACACCTCCAGCACGCCCCGCGCGATCTTCGCGCCTGTCACGACTTGCGCGAACTTCTCCTCGCGGTTCACGCGCACGTCGAGATCGACGGCGTAGCTCACGAGCCGATCTTCCCCGGCGGGGAGCGCGCCGAGCCGCGCGTCGCCGACAAACGACGGCGGCTCGTTTGCCTGTGTGTTCTCGTAGATCGACAGGATTCCGGGCGGCAGGCCTGTCTCGGTGTCGTTCGTGAGTCGCACCGACGCGAGCGGGTTCCGTGCGTCGACGTCGTAGCGATACCAGGACACCCGCTCGACGGGGAGCGACTCGCTCACGATCGGCACGAGCAGCGATTGGCCGCGCGGCAGGTCCACGGGATCCGGGAAGTGGAAGACCACCTGCGTTGCGCCTTCCGAGGGCTCGGCGATTGGCGACGGCTCCGGCATGGGCGCCTCTCCGGCCGGCTGCGCGTTGAACATCAAGGCGTCCGCGGCGGATGGCACGGCCATGAAGCCACGACGCATCATGACGCGCCCGCCCCCTGCGCCGTCGGCTTCCTCGGCGACCTCGGCCTCTGGCACGGCCCCTACGTCGACCGGCGGCAGCCTGCGCCCGAGCACCTCCACCGGCACCTCCGGTCGATTCACGAAATACGAGTCGTAGACCGCTTGCCGCAACGTCACGGGGTTGCCCGACGCCACCGACAGCTCCACGCGCTTCCAATCTTGCCCGCTCATGTTCTCCAGCAGGGCCCACCCTTCGAGCTTCGCCTCGCCCGAGGTCTTGGGCACCACGAGCCGATACGTCGCCTTCCACAGCGGCGCTGCGACCACGTAGCCCACGCGCACCGTCCGCTCGCCCTGCCCGTGCACGTCGATCGTGATCGTGCGCTGATCTGCCGCGGCGTAGGCCGCGATCGCGGCCAGCGCCTGCTCCACCTGGGCGCGCAGCCGCGTGTCCACGATCTCGATCGCGTCCGCCTCTTCGAGCACGACCTGCCGCATGCCCGTCGGCGTCAGCAGCGACAGCCTGTTGCGCACGATGGTGCCTTGCCCCTCGCCGAGCGAGACCTTCTCCTCCGTCACGGCGACGAGCCGCCCCTCCATCGTCGTGGCGTGCGCCGACACGCGCAGCATCTGACCGCGCAGCGCGCGGAGCAGCGACGCCGTGGAGGACAGGTCCTCCTGGGAGAACGGCAGATCCCGGAAGATCTCGGAGAGCGGCGCGCGCCCCGGCAGGCTCGCTTGTCCGAGCCGACCTTGGGGATCCATCGCGAGCAGGCTCTTCAGCACGTCGCTCACCTGATCGAGCCGCACGTCGAACGTGAGCTCGGCGTCCCCCGACACCTGCGCCTCGTGCTCGAAGTACCCGACGCCGCCCGTCGAGAGCATCACGCGCCTCAGCGCGAGCTCCTCGGCCGACGCCGAGCCCGTGACGAACGACGTGGTGATGAGCCCGAGCGCCCACGCGGCCCCGATCCTCGATGTTCTCATGTGCCCCTCCCCTTTCGCGCCTCTCGGGCTCCGCCTGGCTCGCCCGCGCGGAGCCCGGAGGCCCGCGCCGAGGCGGCAGGCCGCCCGACTGCGCTGCCATGTTCGTCGAGCCCGGGGCGGGGCACGTCAATGCGCCCGCGCCCGCCTCCCCGTTTTCCGTGACCTTTCGCTCGGCCCGGCGCGGCATACAATCCAGCCTCGTGGAGCCGCGGTTCTTTTGCGACGCGATGCTGGGCGGGCTCGCGCGGTGGCTGCGCGCCGCGGGCTACGACGCCGCGTTCGAACAAGGCATCGACGACGCCGTCCTCGTCGCGCGGGCCGGGGAGAGCGGGCGTGTCCTCTTGAGCTCCGATGGAGGCATCTTCGAGCGCACGCCTGTCCGCGAAGGGCGCGTGCGCTCGCTCTTCGTCCCGCGCGCGCTGGGGTTGTCCGGGGAGCTTCGGTTCGTCCTCGGCGCGTTCTCGCTCCCGCTCTTGCCGCCGCGGTGCATGACCTGCGGCGGCGCGCTCCGCGAGCTCACGAAGGACGAGGCGCGCGCCGAGGCGCCGCCGAAGACGCTTTCGAGGGTCGAGACGTTTTACCGCTGCGAGGGCTGCGGCAAGTTGCTCTGGAGGGGCTCGCACTGGGAGCGCATCGCGCGCGTGCTCGCCGAGGCGGAGGTGGCCGCGCGCGTGCGCTGATGCGGCGTGATCAAGGCGTGCCCGGACGCTCCTCCACGTTCGTGACCTTCGCGCTCCACGGGCAGTATTGTTTCACCTGCTCGATCCACTCGGCCGTGTGCTCCTCGACGTACTCGGGCGTCCCGTCGCAGAGCTCGATCGTGGAGTCCGCGAAGGCGACCTTCTCGGGATCCACGTGGAAGGTCCACTTCGGATCGCAGTCCTGCCCGTCGAGGACCACCTCGAAGTTCGGGATGCGGCTCGTGCCCATCTCCTTGAGCAGCTTCGCCTCCTCGATGAAGGCCTGGTTCGTGATCCAGACCGTGAACGGCTGATCGACGACGTCGAACGTCACGAGCGCGCCGCCCGTCCGATCCTCGCAAAGCGCGCTGCCGCCGCCCGCGCCGCCCTGCCCGCCTTCGCCGCCTTGACCACCGGCGCCGCCTTGACCGCCTTGCCCACCGCCGCCGCCCTGCCCTCCTTCGCCGCCTTGACCTCCCTCCCCACCTTCGCCCCCCGCGCCGCAGTCGGCGTCGCAGGTTTGCCCCTTGTCGCAGGCCTGGAGGAACGCAGTCGTCGCCACAAGTGAAAGAACCATTGCAAGTGAGTGAATCCGTTTCATGCCCACCCCTTCCAGCACGCCGCATGCCAGCGGAAAAATCGATTCAGGCCAGACCCACGCCGCGCTGCGTCTGGCCCTGGTGACGTGCCTGGCACAACGTGGGCCGGAACGGCAGCATCTCGACGTCTTGCCGCATGGGCGGGTGTTTCGTTTAGAATGCGCTCATGCACCCCACGCTTCGGCTCTCGGCAGGTTACGCCGACAAATCCCCGCACCTGCGGGACGAGGTGAAGATCCTCCAACGCGCGCTCGCGGGCTGGGGGTTCGACGTGAAGCCCGATGGACAGTTCGGCCCCGGCACCGAGCGGGCCGTGCGCACCTTTCAACGCCGCCAGGGGTTGGTCCCGGACGACGGCATCGTGGGGCCGAGGACGTGGGAGGTCCTGCTGCAGAAGAAGGCCACGCCCGTCGGCACCTCCGTGCGCGACACGCCCATCGTCACGGGCAGCGAGTGCTTCCCGTTCAGCAAGCTCCCGACCGTGAACTGGACGAGCGCGCCGCGCTCGTTCGGCTCACGAAGGAGCGGCGGCACGCGCGCGCATGCGGGCTGCGACCTCTACGCCTCGCTCGGGACGTGGGTCCACGCGATCGCCGACGGCGAGGTGAGCCTCGGGCCGTATCCGTTTTACTGCGAGACGTACGCGCTCGAGGTGAACCACGGATCGTTCGTCATCCGGTACGGCGAGATCCAGCGGTTCACGACCGTGAAGCAAGGCGACAAGGTCAAGGCCGGCGACCGCATCGCCAAGGTCGGTCACCTCGTCGGCATCAAGGTGCCGAGCGACATGCTCCACCTCGAGATGTACAAGGGCAACCTCTCCGGCCCGCTCACGCAGCGCTCGGGCGGGGCGAAGACAGAGAGCGGCGCGTCGTACCAGCGCCGCGCGGACCTCATGGATCCCACCTCGCACCTCCAGCGCTGGGCTGGCAATTTGCCGCACGATTGACGCCGGCGCGCGGGGCGGACGCGCCGCTTGCCAAGTGCGGCGGATTCGCTGTACCAAATTTCCATGCGCCCGCTCCGCCCGTCGTTCGCCCTCCTCGCCGCGTCGCTCCTCGCCCCCACGCTCGCCGGCTGCGGAGGGGAGGAATCGCCGCCTGCGACCCCCGCGCGCACCCCGATCGCCGACGATCAAGGCAAAGCGACGAACCTCTCGTGCCCCGGGGCGGCCGGATGTGAAAAGGCCGAGGGGGCTCTGCGCGTCGGCGCCTCCGCGCAGAAGATCACGCCCACGATCGAGACCTGGACGGACACCGACCCGAATGGCCAGTGGGACGAGGGCGAGGCGTTCGAGGACCAGAACGGCAATGGGAAATGGGACGGCGTCTGGCTCGCGGGCTTCGGCAATGGCCGCGCCGCGACGGGCGTGCACGACGACGTCTGGGCGCGCGCGGTCGTCGTCGAGCAGGGCGACGTCTCCGTGGGCATGGTCTCGCTCGACCTCGTCGGCTATTTCCAGCAATACGTGCTCGACATCCGCAGGGCCGCCGCGGCGGAGGGGCTCGATTTCGATCACATCCTCGTCGCCTCCACGCACGTGCACGAGGCGCGCGACACGATGGGCATGTGGGGCCGCGACCCGAGCCACACGGGCATCGATCCGGCCTACATGGACTTCATCGTCAAGCAAGCCGTCCTCGCGCTGAAGGAGGCGAAGGCGGGCCAGAAGAAGGCCAGCCTCGTGGTCGCGCAGGCCGAGGCGCCGGAGCTCGTGAACGACACGCGCAGGCCCTTCGTCATCGATCAGAACATCACCACGCTCCAGTTCCGGGACGAGAGCGACGCCGTCCTCACGAACGTGGTGTTCTGGGGCAACCACCCCGAGGCGCTCGGATCGGACAACACGCTCCTCACCTCGGACTATCCGCATTTCCTCCGCGAGACGATGGAGGCGAAATGGCCGGGGGCGCCTGCGGTCTTCTTCAATGGCCCGCTCGGCGGCCTCACGACGACGATCGGGATCGTCGGCTGCCCGGATTTCTCCGGCATGGAGACGTGCAAGCAGGGGACGTGGGAGCGCGCGGAGTACGTCGGCAAGGGCGCGGCGGAAGCGGCGATCGCGGCGCTCGAAGGCGCGAAGACGACGAAGGACGCGGCGCCCTCGCTCGCGGTGCACCGCCGGGCGTTCCTGATGCCGGCGACGAACACCTCGCTCGCGATCGCGGTCCTCTCCGAGCTCATGCCGCGCGACGTCTACTGGTCCGACGGCAAGCGCGTGTCGGAGGAGGAGCGGCCGACCCTCGGCGTCGGCCTCTTGCTGAACGGCGACGTGGTCATCGCGACCGAGGTGAACGGCATTCACATCGGCCCGGTGGCGATCGCGACGGTGCCCGGCGAGCTCTACACCGAGCTCTGGCTCCAGAAGCCGGACGGCAGCTCGTACATCGAAAAGCCCGAGGGCGCCGATTACCCGGACGCGGTCCCCGAGACGCCGATCCAGGCGGTGTTGCCGAAGGACGCGATCAAGGTGATGGTGAACAACGCGAACGACGCGATAGGCTACATCATCCCGCTGCCGCAATGGGATGTGCTGCCGCCGTACGATTACGGCGACAACGACAACGAATACGGCGAGGAGAACTCGTCGGGCTACCAGGCAGGGCCGACGATCACGAGCGAATTCGGCAAGATGTACGCGAAGTGAACGGGGGCTCCAGGGCTCCCGCTCGGGAGCGGCTTTCGCGTTGACATTCGTCCTGTCGTGCAGGGCACACGCCTTGACGAATGCACGCGTTCAATGTGAAGACGAGTTATGCACCTCGCTCACGCCCTATACATCTCCGCCGCCGCATGTCTGCTCCTTACCGCTGGATGCGCTCCAGAACCGCGGGAATACTCCGCCGGGGGCGCAGGAGGCAGCGGCGGCACGGGCGGCGCGGGTGGCGCGGGCGGCGCGCCGGCTTCGTCGTCGTCATCTGCGGGCGGCGGCGCCTCGTCGAGCAGCGGCATGCAATGCACCGACGACGGGGAATGCGCCCCCGGGTATTGCGGCGGCGGCGCGTGTGTATTGCCCGAGCTCTTTGCCTCGGGGCAGAACTATCCGAGCTCACTCGTGCTCACGGCGGACGAGGTCCTTTGGACCAACAACACGGGCGGGGACATCATGCGCCAATCCAAGGCCGGCTCCGTGCCCACGCCTTTCGTGAAGGGGCAAAAGGGTCCGAGTGAGCTCGTCGAGCGGGACGGTGTCCTCTTCTGGTGCAACACCGACGGCAACTCGATCTCCACGGCCAAGCTCGGGGATCCGGCCGGCGGCTTCGGGCAAAAGATCGTCGACGTCAACTCGCCGATACGATTGGCCACCGATGGGGCGACACTCTTCATCGCCACCACCCAGATCTTGCTCCGCGCGCCCGTCACGGGAGGAGCGGTCTCGGATCTCGTGACCGACCAGGAGTGGTACGGCAACATTTCGCAAGCGGCAGGCATCACGCATCACGAGGGGATGGTGTATTTCAGCGAGTATCTCGGCGGGCGCGCCGCGCGCGTGCCTGCGGCAGGCGGCGTTCCGCACGTCCTCGCGCCTGGCCCTGGCATGCTCGGGCAAATCGCCGTCGACAAGAGCGGCGTTTCTTGGGTGAGCATCGAGGCGAGCGCCACGAAGGTCTGGGTCTCCGACCACGCGGGCTCCGGCGCGACGAGCATCTTTCAAGGTGGAAAGGTCACGGCGTTCTCCCTTCCGAAGATCGTCACCGACGACGAGGCCATTTATTTCAGCATGGATACGGTGGACACCGGCGGCTCGGCGCTCCGGCGCAAGACGAAGGCAGGCGCCGACGTCGCGCGTGTGCTCGCGAGCGGGCAAGAAGCGGTCGTGGACATCGCGGTGGACGCGACGCACCTTTATTGGATTTCAGGGTCGTCCATCCTGCGGGTCGCGCTCCCCTGATCGGCGGACCTTCCGAACCAACCGCCTACGGCTCCCGTCCCAGGATCGCGTCGACGGTCGCGACGTCGATCTGGGGGTTGAAGCTCGCTCGTGTCACGGTGTCGGGACGTAGAACCACGAAATCGGGGTGATCGGCGCGCGAATTCCCGGTCCACGCGCCTCCGCGCACGACGAGGCGCCGCCCTTCCCACACGCCGTAGAGGTCGTAGGTGTACTCGCGTGTCGTCACCTCCGTACCCACGTAATCATACGTCTTCACGTCGGGGGTCGCCACGAACAGGACGGTACGGACGTGCACGACGTCGCGCGCCCTCGTGTCACGCGTGATCTTCGTGATGGCCTTGTACACCGGCAGGTTCCAGACCTCGTGCCCGGCGTCCCTGTCGATGATGAACGGGCGCCGTTTCATGAAGAGCTCGGCGACGAGGGCCCGATGGAACGTGTGCGGCAAGATGTCCGCGTAATTGTCGTTCCACGCGCCGTCGTTGCGATCGCCGAGGGTGGGCGTGTCGGTCACGGCCTCGTACGTCTTGAGAAGGAGCGCCTTCAAGTCACCCACTTTGAAGCGCAGGGAACCGTGGACCATCGGTTTGTTCGGCTCGGGCTCCATGATCGAGGCGAGCGCCCACGCGAAGCATAGACCCGACCATGAATCGGCCCGCGCGTCGTACAGCTTGTTGCGCTCGTAGGCCGCCGCGTTCGTCGTCTTGTGCTGGATCGTGCTGCTGTAGAGGTCGTACTTCTGGAGAGGCGAGAGCTCTCCGTTCGTCTCCGTGAAGAGGAAATCGTCCACGGTCGGGAACCACCACGAGGACCAGGGCTTGCTCGTCGCTTCTGCGGAGAACTCGCCCTCCGATATCACAAGGTTTTTCCGGGTGCTGCCCCGTCTCTCGGTGACTTCCTCCACGGAAATCTCGACATCGTCGTCTTCTTCCGGTGCGTCATCCCCGCACCCAGCGACCGTAGCGAACAACATCAGCAAGAGGGCAGCAGGATGGACACGAGACGCCATGGTGGAACTCCTCCGTGCAAACGAACGATTTGTCGCGTTTTGGACTCCAACGGCTATCGACGGAAAGCGCCGGAAAGGCCGACCGCCGAGGCGGCCCGCCTTCCCGGCGTGAGACGGCTCCTTCTACTGCTGCGGCGTCTGCTTCGCCTCGCGGCAGGTGTTGACGACGTTGCCGGTCTCCTTCGTGTCCACGAAGGCCCACGCTCCCTGGGCGTCCTTCAGCTTGGCATCGCACAGCTCGGCGACGCTGCTGAACGACAAGAGCTCCTTGCAATCGTGGACGGTGACGTCACGCTTGAACGTGGTTTCCATTTCGGTGTACTCGCGACAAGGCGCCTGGACCACCATGGTCTTCGAGTGCTCTTTGTTGCCCGTGTCGCTGACGCAGGCCTTTTCGCAGCTCAGCTCCGCGTAGGTCGAGCTGCTCACCCCGAGATCGATCGGGACGAGGAACTCCCTCTGCTTCCATGTGAGATCCGTGCGCGTACACGAAATGCTGAACCACTTCGGCCCCCTCTGCCAGCCCATGGATTGCGGGTTTCCGCAGCTATTTTGGAGCTCCTCGAAACCGTACTGCCTGGCACACGTGGCTTCGGGCTCGATGGGCCGAAGGCTCTCCTGCCCGCCCGCAGCCTCCGAGGTCTTCACGTCGACGAATGCGAGAGAACCGAACGAGGCGACAGACAGACCGATGGCGAAAATGCGCTTCAACATGGCTTCCTCCAGTTTGCGTAGAGAAGACGCCCTCCCTTCGAGAGCCATCCCCACGCACTGCGCCCGCAATGCAATCGTTCTGCCGCGGGCAAACCAGGACGAAGATCCCGCCTCGGCAGGCGCTCCTCCGGCCAGGCCAGGGTTTCCTTCGCCTCAAGCGCTATCGTCGGGGCGCAAATTGCTCCGTGGGTAGGCCGCGCGCAGGCGCCTTCGGCGTCCCGGGCATATCGGCGCGCCGCGGACGCCCTTCCCCCCGGCTCGCCCCAGAGAACCCGGCAAATCGAACGAGAGCTCGACCCGACGGAATGCGCAGGCGTCCGTCAGGCGCGCGCTTCCGCCGCGTTCGCGCGTTGCCCTCGGGTCCCCCCCGATGACGATCGAATCACGCCCGCCCGATGACGAGCACCACCGCCGTCGTCGCGCTCCCGCCGATGTTCAGCGTCGCCACGCGTTTCGCGCCCGGCACCTGATTTTCTCCCGCCGCGCCCGTCACCTGCTTTTGCGCGTCGAGCAGCATGCGCACGCCCGTCGCGCCCACGGGGTGGCCAATGCCCATGAGCCCGCCGCCAGGGTTCACCGGAAGCTTCCCGCCGCGGAGGACCGTGCCGTCCTCGATGGCCCGGAACGGCTCGCCCGGCGGCGCGATGCCGAAGTGATCGATCCCCATGTAATGCGAGATCGTGAAGCAATCGTGGGCCTCGACGGCGGAGAGCGCGCTCGGCCCCTCGATCCTCGCCCGCGAGAACGCGTCGAGCACCGCGCCGCGCACGTGCGGGAACACGTACGGCTCCCCCCGGCTCGCCTCGAGTTTGTCCTTCATGCCCATACGCGCTGTCCGATGCCCGTACCCCTCGATGCGCGCGACGCTCTCGATCGGGACGCCGCGCCGCCGCGCCCACGCGGCCGCGTAGTCCGCCGACGCGAGCACCACGCAGGCGGCGCCGTCGGTCACGGGGCTCGCGTCGTAGCGGCGCGTGCGGCCGGCGATCACCGGGTTTTCCTTGTCGTCCTCGGCGAACGCGCCTTCGGAGAGCGTCCAGGTGCGGGTCTGCGCGTTCGGGTTCCTCCGCGCATTCTCGTAGTTGTTCCGCGCCAGCGCCGCGAGGTGCTCGCGCCGGAGCCCATAACGCCGATCGTATTCCTCGGCCACGTGGCTGAAGAGCTCCGGCCAGGGATACGCGACGCCGGCCGTCTCGCGCGGCACCCACGCGGCCGCGCCGAGCTTCTGCTGCGATTCGAAGCCCGACTGCGCGCGCATGAGCTCCACGCCGAGGACGAGCGCGACGTCATAACGCCCGGCTTGCAGATCGGCCATCGCCGCGAGCACCGCCACGCCACCCGAGGCGCAGGCGGCCTCGTGCCGCGTGATGGGGATTCCTGCGAGGTCCGGATGCGCCTCGGCGAGCAGCCCGCCGAGGTGGCTCTGGCCCGTGTAAAGCTCGGGGATGAAGCTGCCCACGTGCCCCACCTCGACCTCGCGGGCCTCGGCGCCCGTGGCTTCGAGCGCGCGCGTCGCCGCCTCGCCGACGAGGTCGAACAGGCCCTTGCCTTCCCGCGTGATGTTTCTGGCGAAATCGGTCTGGTGGCCGCCGAGGACGAAGACCGGGGGGAGCGCGCGATCACGCGGCGCGAGGCGGGGGGAAGCCGTCATGGTGCGACGACTCTACGGCGCGCGTGACCCCGGCGGCAAGGGCGTCAATGTCCGTGCCCGGCGGCCTGCGTGCCGACCTGGACATCGGCCATCATCCCGTTCTCGCTGTGCTCCGAGATGTGGCAGTGCACCATCCAGCGCCCGTGGTTCTCGAAGTACGAGAGAATCGTGGCGGTCTCGTTGCCGCGGACCTCCACGGTGTCGCGCAGCCCGGGCTCGAAGACCGGTTTTCCGCCGCGCTCGAGGATCTGAAAGAACTGGCCGTGGATGTGGAACGGGTGTCGCGGGCTCACGTTGCTCGACAACGTGATCTTCACGGGTACGTTCGGCTCGAACGTCTCGAGCAGCACGTGCTCGTGCCCCTCCCCCACATACGACGGCACGCCATTGATGGTGAATTGCACCTGCCCGTCCACGACCCCGCCCGAGAGCTTCCATTCGTGCCCCGCCGCCTCCACGGACGTCGCGGGCAACGAGACCTTCGGGTACACGGGCTCCGGCGTCACGGTCTCGCCTTCGATCGTCCCGCGCGCGAGCACGAAGGGCGCCTCGACCACGTTGTCGTTTTCGTCGAGCACGAGGACGAGCGCCTCCAGCACGACCTCGGTGGCGTCCGCCTGCGGGCGCACCTCGAAATCGTACCGTTGTCCCGGCGCGATCTCCACGCGCTCCAGCGCAAAGGCCTCGGGCAAGAGCCCGCCGTCGGTGGAAATGACACGCGCGTCCGCGCCCCGGATCCGGAGCCCGTACGAGAGCGCGTTCGTCGCGAGCACGAAGCGCCACCGCTCGATGGCCCCGCGCGGAATCGTGAACGTCACGGGCCCGTCGCCGTCCTCGCCGTTGATGACCCTGCCATTGGAGAGGAGACGATTGCCCACGCGCCCTCCGCCGATGTCGGGTCCGCTCGTCTGGAAGGCCGAGATCTGGTTGTTCGTGGTCCGGAGCCGGATGTCGTCGCCGACGAAGATTCGCTCGGCCGAGAACACGGGGAAATCACGCTCGTGGACGACGAGGGCGCCGTAGAGGCCGTATTCGAGCTGCTGGATCTGGTGGTAATGCGTGTGATACCAGAACGTGCCGGCGTCGGGGACGACGAAATCGTACGTAAACGACGCGCCCGGCTGCACCGGAGTCTGGATCACGGGGGATCCGTCCATTTGATCGGAGATGCGGAGCCCGTGCCAGTGGATGACCGTCTCCTCGGCGAGATCGTTCCTGAAATGGATGATGACCCGATCGCCGACCCGCGCGTGGAGCAGCGGCCCCGGGAATTGATCATTGTAATTGAAGAGCTGTGTGGCCTGGCCCGGGAGGAGTTGCACGGCGTGGGGCCGCGCGACGAGGTCGACCTCCACGATGTGGGGGTCGGGGTTCAGGTCCGGCATGGGCGTGAGCCCCGATACCTCGGGAAGCGGCGGCAATTCGGGGTGTACGACCTCTCCGACGGTCGTGCTCGGCGCGGGGGGCGCCTCGCTCCCGCAGCCCATGAGGAACCCGACAAGGGCAAACGCGCCCATCGTGTAGCGATTCATGGGACATGAAGCTACCAGTCCCCGCCGAACATGAAAATGAAAATCGTTCTCATCTTTGGGCAGTGTAAACCGTTGTGCAAGTCACATCATGCGCGGTGGGGGAGGCCCGCCCGCAGCACGCGCCCTTGGCGCCTTTGCCTCGCGCGACCGTCCTCGTGACCGCGCAAGGCCCGGCTTCCTCTTGACGTTCCGCGCGTGCTCGTGTCCCGTCGGGCCATGCGCACTTCGCTCGTTCTTCCGCTCTGGTTTGGTGTCGTGGTTCTCGGCTGTGGTGACGCCGGCGAGATCGGGGAGACCAGCGCAACCGGCTCCGGCGCGAGCACCGTCGGATCCGGAGGCAATGGCGGCATGGGCGGCGCGATCGTGGGATCCGGCGGAATGGGCGGCAACGGGGGAATGGGCGGCAACGGGGGAATGGGCGGCGCTGGCGGCAACGGTGGCAATGGCGGGAGCGGAAACGGCGGCGGAGGCGGTGCCGGCGGCGGAAGCGGGAGCGGGAGCGGCGGCGGGAGCGGGAGCGGCGGCGCGGGCGGCAGCGGTGGTATCGGCGGCAATGGCGGCGCGGGCGGCAGCGGCGGTGTCGGGGGCGTCGGCGGAATGGGCGGCAATGGCGGCGGCGGCAGCGGCGGCATGGGCGGCAATGGCGGCATGGGCGGCGCCCCTCCGTTCTGCATGCCCGGCTCCATCGAGACCTGCTACACGGGCCCGTGCGGCACACAAAACATCGGCGCTTGCAAGCCCGGTACGATCACCTGCAATCCGGATGGAACGGCCTATGGCCCCTGCACCGGCGAAGTGACCCCGGTCCCCGAGGTCTGCGCGACAGCCGCCGACGACGATTGCGACGGACAAACCAACGAAGAAGGCGCTGATTGCGTCTGCGCCCCCGGCTCGTCCGAGCCCTGCTACACCGGCCCCATGGGAACCGCCGGCCTCGGCATCTGCATGGCGGGCACGCAGGTCTGCAACGACCTCGGCACGGCCTACGGCCCCTGCACCGGCGAAGTCACGCCCGTGGCCGAGACCTGCGCCACCGCGGAGGACGACGATTGCGACGGACAAACCAACGAGGAAGGCGCCGGTTGCGTCTGCCCTCCGAACGCCGTCCTCCCCTGTTATACCGGGCCGGTGGGCACGCTCGGCGTCGGACTCTGCAAGGCCGGAACGGCGATGTGCAACGCGCTCGGCACCGCGCTCGGGGACTGCATGGGACAAACCCTCCCGGCCACCGAGACGTGCGCCACGCCCGGCGACGACGATTGCGACGGCCAGACCAACGAGGGCTGCGTCTGCGCCCCGGGCAGCACGCAGAGCTGCTACACCGGCCCCGCGGGCACGTCGGGCGTCGGCGCCTGCAAGGCCGGCACGCGGGCCTGCAATGCACAGGGGACGGGATACGGGGCCTGCACCGGCGAGATCCATCCGCAACCCGAGAGCTGCATGACGGCCGCCGATGACGATTGCGACGGGCAAACCAACGAAGGGTGCGCCGCTCAGACCTGCGCGGTCTACCAGGAGAACTTCGACGACGGCAACGCGAGCCCCCTCACCGCAGGCGTGTACAAAGTCGACTGGTGCGACGATTACATCCCGCTCGCCTCGAACACGCCTGCCTGCATGACGGGCCGCACCCTCCGCACGAACGAATCCACGATCGATCCCACGATTTGGGTCTACAAGGGCGACGCGAGCTGCACCTCCGTGCGATTGAATTACACCTATTACCAGTACGACCTCGCGAACGTGAATGTCTCCTACCAGCAGAGCAACGATACGATCGAATCCTGCGAGAAATCGGGCCTCTTCACCAGCGTCACGGGCCATAACACGCTCAAGGCGTGCGCGGCGCAGACGCAGATCACGATCCCGTTCGGCAGCTCGAAGGGCGTGTACATCCGCTTCGACCACGGCACGGGCCAGAACGCGCTCTGGCTCGACAACCTCTCCCTGGAGTTCGTCGGCTGCGGCTGTTGAGCCTCCGGGCGAGTCGCGTTATCGTCGGGCATGGTCTCCCGCGCCCGCCGCTCGCCCTCCCCTGCCCTCGCCGCGCTGCTCGCCGCCCTCCCCCTCGGTTGCGGCGCGCCGCAAAGCCCCGCGAACGTCGACGCGACCGCCTCGAAGCCCAACACCCAAGCCCCGCACGCGAGCGCCGCGCCGACGACAACCGACGCGCCCCCCACGAACGAAACGCCGGGCCCCACCGCCTCCGAAAGACCCGCGCGATCGCCGAGCCCCTTCCACCCGCTGATCGTGCACGGACAGCCGAGCTTCCGGATGTTCGTGCTCCCCTCGTTCGTCGCGGCCATCAGCGGGGATTACCTCTCGACGCCCATTCGGATCGACGACACCGGCGCGCGGGTCGACAGCAGCCTCTATGCCGGGCTCAAGGGCCTCGGCGAGCCCAATGCCTTTTACGTCATGTGGATCACGGGCGATCCGCCGAACCATGGCAAGCTCGGGCTCAACCTGCCCGGTGAGCGTGGCGGCGAGGACGTGTTTTATTCCTGGAAAGGCTCGGCCTGGGCGCGCGACCCCGACAAACCCATGCCGCCGGCCGTCTCGAACGCGTATTACGCCGGCGCGATCTATTCAAGCGCGCCCTGGGGCGATAGGACGTTGTACGAGATCAACGACCCCAAGCTCGACGAAGCCAAACCGATCTTCGTGCTCGGCCCCGGCGGGAGCAGCCCGCCCGCGCCCGAAATCACCCGAGGCGCAGGGAGCTGCAAAACGAAGCTGCTCGGGCATGCCGACCTCGCGCTGCTGCCATCGGGGGATCTGATCGGCTTCGGGAAGGTATGCGGCGAGGGAGACAAGCCTTCGTTTTTCGGGCAATCGGGCGCGGGGCCGCTCGCCGTGGAGCGCTGGCCCAAGGGGGCGCGCACGTCGGTGATCGATGTGCTTCCAGGCTCGGAGGCCGTGACCTCGCTCCCGCCCGGCTCGCGCCTTTACGTGCTCGGCCCGAACGACGTCCTCGCCGTGGCCCAGCCCGCCGACCACGGGGCCTACGTGGCGCATTGGAATGGCAAGGCCTGGAGCGACGTCTCGCCCGGCAAAAAGGAGAATGTCAACGATGCCTTCCGCACGAAGGACGGCGCGCTCTGGCTCGTGCGCGAGAGGGGGCTCGATCGATATACATCCGGGAAATGGTCGAGCCTCACGCTCCCCGGCGATGACCGGCCGCTCGAATGGGCCAAACTCGGCCCGAACGGCACGATCTGGGCCGGACGCTCGGAACAGCTCCTGACCTTCGAAAAAGACAGCTTCCACGTGATCCCCCTGCCGGAGCTCGATCCCGCCGAGGAAGGCACGCCGATCGACATCGTCTTCCGCGGCGACGAGACCCTGGTCGCGGCGCGCGCCGGCGGCCAGGTGACGGTGCTCTCCACGAAAAAGCCCACGAAGGAGCTGGATCTCGACGCCCCACAGGAGCCCGGGGAAGGCGCACCGCCACCGCCGCGCCCTGCGCCAAAGTCCGAGCCCCACGCATTCGCCCGCATCACGCCCGGGACGCCGAGCTGCAAGGAGCTCTTCGTCGTGCTCTACAAGCTCGCGAAGGTGGCCCCGCCCGATTACGATTTTCCCCTCACCCGCGCCGCGCTCAAGGGCCACACCGAACTTTCGGGCGTGAAATTCGCCGAGACCGAGGAGACGGGCCGCCGTTATTTCGTGGCCTTCGTCCCGAGTTTTTCCCTGGGCCAGAAGCTCGTGAAGACCGTCCAGGAAGGCGTGAAGGGCTCGACGCCGCAGCTCCTCTGCGGAAAACCTGCCCGGACGAACCGGGACATCCGCATCGACCTGCGCACCGGGGAGATTGTCAAGGCGAACCCATGACCTCCGGAAGGATCATTCTCCTCGCCACACTCGCCTCGGGGCTCCTCGGGTTCGCCGCCGCCGAATCGGCCGAGCCCACGAGAATGCCGGGGCCCGCGCCCGCGGCCCGCACGGCCCACGCGGCCGAGGAGAACGCGCGTTGCGAGGGCTGCCACGCGGACATCGCCGCGGAATGGCGCGCCTCGCTGCACAAAAAGGCCCACGACGATCCGGCCTACCAAAGGGCCCTCGCGATCGAGCCCCTGCCCTTTTGCCGCGGCTGCCATGCGCCGGAGGCCGATCCCATGCGGGATCCGCCGCCCGATCTCGGCGCCCTCGGCGTCGCCTGCACCTCGTGCCACGGCGACAGCTCGCGCGTGCTCGCCGCCCCGCGCGAGACGCAACGAATCGCGCCGCACCCGGTCGTGCGCGCGGCCGCCTTCGCCTCGGCCTCCGCCTGCGCGGCTTGCCACGAGTTTTCCTTTCCCGACCCCGATCGCCGCTTCACACCGCTCTTCATGCAGACGACGGCGAGCGAGCACCGGGCCTCGCCGTTCGCCGGCGCGAGCTGCGCCGAATGCCACATGCCCCTCGTGGGCGAAGGCACGTCGAAGCACCGCAGCCACGTATTCTCGGCCTCGCGGGATCCCGCGCTCCTGCGCGCCGCGGCCCGCATCACGGCCACGCGCGCGGGCGCGGGCACCGTCGAGGTACGTATCGAGCCCCTCGCCCTTGGACACGCCTTCCCCACCGGGGATCTCTTTCGGCGCCTCACCATCCGCGCCGAGGCGGTGGGCCCGGAGCAAAACGTGCTCTCCGAGGATACGCGTTACCTCTCGCGGCGCTTCGGCCGCGGCAAAGGGCGCGACGGCCACTCCATAAAAGTGCTCACCGGCGACGATCGCGTGATGCCCGGCGCGCCGTCCGTCATCACGCTCTCGCTCGGCGAAAAGGCCAAACCTGCGCCGATCCTGTGGCAAGTCACCTACGAGCGCGTGGAGCACCCGATTGAAGAGAGCTCGGATCTCGCCGTGGTGGAGGGCGAGGTCGTGCTCGCGGAAGGCGCGCTCGCCCCGCCCTGAACGTCACGCCGGAAGGTCCGATCCCGGCACCCACCACGCGTGATACCCGGTCGGCACGCGCTGCGGGAGTTTGACCCGCGCGAGAGGGGCCCGGGTGACGTCTTTCGCGTCGAGCACGTATGCCTCGCTCTCGCCGCTCGCCTCGTCGACGACGAACGTCACGAGGTACCCGTCGTCCTCGCCCTTCGAGCCCACGCGTGGCGCGAATACGACCTCGCTGCCGAAGCGGCCCGCCGGATACGAAAATGCCGTGCTCGTCCCCGCCTCGTAATCGTATTTGATCACGCCGTCGAAGAGCAGCGTCGGCGCGGACGCGTGAAGCCGCGGGTTGTAGCTGTACCGCGTCTTCCGGCCGAGCGCGCGGTTATCCATGCGCGGAAACTCCGTGAGCACGTCGTCGAGGCGCGACTCCTTCACGGCGCCCGTCTTCGTATCGAGCTCCCACCGATACAGGTTCGGTTCGAGCCGCAAAAACCCGATCGTCGGTACCTCGCGCGCGGGGTTTTGCGGATCCCCGGCCACGGGCGCGTCGATCTTGCAGCCGACGAGCACGATCCGATCCCCCTCCTCCCACGCATTGATGGTGTGGTACATGTAAAACGGATCGGTCTCGAACCAGCGAATCTCGGAGCCCGGCGCGTGGCGCGGCAGCACGCCGATGCGCGCAGGTTTGTCCCGAAAATATTTCACTTTCGTCTTGCCGACGGCGAGGAGCTGCGGGTCCCATTGCATCGACATGTCGAAGAAGATGGTAAAATGCTCGGTGATCGCGAGATCGTGCTGGAGGCGCGGCCCGGGCAGGTCGATCTCGGTCTTGTGCACGAGCTCGCCCGCGGGCGAGACGACGGCGTACGTGAGGTACGGCGGGAAGGGCTTGTAATCGAAGAGCATGAGCTCGCCCGTGACCGCGTCGACCTTGGGGTGCGCCGAGATCGTGGGCATCTTGCCGCCCCACGTCTCCGTGCCGCACGTGTCGAGCGAAGCCGGATGCACGACGTACGCCGCGCCGCCGAGCCACCAGAGCGAATACAACCGGCCCCCGTGAAACACGAGGTCGGTGTTCGACGTGTCCTTGAAAGGCCCGCGCGGATTCGTGAAATCCGGCCGCTCGGTGACGCCCGTCCAGAGCGACGCGCCCGCCTTCTCCTCCTCCACGAACGCCCACGTGCGCACCCAGCGGTTCGCATAACGCGCGCGACCGTCCTCGAAGCGGAGCGCGTGGATCATGCCGTCGCCGTCGAACCAGTGGTACCGGCCCTTCTGGCGGAATCGCGGGTTCGAGCCGTTGCGCACGAACACGCCCGCGAGGTCTCGCGGAATCTCGCCGATCACGGGCAGATCGTGCGCCGTGATCTCGCGATCGACGGGCGCGTAGTTGCCCGACAGATAAGGCGGCGGCGCGGGGCTCTCGGCGCTCGAAGTCATGGACGTCGTCATGGCTCTCTCCGGCGTGGACGGGGCGGCTCGCGCGCCCCACATGCGCGAGCCGAGAGGATAAGGAAACCGGTATCGAGGCGCAAGGGTCGATGTCTCGCGGCACGACACGCTTGGAAGGGGCGTGGCAGCGGCCCGCGCACGTGCTAGCCGAAAGCATCCCGTGGCAAAACCTTCCTCCGCTCCCGTCCTCGAAAGCCGCCCCGCGCACATCCCCGTCGGCCCCCGGCTCGAAGCCGTGCTCGAGCTCGCCTATCGCGCGCGGCGCCCCGTGCTGCTCGAAGGGCCAACCGGCATCGGCAAGAGCGACATCGTCAAGAAGCTCGCCGATCGCCTCGGGATTTCCCACGTGGTGCTCGACCTGTCGCTGCTCGAACCGCCGGACCTCGTGGGCCTGCCCGTCATTCAGGAGGGCCGTACGCGTTACGCCGTGCCCGACATCCTGCCGCAAGACGGCGCGGGCATCCTGATGCTCGAAGAGCTGAACCGCGCCGAGCGCTACATCCAGCAGCCCGCCCTGCAGCTCCTCAGCGCGCGGCGCCTGCACGGATACGAGCTGCCGCCGGGCTGGGCCTGCTTCGCCGCCGTCAACCCCGAGACCGAGGGCTACCACGTGACGCCGCTCGACAAGGCGCTCCGAGCGCGTTTTTTGAGCCTGCCCGTGCGCGCCGACCGCCCGAACTGGCTCGCGTGGGCGCAGGTGAACGACGTGCACCCGGGCGTCATCGCGATCGCGCAGGCGCACGAGCGCGTGCTCGACGACGTGCCGCCGCGGACGTGGACCTACGTCTCGCACCTGCTCAAGACGCTGCGGCCCGACGAAATCGAGAACGTGGGCCTCCTCCGCGATGCGCTCTCGGGGTATTTGCCGACGTCGTGGATCGAGCTCGTCGTTTCGAGCCGCGGCGTGTGGTCGAGCCGCCTGCCCTTCGACGTGCGCGCGCTGCTCGCCGACTACGATCGCCGCGCCGATCTCTCGCGCGCCGTGCGAGGCTTTGCCGAGGCCGGACAAACCGATCGGCTCGACGAGATCACGACGCGCCTCGTGCGCCTGCTCGAAGGGCCCGAGGCCGGCGTACTCGCGGCCGAGCGGCAAATCACGCTCGCCTCGTTCGAGGCGCTGCTCGCGGATCTGCCCGGCGATCAGCGCGACAAACTCGTCGAGGCGCTCGGACGAAACCCCACGGCGACCTCGCTCCTCGAGGTCCGCCCCGAGGAACTCTGCGAGCGTTATGCGAATAGCCCGGCGCAGCGCAAGCTACATGCGTGGGCCGCCGATCCCTTGAAGCAGCACCGCGTGGGGCTCGCCGTGACGGCGCTCTCGTCGCACCTCGAACGACAAACCAAGCTCGCGGAGGTCAAGCGCAGCAACGTGGTGCGCGCGAGCCTCGGCGTGCTGCTCGCCGAGCTGCCCGAGCGCTGGGCGCTCGATCTCGTGGCGACGTGCAAGCGCCTCGGCATCACCCCCATCCGCCCCGGTTGACGGAAATACTACACATGGTCGATCCCGTCCGCGCCTTCCTCGACGATTTCGTGCAAACGAGCGATTTCGCGCGGCGGTACCCGTATTATGCGGCCGCCCTTGCGAACATGGTGCCGGTCGCCGATCCGTCGGTGAAACGGATGGCCGTCTCGCTCCACGAAGGGCGGTTTTTCCTGCACGTGAACGTCGAGTCGTTCCTGCGCGAGCCGCAATGGCTGCGCGGCGTGCTCCTGCACGAGGTGCACCACGTGGTGCTCGGGCACCTCTCGCACCCCAAATTCGCAGATCCGGCCGAGCCGGAGCTCCTCGAACTGGCGCTCGAAATGAGCGCGAACGAGTTCATCGAGGAGCCCCTGCCCGACCCGATCACGTGGCAAAAATACACGGGCTTCGGCATTCGCGCGGGCCAGAGCAGCCTGGAGCGCTACGAAAGACTGCTCGAAGCGGCGCGGGCTGGCAAACTCACGGCGAAACACGCGCCGGGCGGCGAGAGCGTCGACGAGCACAGATTGCTTCGGCGCGCGGCGGGCGCGCCCGGATCGGTCGAACAAGCCCGGATGCTCGTGGCGCGGGCCATGGAGACCGCGGGCGACGTCGGGCCGGAGGGCCCACCCGAGCGCAAGTTGCTCGCGGGAAAGGAGCCGGGGAGGCTACTCGCGGAGCTCGACGGCGTGCTCGGGCCGCCCGAATGTTTCGTCGATTGGAAAACGGCGCTGCGCATGTTCACGTCGCGGCGGCGCACGCCCGTCGGCACGTTCGCGCGGCCAAGCCGGCGTTTCCCTTCGCGCATCGGCGAAGTGCCGGGGCGCGCGTGGTCGCCGCGGGCGATGGCGCGGCCGCGCGTGCTCGTGACGATTGATACGTCGATGAGCATGACGGATGCCGAGCTCGCCGAGATCGCAAAGCAGCTCACGCTCCTCGCCGAGGAGGCCCGCCTCACGGTCGTCGAATGCGACTGCGAGATCCAGCGCGTCTATCCATTCACGGGCGCGATCGAGGACGTGCAGGGGCGCGGCGGCACGGATCTCCGCAAGGTCTTCGCCGAGCGTTTTTGGCGCCCGCACGCGCCCGACGGAATCGTGTATTTCACGGACGGCGAGGGCCCCTTCCCCGAGGAGCCGCCGCCCGTGCCGACGCTCTGGATCCTCACGAAGCCGCAGAATTTCGCGTGCCCGTGGGGCGAACGTGCGATCCTGGAGCGCCGCCGCGCGCGCGGATAGGGTGCCGAGATGGGAGCCTTCGACGAAGTCCTCGCAAAGGTGTCTTGTCCCGCGTGCGGCGCGCAGCACGATCGCGGCTTTCAAACGAAGCTGTTCGAGCCCGACTACGACGAGCGCCCCGGCGGGACATTCGAGATCGGAGGCGCGCCGATCCGGGCGCACCTCTCGGTCGAGCACTTCGAAAAACGCGCAGGCCGTGAGGGCTGGGACGACGATTGGATCGCGCTCGCGCCGTGGCAGCGTGGTACGCCGCTCGTGGCCCTCCTCGAAGATCAGTCGTTTTATTGCTCCTGTGCCGCGTTCGTCGCGCCGGAGCTCCGCTTCGACCTCTGCGCGGACGGCGACCACGCCGACGTCCGCCTCATCGGCGTCGAAGCGGAGCTCCTCTCACGCGAGGACGCGCTCGTCGGCGTTCATTTCTCCGAGCTGATTCCGCCGGGTCTCGTCCCGCTCTCGGAGCACGCGCAAGGGTCGAAGGCCCTGAAGGACGGAACGCCCGAGGAGCGCCGGCGGATCCTCGCTGCCGCATATCGAGAACACGCGTTCCTACCGCTCGTCTCCACGCCGCGAACGCCCTCGCCCGGGGGGTCGGACTTCCTCTCGGCGCCCATGCGCTGCCGGGCATGTGGTGACCGCCGGACGCGATTTTGCCATACGTCACTCTTTCAAGATCTGGAGGCGCCGTCCTACGCGGAGTCGGTCGCGGGCGAGGAGATCCCCGTCCCGATCCCGCCCGGCAGCACGCACCTTTACCATGCGAAACGCCCCGTCGTCCTGGGGGAGCGATTCGGCGTCCTCGAAGCCTCGCACCCCTGGTTTTGCGCCTGCGGCGCCGGGCCGATCCTCCCGCTCCTCTGGTTTATCGCCGGTCGAGGGTCCGCGACAATCATTGAAATGGAGGCGCTCGATCACCTGGACGACGAGACGCTCGCGCGGGTCCACTTCGTCCATGTCGAGCACGTCTCGCCTCTGCGCCGAGGCACATCTTGAAGGCGTGAAGCAAAGAAGAGCACGCGCTTTCGCCGCCCGTGGATCTCGGAGTGAATCGCTCTCGTCTTCAGGGAATCGGTCGAGGCGTCGCCTTGTGCGCGCGGTTCTTGTCGATCACGGCGTAAATGATGAGGGCGTTCGCGACGAGCCGCACGAGGTACACGTAAGGGTAATCGTCCTCGGGCAGCTTCACGATGGCCAGGATCAGCCGGTTCACGGCCATGAGCGAGAACGAGAGCGCAAAAATGGCGAAAAGCCGATCCCGCGTGCTGCGCCAGAAGCGCAAAAAAAACAGCGCGATCACCAGGAATCCGAGAATCAGGGCTCCGCTGATCAGATCGTTCATCGCCTCACCCGTCGCCTCAATCGCGCAAATCGTACACGAGACCATACAGGAGAAACGAAACGCCCATCACGGCGGGAATTTGCCGCACCGTCGAGAGATCGTGCTCCGGAATCATGATCAGATCGACGAACAGGAGCACGTTGTTCAAGGCGAGCCCGGCGAAGCAGAGGCCGCTCCATAACAACAGGCGCACCTTGCGCGCGGCATAGGCACGCAGGAGCAGCGTCATCGCGACGAGGCTCGTGAGCGTGCAGAGAATGTACACGACGGCCGGTATCATGCTTGCCCTCACTTCTTCTTCAGCATGAACGCGTCCGAAAACGCGCGCAAATCACTCTCGGGACGCCCATAGACGAGATCGATCACCGCGAGCCGCCTCTCCTTGTAGAGCTTCGCCGCCGCGTCGATCAGCGCCGCGATCTCTTCGGATTCGGGGCCGTGCTGGTACACGGGCCCGCGCTCGGTAGGGCGAACCTTGACGAAACGCGCCTCCGCGAGGTGCTCGAGGCGGCGCCCAATCGACATCAAGCTCGATCCGAGCTCGCGGCTCACCTCCTCGGCGCGCCATTCCCGCGCCGCCGTGTCCCGCAAAAGAAACATTACCTCGAGCTGTTCGAGCGACGAGACGTGCTCCTGGATGAACTGCACGAGCTCCGTCGGAATGGGCCCCGAGGACGTCCTGAGGCCTCCATCCGGCTTCGAACCGCGATCCTGCTGGTCCCCCATCGCCATTCATCCGGGCTCGCCGTCAGGGGACCTCGCGGAGGGCCACGGCCTCCACGGGCTCCAGACGCGAGCAAGGCGCGCCGACGAGCCCCGCAATGGCGCGGACGAGCTCGGCAGGATCGATGGGTTTGGCCGCGTGGCGCTGGAAGCCCGCCGCGAGCGCGCGCGCTTGGTCCTCCGCGCGCGCATGCGCCGTGAGCGCGAGTGCAGGCACCGCGCCCCCGCGCTCGGGCGTGCGGCGACGAACGAAATCGATGAAGTCGTAGCCGTCCTCGCCCGGCATCGCGATGTCGCTGACGAGCACGTGCGGGCGCGCGGCGTCGAGCTCCGCGATCGCCTCGCGCACCGTGGCCGCGATCCGGACGTCGGCGCGATGCGCGGCGAGGACCTGGCGCAGGATCTCGCGCGTGTCCTGATCGTCGTCGACCACGAGGACACGCAGGCCGCTCAGATCGGGCAACGGGAGGCGCGGTTTGCCGTAGGGCGGAGGCGTCGGTCCCTCGGCTTCGCGCGGCAGGAACGCCGAGGGGAGGCGCACGGTGAATGTCGAGCCGAGGCGTGGACCTTCGCTGTGCGCGCTGACCGTGCCGCCATGCGAGACCACGATGTGCCGCACGACCGCGAGGCCGATGCCGAGGCCGCCGTGCATGCGGCGGCTCGAGCTGTCGCCTTGGCGAAACCGATCGAAGACGTACGGGAGGAAGTCCGGGCGGATGCCCTCGCCGTTGTCCGCGATGGCGAGCTCGAGCTCGTCGCCTACGCGGCGCAGGCGCACCTCGATGCGACCGCCGCGCGGCGTGAACTTGATGGCGTTCGAGAGCAGGTTCGTCGCGACCTGCCGCAGTCGCTCCGGATCCCCAAGGGCCGAGTCCTTGCCCGCGGAGCACACGACAACGAGCGTGATGTCCTTGGCCTGCGCGGCGGGCCGGAGCGCGTCGACGGAGGCCTCGACGAGCGGCGCGAGGCGCACCTGCCGCTGCTCCATGCTCATCTTGCCCGTGACGATCCGCGAGACGTCGAGCAGGTCCTCGATGAGCTTGTTCTGCGCCCCCGCGTTGCGATCGATCACCTCGAGCCCGCGCGCGAGCTTGGCCGCGTCGGGCTGGGTCTCGCGCAGGATCCGCGTCCAGCCGATGATCGCCGTGAGCGGCGTGCGCAGCTCGTGCGAGAGCGTCGCGAGGAACTCGTCCTTGAGGCGGCTCACCTCGCGCTCCTCGGCGTGGAGGAGGTTCTGCAGCGCGACCGAGGCGAGCTGCGCGGAGAGCAAGAGCAACGACTCGTCGTCCTCGCGGAAGCCGTCGGCCTCGCCGTTCGTGACCTCGATCCACCCGACGCGCGTGCCGTCCGATCCGACGAGCGGCACCGCCATGAGCGGGCCGGGTTCGTCCGCGCGCTCGGGATCCCGCTGCGCGCGCTCCGATGCGGAGAGCGTGACCACGCTCCCCGCGGTGGCAACACGCGTGAAGATCCAGTCGTTCGCGGGATCCACAGGGACGGTCCGCGGCGCGGCGACTGCGCCCGCCGAGGACGCGGCCGTCCCGAGCTTCGATCCGCTGACGAGCGCGACGAACGACGACCTCGCCCCGAGCGCGGCGCGCGCGCCCGAGGCGATGGCGTCGAGCATCGCTTCGAGGGATCGCGCCCCGTTGATCGAGAGCGACGCGCGCGCGAGCGCCGCGAGCTGACCGGCCTTTTTCGCGATCGCCTGCGTCGCGAGGTTCGCCTCCTCCGTCTTGCGGTAGAGCTCGACGAACACCGAGACCTTCGCGCGCAGGATGTCCGAATCGACCGGCACGAGCATGTAGTCGACGGCGCCGAGCGCGTAGCCTTGCTCGGCCTGGATCGCGTCGCCGAACGCCGTGAGGAAGATGATCGGCGTCTGCCGGGAGCGCTTGCGTTGTCGGATGAGCCGCGCCGTCTCGAAGCCGTCCATGATCGGCATGTCGACGTCGAGCAGGATGACCGCGAAGTCCTCCTGCAACAGAAACCGAAGCGCATCCCGCCCGCTCTGCGCGAGGACGACCCGCTCCCCGAGCTCGGCGAGCATGGTCTCGACCGCGAGGAGCCTGTCCCTGCGATCGTCCACGACGAGAATCCCGACCTTGTCGCGAGCGTGCTTCATGCCGCTCTCTCCTCCGCGTGATGGACGCGGCTCATCGGTGCAGCCAGAAACGCAGCCGCGCGAAGAGCTGCTCGGGATCGACGGGCTTCGCGATGTAGTCGGTCGCTCCCGCCTCGAAGCACTTCTCGCGATCGCCCTTCATGGCCTTCGCGGTCACGGCGACAATCGGAAGTGCACGCCACTCCTCGCGCCCGCGGATCGTCCGGATCGTGTCGTATCCGTCCATCTCGGGCATCATGATGTCCATGAGGACGACATCGACCTCGGAGCTCTCTTCCAGCACCTTGATCGCGTCCCGCCCCGTCTCCGCCGCCTGCGTGATCATCCCCTGCTCTTCGAGGATGGTCGTCATCGCGAAGATGTTGCGGATGTCATCGTCCACGATGAGCACGCGCTTGCCGGCAAGCACCTGCTGCGAGCTGTGAAGCCGCTCGAGCGCCTGCTGTTGCGGCGGCGTGAGCTTGTCGATCGGCAGGTGCAGGAAGAGCGCGACCTCGTCGATCAAGCGTTCGTCCGATCGGCTGTGCTTGAGGACCCCGCTGTGGCCGAGCCGCTCGATGCGCTCCTCGTCGGCCAAGGACGTGCTTCCGGCCGCGTGCACGATGAAGGGCACGTTCGAGAGCATCGTGATCCCCGAGGCGCGGCGCACGAGATCGAGCCCATGCCCGTCGGGCAGATCCACGGCCGTCACGACGGCGTCCGGGCGCTCCACGGCGAGCAGGTCCATCGCCTCGTCGACCGTGCTCGCGACGCGGACGTCGACCAGGTCGTGCTGGAGCAGGTTCAACTTGGCCGCGCGCTCCGGGCCCTCGGGCTCGACGACGAGGAGCGAGCGCCGCGGCGCGTCGAGGAACTCGATGATCCGTTCGATCGCGTGGGTGAGCGCGTCCCGCGTGCGCACGGGCTTCGAGAGCACGTCCCGCGCGCCCATCCGCAGCGCGCGCTCGCGCTCGTCGACGTCCGTCGTGATCACCTGCACCGGCACGTGCCGCATGCCGAGGTCGTGCTTCAGCCGATCGAGGACCCGCAGGCCGTCGATGTCGGGCAGGTGCAGATCGAGCGAGACCGCGGCGGGCTTGAGCTCACGCGCCATGGAGAGCGCGTCAGCCCCGCGGTGCGCGACCACGGCCTTGAGCCCGTGCTCGCGCGCGACCTCCACGATGAGCCGCGCGAACGCGAGATCGTTCTCGACGACGAGCAGCGAGCGTTCGCCCGGCCGGAGGGCCGTGCGATCGTCCTCGATCGACACCGGCAAGAGCGGCGGCGTGTCGATGATCAGGGGCTCGGGCACCTCGTAGGCCGCGAGCGCGCTCGTGGCCTCCTGCATCGTGACCACGCGCCCGCGGGACACGCGCTGCGGCGTCGCGTACACGTGCGGCACGTAGAGCGTGAAGGTGCTGCCGCGCCCCGGCTGGCTCGACAGACGCAGCTCGCCGCCGAGCAGGTTCGCGATGCCGCGGCTGATGGCGAGGCCGAGGCCCGTGCCGCCGTACTTGCGGCTCGTCGAGCCGTCCGCCTGCTGGAAGGCCTCGAAGATGATCTGCTGCTTGTCGGTCGAGATGCCGATGCCGGTGTCGTGCACGCTGAACGCGATCGCCCAGCCCGCGCGGCCGATGTGCTCGTTCTCGGGGCTGTAGCCGTCCGAAACGGTGCGGACCTCGAGGCGCACCTTGCCGCGCTCGGTGAACTTGAAGGCGTTCGAGAGCAGGTTCTTCAAGACCTGCTGCAAGCGCTTGGCGTCGGTGTGGATCGAGCGCGGCAGCATGGACGCGAAGTCGAGCTCGAACTCGAGCTTCTTCGCGTCCGCGACGTGCCGGAACGTGCGCTCCACGTAGTCGGCGAGGTCGCGGAACCAGACCTCCCCGACATCGACGACGACCGTGCCCGACTCGATCTTCGACAGATCGAGGATGTCGTTGATGAGGCCGAGCAGCTCGTTGCCGGACGAGTGGATCGTCTTGGCGAAATCGACCTGTTTGGCGAAGAGGTTGCCTTCCGTGTTCTTCGAGAGCTGCTCGGACAAGATCAGGAGGCTGTTCAGCGGCGTCCTTAGCTCGTGCGACATGTTCGCGAGGAACTCGGACTTGTACTTCGAGGTCAGCGCGAGCTGCTTGGCCTTCTCTTCGAGGGCCTGACGGGCCTGCTCGACCTCGCGGTTCTTGCGCTCGACCTCCACGTTCTGCTGGGCGAGCAGGCGCGCCTTCTCGCCGAGCTCCGCGTTCGTCTGACGCAGCTCCTCCTGCTGGCTCTGCAGCTCGCGGGCGAGGGACTGCGACTGCTTCAGCAGATCCTCGGTGCGCATGTTCGCCTCGATCGTGTTGAGCACGATGCCGATCGACTCCGTGAGCTGATCGAGGAACGCGAGGTGCGTCGGGCTGTACCGCTCGAACGAGGCGAGCTCCAGGATGGCCTTGACCTGGCCCTCGAAGAGCACGGGCAGGACCACGATGTTCACGGGCGCCGCCTCGCCGAGGCCGCTCGTGATCGTGATGTAGTCGGGCGGTGCGTTGACGAGCAGGATGCGCTCCTTCTCGAGCGCGCACTGGCCCACGAGCCCCTCGCCGAGGCGGAACTGGTTGTCCGAGTGCTTGCGTTGCTTGTACGCGTAGCTCGCGAGGAGCTTCAGGATCGGCTCCTCCTTCGAGACGTCCATCGTGTAGAAGACGCCTTGCTGCGCGGAGACGACGGGCGCGAGCTCCGAGAGGATCAGACGCCCGACCGTGAGCAGGTCCTTCTGGCCCTGGAGCATGCGCGAGAACTTGGCGAGGTTCGTCTTCAGCCAGTCCTGCTCGCTGTTCTTCAGCGTGGTGTCGCGCAGGTTCCGGATCATCTCGTTGATCGTGTCCTTGAGCGCCGCGAGCTCGCCCTGGGCTTCGACCTTGATGCTCCGCGTGAGGTCACCCTTCGTGACGGCCGTCGCGACCTCGGCGATCGCGCGGACCTGCGTCGTCAGGTTCGCCGCGAGCTGGTTGACGTTGACCGTCAGATCCCGCCACGTCCCCGCGGCGCCCGGAACGCTCGCCTGGCCGCCGAGCTTGCCCTCGACGCCGACCTCGCGGGCGACGGTCGTCACCTGATCGGCGAACGTCGCGAGCGTGTCGATCATGCCGTTGATGGTGTCCGCGAGCTCGGCGATCTCGCCCTTCGCGTCGACGGAGAGCTTGCGCTTGAGGTCCCCGTTCGCGACCGCGGTCACGACCTTCGCGATGCCGCGGACCTGGTTCGTCAGGTTGCCGGCCATCGAGTTGACGTTGTCGGTGAGGTCCTTCCACGTGCCCGCGACGCCCTTCACCTCGGCCTGACCGCCGAGCTTGCCCTCCGTGCCGACCTCGCGCGCCACGCGCGTCACTTCCGACGCGAACGAGTTCAACTGATCCACCATCGTGTTGATGGTGTTCTTCAGCTCCAGGATCTCGCCCTTCACGTCGACCGTGATCTTCTTCGAGAGATCCCCATTCGCGACCGCCGTCGTCACCGCCGCGATGTTCCGGACCTGCGCCGTCAGGTTGCCGGCCATCGAGTTCACGGAGTCCGTCAGGTCCTTCCACGTCCCCGCGACGCCCTTCACGTCCGCCTGACCGCCGAGCTTGCCTTCCGTGCCGACCTCGCGCGCCACGCGCGTCACTTCCGACGCAAACGATCGGAGCTGATCGACCATCGTGTTGATGGTGTTCTTCAGCTCCAGGATCTCGCCGCGCACATCAACGGTGATCTTCTTCGAAAGATCACCGTTCGCGACCGCCGTCGTCACCGCCGCGATGTTCCGGACCTGCGCTGTCAGGTTGCCGGCCATCGAGTTCACGGAATCCGTCAGGTCCTTCCACGTCCCCGCGACGCCCTTCACCTCGGCCTGACCGCCGAGCTTGCCCTCCGTGCCGACCTCCCGCGCCACGCGCGTCACTTCGGAGGCGAACCCCGAGAGCTGATCGACCATCGTGTTGATGGTGTTCTTCAGCTCCAGGATCTCGCCCTTCACGTCGACCGTGATCTTCTTCGAGAGATCCCCGTTCGCGACCGCCGTCGTCACCGCCGCGATGTTCCGGACCTGCGCCGTCAGGTTGCCGGCCATCGAGTTCACGGAGTCCGTCAGGTCCTTCCACGTCCCCGCGACGCCCTTCACGTCCGCCTGACCGCCGAGCTTGCCCTCCGTGCCGACCTCGCGCGCCACGCGCGTCACTTCCGACGCAAACGAATTGAGCTGATCGACCATCGTGTTGATGGTGTTCTTCAGCTCCAGGATCTCGCCCTTCACGTCGACCGTGATCTTCTTCGACAGGTCGCCGTTCGCGACCGCCGTCGTCACCGCCGCGATGTTGCGGACCTGCGCCGTCAGGTTGCCGGCCATCGAGTTCACGGAGTCCGTCAGGTCTTTCCACGTCCCCGCGACGCCCTTCACGTCCGCCTGACCGCCGAGCTTGCCCTCCGTGCCGACCTCGCGCGCCACGCGCGTCACTTCGGCCGCGAACGAGCTCAACTGATCCACCATCGTATTCGTGACGTTCTTGATCTGGAGGATCTCGCCACGCGCATCGACGGTGATCTTCTGGGTCAAATCACCATTCGCAATGGCCGTCGCGACCTTCGAAACGTCGCGGAGCTGGACCGTCAGATTGCCGGCCATCGAGTTCACGGAGTCCGTCAGGTCCTTCCACGTCCCCGCGACGCCCTTCACGTCCGCCTGACCGCCGAGCTTGCCTTCCGTGCCGACCTCGCGCGCCACGCGCGTCACTTCGGCGGCGAACGAGCTCAACTGATCCACCATCGTGTTGATGACGTTCTTGATCTGGAGGATCTCGCCGCGCGCATCGACGGTGATCTTCTGGGTCAAATCACCATTCGCAATGGCCGTCGCGACCTTCGACACGTCGCGGAGCTGGACCGTCAGATTGCCGGCCATCGAATTGACGTTGTCCGTCAGATCCTTCCACGTGCCGGCGACGCCCTTCACCTCGGCCTGGCCGCCGAGCTTGCCCTCCGTGCCGACCTCGCGCGCCACGCGCGTCACTTCCGACGCAAACGAGTTGAGCTGATCGACCATCGTATTGATGGTGTTCTTCAGCTCCAGGATCTCGCCCTTCACGTCGACGGTGATCTTCTTCGAGAGATCCCCATTCGCGACCGCCGTCGTCACCGCCGCGATGTTACGCACCTGGCTCGTCAGGTTACCGGCCATCGAATTGACGGAGTCCGTCAAATCCTTCCACGTGCCCGCGACGCCCTTCACCTCGGCCTGGCCGCCGAGCTTGCCTTCCGTGCCGACCTCGCGCGCCACGCGCGTCACTTCCGACGCAAACGAGTTCAACTGATCCACCATCGTGTTGATGGTGTTCTTCAGCTCCAGGATCTCGCCGCGCACGTCGACGGTGATCTTCTTCGAGAGATCCCCATTCGCGACGGCCGTCGTCACCGCCGCGATGTTACGCACCTGGCTCGTCAGGTTACCGGCCATCGAATTGACGGAGTCCGTCAAATCCTTCCACGTGCCCGCGACGCCCTTCACGTCCGCCTGACCGCCGAGCTTGCCTTCCGTACCGACTTCGCGCGCCACGCGCGTCACTTCGGACGCGAACGAGCGGAGCTGATCCACCATCGTGTTGATGGTGTTCTTCAGCTCCAGGATCTCGCCGCGCACGTCGACGGTGATCTTCTTCGAAAGGTCGCCGTTCGCGACGGCCGTCGTCACGGCTGCGATGTTGCGGACCTGCGCCGTCAGATTGCCGGCCATGAAATTGACGGAATCGGTCAGGTCCTTCCAGGTGCCGGCGACGCCTTGCACCTCGGCCTGACCGCCGAGCTTGCCTTCCGTGCCGACTTCGCGCGCCACGCGCGTCACTTCGGACGCGAACGAGCCGAGCTGATCGACCATCGTGTTCACCGTCTTCGCGGTGCGCAGAAACTCGCCTTCGAGCGGGCGGCCGTCGACTTCGAGCGCCATGGCCTGCGAGAGATCGCCCTTGGCCACGGCGCCGATGACGCGCGCCATCTCGCTCGTCGGGTGCACGAGATCGCTGATCAGCGCATTGACGCTGCCGACCTTCTGCGCCCACGCGCCGGAGAGCCCCGCGACCGCCGCGCGATCGCCGATGCGGCCCTCCTTGCCGACGACGCGGCTCACGCGCTCGAGCTCGCTCGTCACCCGGCTGTTCAGCTCGACGACGTCGTTGAAGGTATCGGCGATCTTCCCATCGAGGCCCTCCCAATCGATGGGCAGGCGCACCGAAAAATTGCCCTTCTTGAGCGCCGTCAGCGCTTCGAGCATCAGCTTGCGATCGAGGACCCCTCCGACCGCCGCGGCCTCGCGCGCCGCCGGTCGCTCGGCGACGGTCGCGCCGCGCGTCTTCTTTTTCACGTCGGCCGAGGCGTTCTTGGACTTGGCCCCGATGGGCTTGGAGCCGGGGACCCTTTTTTCACGAGCGGTCGCTGCGCGCGAGGCGCGGGTCGATCCATCCAGCGTACGTTTCGGCATGGCATCCCCTGGGACGACGACGCGCCGCCCGCAACAGATTGCATCCTACCGAGGGCCCCCTTTGGCGAAATCCGGCGCTCACCGGTTCCGGCGTAGGGCACACCCTTATGCCCCTGTGGAATTCGTGCTTGTCGATCGTGTGCGGTCCAACGACCGGGAAAAACCCGTTCGAGCGCCCATGGTTGGCCCGGACAACCAGGCTGTTTTTTGCTGCTACGACGCGAGTTGGCGAATGTCGTCGAACGTGCGGATACGCACGCCTGCCGTGGCATCGGACACCAAGCCTGCCACCATCGCCGCCGCGACGTCGCGCGCCTCAATCGGGCGATACACACGCAAAGGACCGATCATGGCCCCGCTCACGCCGCGCAGGATGGGGGTAGCGAACGCCTCCCCCGCCCTGTGCTCGGTGCGATCGCCCAGGAGCATGCTCGGGCGCAGGATATCGACGCATTCGTATCCGAGATCGCTGATGTCGCGCTCAGCCTCGCCTTTGACACGCAGATAAAAATTCATCGAGGTGCGATCCGCTCCGATGCTGGACACGAGCGAAAGCCGGCGGGCTCCCGCACGTTTTCCGAGCTTCGCGACAGAGACCACATAATCGTGATCGACCTTGGCAAATGCCGGTCGTGATCCTGCCGCCTTGATGGTCGTACCAAGCGTGATGAATACGTCATCCACGGCGGGCAACGACGAGACGCCTTCAAGCGCGTCGAAATCAGCGCGGATCTCCTGCAGTTTGTCGTGGTTGATTCCGGTCGGCCTGCGCACGAGCACGATGACACGCGCATACGCCGGGTGTTCGAGCAAGCGCTCGAGGCAGCTCCGGCCAACGAGGCCCGTCGCGCCCGCGAGGAGCGCGGTTCGTCCTTGCAAACTCATTCCGACTTTCCTTTCCCTTTGCGAAGAAAAACCACAAGGCATGCGAGCATCACGGCGACGATCCCCGCTGTGATGCCCTTCCAGCCGAGCCCCGTGCCCGACGACGGCGAAGGCGCGCTCGTCCCGGCGGGCGCGGGCGCGGGCGGAGGCGCAGCGGCGCGGGCGTCGAGGAGGTTCTGCTCGGTCGTGGCCACGCGCCGGGTCTCGGGATCGGCGTGCGATTTCGCCACGCGGGCGAGGATCTCCCGCGCGGCCGGCGAGCCTACGCGGCGCAGGCTGCCGAGCGCGGCGAAGCGCAGCTCCTCCGGCTCCCGATCCACGGCGCGCCCGAGCGGCTCGACAGCGGCCTCATTCCCCTCGGCGCCAAGCGCCCGCGCCGCCGCGATGGCCGCGTCGCGCTCGCCTTTCTCCAGAATGGAGGCGAGCTCCGCCGTCACGGCCGGGACGAAGGCGCGCGCCGCGGCCGCGCGGATGACCTGCACACGATCGTTCGGAGGCGCCGCGCGGAGGAGCGGAATCCAGCTCGGCCCCACGGGCACGAGCTTGCGGCGTTCGAGCTCCATGAGCAGGCCGACACGCAAGGTGGCGGGCCGCGCGCCGTCGTCGAGGAGCGCGGTGAGCGCAGGGACGTCGGCCTCGCCGATCAAGGGCGCCGCGCCGGCGAGCGTGAGATCCCGGAGCGCGAAGGTCACGATCCGAGGCTCCGCGGAGCCGAGCATGGAGACGGTGACGCGCCCGAGCGCAGCGGGATCGTCGCTCGCCCGCGCGCCCTTGCCGAGCGCGGCATACGCGCGCGTGGCGTCGATCCACGTCGCGCGGGTCGCGGGCACGAGCACGATCCGATCGGCGATGGCCTCGACGGATTGATAAGGCACGGCCGCGGCGTCCTTTGCATCGGGTCGCCTGCGTTCGAGGAAGAGGAGGATCTCCTCGCCGACGACATACCTCTCATCGGCATGGCGGTGCGGCACGAAACGAATATTTTCCACCTTCGTGTCGCCCTCTCGCAACCATTCGAGGATCCGGACCTCGACGGGCGGCAAGGGGCCGGCGCCGTGGGGCTCGGCGCCGACATGCTCGATGCGCGCGGCCGCGATGACGTCGGCCGCGCTCGCCATCTGGTGCAACGTGAGCCCGCCCGGAATCGTATGGGCCTCCACGAGGGCCGGCGCGAGCGCCAGGAACACGACGCTCGTGGCGGAGACGCAAAGTGATGCGCGGGCACGGGGCACGGCGCGGATGCTACTCGAAATCGGCTCCACGTGGCGGCGGCGCGCCCTAGCAGGATCGAGGCCCGGGGCAAGCCGCGAATCCTTGCTCGGCGCTGGGAAACACGTCAGGATCGGGCCCAACGTCGGGGGCGAATGACCCGGGGCGGGGAATTCCGGAGAAAAACCATGACGGATCACGAGGACCTTCAAGAGATCGTCGATCGGCTCGAGGAGCAGCTCGATCTCCCGGTCCATCCCACCTATCCCCTCAGGGACCGGGAAATCGTGGGCATCTGGCGCAAACGGAGCGTCGAAGCGCTCCGCGAGCTCGGGAGCCGCGGCCTGCTCACGCGCAAGGACGCGCTCGGAAAACCGCTGCACGAGAGCCTTTGGGCCGTGGCCGACGCGCCGATGGTGGCGTCGTTCGAGGACGCGCCGGGACGAACCATCCTGCTCGGCGAGCTCATCCGCAACATCGTTCATCCGGGCCGCATCACGCAGGGCCTCAAGGGCACGTGCGCCGCGACGTGCGTGGAGATCTACGTGGCCGAGCGAGATCCGGCGGAGTACGCGCGAATCATCGCGGGGCTCGTGAGCCCCACGGGCCAGGTGGCGGTCCGGAGCGGCGGGGAGCTCGTGCGCGACGAGGACGTCCTCGAACCGGACGAACACGAATTCCGCAGGAGCCCGGTGAGCCGGTTGTTCCAGGTCGCCTGCATGGAGTTTGCCTACCCCGAGCTCGACTACCACAACACGGAGGATGGGCAGTTCGAGGGCGTGAAGAACACCGGGACGGGGCTGAGCCTCGGCGCCTTCGATCGGCTGCTCGTCGGGATCACGGGGCACCGCTGGGAGACGCTCTCCGATGGACACGCGCAATTCGCGGCGCTGTTCAAGCGGCTCGGCCTGGACACGAGCGGCGTCGCCGATCTGCACCGCGACGCGCTCTCGATCATCGAGCGTGTGACCGCCGCGGGCGAGGCGGTCTTCGCCACGCTGGAGCTGCCGAAGGTGCGCAGCCCCGTGCGGAGGGCCGCGGGCAGCGCCGATCACGCGGCGCACAAGATCCGGGTGCTGAAGCTCGATCGTCCGAACGGAACCGTGTTGTACGACGATCCGATGGACCCCCAACAAACCTGGTTCGAGGGGATCCGGACGCACATCGTCGACCGCTACGGCCGCTGCACGATGCCCATCGCGGATTTCGAGAAGCTGCTCGTGGAGCTGAGTTACCCGCCCGAGCTCTGGCCCGGGCCGGAGCAGGCGCGGCCTGCCCCGACCGAGACCCAGCCGGAATCACGTTAACGCGGCGGCGCGGGCGGGGGCGGCGGCGCGGGCGGCTCGGCCCTCCGCGCGGCGTCCACGCACACCTTCGCGACGTGGTTCTCGAAGTGCTGCCTTCGCTGCCAGCTATGACAACGCAGGCTCGCGAAGCCGGCGGCATACCCGCCGATGGTCCCCAGGGTCAAAAGCACGATCGCAAGTCTCCGCTTCATGGTCTCACCTCTCGATTCAACGCGCACCGCGCCTCAAATCTCCACGCCTCGCCCGCCGAAACCGCCCCAGAACCCCGGGGATTGCTCGATCAAGTCCGCGAGGCGCGCCCGCTGCCGCTCGTCGAGCACCTCGTGCACCCTCGCCATCGAGCCCACCGTCGCCTTGCGCATCGCCTCGAGCGCCGCGTCGTGCCGCGCGAAGAGCTCGCCCATCACGGTCTCGTCGAAGCTCGGGCTGCGCATCGCCTTCGCCAGGTCCTCGCGGCTCTTGCGCAGCTCGCCGCGGTGCTTGGTCATCACCTCGCGCATCTCCTCGAACGCCGCCGCGATGGCCTTCTCCTGGCCCGGCGTCGTGTCGAGCGCCTCGAACAGCCGCCGCAGGACGAAGTGCGTCATGCCGTACCCGCCGGGCCGGAAGCCCGCCCGCCCGTGCGTCCGGAAGGGCCCGCCGTGCTCGCGGTCGTACCCGCCGCCCTCCCAGCCTCCAGGGCCGTAGCCGCGCCCGCCCCACCCGCCGCCGCCGTACGAGCCACAAGCGCCGCCGTACCCGAAGCTGCGGTAGCCGTAGCCGCGGTGGCACCCGCCGTGGCGCAGCACCTTGACGAGGCCGATGAGGCAAGCGGTTCCGATCAGAAATCCGAGCATGTTCCCTCTCTTCCGCGGCTTTTCGCGCGCCGCGTCGTTCACGCAGAGGAACATCCCTCGCGCGTGTGAAGGGCGCGCCCCGCTCGGTGTGAAGAAGCGCAAAGACCTACGCGACCCAAGAGAGTGGCCAGGTCCAGCCAGCCTCGGGTAGAGTCGTCTCGATGCGGCGGTGGTTCTTCGGGCTCGTTTTCCTCGTCTTCCCCGGCTGCGCGGCCACCGCGCCCGCGGAAGCAGGGCCGAAGACGAGCGGGCGCGCGCCGATGCTGGTGCAGCCCGTGCAAGCCACGGCACGCAAGCCCGCGCCGATCGCCACGCCCGTCGCGACGAACGAGCCCGCCGCGGACCCCGACGACGACGACGAGGAAGGGCCCGACGACGACGAAGCCGAAGCCGCCGAAGCGGAAGGCTCCGACGCCGAAGCCCCCGTCGCGGCCCCGCCGCCGCCCAAGCCGCCGTCGCCCTTGCTGGCGCTCAGCGTGACCCAGCTCGAAGCGCGTTACCGCAGCGATCCCGCCTCCGTGGGTCCGCTCTCGCTCGGCGCGACGAACGCGGGCGCGCTCGTGAACGGCGTGCAGATGCCGAAGAGCGAGAAGTGGATCGTGCAGGATCCCTCGTGCGCCTGGGGCACGCAGGAGACCGTGGACGCGATCGCGCGCAGCATCGAGAAGGTCGCGGCCGAGCACCCGGGCGCCCCGCCCCTCGCCATCGGGCACATCAGCAGCAAGAAGGGCGGCCACCTCTCGCCCCACAGGAGCCACCAGTCGGGCCGCGACGTGGACCTCGGCTACTACCACAACCCGCCGAAGACCACGTTCGTCCGGGCGACCGAGTCGAACCTCGACCTCGAACGCACGTTTGCCTTCGTGAAGACGATCGTGAGCGAGTCCGACGTGGAGCTCGTGCTCATCGACACGGCCGTGCAGCGCCTGCTCGTGGCGCACGCCCTCCGCAAGGGCGAGGACGAGGCCTGGCTGGATCAGGTCTTCCAGGTCCGCGGAAAACACCCCCGGCCCGTCGTGCGGCACGCGCGCGGGCACGGCAACCACCTGCACGTGCGCTACGTGAGCCCCGTCGCGCAGGAGCTCGGGCGCCGCGCGGGGGCGTTCCTCAAGCGGGAAAAGGTCGCGCCGCCGCACGTGGCCGACGCCGTCGTGATGCACAAGGCCCGGAGCGGCGACACGCTGCAGATCCTGGCCCGCCGGTACGGGACGACCGTCGAGGCGATCCAGGGCGCGAACGGGCTCAAGACCATCGACATCAAGATGGGCCGGACGTACCGGATTCCGGTGCCCAAGCCGCAGGCGCCTCCGAAGGCGCCGCCCGTCCCGAAGCGGCGCGTGGCCCCGCCGCCGCGCGCTGCCGCGGGCGCGACGCGCGGGCCATCAGCGCACGGGCGTTAACGCCATGGAGTACCGGGACAACCTCGACGCCGCGCAGATGCGCATCGAGACGCTCGAAGCGAAGCTCGCCGAGCGCGCGGCGTCGCTCCGGGTGCGGGAGGCGGAGCTCGCCGAGCAAATCACCGAGAACACGCGGCTGCGACAAACCGCCGCCGGCAAGCCCCCGCAATCCCGCGGCGTCTGGATCACGCTCCTCGTGTTCACCCACGTCGCCGTCGCGGGCCTCGGCGGCCTGATCTTCCTCGGCGCGTTCGGACGGTCGCCCTCGTACGTCAACTGCCCCGAGTGCCCTCCCCCGCCCCCCGCGCTGGCCCTCGCGGACGACCCCGCCGCCCACCCCCCGACCCCGAGCGTCGAGGGCAAGGCGACGGACGGCGAAAGCGAGGAGAGCGCGATCACGCAGTCGAACGACCGCATGCGCCCCGAGGTGCGGGCCTGTCACGTCGAGGAGCGAAAGAAACAGCCCGACGCGAAGGGGTTTCTCTCGGTCGTCTTCGAGGTCGAGCCCGAGGGCAAGGTCGGTCGGGTGAGCTTGAGCCCCATGTCGGTCGGCCTGAAACCCTGGTGGAGCGCGGACTTCGAGCGCTGCGTCGCCAAGGCCTACCGGAGCCTCGCGTTCCGCCCCTTCGACGGGGCGAAGACCACCGCGAAGCACACCTACTTCCTCTCGACGAACGACCCGCTCGGCTTCTGAATCCGCGTGCAAGCGCGCGCGCCGAGGCAGTATCCTCGCGCGCACCGTGCGTCTCCCCCGCCCCTCCTCCTCGGCACAAATGCTCGTCGCGCTCGCCCTGGCCTCGTGCCTCGCCGCTTGCGCGTCCGAGCCGCTCATCGCAGAAAGCCCCTGTCCGCCGCCCGCGAAGAGCACAGCTCCGGCGGCCACGACGCCGCCGAAGGCCGAGAACGCGCCGCGCACACTCGAAGTGCGGCTCGCGCCGACGCGCGACGGAGGGAACGAGGTCGTCGCGATCGACGTGTCGATGCGCTTCTCCGTACCGCCCGTGGATTTCGGCGAGGCGCGGCCGCTCGTGTTCCGGCTCGACGACGCGCGTGTCGAGGACATCGACGAGCTCGCCGCGCGTGACGCCGAAGGCTCCCTCGGGCTCGTGCGAGACGAAGGCGAAAGCAACGACGGAGCCGTCGCGCCCGCCGCCTGGCGCGCCGAGCGTCGCGCGCGTGGCCCCGTGACCGTGAGCTACACACGAAAGCTCGCGGCCGGCGGCGCCGCGCCGCTCTCCGCATCCGCGGGTGGTTTCCTCGGAGTCGGGCGCGCATTCTTGCTCGTGCCGGAGACGACCGAGCCGCACGTCATGCGCGTGCGCTGGGACATGGCGGGGCTCGGAGACGGCGTGAGCGGCGCGTCATCGCTCGGCGCGGGCGACGTCGAAGTCAGCGGCTCGCCGACAGCGCTCGCAGGCGCGACGTGGGCCGCGGGGCCCCTGCATCGCGTGACGATCGAAAGGCCAGCGACGCGCGAAGGCGAGGGCGCCTCGTTCGCGGTGACCTCACTCGGGCGCGGCGTGTTCGACGTGCTCGACGCAGGCGCCTGGGCAAGCCGGGCCTGGGCCTCGGTGCGACCCCTCGCCGACACGCCGCCCGGCCATTTCGAGCTTTTCCTACGATCGAGCGGGAGCGCCGGGCGCCGCTTCGACGCTTCGGTCGCAGGGCGGAGCGCAATCGCGGTCGGCGACGAGGGGCTCACGTTTGGTTGGCCAGAAAAACGCGTGCTGGCGAAGGCGATGGCGCGGGCAAGCCTCGGGTATTCGGTGGCCGGCTGGTTCGACGAGGGGTTCGTCTCGTATTTCGCGGTCGACGCGTTGCGCCGGGCGGAACTCGTCCCAGCGCGCGACGTGCTCGCCGAGGTGGACGCGCGGGCGACGCGGTATTTTTCGTCGGCGGAGGTGCGCGCGGAGGATCGCGGCATGTGGTTCGCAGCCGAGCTCGACGCGCGCATTCGGGCAAAGAGCGGCGGGAAGCGCTCGCTCGCGGACGTGGCGCGCGAAGTCGCGCCGAAAGCAGGCGAAGGCGAGGCCCAAGCAGCTCTGCCGCGCCGCGTGCCCGAAGCTGCGCTGCGCGAGGCGCTCGGCAAGGAGCTCGGGCCCGAGGGGGAGGCCCGTTTTGCAGCAGTCATCGGCAAAGGAGGCGCCGCCGAGGTGCCGGACGGCGCGTTCGGCCCCTGCTTCGTGAAGGTGAAGAAAAAGGTGCCGCGGTACGAGCTCGGCTTCGATGCAGCATCCGCGACCGAAAAGAAGGTGCGTGGTCTGTCGCCAAAATCAGCAGCGGCAAAGGCAGGACTCGCAGAGGGAGATCGCATCACGGCAGCGGATCTCGGGGACGGGACGGTCGATCGTCCCGTCGAGATCGAGGTCGACCGCAGCGGCAAGCTCACGAAGGTGCGGTGGCTCCCGCGGGGCGAAAACGTGGATGGCTTCTCGTTCGCGTTTGGCCCGAAGGCCCCCACGAGCTGCGACGCGCCGAAGGCACGCTAAGGCAGGAGCGGGAGCTGGGGCTTTGCCCCAGACCCCACCGGGGCTATCCGCCCCTGGACCTGGACCAGCGAGGCGCTGGACCCGGGGTCGAGGAACTGCGCTCCGCGCAGTTCCTCGAACAGCCAGTGGCAAGACCACAGGCGACCCTGCCAACCAAGGCCGTAGCGCTGCGGGTTCAACCAGCAGCGTGCACGTCGCCGGCTCGACATGCACGTCCGTGGTCTTGCCACCGGCTCGTGGGAAGAACTGCGCATCGCGCAGTTCTTCCCCCTCGGTCCAGGCCGTGCCCTGAGCACTGGTCTCATCTTACGAGCCCATTCTCCCTGAGGACGCGCAGCATCTCTGCTGCGGGAGCTAGGCGTTCCAGGCCGCGACTGATGGTGACGGAGCCGGGGGGACCTCCCGAAGACTT
>NZ_SSMQ01000073.1 GCF_005144585.1 Polyangium fumosum | reverse complement strand
AAAACCTCGGGCTGCGCGCCCTGGAGCGTGGCTACTCGGTCCTCTTCCGCACGCTCCCCGCAGCGCTGGCCGACCTCATGCGCCAGGAATCGATACCCGCGACGGAGCGAAGGCTGCGCCGGTACACGTCGCCCGATATGTTAATCTTGGACGAACTCGGCTACGTGCCATGCGACAGCCGCGCAGCCGACCTGCTTTTCCACATCGTCAGCCGCCGCCATGAGCAGAAGTCGATCATCCTGACGACGAACCTCGCCTACAAGCAATGGGGCACGGTCTTCAAGGACGCCTCCTGCCTCGGCGCCCTCGTCGACCGCTTCGCACAGCACTGCCACACCATCGACATCGACGCCGACTCCTGGCGCCAAAAGTCCTCTCTGCGCCGCTCCCTCGCCGTGCGCGAGAAACGTCGCAGCGACGAGTAAACGCGCTCCCGCGTCCGCACGGCCGGACCATCGATCACACCACCCACACGGCAAGCGCCCAGCGCGGCGGCGAACTCATGACCTCGCAGGCCAGCGCGAACTCGTGATCGCTGTCGAGATCGAGGATTTCTGCGGATCGGGATGGTTGTCTACAGGCGTTCATCGACGGCACGTTCGTGAGCGCCAAAAAGGGGGGCCCTGCGTCGGAAAAACGAAGCGTGGCAGGGGGACCAAGATCATGGCCATTGCAGACGGCTCTGGTCTTCCTCTCGCCGTCTGCATCGAAAGTGCTTCGCCGCATGAAGTCACGCTCGTCGAGCGAACACTCGACACCTGCTTCCTCGCTCAGCTCCCCAAGTGTCTCATCGGCGACAAGGCCTACGATAGCGACGCGCTCGACGCGCGGCTCGCGAAGGAGCGGGGGATCGAGCTGATCGCACCCAATCGGTCGAATCGCAAGCGCTTCACCCAGGATCTCCGCCCTCTCCGCCGATACAAACGCCGCTGGAAGGTAGAGCGCCTCTTCGCCTGGCTCCAAAGCTTCCGTCGCATCTTGGTACGGCACGAGCGCCACGCCAGAAACTTTCTCAGCTTCGTCCACCTCGGATGTATCGTCCTGTTCCTCAGGAGGCTCCTGGGCGGTTTATGAGATGACTTCTAGACTCTGCCAATACATCGGCACGATAGGACAATTCGTGTCCTATGTGTGCAACAGCAACGTTCACGCGACGCATCGTGGATAGGACATTTCCTGTCCATCGTGGGCCGCGTCCGCCCTTGTTTTACCTTGCGCCCGTGCCTCGCCGTTCGCGAGGATGGGCCCATGGCTCCGCATCCCCTCCAATCCAATTGGAGCGCCACGCTCGAAGCGCGGCTCGGTTTCGAGCCCTCGCAGATCCCGGGCGATAGCGAGGCGGCCCGAGACGACGACAAGCATGGAGAGGACCTGCCGGGAGTCGGGCCAGACGGCATCATGTCCATGGACATGGCTGCGCTCGTCTTGGGAATCGACGCACAGGGGGTCGGATGGAGGCGCCGCGTGATGCGGCGCATTCGTTCGGAGGAGCGTAAATCGGGGCTCGAAATTCTCGTGGTGAACGTTGGGCGCAGAGGCTCCCACGTGCGCGCCGCGCCGCTTCTGAAGGTGGCCCCCCTCCAGCACGTCATAAAGCTGCGGTTTGATAGCCTGGCGGCAGAGGTCCGAACACAGAAGAAGAGTATCAGCGAAATCCGGGCCCAGCTCCGCGCGACGGAGCGAGTGCTTTCCGAGGTGGTGCGGCGCCTCAACGAAATCGCGAGGTAGGACGGATGGCCTCGCACGAATTGCCCCCCGAGGTGATCGCGGCGCTCGCCACGTTGCTCCGCTATGCCGGGAGCATCATGCGCGAGGCAATCGAGGCGAGTCCCAGCGGGAATGGCGGGGGCTTCTACGACGCGAAAACCGCGCCGATGGGCCGGACGGCATTCCTACGGCTCGCGCGGGAAGGGGCATTCAAGGCAACCAAGGTCGGCCGCAAGGTGCTGGCTCGCAAAGACGAGGTTGACGCCTGGATCGAATCTCGCGCGACCACCGCGCCGCATCGCTCGACGCGCGAGGCGCCTGCCTCGGATGGGTATGGAGACGCGCTCGCATTGCACGAGGCGATCCGGGCCGCCGGTCACCACGTTCCGCTGCGCCGCTCGCGACGCACAGGAAAGGCGCGCCGATGAGGCGTCCGGCCTCTTCCTTGACGTGGGGGCGTTTCTCGGGTAGGGGGTATGACAAGGCGGGCCCCCATGCATGATGAAGACATGCACGGGAGCCCTGAGCCAAACCCCGCAATCACGAGGTTTGACCTATGAATAGGGTAGCATCCGTCTATTTTGCGTCCAACTTCTGCGCGCCCCGGGCACCCTGGATCGGAGGGTGATCCGTGGGACGAGCGCGCAAGGGCACGTGGAAGCGATCGGGCGATCACTTCCTGGTCTACGTCACCCTTCCACAGTCGGCCGTGCCGGGCGTGAAGGAGCGGCGCCTGCCTGGGATCGTTGTCCCGAAGGGGATCAACGGTCGGCCCCCCACCGACGCCGATCTCGACAAGCTGGCCAAGCTCTACACCGACCGTCCAGACCTCGCGCTGGCTCGCCTGGCGGAGGAGGGGCGCTTGCCCGATTGGGTGCCGATCGAGCTGGTCCCCCGTGACGCTCTGCTCCGCGGAGCGGCGGCGAACCCCACCGCAGCCAGCGCGGCGGGATCGCTCCTCGAAACGGTCGAGAGTTACGCCGATCGCTGGCTCGCGTGGCGCAATAAGCACGGGAACGGTTCGCTATCCTCCTACACGTCGGGCCTCAAGGTGCATGCGCTCCGCGTGAAGGTGGACGGCGGAACGATCGGAGAGAAGCCGCTCGCGGCGCTCACGCGCGATGACGTCAAACGCGTCGCCGCCTACTTCCGCAACGAAGTAGCGGCTGATCGGCTCGCAGAGAACACTGCATCGCGCTACTTCTCCTACTTCCGCACGATGCTCACCGCGGCATCGGACGAGGATGGAGACCCCGAGCTTTACGTTCGGCCGGACAATCCCGCGCTAGGCGTGAAGGGCCCCCCCACGCCGAAGAGGCAGACGCGCGCTTGCTTCTACCCCGAGGAATTTCTCCGCTTCGTGGCATGCGAGGCGATCTCCATCCGAACGCGTCGTCTCGTCACGCTCGCGGTGTACCTCATGTGCAGGCTGAGCGAGTTCGCCCGTCTGCGATGCGAGGACATCGATCTTGCACACGAGCGGATCACGATCTCTCGCTCGTACGATCGCAAGCGGAAGCGAGAGAAGGCGCCCAAGAACGGGCGCGGTAGATCGTTCACGCTCGAACCAAACGTGATCCCACTCTTGCGGGTGATGATCGACGACGCGGGCGGGAGCGGGCTCATCTGTCCGATCAACGTTTACAAGGTGTCGGACGCGTTCCGTATGTACCTCGATCGCGCGGGGCTGACGCGCCCGGACCTACGCCAGCGAACCAGGATGCACATCCCCTTGACCATGCACGGGCTGCGGGCGACGGGCGCGACATGGGCTGCGCGGTCGGGACGCTACGGGCCGATCGAGCTTCGCCGGATCCTCGGGCACCAGAAGCAGGAGACCACCGACGTCTACTTCGATGAGGCCCAGCTCATGGGACGCAACGTCGGAGAAGTCTTCCCCCCGCTGCCTGCCTCGCTCCTGAATCGTTCCGGAAAGCGTGCGAGCGGGGGGTAACGTCGCGGATTTGTTGGGGGTCGATTCCTGGGGCGGACAGCCCCCTCCTGGGGCCTGGGGCAAAGCCCCAGCTCCGCGCCTAACGTGCCGAGGCGGCGGCCTCGCGCGCCGTGACGAGCACGACCTTGCCCTTCACGCGCCGCTCGGCCATCGCGGAGAGCGCGGAGCTTGCCTGTTCGAGGGGATAGGTTTGCTCGACGTGCGGCTGGATGCGGCCTTCTCGTACCCACCCGAAGAGCTCGGCGAGGCCCTCGCGATAACGCTCGGGCTCGCGCATCGTGAAGGAACCCCAGAAGACCCCGACGATCGAGCACCCCTTCAGCAGCGTGAGGTTCAGCGGGATCTTCGGGATGTCGCCTGCGGCGAACCCGATGACCAGGTAACGACCGCGCCAGGCCATTGCGCGTAGCGCTGGCTCGGCGAACGCGCCGCCGACGGGGTCGTAGACGACGTCGACGCCGTTCGGCGCGAGCGCCTTGAGCCGTGCTTTCAGGTCCTCGCGGCTGTAGTTCACGACCTCGTCGGCTCCGCGTGCCCGGCACACCTCGAGTTTGTCGTCGCTCGACGCGCAGGCGATGACCCGCGCGCCGAGCACCTTGCCGATCTCGATGGCGGAGATGCCTACGCCGCCCGCCGCGCCGAGCACGACGAGCGTCTCGCCGGCCCGAAGCGCCGCCCGATCGACGAGCGCGTGGTGCGTGGTCCCGTAGGCCACGAGCAGCGTCGAGGCTGTGACGTGGTCGATCCCATCCGGCACCTGGATCACTTGCCCCTCGCCCAGCGCGACCTCCTCGGCGAAGCAGCCGTACGGCGCCCAGGCGACGACCCGATCCCCGACCGCGAGCGACGTCACGCCGGCGCCGACCGACGTGACGATCCCGGAGACCTCGCCGCCCGGCGAAAAGGGCAGGCTCGGCTTGAATTGGTATTTGTCCTGGATGACGAGGAGGTCTGGGAAATTGACCGAGGCCGCGTGGACCGAGACGACCACCTGGCCTGCTTCGGGCGTGGGGCTCGGGAGATCCTCGACGACGAGCGACGCGGGGGGCCCGAAGGCCTTGCAAAGAACGGCTTTCATCGTGGGTGCTTGGGTCCTTCTGCTCAGGGCGCGTACTTGCGTATCCAGGCGTTGTAGCCCTGGTTCGTCGTGAGCTCGGTGCCCACGACGAAGACCTCGGAGGCGCTGTTCGTGGTGATCCCCTCGCCGTAATCGGCTCCGTCCCCTGCCCCGCCGTAGACGTTGGTCCAGAGCTCCTTGCCGGAGGGATCGTACTTGCGGGTCCAGATGTCCGTCGAGAGCGTGGGGGTCATCTCGTAGCCCGTCACGATCACGTTGCCGCTCGGGTCGGTGGCCACGGCGTAGATCGCATCCAGGCCCGCGGGGACCTGGCTCGTGTGGGTCTCGGTCCAGAGCACCTCCCCGTTCGAATCGTACTTGCGCAGCCAGGCGTCGAGGCCGAGGTTCGTGGTCTCGGCGCCGCCGACGAAGAGGTTCCCATCCGGGGCGACCGCGACGGCGAACGCGTAATCGTCGCCGTTCAATGCGCCATTGAAGGTGCGCGTCCACGACTCGGTCAGACTGGCGCCGCCGGCCGCCAGCTTGGTCACCAAGACGTCCGTCGAGTCCGCCTCATTCGTCACATAACCGACGGCGTAGACGAAATTGCCGTCGAGCGCGATTCCCTGCGCCGCATCGGTGGCCTTGCCTGGCCCGTCCACGAGATACTGCCCCACGATCGAGCCGTCTTGGATCGACAACTTCTGCACCGCGAAATCACTCCCGCTGGCGTTCGCCATCAAGGCCCCGGCGACGTAGACGTGACCCCCGCCCAGAGTCGCGACACCCCACGCGTAATCGTATCCGTTGACCCCGCCGTCGTAGCTCTGCGACCACAGAAGCCCGCCGTTCGTGTCGTATCGACGAACGATCGCGTTTGTCGTCCCGTCGGCGAGGGACTCGTACCCCACGGCGACGATGTTGCCCGAGGGTTCGACCGCCACGCCGTAAATCGCGTCGTCGCGGCCCGCCGCGCCGCTGACCAGGGCAATCCACATCGGGTTGCCCGCCGGATCGAGCTTGCCCACGAACCCGTCGTAATGGTCCGGATTGCCTGCGAAGCCGACGAGCCCGCCGACGATGAGGTTGCCCTTGTTGTCCAGCCGGACGCTCGTGATCTCCTCGCCTGTCGAGCTCGGAATGCTGTGGCTCTGCGTGAAGAGCACCGTGCCCGAGACGACGCAGTCGTGGTTGCAGCCGTCGCCGTCGATCTCGTTCGCGTCGTCGCACGCCTCGGCAGCCGCATACACGAACCCGTCGCCGCAAACCGCCGGCTCGCACGTGGGCTTGCAGGCGCCGGTGTCGCTGTTCAGCGGGCCGTCGTCGCACAGCTCGCCCACGTCGAGCATGCCGTCGCCGCAGACGCCCATGGCGCCGCCGACGCCGCCGACGCCGCCAACACCACCGACGCCGCCGACGCCGCCGACGCCGCCAACACCGCCGACGCCGCCGACGCCGCCCACACCACCGACGCCGCCAACACCACCGACACCACCAAGGCCGCCGCCGCCGTGCCCGGCGAACCCTCCGCCGCCGTCCGAGCCGCTGTCGCCGGTGCCGGGGAACGATCGACCGCAACCGCTGGCAGCAGCGAAACCAGCGAAGACAAGGGCAAGGAGTGGCGTCGTGGTAAGTCGATGTGCCATGGTATGCTCGACATTTGCCACGGGGGACGGGCTGCCACAAGGGCCGAGCCGCGGGCCCGAGGCGCGTTTTCCACGCGCCCCGGGCCGTGTCGCCCCCCATCCCGTTTCAGAACGGCATCTCTTCGACCATCTCCGTTTTTCGCGGCAGCGCGCCGTTCCGTTTCCGCGGGGGTCGGGCCGGCGGCGCAGGCTCCGGCGGGTCCTCGGGCTCCCCCTGCGGGGGCGGCATCTCCACCGGCGCGATGTCGTCGTCCACGTCGCGCCGCAGCGCCCCGGCGTGCTCGCGGGCGGGCGCCGGCGAGGGCCCGCCCGCGAGGCAGATGTCACGCGCGTGTACCTCGGTCTTGTACCGCTTCTGCCCGTCCTTCTCGTAACTCGACGTCCGCAGCGTCCCCTCCACGAGCACGCACGACCCCTTGGCGAGCACACGGGCGAGGCCCTCCGCGCGCGGGCCAAAGACGACCACGCTGTGCCACTCGGTCCGCTCCGTGAGCTCGCGATTCCTGTCGAGGAACGACTCGTTCGTCGCCATCCGGAATTGAAGCACCGCCGTCCCGCTGCCCGCATACCGGAGCTCCGGATCCGCGCCGAGGTTGCCGAGAAGTACCACCCTGTTCATGCCGTCGCTCATGTCGTCCTCCGTTCCTTCGTCGTTCGTTCGAATGGTTTTTCCTGGATTGTCCGGTCAGGCCGCCTTCTCCGCCGCCCCCCGCGCGCCCACGCGGGCCTCCGAGCCCGCGATCACCGCGGCGCGCAGGGCGGCGAGGAGCCGCTCGTTCCCGAGCAGCGACTCCCGCGCGCGCTCGCGCCCCTGCCCGAGGTGCTCACCGCCGAAGGAGAGGTGCGCCCCGCTCTTCTCGACGATGCCGATCTGGCAGCCGTAATCGATGAGGTCCGAGGCCGCGTCGACGCCCGTCCCCCAGCGAATGTCGAACTCCGCCTCGCGGAAGGGCGGCGCGAGCTTGTTCTTGACCACCTTCACCCGCGTCCGCGAGCCCACCGCCTCGTCGCCGACCTTCACCGGACCGATGCGGCGCACGTCGAGCCGTATGCTCGCGTAAAACTTCAGCGCATTGCCGCCCGTCGTCGTCTCGGGGTTGCCGAACGTGACGCCGATCTTCTGCCGGAGCTGGTTGATGAACACGAGCGTCGTGTCCGTCCGGTGCGCGATCGCCGTGAGCTTGCGGAGCGCCTGGCTCATGAGCCGCGCCTGCAGCCCCATGTGCGCGTCGCCCATGTCGCCCTCGATCTCCGCCTTGGGCACGAGCGCCGCCACGGAGTCGACCACGACGATGTCGACCGCACCGCTGCGCGTGAGCGTCTCCGCGATTTCGAGCGCCTGCTCCCCGCAATCCGGCTGCGAGACGAGCAGGCGCTCGGTGTCGACCCCGACGGCGCGCGCATAACTCACGTCGAACGCGTGCTCGGCGTCGATGAACGCCGCGACGCCCCCCGCAGCCTGGGCCTCGCGCATCGCGTGCAGGGTGAGCGTCGTCTTGCCGCCGCTCTCGGGGCCGTAAATCTCGACGATCCGGCCGCGCGGATATCCGCCGATGCCGAGCGCTGCGTCGAGGGCCATCGCGCCCGTGCCGATGACCCGCACGTCCGTCTCCGCCTCGTCCCCGAGCGACATGATCGCCCCCTTGCCGAATTGTTTCTCGATCGAACCCACGACCGTCTTCACCGTCCGCATCTTCTCCAAGAGCTCCGTCATCATCGGTCTATCCGCCTTTCTTGCCCGTTACTTCGACCGCCGCCGAAACCAGTTGCTAAGAAAAATCGTTTTTCTGGGTCGCCTACCGCCCGACCGCCGCCACGCCGTCGCGATCGAGCAGCCGCGCCTGGATCGCCTCGGCCACGTGGCTCGCCCGCACCGACGTGCCGCCGTCGAGATCCGCGATCGTCCGCGCCACGCGCAGCACCTTGCCGTACGCCCGCGCCGAGAGGCCGAGCCGCTCCACCGCCTGCCCGAGGATCGTCCGGCCCGCCGCGTCCGGCGCCGCCACCCGCTCGACGTCGCGCGGGCCGAGATCCGCATTCGAAAGGACGCTCGTCTCGCCCGCCTCCCGCCGCGCCGCCTGGATCGCCCGCGCCGTGATCACGCGCCGCCGCACCTCCCCGCTCGCCTCCCCGCGCTCCTTGCCCCCGAGGTGCGAGACGTCCACGGGCGGCAGCGGCACCTGCAAATCGAGCCGATCGAGGAGCGGACCGGAGAGCCGCGCGCGATAGGCTCGCACGCGCTCGGAGGAGCAGGCGCAGCGGCGCTTCTCGTCGCCGAAAAACCCGCACGGGCATGGATTCACCGCGGCGATCACGAGCGGCCTCGCCGGGAACGTCACGCGGCTCTGCGCGCGGCAGATCGTGACGAGGCCATCTTCGAGCGGCTGCCGCAGCACCTCGAGCGCGCTCCGCTTGAATTCGAGCAGCTCGTCGAGGAAGAGGCAGCCGTGGTGCGCGAGCGAGACCTCGCCGGGCCGGATCGGCTCGCCCCCGCCCACGAGGCCCGCAGGGCTCACGGTGTGGTGGGGCGCGCGAAACGGCCTCGCCTGCGAGAGGCCTCGATCCGAGGGCAGGAGCCCGGCCACGGAGTGAATCGCCGTCACTTCGAGGGCCTCGTCGTACGAGAGGGGCGGCAAGACCGTCGGCAGCCGACGCGCCAGCATGGTCTTGCCCAAGCCCGGTGCCTCTGACCCACATCTGCACGTCGTGGGAACCGTCCGTGTCCCTTCCGAAAAGTTCTGCCTTTCCAAGTGGGTAGAGGAGGAGAACCTGCATGGGCACTACTGTCAGTGCGGCTGCGGACGGAGGATCCGGGTGCTGGCTTGGCACCGCGCCAGAGGGATCCCGCGGTTCCTGCGAGCGCACGGCCCGACGGGCCTGACCAAGGAGACCGCGAGGTACCGGGCGGAGGGGTACCTGACCGCAACCGACGTGGCCCGGCAGCTCGGGATCGGACAGACAACGCTGCGGCGGCTCGAGGGCAAGCTCTTCGAACAGGCACCTCGGCGCGGAACTCGCAAGATCAGGGTGTTCACCCCTGATCAGCTGCCCGAGCTGCAGGTGTTGCTGAAGAAGGAGACGCTCCTTGGGCCCGCGCCTGAGCTCATCCCGCTGGGAGAGGTGGCGCGCAGGGCAGGTTGTTGCAGGAACACGATCCGCGCGCGACTGGGGAAAGAGCTACCTGCCGGCCGGTTGCTGACACATCCACGCACAAGCTTCGCCTTCACGCCCGAGGAGGCAGAGCAGATCGTGGCGTGGATCAAGCAGTACGTCGGGACGAGACCGACGCGCCACACTTGAGTCGCAACGGACGTGTAGAGTTGCTTGTGCCTTGAGGCTCAGTCTCTCGGCTCTGTAGGGGGCTACTGCGCCGTACGCAGGTTCGAACCCCGTGCGGGATTTGGAACATTAAGACATCCGCAGACGTTGCTCAGTTCACTCGAATTTGCGGACGTCGGCCCGGCTGGGTTCGGGTTCTGCGGGTGACGGATCGGGCGCCGGGCTCACGGCCGGGCGGCTCCGCCTCTGCCGTAGGGGGACCTGATGGGCGGGGAGCTGCAGGGTCCGCGCGTCGAGGGCGCCCGCGTCGAGGCGCACCGCGAGGCCGCGCCACGCGCCGAAATCTTCCCCGAGTTCGCCGTGCCTCGATCGCGCTCGAGCCCGTGTTTCCCGATGGCCCCGGGCTCCCTTCCGCCGCTCCCCGCTGTATGCTCGCCGCCTGGGTCCTGCGCGCCGCCGAGCTCGCGGCCCGCGTCGAGGTGCAGCCGGGGCTCCCTTCCGCCGCTCGCTGCCTACATGCTCGCCGCCGGGTCCGGTCGAGGCGTGGCGGGCTCGGGAAAGAATCGGCGACGGTGCGGGCGGCCCTTCAACGGCGTGCGGCTGGACGCGCGGCGGGGTCGAGTCATGCAACCACGGCGACGGGATCGATCCTGCGAGGAGGACGAGCGCCGCGAGCAGGACGAGCGCCCGGACGGGAGGTCCCGAGGGTGCGTCATGGAGCACGGTCCACTACTCCAGGAAGCGCGACCAGGGAAGGGGAACGCCCGGCTCCTCCGCGCTCGACATGTTGTTCCACCCCGCGCGGCTCTGGCCCGATCATCCCGAGCGTCCCCCTACCGCCCCTCCCCCATCCCCGCAAGCTGCCGGTGTAGGACAAATAAACCAGGACTTCTGCCTCCTCAAAGCTACGGGCGCATGATCTCGGCCGGCGGCAGTGGCGGCAGACCGTGCACCATCGATCCGAAGCTCAATCGCCCCATCATTCGGCGTCGTCGGCAGGAGCGGCAGCGAGATCGACTCCTTCGGCATTCTACTGCAACAGGACCGGCCAGCCGTTCACACTCCAGGCGAAAAATAGCGGCCTCTACCTCGACGTCACCGGTCAGATGAACGCGACCTTCGGTGTGTCCACCGTTCAACAGGGTTCGACCGACGGCCCCCATCGGGGGCAAAGGTCGGTGAGGGGCCCGGCCTCGACGCCGGGCCGCCTCTATGCCGCCGACGAGCGCGGCGAGCAGCATGACGGCGACGCCGTGCACCTCGACGCGGTCAAGCGCTGCGAGCGCGACGGGCCGTCTGTCGAGACCGCGCCCATCCGGCGGAGACGGCCGATTCGGCCATCGCAGTGCGGGACGATCCGGCCAGAACAGCGCGGCAGGAACACTACGTGATATTCCGTATTGCTCGGCCCGCGCGGTGGAATCATGCTGATGAGCGATCGACGCGCCCGAGGCGTCGACTGTCCGCTGCCGGGGATGACCTCCCGCCTGCAAGGAAGCACTCACACAATGAGCCGGAAGATCATGATCTATGGCGCTGGCCACATGGGGCTGGCGATCGTCCTAGGCTTGATTCGCAAAGGTCACACGGACGTACAGATCGTCGATCCGAGTGAATCGAGACGGCGTCTGCTGAGCGAGCAATTCCAGCTCTCGGTATTGCCAAAATCGGCGGCCCTCGGCAGCGGCGATCTCGTCGTGCTTGCGATGCCGCCGCAGGCGTTCGCCGAGTTCGCGAGCAGCGGCGCGGTCCCGCGCCACCACGCGGGCCCCGTGGTGTCCGTCATGGCCGGCGTGACGATGTCGACGATCGCGAAATCGCTCGGCGTCACGCAGGTGATCCGCTCGATCCCCAATACACCGTCGGAGGTGTTCCAGGGCATGACCGTGTTCTGCGCGTCGCCCGAGACGACCGCGGAGAACATCGAATGGACGCGCAGGCTGTTCGAGGCGTTCGGCAAGGCCGTGTGGGTCGCCGATGAGGCGCTGATCGATCCGGCGACCGCGCTGTGCGGCGGCGGGCCGGCGTTCGTCGCCTACATCGCGGACGCCATGCAGGCGTTCGCGACCAGCGTCGGCTTCGACGCTCCGAGCGCGGTGCTGATGACCACTCAGGTCCTGCGCGGCACCGCGGAGCTAATCGAGACCACGGGCAAGCCGGCAATGCAGATCTGCCGCGAGGTCATGACCCCGCAGGGCACGACCGAGCGCGGCATCAAGCACTTCGACGAGCACAAGCTCCACGACATCCTGCAGGCCGCGCTGAGCCGATCGACCGAGCGCTCGCGAGAGCTTGGCCGCACCACCTAGAAGGTCGAGCGGTTCGTCGAAACCTAAGCGATCTCGACGAGTTGCACCGGTGCGCGTCCCACAATAAACGTACCGCTGCGAGCGAGATCCAACCGCACATCCCGCGATCGAACTGATCGCCCTTCTAGTGTCCTGAGTTAGAAGAACGCGAACATTTTTTGGACGATCCCCTCCCTCAACACATGGAGGTGAGTGGGAAGATGCGACGTCGAACTGGCCGCCCACTCGAACCTCTGGTCCTGACTGCTGAAGAACGCGAGACCCTGGAGCGCTGGGCGCGCCGACCTAAGTCTCCGCAGGCGTTGGCGGACCGTGCGCGCATCGTGCTGGACTGTGCGGAGGGCAAGAGCAACGGTGAGATTGCCGCGTCGAATGGCGTCTCCCGACAAACGGTGAGTAAGTGGCGAGGCCGGTTTCTCCGGCATCGGCTACAGGGGTTGAGCGATGCGCCTCGGTCCGGGGCTCCGCGAACGATCACGGATGAACAGGTCGAGCGCGTCGTGACCAGGACGCTCGAGACCAAGCCGCACAACGCGACCCATTGGTCGACGCGCTCGATGGCCAAGGCGCTGGGGATGAGCCAGACGGCCATCGCCCGGATCTGGCGGGCATTCGGGCTGCAGCCGCACCGCAGCGAAACGTTCAAGCTTTCGACCGACCCACACTTCGTTGAGAAGGTCCGCGATGTCGTCGGCCTGTATGTGAGGCCGCCGGAGCACGCGCTCGTGCTGTCGGTCGACGAAAAGTCGCAGATTCAGGCGCTCGATCGGACACAGCCGCTCCTGCCGATGCGGCCAGGCCAGGCGGAGCGTCGCACCTACGATTACAAGCGGCACGGGACGACGTCGCTGTTCGCGGCGCTGGATGTGAAGTCAGGCAGAGTGATCGGCCAACTGCACCGCAGGCACCGGACGCAGGAGTTTTTGGCATTCTTGAGGATGATCGAGAGCAAGGTCCCGAAGGAGCAAGAGGTCCACCTGATCCTCGACAACTACGGCACGCACAAGACGCAGCCGGTGAAGCGCTGGTTGCTCAAGCATCCACGCTTCCACCTGCACTTCACGCCCACAAGCGCCTCTTGGCTGAACCTCGTCGAGCGTTTCTTCGCAGAGCTGACCGAGAAGCAGCTCCGTCGCGGCGTTCATCGCAGCGTCCGCGAACTCGAAGAGGCCATCGTCGCCCACATCGAGGCCCACAACACCGCCGGCAAGGCCTTCGTGTGGACCAAGTCGGCGGATGAGATCCTCGAACGGGTAGCGGCCGCTTGTGAACGTATTTCTAACTCAGGACACTAGGAGGCTGCTGCCAAACGGCCGAAGCGGCTGAAATCTGGCCGAAATCCTCAATGATTTCACGTCCAGATCTCCCATGGTCGGAGAAAAACACCAGCCTCCTAGGGGCTCATCACCACATCTGCCAAGGCGGGGAGAAGCCGCAATGCTAGGCCTGAACGAACAGAGTTGGCTCGTGGAGATGATCCGCTCGGTGAGCCCGCGGCCGCTCGGCGAGCTGCCGCACTCGGAGCGCGAGTCGTCCAATGGCTACAGCGCGTATTTCGGGCTCGGGCACAGTATCGAGCTGCTCGACAGGCCGGGCGTGTTCAAGATCAGCCCGGCCGGGCTGGCGCTCGGCGCTCACCTGTTGAAGACCGTCGAGGACCGCGACCTAGAGGGCCGGTTCCTCGACATCGGCACGGGCTGCGGCGCGCTGGCGATCCTGCTGCGCAGCATCGGCGCGGCCGACGTGACGGCGAGCGACATCTCGGCGACCTCGGTGGCGCTGGCGGCGGAGAACGAGCAGCTGAACTTCCCGGACGCCAGGATCAGGTTCGTGGTCAGCGATCTGTTCTCCGGGCTCAAGCCTGGCAGCGATCGCTACGACATGATCATATTCAATCCCCCGGGGTGGCGGACGCCGTCGCCCGAGCTTCGCGAGGAGCTGGCGCGCATCCGCGGCGACATCGATCCGTCGGCGATGTTCTACGGCGACCAGATCCTGATGCGGTTCCTCGACGAGCTGCCCGGCTACCTGCGTCCGGACGGTCGCGCGATCGTCGGCCTCAACTCGCTGGTCGGCATCAAGAGCATGCTCCACCAGTACAAGGCGCAGCACGACGGCGCGCCCCCGCTGCGCTTCCGGCTGTGCGAGCGGCACACCTTCCCGCTGCTGTTCTACTCGGATCACTGGAAGCGCATCAGCCAGGAGCTGCGCGCGGAATTCGCGCGATGGCGCAAACATCACGGTTCGGCATACACTGTTGACAGCCAGGGCAACCTCTACTGGTCATACGAGCTGGTGGATTGTCAGCTGGCTGGAAACATTTATGTCTAACCTATCGAATCAGCCGTCTTCGTGCTACGGCGTCGGCGTCGCCGCCGGTGTGATTGCCAATCTGAGCCTCGGCGCGTCGTCGCTGTTCTGGCGCGCGCTCGCCCCAATCTCGCCGACGACGCTGCTGTGCTATCGCATCCTGGTCTCGCTGATCACGCTCATCGTCATGATGTGCGCGCTCGGCAAGCTAAGCGGCCTGCGCGCGCGACTGTCGCGCAAGACGATCGGCGTCCACGCCGCCGCCGCGCTGCTCGTCGCGGCCAACTGGGGCACCTTTATCTGGGCGTCGATCCACGGCCACGTCGTCGAGAGCGGGCTCGGCTACCTGATCGCGCCGTTTGTCGCGATCGGCGTCGGCATCGTCGTCCTCAAGGACTCGCTGAGCGTCGTGCGGCGCAGCGCGCTGTTGCTGATCGTCGGGGCCGTCCTGCTGCTGCTGCGCAGCGGCGAGCTGAGCCACTGGGTCTACCTCGTGATCGGCATCGGCTGGGGCGGCTATGCCTGCCTGAAGAAGGTCACGACGCTCGACGCCTTCACCGGGCTGCTGGTCGAGACCACGGTGCTCACGATCGTGCTCGCGGTCCTGCTGCCGACCACGTCGCTGAGCCTGGGGCTGCCGCCGGCGTCGTTGGCGGCGAATATCACGCTCCTGATGTCGTGCGGCCTGGTCTCGCTGTTCCCGCTGTGGTTGTTCGCGCACGCGGCGCGTCGGCTATCGCTATCGACGATGGGGTTCTTTCAATTCGTGCTGCCCAGCACCCAGCTGATCGTCGCGCTGGTGTTCTATCGTCAGCCGATGTCGAGCAACACGCTGTTCTGCTTCTTCCTGATCTGGTTCGCACTGCTGGTCATCGTGATAGAGACGTTCCTGAGCGCGCGCCGGCAGCAGCAGCTCGTGCGGGCGATCGGAGGTCGCCCGTGAAGCGCTGCGACGTCGTTGTAATCGGCCTCGGCATCATGGGCTCCGCGGCGCTGTGGAACCTCGCCGAGGCCGGCATCACCGTGCTCGGCATCGAGGGCGGCGGGCCGACGCACACCGGCGGGTCATCGCACGGCGGCACCCGGATCTTCCGGCGCGCCTATTGGGAAGGCGAGAAGTACATCGGGCTGCTCAACCGGGCGCACGAGCTGTGGACCGCGCTGCAGGACAAGACCGGCCGGCGGCTGATCATTCCGACGGGGGGCGTGTTCATCGGCCCGCGCGCGGCCGGCGTGGTCGCGGGCAGCCAGCGCACCGCGATCGCCGACGACATTCCGCACGAGATGTGGGACGCCGCGCGCATCCGCGAGCGCCTCCCGGCGTTCCAGGTGACCGATGACATGCAGGCGATCTACGAGCCGGCCGCGTACGCGATCGCGGCGGAGGAGGCGCGCCTGCAGATGGTGAACGAGGCCGTGCGCGGCGCGGGCACCGCGTGGTACGGCGATCCGGTGGAGTCGCTGGGGTCTACGCCGCATGACGTCACCGTGCGCACGCGCAGCGGCCAGGTCGTGCAGGCCGCGGCGGCGGTGGTCACCGTCGGGCCCTGGATGGGGCGTCGGCTGGTGCCGGAGCTGCGCCCGCACCTCGTGCCCAACCGCGTGCCGATCTACTGGTTCTCGCCGCGGCCCGGGCGGATGGAGGACTTCGACCACAAGCGCTTCCCGGTGTTCCTGTACGAGTGCCAGGATGGCAGCCTGCTGTACGGGATCGCCGCGGGCACGAGCGCCGAGCAAGGCGTGAAGATCGGGTTTCACAACCGCCAGCACGTCCCCGCGGATCCGGATACGGCGATCCCGCGCGTGACCGATCACCAGCGCCAGGAGATCGCGAGCTACGTCGCGCAGATCTTCCCCGATCTCGAGCCAAGCCCGATCGACGCCCGCCTCTGCTACTACACGATGAGCACGGACGAGTCGTTCCTGATCGGCGCCTCTGCGCAGTCGCCCCGCGTGGTGTACGCGTCCGCGTGCTCGGGGCACGGCTTCAAGTTCGCGACCGCGATTGGCGAGGCGCTGGCGTTCCTCGCGCAGCAGAAGCCGCCGCCCGTCGAGCTGTCGGCGTTCGGCGCCGCGCGCTTCGACGCCGCATCGCGGGTCACATGAAGCCGGGGTTGCGCGGCAGGTAGCTCGGCCAGCTGTCGATAGGCTCGGACGACATGACGGGCGTCGGCAGCTGGCTCCGCAGGCCATGCCCCAGCGCGTGCTGCATGACGGCGTGGTTGGCGCCGGGGACAAAGCACGACACGCTCGCGCAGCCGCGCTGCCACGCGACGCCCAGCGCCGCCCTAGTGCTGCTCGCCGAGCTCGCCCCCGTCGAGGTGCTCATGTTGAGGCGCACGGCAGAGGGGCCGGGCCGCGCTCGTGTTCGTGCTGCTGATACCAGCCCTCCTACTCGCCGCTGTGGAAGCGGCTGGCACGGCCTCACCCGTCAGACGATCGGGAGCGAGACTGCCCTCCCAGCGGAGATCCGCTCAACCACGCATTTTAGACAGCGCGCTCGAGCAGCTCGTACAAAAGGTTGCGGAGACGCCGGATCCGGTATCGTGCGGGCGTTTTCCGGCGCATCAAAGCCTCATTCCCTGTAGTCCCCGCCATCTCGGATCCAGCGAGACGCTGCCCCCTCCCCTCGCCCAGACGTGGACCCCGGCCGCAGCAGCCTGCCCGTAGGCCCACGAGGTCACTCTCCAAGAGGCTTGCAGGTCGTGCAGAAACCCGACCTCGTCGAACGCTGCGCCCAGCTCCTTCCCCTGCTCGACGTTTCGATCGCACCAGCGGTGAAGGTGCTCGTAGGCGGCAAGGCGGTCCTTCTTCGCGGCGTTGCAGCTCGCGTGGGCGAGGACGAAGTTGTGTCCGAGGTCGACGGGGTAGAGGGACCAGGGCACGAAGTGGTCGACCTCCCCGCGGCTCTGCAACACGCCTTCGCAGTAGAAGCAGCGGCCCTCCTGGAAGTCGAGCAGGACGGGGCGAGCGACCGAGAGGTCTGCGCGTTCTGAGCCGAACAGGAACTCGTCTAGGTCGACGGTCTGCCCGAGCAGAGGCTGGTTCTCTCTCAACCCGCGCACGAAGCGCACCCACGCGCCGCGCACGAGATCTTGGATCAGCTCGTGGTAGCGGCGAAGGCAGAAGGCCACGCCGGGCTTCAGCTCGATCGCGTCGGCGACCACCGTGTTCGCGTACAGGAACTCGAGCTGGCGGCCTCCGATCGTCTGGAGCTTCAGGAGGGGCTGCTCCTTGATCGTGCGCTTAACCTTCGCGAGCAGGGACTGCCAGGTGCGACGATCGTTCCTCGCCCGGGGCAGCGACCCCTCGCACCTCGAGCGGATCTCCTCGATCGCGCGGATGATGGCGGCCTGCCGATCCGTGTTCTGCCTCAGGACTGCCGCCTTCTTCGCGCCGAGCCCCTGGTAGGGCATCGCTTGCCGCCAGTAGTAGTCCACGAACTTCTCGGCGATCGCCTCGATGCTCACGCGCATCGAAGCCCCGCTGTCATCCCCCTTCTCGACGGAGATGTCGGCGAGGGCGAGCAAGAGTGCGAACTTGTACGTGGCGACGAAGCCGCCCTGAGCGAGCAGGGTCTGGAGCTGCAGCAGGAACTTCACCTGCTCGTCGGAGCACGGCGCGGGCATGCGGCTCGGCATCTTGCTACCCCTGGGCTCGCGCGTGAACTGGTCTCGAACTCGACGACGTGGGGATCGACTACCGGCTCGATCGAAGCCGGCCAGCCTGCGCGCGCCGCCGTCTCACGAGCGCCACGGCGAGGACCAGTCCGAGCGCGCCGCCGACGTACGACCCGATGTGCATGCGCCACACCCTCATGAACGCCGATGCGCACTCTGAGCCGGCGAGCACCTCCGCGACGGCGCGCTGATCCCATGGATCCAAGCTTGTCGGCGACGCTCCGAGCATCAACGCGACGACAGCAGCCACGACCAGCGGAACAACCATGAAGCCGAGTAACCCTCGAAGAGGGAGCCGCTGCGGCAGGCGTGGTGAGGGCTCGTTGGCGAACCGCAAGGTCATGCTGGCGAGCACACCCAGAGGCCACGACGCCTTAGCGGCGAGCATCGTCACCGCCCACCGGAAGGGGCGCGGGTCGCTCGCGAGGTTCTTGCCGATGAGGAAGTACTCAGGCGAGAGCGTGGCGGTTACGTGGTCGTGGGCGATGCCGTAGGCGAGCGCGAGGCTCGTCGTCGAGACAAGGAGGACGGCGTCGTCTCGCCCGAACCGCGGAAGCTCGAACATCACGCCGCTCTCATGTATCATTCAGCCCCATGGACGGCTTCCTCGCCGTCACCGACCCGGGCTGGTACGAGCGTCTCTCGCGTGAGGCGGGGCCTCGCGACGCCAACTTCTGGCGGCCCTCCACGCGGCGCTTTAACCTCGCGATCGGCACGCCCTTCCTCTTCAAGCTGAAGGCGCCCTACCATGCGATCGCAGGGTACGGCTTCTTCGCCGGCTTCTCGGTGCTGCCCGACTGGCTCGCGTGGGAGACGTTCGGTGAGGCGAACGGCGTCGACAACTTGGAGGCGCTCCGCAACCGACTGCGCCGCATCCAGGTGGGTGCACGCATCGAGGCTGATCCCGTCGGCCAGATCGGCTGCTGCCTCATCGCCGAGGCCCGTTTCTTCCCTCAACACGCATGGGTTACGCCGCCAAGCGATTGGTCGCCTCGTATCCAGACCGGCGCGACGTACGACCTCGCCGCGGGCGAGGGGCTACGGGTCTGGCGGGAGTGCCTGGCGCGCGCGCCCGCTACACCCCACGTCCTCACCGCGACCACCGACAGGCCTCGCTACGGCAAGCCCAGCCTCTACCTCCCTCGGCTCGGGCAGGGCATCTTCCGCGTTCAGGTACTCGAAGCGTACGCCCGCGCCTGCTCGGTGACGGGCGAGCACTCGCTACCTGTGCTCGAGGCGGCCCATATCCGACCTTACGCGCGTGGAGGAGACCACGACGTGAAGAACGGCCTCACCCTTCGCACGGATATCCACCGGCTGTTCGATCACGGCTACGTCACGGTGGACGAGGACAACCGCTTCGTCGTCGGACGTCGCCTCAAGGACCACTTCGAGAACGGCCGCTCCTACTACGGCCTGCACGGTCGCGGGCTCGACCTGCCCGCGCAGCCCACGATGCGGCCCTCGAGCGAAGCGCTCGCCTGGCACCGCGAGCAGGTGTTCATGGGCTGAGGTGCCGCGCTCGCTGCCCAGGCGCCTGCGTGGTTCTCAGCCCCACGTGTGCCTGGAGCGCTCGACATCGTTGCCCGCGAACATCTAGCGGCTCTCGAGGCCTTCTCAGGCTCAGGAACAAGGCTGGCTTGATGCACCGGCGCTCACGCTGCTGCGAGCACGAGCTTCCGCCTCAGGAACTCAGGATCCGGCCGCAAGTGCTCCCGCTTCGACAGCAAGATCTCCCGCCCGTCGAATTCCAAGAGCATCCGCGCCGTTGCCTCGCTCTCTGCGTAGTAGAGCCGATCGCGCTGCACCTCGACGCGGTGCTGCTCCGTGACCAGCAAGAGGTTCTGATCGTAGGCCCGGTGGTGCGTCGGGCACATGGCAAGCCCGTTGCGCACCTCGGGCACCCCTTCGGGGAGGCGGTCGGGCACGATGTGGGCTGCGTCGAGCAGGGGCGCTCTCGCAGCTCGCAGATGCAGCAGCGCTGGGCGTAGGCGGTCAGGATCTCACGGCGGAAGTGAGCCTGGTGCAGGCGTGCCTTCACGATCGTCTCGGCGTACGCCTTGGAGAACGGCGTCGGCACAGGGGCCGGGATGCCAGCAACGTCAACCTGCGCCGAGGCGAGATCAAGGCGTACCTTCCGAGCGATATCATCGAAGCCTCGGATGACCACGGGCGCGAAGAGCATGTACTCGGGCCGCGGCTTCGCCTTTACCTGTCGGAGCAGGATGACTGCCTTGCCTTGCGCGGCGATCCGTTTGAGCCCCTCTCGTGCTCGCCCGGCGCTCGCAGCGGTTTCCACCACCCCTAACCGCGCTACATCCTTCGCTTCTCGTCCCGTGTCCAGATCCAAGCGATTCCTTTGAAAAGACCCAGGATTATCTTCGTGGCGGGCGTGACCTCGACAGCCTCTCGTAGTGCGCCCGGTAGGCCGTGGTCCAGGCCGCCCGCGCCTCGGGGCTTGCCGCGACTCGTTCGCGGTACTCCTGGTCAAGTTGCGCCTTCTGCTCGGACGTGAGGCTGTACCGGGCAAGGACTTCGGCCTCCTGCCCTGGGTGCAGCGCGAGTTCCAGCGTGAGCGCGGCGTGCTGTTCGAGAGTGAGCAACAGACACGGCCGTTCCTGCATCGGAGCAGTCGAAGGAGCAGGGGCCCGACCGGGGGCAACGTGCGGCACCACCACAGGCGGCGTTTCCGACGCCGGCCACCGGGATGCCCCCGCCGTGAAGGGCAAGGAGTCTCCCCGGGGCAACACCAGCACCGGCGCCGTTTGCTCAAGTCCGCTCGTCGTCGAAGACGTACCTTCAGCGGCTGGCAGCGGGCCGCGCACCTCGTTCGATACGGGCCTCGTCGCGTCGATCCCGGCTCCCTCCCCTCGCTCTCCTACTCCCGCCCCCGCCACGAACGGCATCAGCGGCCCTCGTGGAATATCGAGCGCGAGGGATGTCTCGGCGAGCATATTGGGGCGGCGGTGAGCGTCAGCCTCGCGTGCCGCACCCGCGAAGGGCAGGGCAGGACCGCGCGGAACATCGACCATCGGCGCTGTCCCGGTGAGCGACGCGGCAATCCTCACAGGCTCGGGTTCGAAGACTGCGCTCAGGCCCCCGTCCTCTGCCGGCTTGAAGGGCAGAGCAGGCCCTTGGCATACGGACGCCATGGGCCCGGTCACGTGCAGGTCGTGGGCCCTGGCTACTGGTAAAGCCGCAACCGCACTCTCCGCCCCGAGTGCTTCATCTGCAAGCCGTCGCTCGGAGAGTGACGCCAGCTTGTCGCCCGAAGGCTTTGTGCAAACCGTCGCCATGCGCGAGGGCCGTAGCACTGGCGGCCCTACCGAGATCTCCACGACGGGTCGTGAGCCTTTCTTCCGCAGTTCAGCGATCCGCTTGTCAAGAGCTGGCTCCTGCTCGATGCGGGCGGCCCAGCGACGCTGGAGACGCGAGAGATCGTTCACCCCGAGCCCATGGTGCTCGAGCAGCTCGAAGGGCTGCATGTGCGCCTCGAGCGCGGCCAGGAAGCTCACCCAGGCAACGACGTCATCGGCTATGGGCTTGACCGACCGCGCGAGCAAGTCCTCGGCGCGCGCGAGCTCCGCCATGTACACGTCGAGTAGCTTCTGGTCCCCCGCGATCCGCCTCTTCCACTCGAGGTCGGCACGCGTGAAGGCATGCGTCGGGATCCCTTCCACTTCGAGCACCGCATCGAGCGCGAACCCCTCCGCCACGGCCGCCCGAATCGCGGCATACTGCGCAAGGGACACACCGGGGATGGCCACGTCTGCCATCGCCAGCCCTAGTCGCCGACGAGCACCGTCCCCGACGCGATCACGCTCCCGTTCGGCGCGTCCGCAGGGTCGTTGCAGGTGAGCGCCGGATCGCCGAGGTGCGCAGCCGGCTTGTTGTTGATCCACACCGACCGGCTCCCCTTCTGAACCCGAGCTTGGTTCGAGGGCGGCTTTTGAAACGTGCCGCCGAGAGGCACATGGGCCGGAGCATTCTGTGCCGTGCTCCCCTGTGTAGCCGCCGGTTTGTTCTCCATGAGTACATCGGAGCTCAGCCCCCCGGACAGCTCACCTTGGAAGGGCATCGGCATGGGCGTGAGTACGGGGCCGCCAGGCGAGGGGACCACCACGATGTGCGTGTCGATGCCGATGATCTTGTCGCCCAGCTTCGCCGCTGGCTGGCCACTCACGCTCCCGATCCTACCCCGGCGTTCCCGGCTGGGTACAGCATGCCGTTCATGGCACGCTCCCCCACGTCGACCGCGTTGTGAGTTATCCTCGAGCACCAGGCTTCACCCGCCGGACACCCGCATGGCCGTCTCTACCTTCCGCGCCTCGCCTGACCAGGGTGAGAGCCAGTTCAAGTTCATCGTCACGCCCACACGATCCTTCGAGGTCGTCTCCTTCAAGGGGCGCGAGGAGATGTCGAAGCCGTACGCGTTCGACGTCCTCGTCCTTGCCGCCCCCGACGTCGACCTGCAGGACCTCCTAGGTCGGCCGGCAACGTTGTCCTTCAACATCCCCTCCCGAGCGCCTCGGCTCGTGCGAGGCATCATCGCCTCCGTCGAGCCCCAGGTACCTAGCGCCGATCAGGGCCGCCAAGCATGCCGCCTGCGGCTCGTTCCGCGCCTCTGGCTCCTCCGACATCGTGTTACCAGCCGCATCTGTCAGGACCGCACGGTCCCCGAGATCGTCACCGCCATCCTGGCCGAGGCGAACATTGCGACCACCTGGAAGCTCAGTCGCACCTACGCCCGCCGCGCGTACTGCCTGCAGTACCAGGAGTCCGACTTCGCATGCATCCGTCGCCTGCTGGCCGAGGAAGGCATCTTCTACTTCTTCGAGCACCCAGAGGGAGAAACCGCCACGGAGACGGTGATCTTCGGTGATGGGCACGAGGCGTACCCGCCGATCGCCGAGGCCGCCGCCCACGAGCTCGACGTGACTGGCGCGTTTGTCCTCTCGCAGCTCGGCCAGGCTCCTGCTCCCCGCCTGCGCGTGAGAGACCGCGCTGGCATGAACTTCACCGAGGACGATGTTCTTCGGTTCTCGCTTCGTCGCGCGATCCGCCCTGGAGCGGTGCTCCTGGGCGACTACGACTTCCGCCGGCCGCTCCTCGACCTGAAGGCAGAAGCCACCACCGAAGGCGCCGAATCCTCTCTCCGCATCTACAACCCCCGAGGCGAGTACCAGGAGGCCGAAGCTGATACCACCCAGGCGTGTACCCAGCTCGAGCAGCATCGTCGTGCGGCAGTTGCGGGCGAAGGAGAGACGGCTTGTCGCCGTCTCCTGCCAGGACATCGCTTTCGCCTCGCGGCTGATGCGGACCCGAAGCTCGCCGGAGAGTACGTCGTCACGCGAGTCGAGCACGAGGGCCATGCTCCGTCATTCGCGACGTCGGCGAGCGACTCGTACAAGTCGCGCTTCGAGTGCGTCCCCGCCAGCGTCCCCTTCCGGCCGAAGCGTCCTCGACGCGTGCTTCGCCAGGTGCTCGAGTCGGCCACCGTCGTCGGGCCTCAGAACGAAGAGATCCACGTCGACGAGCATGGACGCATCAAGGTGCAATTCCACTGGGACCGCGAAGGGAAGCGCAACGAGCGCTCCTCCTGCTGGATCCGTGTCATCCAGGCTTGGGCCGGTGCTTCCTGGGGACTCCAGTTCATCCCCCGCATCGGCATGGAGGTCATGGTGTCCTTCCTCGGGGGTGATCAGGACTGTCCGGTGATCGTCGGCTGCGTGTACAACGCGACGCACCCCGTGCCCTTCAGGTTGCCGCACGAGAAAACGAAGAGCGGGCTCAGGACGAGCACGAGCCCTGGCGGCAGTGGATTCAACGAGCTCTCCTTCGAGGACCGGCACGGTGGTGAGCTGATCTATCTCCACGCACAGCGGGATCTTCAGGAAGAGGTGCTTCACGATCGCATCACCACGATCGGACACAACGAAACGAGCACGATCGCAGGCAACCAGAGCCTGATGATCAGTGGCAACCGGTCAGATGCTGTCGCCGGAGACCAGACCGTCGCCGTCGCGAAAAGCTCCTTCGAGCGGATCGGGGACGCGCTTCGGACCGAAGTCGGCAAGAGTCGGTGGCTCACCGTTCACGGTGAGGATCACGAACTCGTCAAGCGGAGCCGTACCACAACCATCGAAGGCCTCTTCAGCATTCAGGCCGGCGGGCTTGGTCTGACCATTGGCAGCGGGGATGCTCCCCAGACCGCCGACATCTTCTCCTGGGGCGACTGTTCGGTCGGTGCAGGCCGCACGATCCGCCTGACGGCACAGGATCGACTCGTCCTCCAGTGCGGCGATAGTGCCATCGAATTGAACCGGAACCAGGTCACGATCCGCTCCGGCAAACTCGCGTTCGAGGGCACCGAGTCGGTGACCCTGACCGGCAAGGGGCCCTCGCTCGTGCTCGGCGAGGAGGCGGAGATCGTGAGCAAGGCCGTCCGCATCGTCTCCTCGAAGGCGAGCCTCGTGCTCGAGGAAGATGCACGGCTCGACGGGGTGCAGGTCAAGCTCAATTGCAAGGGCATTTCGGAGCTCGCGGAGAACCCCGATGGAACGCCGCTCGAGACGCAGCGGCTCTCGCTGAAGCTCACCGATCCCGACTTCGTGCCCTACGCGAACAAGGAATACATGCTCACCGCCGGTGGCGTGGCGTTCGAGGGTTCGACAGGCCCAGAAGGCCAGCTCGAGCTGGACATTCCGAAGCATGCCGACGCTGCACAGGTGGTTCTCTTCGTCGATGGCCGTCCGAGGGGGAAAAGGCTTCGGTACAACGTCGCGCTGCGCGACCTCCCGGAGGCCACGAGCGTGCGGGGCGCGCAAACCCGCCTCAAGAACCTCGGTTACTTTTGGGGTGAGATCGGGGACGAGCTCGACGTGGATACCGCGCGCGCGTTGCGCGAGTTCCAGGAGGACCACGGGATCGAACCAACCGGCAGACTGGACAGCCAGACGGCTGCAAAGCTCTCGGAAGTGCACGGGCACTGAAGCGCCCGAGGAGCAGGGATCGCGATGGCAGCGCGCAGCGTCAAGTGCATCTTCATCAACGACAGCGATCAGCGTCTCCGGCTGAAGCAGGCGGCCACTCTGGATCACGGGATCTGGAGCACCGGCGCTGACAAGCGCGAGCAGCAGCCACCCCGAGAAGTCAGCCCTGGTGGTCGAGCGACATGGGAGTCCGAATCGAACGGCTTCATGACCGGCACCGAGGGGCGGGCCATTTACGAGGCCGACAACGGCACGACACTTGAGCTCTGGTGGGACAATCCCTTCATCGGAGACAACAAGTACAGCCTTACCGTGCGTCCGGAAGGCGGCCATGCGGGTCGTTACAGCGACGGCGAAGGCGACAACGCAACCGTCACGTACACGTTCAAGAACCAGAAGCAGGTCGGGCCTCCTGGGCCGGTAGCCCCTGCGCGTAGTGCCCCTCCCCCCGCGGATGCGACGCTGAACGTGCAGGCGACGTGCGGGAAACCTGTGCACGTCTCACCGTCGCCGGATAGCAAGGACGTCATGATCGTACCCAAGAAGGGCACCTTCAAGACGTCCTCCCACGAGGGCGAACTGATGCTGGCCAACTACCGCTTCGCCCAGCAATGGCTCGCTGCCGATCTGAAGCATCGCAAAGTCCTCGAAATTACGCTGGGCGCGAGGTGGTCGGACTTCGAAAAGATCATGGTCGAGGCCGCGAAGATTGCCAGGGGCAAGGAGATCATCCTGATGACTGGCCACGGAGGAGCCCTGGGCCACCGGGGCTTCGCCGAATCGACGCTCGATACGGTTCCGGAGCTGGGCGGCGTGAGCGAGCACAAGCACACCATCGACGCTCAAAAGATCATCGAAATCCAGAACGTGGCGAAGCTGGAAGGGGACAAGCTCGTACCCATTCCACCGAACGCGCAATCGATGGTTGACTCCTACGATCCCCAGAAGTTTCTGGGTTTGGTGAAGATCGGCCGAGCGTTCAGGGAGTATGGCGTGGCGCGCTTCACGGGGCTCACGTGCAACGTGGGCAAGGATCGGAAATTCGGGTATGCCATGGCCAACCTGCTTCAAACCGAATTCCGCGCATATCAGAATCTTGTGGCCTCACAGCAAGTGCTGGGGCTCATCCAAATATGGATCGTCGATGACGAGTCGAACCCAAGCGCCAACCAGCCCGAGCACAACGGTGACAAAACCCACCCCAGCTTCCGTGAGATCCCGACGCACGGCCAGAAGCTCTTTCAGCCCAACTGCCCGTGACTCGTTTGCGTTCGGGCTCCTCTTCGCCGCATTCTTTTCGGGCTGCTCGGGCACGACTTCGGCGACGCCGGTTCCCGCACCGGAAGCACCTCCCGCGCCATCCTGCCGCCCGTCCGTTCTGTATGGCCCTGCGCTGGACGGAGAGGACGAGCAGGGGTACCGGCAGAGCTTCTGCGTGCACCTCGGAGTCGACGCCGACGATCGCATCGTCTTCGCCGGCACGAATGCGGGGAGGAACACGGTGGCGGGCAAGACATTCGTCGGCTCGTACGGAGGGGAGCTGTCGCCTGGAGGGGGTGTCACGCTGCTGGAGACGCTTCCGGCCCGTCGCGTCAAAGATGTCGCGACAGCGTCCGGCGCGCGGGGGTTCGCGATCCTCGGCGACATGGGACCGCTGGAAGAAAAGCCTCCTCCCCCGGAGATCAGCTTGGGTGGGCGCCAATTGCCCCGCGGGGATTACGTTGCGCGCCTCAACACGGCGTCAGCCGTAACCTGGGTCCAGCCGCTCGAGGGACGAGCGGAGCTGGCGAGCATCGCGATGGACGGGGCGGGCAACGTCTTTGCCGTCGGAATTGTGCCTCCGCGCGAGACGTCGTCCACAGTCGCCGTGCTCAAGTACGATGCGCGTGGTGCATTGAAGTGGGAAAAGCGATTGTCCGGATCGATTGGAGGTTCAAGTCCGTCTCGCGACGATTCCAACGATCGCAATATCGTTGTGCACGGAGACAACCTGTACCTGTGGATCCGCTCGAGCGAAGAAGGCCATCCGGCAAGCGGTGATCTCGTGAAACTAGGGGCTGATGGCACGGAACAGTGGCGTCGGACCATCGTCGAAATGACAGGCGGCTCGAACGCTGCGCTCTCCGCCCCGCACCTCGCCGCAGATCAGGAGGGCAATTTGTATGCAGCCACGACCTTCAACGGGACCATCCGGCTAGCAGATGGGACCGTCCTCGAGGACCGCACTCAGCGCTTCCACGAGTTCGGCGGCACTGGGTTGCTGATGAAGGCAGATCCGAACGGCAAACTGCTATTTGCTCGTTCGATCGCTACTAGCGATAAGGGGATGTTCGTGGATGGCCTGACTGTCGATGGCAACGACCGGCCTTGGGTCATCGGCGGCTTCTTGGACTTCGTCTACCTTGGGACGCTGCGGATGGACAAGCCCTTGACCGCGGGAGTCCCTGATGCCTGGACCCCCGCCTTCCTGGCGGGTTTCGATCAGCATGGGCGCGAACGGCAGCTCCTCCCGCTTGCCTGGGGTGCGGGGCGTGCACTCGTGGCGAGGTCGAAAGACCTGCTTCTGACCCTCAGCTACCGCGGTGACCTTCTCATGAAGAACGTCGTGGGCGGGCGGCGCTTCGAGAACAACTACACCTGTGTCGTGCTGCGAGTGCCGACCGAGGTGGGCGAGGGTTGCAGGTAGGCCCAGCGTGAGCAGAGCATCATGATCCGACGTGCAGTACGCGGGTTCGAGCGTCGAGCGGGGTACGTACGGTCGTGCACCCGTCCAAGCGGCGTGCGCCAGCCACTTTGCAGGGGTTCCGGTTGCCGCGGGCGATGCGGACGTTTGCCTGAGTTGAAATCGATCGCTCACGGCATCTGATGGTCGTCGTTGGAAATATACTCACCGCCGCGTCTGACACCGCAACCTATCACTGGTGCGAGCGGCTCGCGCCCCTCGGGCCGGAACTTAGTCAAGCAGATCTGCCCGGTAGAGGATCTCGGGAACGCCGAGTGTTGGCCTAGGATCGGCATCCTCCGGCCATGGCACGGCCCGATATTTGAAGCCACCCGCGATAGCCCGGCGCATCAGCGATTCACCCGGCTTGCACCCGACCTCGATCGAGGTGAGCAGCGCAGTGACACCTTGGAGTCGCGCGACTGTGGCGTGCTGCTTGAGCAAAGCGATGCCCACACCGCGCGCCTGATTGTTCATACGCACGGCGACTTGCAGGATCAACTCTGTACGAGCCTCTGTCGTCGGCATGGAGAGAAGGTATCCGACGACTTGGTTCTCGGCGCTGATCGCCACCAGCGAGCGAGTGCGGTACACCGTCGCGAAGAGCCAGAACACGTACGTCGAATGCTGTGCGATGTGCGGCGCTTCGGCGCATACCTCCACCATTTGTGCCACGTCCAACGGGCGAGGTGAGCGCAGCTCGATTGCTTCGCTCATCCGGCGACCTCCATGTGCACGGGGCCGTCGTCGGTGATCAAGCTCACTTCACGTGCCGCACGCATGCAGGCTGTACGCGCCTCTTCGAGAGAGTGGCCCGTGCGGATGAGTGAAACAAAGCGATCCGTCCAGTTGGTCGGACCAGCCCAAGGCCCGTGCGCGACTGCCTCGCGCAGTTCGTTTTCCATGACGGAAAGATCGGCGCCGAGATTCCCCCCGTCCTCGATGCGACGATAACTGGTGATGGGCACTGCCGGCTTCAAGTAGCAGATGGCTGCCACGCAGCGATTTTTAGTTGGAAATGCGAAGCCACGTCCAGTCATCCAGCGAAACAAGGCACGTTCAGCACTGACACCATAGGCGCGCTCGATAAGATCCATGATCTGGTCACCGCCGGGTCTCAGCTGAGCCTCAACCAGCGCCAAGCGATGGTTTGTGGTGACGATGAACTCCCAGTGACTTATGGCGCAAAAAACGTCGAGTTGGTTGAGCAGTTCGGTGACCGACGTGTGCAGAGCATCCTTGAGATCGTCAGGAAACGAGGCAGCTGGTACGACGTGACCGAGTTCGACGTAATCCTGAGAAACCCACTTCTGTGTAATCGCAACGATGTGGTGCCGTTGCCCCTCGCTGAGCACCTCCACGCTGAACTCCGCGTCTGCGTGACCATTGAGATGTCGCGCGCGCGGGATCTCAGCCTCAATTTGAATATGGGGCCGCACGTCAATGCCGTGTCTGCTCGCCTCCTGGCGCCAGTTCTCCGCTAAGTGAGCGAGACATTCGGACACGCGTCCATCGATATGGTCGGGTGTCGCCGCACGCTTGATTTCAATGGATGCGCTGAGTTCGTCCGGCTTGACGATGCATGGGCCGGTGAGTGGGGTAAGCTCTTCAAGCTTGCGCGGTGTTCCCTGCGCGTTGAACGAGTGGTACTCACGATACTCAAACGGTACCGGATGAAGGGGCAGTCGCTTCTTCTGCGTGCAATATGCGTTCCACATCGCCCGCAGTCGATGCTTCTGCCGCGTGATCTCGTCCGCTGACGGCGGATAATACCTGAAGCCGCTCTCCGCCAGCAGGGCTGCCTGCCTGCAAACGTAGTCATCCAAGCCGAGAGCATGCCAGCCGTGGGGAAACCGTTTCGTCAGATCCTGCCCCAGTTTCTTCAGGAAAGCTGGGTTATCTGGCTCCTCGACTTCGACAACGTCGTGCACAATGGACTTGAACGCAGGACTCACCATATCTTGATCACCGGTGCAATGTGCCAACACCACGTCCAACTCAGCGGCTATCGCTTCGCGGATAACGCGCCCGCGCTTCCAGCGGTGCGCACCGAAGAGCACCAGACCTCGTTGTGCCCTCTCCTCATCTGTAGAAAGATTGTGCGCCTTTGCGAAGCACTCGGCGAGAACTCTGTCCGCAGTCGCCAGCAGTTCGCGCGTCGGCTCGAACACGAAGCCAAAAGCAGTTCCTGCCCCGTTCCTCAGTGGAAAGTCGAAGCCGAGGAATCGTCGCGGCGGCTTTCCGTAAACCGCGAAAGCAAGCCGCAGCGGCTCCTGCTCAGCGGCGTCCAGGTCGACCTCGGTGAGATCGAGCTGCTTGAGCTCGTTGATCAGTGTTCTTAGGTGCAGGCGCACGGCCTGCTCGTAGGCGACCGGATCGAGAAAACGAAGATCGATGCCAGCCTCGCGCTGCTCCTCGGCGACTGCCTTCGCCTGATCGCTCCTGGCGTTTCCGATGAACAGGCGCTGGAGTGAGGTTTGTCCCTGTGCGCGCTGGCTTGCCTGGAGGACAATGCGCCCCATGTCGGACGCCCAGAAGGCTGCTGAAGACTCCAGCACCGAGGTAGACTTCGACGTGTAATCGGCCATTCTAAGTACGCTCGCGATGAGGGTCACGAGGTCGGCGGGCTCGGTCATAAGCACAGTCCCACCAGGCGAACTGTGCGCACGTAGCTCGATACGGTTAGCTCGTTGCGCGACATCGTCCAGGATCGCGCGCAGCGTGTAGCTGGCAGCCGTGCGCTTGCGTGGTTTGAGAATCAACGGCGAAGTGTGGTTGCTCGGCTCCACCCGGCGAATCGTGGTGTCCCAGTCAAACTCGCCGCGAGGCACCAGTCTACGTGGCCAGAACTTCAGCACCACCTGCTCGCCGAACTCCAGTCGCCCGATCGAGTAACCATGCTGGCGGTCTACCATGCTTACAGGCGTCGGTTCCGCCGGATCGTGAATGACCTGGTAGCGTTCGAGGCCGCACGTTGAAAGCCCTTGCCAACGAACTGCGGGTTCCGTGCGGTTGATAGCTATCTGCGTAAAGCAGTGCTCGTGCATGTGGCCGCAGAGATGCACAGCAAATCGGTCATTGCCTTGTATCTCCGATGAGAAGAGTTGCGCCGCGTCCTTGTACAGCCATTGAGGCGGCTGGTGCGTAAGTAGAATGGCAGCGTCGTGCGTGGATGTCCACTTGGGCCCATCTCCTCCGCATACGGCGTGGAATTGATGCGGGTGTACGGCGAGTTTGCCTTCGTAGTTGCCTCCTTGGATTTGAAGGAAGGTAACGTTCAGTCCAATCACACCGATGCGCAATCCATCCTTCTCCAGCGAGGCAGAGAAGTCTCCGGCCATAAGACCCTGGCGGATATGGGGACGGCGGGGACAGTTGCGCCACCAGTCGTTGTACTCGGCGAAGATGCTGTTGACCAGCTGCCTGGCAAGGCTGTCACGCTTCCAGAAGTCTGCAGGCAGCGTAGCTGGGTCGCTCCAGCCCTGCACCATCAAATCGACGTCGGAGGTCGGGCCCGGGCGCTGTAGATCGTGATTACCAGGCACCGCGAGAAGCTTCGCGTCCTTGTTCTGCAGGATCGACCATAACTCTTCAATGAAGTCGTGAAACTTGCTGAACTCGCTCCGGGCCCCCCGCTGCGTGAGATCACCGGTGAAGAACACCACATCGACGGGACCGAGGGAGGCTTCGAGGGCCTGGATGTCCCGAAAGAGCTGCTCCTTGACGTTGGGTAGCAGCCAGTCTTGATCGACCATGCCCATGTGGAGATCAGTGAGGTGCAGCCAGGTGAAGGTTTTCACGATCGCTTCTTCTCCGCGTGAGCGGGGGGCCCATGTTGCTGCACACGAACAGCAGACAGAGGGGGACGATGAGTATACACGAAGACACGGGGAGGGTTGCTGATAAGGCGGACCTCCCCCCTACGACCTCGGCCGCCCGCGCCCCCTGTCAAGCGGCAGTTAAATTGACTTCTGGCGACACTAACTTTGCCCCTCTGGGCTGGTGGACGTCGGAGCCCCGAGACGGCGCGATCGGATCTTGCTCCACGCTCGAAGGGGTCTGTCCAGGGCAAGCTCGTTCCGCTCGCCCCTTGCGGGCCCCTCGACAGCCCTTCGCCCTGGAGTGTCGGAAGGCGACTAAGGCGCCGCGGGGCAGTCCGCCTTGGGGGGTCAGTTTTACTGTCGCAGGGTGTCAACTCCTTGTGTCTCCTAACACCCCCGCGCCGGTGCTCCGCCTCGGCGCCCCCCGCTCGGCGCGTCGGCACTTGGCCACCGCCGCCCCGACGGACACACGCTGTACGCCCGAGCGTGTTCAGCCTGCAGTTGCTTCCTGGATCTTGGACCAAACCGAGCAGCTCCCCTTGGCGAGGGCGGCCAGGTCGACTCCGACCAGCCTCAAGGACTGACCAGCGAGGTAGAGGGTACGCCATCGATCGTCCAGGGACGGCCCCTCTCCACCGCGCGGGCTCACGATGGCGAGGAGCACGGGGTAGGGAACCCGGGATCCATAAAATGCGAGCTGGTAGATGTCGTCGTTCGTGATGCGCAGCAGCGGTGAGCCCTGCTCGTTCGCGCGGAAGTACGCCTTGTACTTCGCATCGACGACTGCGATCACCTCTGCACCTCGCAATACCTCGATGTCTGGGATCACCCTGCGGTACTCCGCGCCGCCTGCTGTGGTAATGGCGCACCGATCCTGTTTCTGCGCCACTGCACGCAGGCCGAGCTTTGAAACCTCCTCCTGCAGCGCCTGGGTGACCGCCGCTTCGAAGAGGCCAGCCATGTCGAGACACCAGCCCGCAGTGCCGCCGGCGCCGACCGACGAGAGCGGGCCGCCACCGAGCACGAGCCACTCCGAGAGCCAGAGCGCATCACGGTAGGGCTCCGAGCGTGTGGTCAGCCGCTCCCTCGCGACGGCGTAGTCCTGGCGTGACGGTGCACGCGCCCCCGGCGCGAGGTCCAGGAATGCCTGCGCCAGGGCGCGCGCTCTGCGGAGCCCGGACGTCCGGCGCAGGAGGACCCGCGCGGCAGATTCCAGGCCGACGGCGACCAGGCGGTTCGGCAACGTGTCCCGCGTTCCTTCCACATACCGACAGGGAACGCCGAGCGCAGCAGGGGCGGCACCGATACGCTCGAACACCGGACGACCACGCAGGAGCGCGAGCCGCTCCTCCTGGCGCCGCCATGCGCGATCGAGGTCGCCTGATAGGAGCCGTTCGCCTTCGATGACGAGCCCCAGGGCCAGCGCCTCGACGAACGTCAGGTCCGTCTGGCCGCGCGTGCCGAGCACCTCGTCCAGTACATCCAGCTTGACGCCGCTTACCGACGCGAACAATCGAGCCACGTCGCCCACGGGTAGGTGCGGCACCACGCGGACGTGTAGACCGCCGACGGCGACCTCGCCGACGTTCCCCGAGGCAACGAGGTCAACGGCGCCGCCCCACGAGGGCGAGCACCGAACGATGTGCTCGAGGCGCCTCGAGGCAGTTTCGACGGAGCAGCCTGCAACAGCTTCGAGCTCGCTCGCGGGTAGCGATGCCGTCTTCCACTCCTCGAGCGTGAGCGTGCGCTCAGGCCGGCTCATGGCCCGAGATCAGCGCCTGCAGCGCCTTCACGAAGGCGTCTGGCAAGTCGAGGACTGCGTCGTCGGGCCGGCCGTGCACATCCACGAGCTTGCCGAGCACTCGGCTCATCTGCTCACGATCGGAGAAGCAATACTCCTCCACGAGCGGGAGGATGTCCCGGCGGAACCGGTCTGCAACCTCGGCGACCTCGTCGTCGACCTTGTCCTTCTCGATCCAGAGAAGGGCGTGGCCAAGCAGGCGGTCCGGCAGCACGCCGATGTCGAGGAGCCGCTGATTGAGCGCATGAAGGACGGCCGAAAGCTTGACGGTACCCGCGTGCTCCACCAGTCCCCGCCGCGTATGCAGCAGATCGGGTCGCGGTGGCGTGTGGATGAACGCGAACCGCCGACGCACGGCGACGTCCATCAGAGAGACGCTCTTGTCCGCGGTGTTCATGGTCCCGAGGATGTAGAGGTTCGCCGGCAGCCAAAGGAGCTCGCCAGAAAGCATCCGGCGCCGGGCATGCTCTGGCCTTCGCTTGTCGGGCTCGAGCAGCGTAATGAGCTCGCCCATGATTCGCGCGACATCCCCTCGGTTGAGCTCGTCGATGAGCAGGAGGTATCTCCGGTGCGGGTACGTCCTCGCGCGCTCGGCGAGGCGCGGGAGGATGCCGGGCTTCAGCTCGAACCGGGAGCCGTCGGATGCGTTCGGGCGAAATGCTTCGATGAAATCTTCATAGCCGTAGGAAGGGTGAAACGTGACCTGCTCGACCGTCGCCTCGTTCGGCTCGGAGCCGTCATCGCCCTGCCAGTTGCGCCATGCCTTCGCCAGACGGATCGATTTGTACGTCTTGCCCGTGCCAGGGGGGCCGTAGAGGACGACATTCAACCGCGTCCGGAGCAGACGCGCCACGGTCGTCAGATCCGCGTCTGCGTCGAGCCCGCCCACGAGCTCGTCCCAGTCCGCGCTCGGCCCCGCGACAGGCGGCGCGGAGCCATACGTGCTCACGGCAGATTCGACGTCTTCGTCCTCATCGTCCACACCGTCGTTCTCGTCCTTGGCCTGGCCCTCCAGGAGCGTCACGAGACGCTTGCCGCGGGGATCATGGTAAGACCATTTGGTAAGCCCTTCGGCTGAAAGACTGCCGATACTCTCGACGGCTGCGGCCACCCGTTGCTGCATCTCGACATAGTCTTCGAACGAGGAAATGCGGTCGCACTCGGCGCCGAGCAGGGAGGCGAGCGTCAGTAACCGCAAGCCGTTCACCACGCCGGCGAGCCTGTTCCGCGCTGTCTGCTCGTCCAGAGCGGTGACGAAAAGGCAGAACGTCTTCGCGTCGAGGCTGCGGAAGCCGTTGAGCTTCGGTGAAGTGAAGGACGGCAGCGGACGGCGCTCGACGAAAGCTTTTGCCGCCGCGTAGAGTTCCCGCAGCCGAGGTAGCACCATCTGCTCGTAATGGTCTCGAGCCTCGGTCTCGGAGAACCCCTCGGTCTTTCCAATGCGCCAGCTGCCATGCTTCGACCGGACGACTTCGTGGGCTGAAGCGTTCCCAAGGGCGATCCGGATGTAACCCTTGGTTCCATGCTCCACGGCCCAGCAAAACGACGCGGATCCCTGTCCCATGGCATACCGTTCAAGAGTGAGGAGCGCCAGGGGATCGCGTCTTGACGGTTTCACGTACTCACGCACAAGGGCGGCGGCGCTCTGCAGGCCGGCAAAGAGGTCCGGTTCGGCGTGCTCGTATTCGCGCACGTATTCGACCACCACCTCCGGGGTCATTGCTCCCATCCAGCCTGATTCGATCCCACCGCCCGGTGCGAGTGAGAACAGGTAGGTGTGGACATCGAGCAGGTCGCCGTTGAAACCGCGCTCGCGTGCCCAGAGATCACGGAGCTCGCCGTACATCTGCGCGGCGAATGCCACACGGGCGGCCCCGGCGATATCCGGCTCCGGCTGCCCGGCCTGGGTGCACAAGAGCGTGTAGGCTACGAGAAACGCCCGATTGGGCTTCGCGAACGCGTACTTGCTTGGGTCCGCCATGCAGAGCAGGTACGTCGCGGTGGTGGTGTTGATCCCGGCTTTCCCCTTGTCAATCTTCTCGACCGCGGCCTTGTCGAGGAAGGCTTCCGCTCGGCTCGGGAGGGAAGCGCTCCCGTAAAGCAGGTCGAGCAACGCGTCTCTCACGACGCCATGATCGGTCCTCCGGAACCACTCGCTGGCGTGGCTCTGCTCGAAGCTCGTGAGCAGATTCTTCGAAGCGCGGATCGCCTCGAGCCCCGCTTCCCTGGGCTCCGCCTGGATCCGCTCCTTCTGGAGAGCCGCGTGCGCCCGTTTGAAGACGTCCTTGCGAACGTACTCCTCTTCCGGGCCGATCCGCGACCATGCTGCCTGCACGATGTCGTACCCCCGGAGCGCGAGTTCCGGCCGCAGGATAAGCGCCTGCTTGTTCTCCCTTTTCTTTGCCATGAGCGTGCCCTCCGCCGCTACACCAACCCGTACTCCCCCACCATCCCCCCTTCGATCAACCCCACCCACTGCCCCGCGAGATACCCCGCAAACCCAGGGTCCTCGATCAACACCCCCACCTCGATGTTCCGCTCCTGCCCCCGCTGCGTAAAATTCGCGCTCGACACGAAAGCCTTTACCCCGTCGACCACGACGCACTTCGCGTGCAGGCTGCAATACGGCGGCCCGGGTTTGACCGCGCGCTTGTCGTAATACAACTTCGGCCGCGGCTCCCCGAATGGCCAGTTCCCCCGTAAGAACTCTCCGAAACACCGCTCGAGATGCACCCCCGCGTGGACCCCTCGTGCAATCTGCGGGATATCCACGAAGAACTGCGCGCTCACCCCGTACTCCTGCATCACCCGATGGAGCGGCGCGAGCACCTCCTTCGCATGGTCGAAGCTATACCCCGCGAGCAGCACGCTCTCCCGCGCCCCCTCGAACAGCGCCCGGAGCACCACCGCCGTATCCCGCGCCGCCCCCGCCGGCGCCTCCGGCCCCGTCCACACGAGCTCCGGCGCCTTGCGCCGGTCCTCCCGCTCCGCGAGCGCGACATCCAGGATCGCCACGCACGCCGCGCTCTTGTGCCCAGCCAAGGCCCCCTCGATGGCCTCGATCTGAAGCCGGATCCCGAACCCGATGAGCGCCGCCCGATCGACCGGCGTCTTCAAGAATCCCGACGCGATGGCCTCGCGGAGCTCCACGAGCACGGTCGTCGCCACGGTCTTGAAGCTCGCCCGGCTCCCCATCACGGACGCTCGCGGAAGAAGGCCAGCTCCGGGTCATTGCCGATCGTCGGCACGACCAGCGCGCGATCGAGGAATCGATTGAACCACTCGCACGAGCACTCCGCGATGTACAGACACCCGTGACACGCGGCCCCCTCCGTGTGCCGATCACTCGATTCCGCGCTCGGATCGTGCGCCGCGCACACGGGATCGTTCGAGCATAGCCGCCCCAGATCCCACGCCTCGCGCAGGTGATGCCGGATCCTCCGCCCCTCCTCGACGAGCCCCCCGAGCGTGCCTTCGCTGCCCGTCGTACCCGTCGTGAGCATCACGGCCGCCATGTTCGGCCCCGAGGCCTCGGCCTGCCCGCAGTAGATCCGCTCGCGAATCGCGCTCGCCGCATACCCGCATTCGAGGCTCACCGCGGTGAGCAACAGATGCGAGAGCGAGTGTAGCAAGAAGAACCGGATGCCCGGGAACTCGCCCCTCCCATCCGCCTCGAAGGCCCGCAAAAGCAGCTCGGCGCGCTTCTGCACGGCATCACGCTTCTCCCATTTCTGGAGCATCTCCTCGTCGAGCTCCACGAACACGCCCTCGCCTCGCACCTCGGCCGCCGGCAGCCACTTCTCGTTCCCCGTCGGCAACGTCAGCACTGCCGGTTTGACCTTCCGCCCCTCGAAATCGTACTCGCCCTGCAAGTTCGCCCCGATCGAATCGAACCGGCTGAAGCTCACCTGCACGCGCACCTCGCGCAGCTCCGGAACGACGACGAGCCCCCGGACCCCTGGCGGCAGGTCGATCCGGTGCTTCGGCACGCGATACGCCGCGAACTGCACGCCCGCCTCGGGCACGACGCCGGGCGGCTCGATCTGCGCCTTGGTCATCCGCTCGTACTCGGCGCTCCGCAGCGGCCGCTCCGACGTGTCGCTGGACGCCTCGTTTTCCGCGCGGATCGCCGCGACCACCTGATCGAGCGGCGCCTTGCCGACGGCGCTCTGCACGTGGTCCATCAGCTCCATCACCGTCGCGAGTTGCTCGGCCGTCTTGACCTTGTGGACCGCCTTCCAGACCTCCTTGTCCCGCAGCCGCACGCGCAGCGGATCCGGCGTCGGTTCGGGCAGGCGCAGCGCGCTCACGACCTGCGCGAAGTACGCGTGGGAGGCCGTGCGGACCAGGAGCTCCAGCTTCTGATCGCAGGCCTCGTTCGCCGCGCGCCCGCCGAGCCACGGACGATCGCCGTTGCATTTGTACGGCAGCACCGACGCCTTGTTCATCGACGTCCAGGCCTCGCAGTTCCTGCAGCGCACGATGATCCGCGCGACGTCGCCGACCGCGTTCTCTTCGAGGTAGAGCTCCTGCCGATCACACTCGCCGCCCTCGCGGTCCATGTGGGCGAACGGGATCCACGGGAAGTCCGTGAGGTGCCCGCGCTTGCAAGCGGCCACGAAGCGCACCGGCGCCGCGCTCGACCATTTGTTCTTCGCGCACTGGTGCTGGTAACGCCCCTTCTTGTTCTCGAACTGCTCCGTCGCCCGTGCCAGGCGATGGCAATGCAGACAGACGAACCACCGCGGGAACTCGAGCGCGCGGATGCCCACGTTCGGGTAGGGATCCCGCGCGTCGCCCTCCGGCGGCATGCGGAAATAACCTTCCTTCGCGAGGTCGAGGTCGGGGTCGAGGGCCTTGAGGCGAGGGATCAAAGAGCGCCGCAGCCGCGGATCGTCGAGCGCCACATACCCCTCACGCCCGTACCCCCAGTGCTCCAGGCCCCCGATGACGACCGCTCGATCCACGAGGTCCACCATCGCGCCGGGGCCGAACGTGGTGACGAGCTGGCTCTGTCGGAGCTGGCCGTCCGCGCGCGTCGCCTTGCTCGCGTCTTTCTTCTTGAAGTTCATGCGCCCCTCTCGTCGAGCTGCTTGAACCGAAGCCACACGTGCACGTTCGGCTCAACGTCACGCATCGATGTGGGGACCTGGAAATACCGCTCGTGATGGTCGGCCGGCGGATCGTCGTTCGCCGTGAAGAGCAGCGTCTTGCCCTCGTTCCCGGCGCGGTCGTTCTTGCTGTACGTGCGCGTCGCGGCGCCCTTCTTCGCCTCGTCGATCACGCGCTCCCATGCGTCGAGGAAGCTCTTGCCGCGGGCTTCGACCAAGCCGGCGATCCGCGTCTCCGCGTCATCGTCGGGGAACTTTCGATGCCGCCGCGCCCGGCCCACCATCCACGCGAGCAGCGCCTCGGCCGCGGGGCGCTTTTCGTGGACGTTCATCACGCCCGTCGGGGCCGCGAGCTCCGCGATTCCGTGCCGGATCATTGACAAGAGGCTCCCGACGAGACCCCGATCGAGCGCCTGGCCGCTGAACGGCGTGATGCTCGTCGCCTCGACCTCCCGGTAAAAGCTCTCGTGGTAGGAAACGAACCGCTCGTAATGCGAGCGATCCCGCGGCCGCATCACGTTCAGGCACGTGACGACGAGGCCCGGATAGGCTCGCCCGACGCGGCTCGTCGCCTGGATGTATTCGCTCGTCGTCTTCGGCTGGCCCGTGACGACCATCAGACCCAATCGGTCGATGTCGAGGCCGACGGAGATCATGTTCGAGGCGAGCACCACGTCGAGCGGCTCGGGGTCCGTCGACGTGCGCCGGGCGGCGAGGCGGCGCTTTGTCTCCTTCACGCGCTCGGTGTTCTCGCGCGAGGTGAGCTCCGCGGGCATCTCCAGCTTGCGATCGGCGGCCCAGGGGTGGGGACCGATGAAGAGCAAGGGCCGCTTCTTGTCGTCGATGTCGTCGATGCGGTTCTTCACCTCGTCCTCGACGAGGCGCCGCATGCCGCCGAGCTCGCGCAGGCTGTTGAAGTAGCCGACGAGCGTCATGTACGGGTCCGCCGGCTGCTTCGGGTCGCCTTTCGGATCGAAATGCTTTCGCGCCGCCGCGAGCAGCACCGCGTAGGAGCGCACCGAGACCGCGCGGAGGGCGCGACCCGGGGCGCCGACGCCCACGTAGAGTCGACCGGGCTTGTCGTGCTCGACCTTGGCGAAGAAGTTGTCGCCTTCGGTGATGCCCCGCGGAGGAAAGAGGCACATCTGCCGCCCGAAGAGCGCCTGGATCTGCTCCCGCGCGCGCCGCACCGTCGCCGTCGAGCAAATCACCTTCGGCGGCCGCGCCGCGCCGTACGTGGGCCGCTCGCAGAGGTAATCGACCGCGGCCTCGTAGAGCCCGACCATCGTGCCGAGCGGGCCGCTGATCAAGTGCAGCTCGTCCTGCACGATGAGCTCGGGCGGCAAGAGCCCCTCGGGCAGCGGCCTCGCCCCGGACGTCGGCGTGTGCATCACCCCGTAGGCCCGGACGTCGTCGAGGTGCGTGGCGCGGCCGAAGAGCATGCCGGCGTCGCCGAGCCACGGCATCATCGCGAACTTGTCGACCGTGGCCACGACGAAGCTCGGGACCTCCTGATAGATCTGCTCGTCGACGAAGAGCACCGGCAGGCCGAGCCCCGGCACCTTGGCCTCCGTGTAGAGGCATTGGGCCTTGTCGCAATACACCGCCGCGCGGGAGAAGTTCTTTTTGGTCGGCTTCCCCTCGGCGTCGACGAGCTTGATGTTCTGGATCTTGATTGATTCGCCGCACCAGGGGCAATTTGTGAGCGGGAAGGGGGAGTCGGTGCGACCCGGCGTGTAATCGGAGAGGGCCTCGTGCACCTCCCGGAGCCGATTTGCCGTCGCGCTCGCGCCGACCCAGAGGCCGATCGTGAAGCGCGCATTGCCGAGCTCCTTCGGGTTGCGGCGGCGGATCTCCTCGAGCGCGCAGATGAGCGTCGAGGCCCGGCCGAGCTGGTCGAGCGTCAGCAGCCGAAGCGTGTACCGCAAGATCACCGCGACCCCGCGACCCTCGTGCGGGCTGCCTTGCCCGCGGATGCGCCGGAGCAAGAGCACGAACGCGATGAGCCCGAGATACGCCTCGGTCTTGCCGCCGCCCGTGGGGAAGTAGATGAGCTCGGCGATCTTCCTGTCGGGGTGGTTCGCCTCGACGAGCGAGGGCAGGTTCAGGAGCACGAAGGCGAGCTGGAAGGGGCGCCATTCGGGCTGCCTTCCGTTGACGTACCGGCGATCCTCGCGCACCTCGTCGGCCTTCAGCGCCGCGACGTGCATCGCCTGGTTGGCGAGCTTGAAGGCCCGAAGGGCCTTATCGTTCTTCGCGAGCAGCTCGATCCCTTCCTGGATGCGCTTCTTGGCCCGGTCGGCCTTGTTCATCAGGTCATCGCGCGTGCCCTCGAGCCGATCGAGCGGGGCATATCGCTGCTCCTCGATCCACTTCCCATACTCCTCCACGAGGGGCGAGAGCGCATTCGCGAGGCCCTTTCCGTCGAGCTTCGCGAGATCGGCCATGCCGAGCGTGGCGTCGTCGATCCGGCGGTGGCCGACCTGCGGAACCTCGAAGCAGGGTAGCTGCGTCGTCCGGAGGCGCGTGACCTTGCCGTCTTTCTCAACCGGCTTCTCCACGCTCGTATTGCGCCCGACGGCCCATTCGCGATGCTCACGGAAGCTCAGGGCGAGCACGCGCTGGTCCTCGTCGCTCCCGTCCTCGCCGCGCCTGTTCGGTCGGGAGACGAAGCCGCGCTCGTAGACGAGCTCCATCCGCACCTGAAAGACGAATTGCGTGTCGCGGTCGCGCTCCACCGCGCCGCGCTCGTTCACGAGGAAGAGGCTCAGCATCCGCGTCCCCGGGTCGAGCCCATCCATCTCCGTCGTGCGGAGCTCGCCCCGGAGCACGAGGCCCCGCGAGCCGAGCACGGGGATGCCGTCCTTGCTCTGGAGGAGGGCGGCGTCGAGCGGCACGGGCACGCGGATCGGGCCGTGGGGCACGCGTTTCCAGCCGGGCTTCTTCTTGTCAGTGCGATCGATCGGGACCTCGATCTTGTCGTAATCGGCGTACCAGACGTCGATGTCGATCGTGTCCCCCTGGCCGGGCGGCAGGAACACGGAGAGGCCCATCGAGGCGGGGAAGCGGACCGGGCGCTTGGGCTCGGGCTCGTCTTGCCCCGCGTCCTCGGCCGAGCTCTCGCTGCCGGCGGCGAGGCCGTCGTCGGTGGAGTCGCGGTCCTCGGCGTCGGGGACGCGGCCGCCCTGGGGCGCGAGGAAGCCGGTGAGGTACCAGCGCGAAGGAGCGAGGGGGAGGATCTCCTGGCCGCCCTGCGGGTGGGCGTCGGGGACGAAGGGGCCGACGAGATCGGCTTCGAGGGCTTCGACGAGGCGCTTACGGACGTCGGCTTCGGTCATGTTCTGGGCACCCGGGCCAGGGTAACCGACCGCGTGCCTGACCTGTCAACGGCCTTCCTGCCCGACCAGACCGTTCTACCCAGCCTGGGGCAGGCTCATCCCTCTCGCTGCTCGTCCGCCGTAGTGTTGGGACGCGGCCTGCCGGAGCAGCGAGCACAGGCTGCTTGAGGGCGGGCGTCCTGCGAGGAGGACGAGAACGGGTCGCCCCAAGACTCAACGCACCGGGATCGCCCCTGGCGAGGGCTCGGGGGATGGGACGTCCTCGCGATCTTCCGTGGCGTTCCTGAGCTTGTCGTGCAGCTCGTCGAAGACGGGATCGGCCAGTGCCGCGGGATCAACGGGTAGTCCTCGAGCCTTGAGAATGGGCACGTAAAGGCAATCGCGCAGAAGCGCGTCGCGCGCGGCTGCGAGCTCCACGCTGTCCTCGACGGCTGTGTCGATGAGCGCGTCGAGGAAGGCCAGACGGCATGGGACGTCGTCCACGTGCTCGGCGGCCCCGAGACCCAGGCGAAAGATCTGCGCGGCACGCATGTCGAGCCCGAGTCGCGACGCAAGACCGCCGAGGTAGTAAAGGTAGCGCAAGATGCATGGATCGTCGGGTGCAGCGAGGCCGCGCATGCGTGGCACCCGGACCGCGAGATCCTCGATGAGGCGCTGGCACCGGGACAGTTCCCCCGACGCTGCATGCAGTCCCACGCGGTAGGTCACCCGCAGGAGCTTGTGGAATCCGCTGATGTTCCAGGCATCGCTCCAGAGCAGCACTGCTGCCTCCTCGAATTTCTCCAGCCTGGCGAGCGTGAGAAGCTCCACCTCGTCCAGCAGAGGAAACGGCTGCTCGCCGCAGAGCGAGCGCGCCCGGCGCAAGAAGTCGAGGGCGCCTCCGAGATCCCGGGCGACGAAGTACGTCTTGACCGAGTCGACGACGTACACGTTTCTGAGCAGGTCGGAGAGCGATCGATGCTGCACGAGCGCTTGCCACGATGCGGCGTCGATCTCCACCTTGCCCAGCCGTACGGGTCTGCCCGAAAGGGTCTCGACCACGAGCGCGAAATGGGCAAGCGCGGCCTCGTGATCTCCCGCGATGCGGCGCAGCCTGCCGAGGTTGATCCAGGGCTGGAGCAAGCGTTCCCCTGCAGCCATGACGCCGCGCTGCCGGACCAGGCGCCCGGCCCAATCCAGTTGCCGCGCGCAGACCTCTGCCGCCGCGCCCGTGCGACCCCGGTAAACCTCGATGAGCCCGGTGTTGTTGCTGCACTCCTCGATGCACAAAAAGCCCGCATTGCCCGGCTCCAGGGCATTCATCCGGTCGATCAAATTGGACGCCCACGCACGGAGCGGCGGGCGCCGTACTCTCCCGTGTTCGGCGATCGTGTCGGGGGGGAGCCATGCGTCGCGGGGATCCATGCTGGCGATTTCCTTCGGCAATGGGTGAAATGAAAGAAGCGGCTGGCGTGGTCCCACGCGCAGCCGCTTCGGACTATGCGTCTGCTCGACTCGACCTTGAGAGCCCTCGTGAAGGGCAAATGTTATTGATGCAACCATTGCCATTGCTGTCAAGGATGCCTCCGGAAACCCCTCCCAGATCGAGATCATCGAGTTCCGTAATCTCGAACTCGACTGCTTCCTCTGTCGACACCATTTCGTTCAGGTTCTTCTTTTCCTCGGACATGTTCTCTCCCTTTCGGACACGTACCCATGCGCTATTCACTGTGGTATATGGCTGAATCAAAGAAGCGGCTGGCGTGGTCCAACGCGCAGCCGCTTCCAGAGGTCACCTGCAATATCCGTTGGCGTTGCAACTGCCGCCCCTGCAACCACAGTCGACGGCGAGAACTGCCTCAGCCACATTCTCGCTGCCGCCGGTCACCTCGGCGAGGGCCATCTCATCGAGTTCCATGATCTCGAGCTGGATCGCTTCCTCCGTCGTAATTTCTTCGTTCATGGTTTTCACTCGCTCGGGCATGTTCTCTCTCCTGTCGTCAGTCCCGCGATGCGGGCTCATCGAGCCGCCCGACGGCCATCGTCGGGAAGCTCGACGTGCTCTTTGCTCGGCGCCGTTCCCTCCGCGACCTCACGGATTCGCGCCTTTCGGGTCGGATATTCGAGCAACTCGAACAGTTCGATTTTCGAATTCGTTCGCGTGGGGACGCACGGGCGCGTGCCGTCCGCGATTCGCGGCAACGGGCACGAAATGCCCTGGCAGCTCGGTAGCACCGCGCACTTTTGACATTGGGAGTCGCGCTGAAAGGCAGGCTCCGTCCATAACGCCATCCGATCATCGTCCAGCACCAGCCGGCCGTCCTCGTGGAGACGGCCCACGACGTTGTTCTCGTCCTTGTCGAGAACGACGGTACATTTCATGACCTTGCCGCTCGCACCGATGATGAGGTTGTACGGTCGCGCGGCATAGCAGACCTGACCTCCGACGAAGTTCACGTCCTTCAGGGTGGAGACCTTCAGGCCATGTCGATGCGCCTGTGCTTTCAGCGCGCGTTGCACGATGTTGCGCTCATCGTCGCTGCACACCTCGAGTTGCGGGTCGTTCGGACCACCCCAGCGCCCTACGGCATGAAAAGCGAGGGTGAAACGCGGATCCCCGTGGAACCTACTCTCGAGGAGCTCGAACAACTCCTCGAGGTGGGGATGGTTGTTCTTGTCGAAGTTGACCCTCAGCATGACCGAGAACTCGTCAGGCCGCTGCGAAAGCGCTTCGAGGTTCCGGAAGATCGTCGCGAAGCTCCCTTGCCCGTCCCGCGTCGGCCGGCTGCAGTCGTGGGTCGCGGCGACGCCGTCGAGCGTGATCTGAAAGGCGTTCACCCGCCAGGCGAGCAGCTTCTCCGCGACCTCGGGCGTGAGCAGATAGGCATTCGTCGTCATGTGGCTGCGGTACGCGACCCCGTGCTTCTCCGCGATGTCCGAGAGGAACGGCCCGAGGTCCTCGACGGCCTCCCAGCCATACAGCGGCTCGCCGCCGAACCAACGGATGTCCAGCGTCAAGAGCTCCTCGATCCGCTTCTCGACCAGCCGCTTGATCCCGCGCCGCACCCCCGGGCGCATCGTGCCGCGCGCGAAATCCTCGTAGCAATACGTACACCGGAAGTTGCAGTCCTCCGACGAGAGCACGAAGAGCTCGAGCCTGTCGCTCCGGTAATGCTGCTGGCCGAACGCGAGGAGGAACTTGCGGTATTCGTCCATTCCCTTCCGGACCAGAAATCCGCGCTCCGCGAGGTACCCCGCAAGCCCCTCCCGGCGCGAGTCGAACCCTTGCGCCTTGATCAGCGTGAGCACCTGCGGGACCTGCTCGGGCTTGAAGACGCTGATCGCCGTGCTCAGCGTGTTCCACAGGATCAACCGCCCGTCGTCGACCGTCGCGTGCACGTTGAAGCGCGAGGGCACCCAGGACTCGAGTCTTGACGCATTCGACAGATCTTCCGGCTCGGCCTCCGTCAGGTCATGGGGAGATTGCTGCAATACGTTCAACCGCACGATTCGAGTTGCGCTCATGACGTCTCCCTCGCGGGTACCTAGTTCGATTGCGACTGGAGCGGGAGCCGTGAGGTCGTCTGGCCAGAGCCGATGCGCCGCCTTACATGGTCCGACACCATGAACGCCGCGAGGATGGAGCTCGGGAGAGCCGCGATATTCGCCCTGCTACCGCTGCTCCTTTTCGGGTGCCGCGACCCTGAATGCGCGAAAGCCGCCGCGCAGGTCGATGCTCCGCCGCTGGCGAGCCTGGACTCCGGGACGACGAGCGAAACCGCGGCAGGACCCTCCCCACGGTTCGTCGGAGTGATCCTTTCACGAAAGACCGTCGATATCGCGCCCAGGCTCGATGGCAAGATCGGCGAGGTCTCCGTTCGTCTCGGAGATCGGATCCCCGAGGGGGGCCTGATTGCCGTCCTCGACGCCCCCTCGGTCGCCTTCGACGTACGCATGGCGGCGGCCGCCTTGAAGAGTGTGGAGTTGTCGCGCGAGCAGGCCAAGCAGGAACTTGCCGAGGCCGAGGAGCGCTTGGCGCGGCGCGAAGGGCTCTCCGCCGAGGGCCTCACGACCGGGGAGGACGTGGCGACCGCTCGATATCAGGTCGCGATCCGGCGAGCGCACGTCGAGACCCTCTCCGCGCAGATTGACGAGCGGCGCGCGAAGCTCGCGCAGCTCCGCAGAAGCAAGACGGACCTGCTAATCACCGCGCCGTTCGAGGGATACGTCGCCGCCCGCTTCGTCGATCCGGGCGCCAGCGTGACGGCAGCGACACCCGTCGTGCGGCTCGTTGATGCGCGCTCCTTGTTCGTTCGATTCGCCGTGCAGGAGAGCGAGGTCGCGCTCCTCTCCGCCGGTCGCGCGCTGCAAATCGAGACGGTAGATGGGAAACCCGAGGTGGTGCTCGATGGAAAGGTGGACAGGATCGCCCCGGAGATCGACGCGGCATCACGAATGGTCGTCGTCGAGGCGACGATCGACGGAGGAGATCCCCAGAATGCCGTGCTTGCTGGCCGAGGCGCCGAGCTCTCTCTCCGGCTGGACCCGTGAGGCCCCACCATGGATCGAGGTGCGCCCAGGATCTTCCGACGTGAGGCTCTCCGGAAAAATGCAGGGCGGCTCGAAGGGGACATCCTCCGCACGCCTTCCGGCTGGACGACGTGGGCGTATCGTATCCTCTTCGCTGCGCTCGTCGCCGTCGTCGCATTCAGTGTCCTCGCCACGATTTCCGAGTATGCGTCCGGCCCTGCCGTCGTCTGGGTCCCCGGCAGGCTCGACCTCACGGCGACCGTCCAGGGAACGGTGCATTCCATCGACATCCGATCGGGGCAGCGCGTCGCGGCGGGGGACCTCTTGATTCGCCTGCAATCGTGGCAAGCCGAAGCCGAGCTCTCGCGCGCGCAGCGCGAATTCGATCTCCAGCTCATGAAGACCCTGCGTGATCCGTCCGACGCGCAGGCGCGGCAGACGCTCACGGCGCTCCGAACCCAGAAAGACCTGGCCAAGGCGCGCCTCGAGCAGCTCTTCATCCGCGCTCCCCGGGCCGGTGTCGTGGGCGATGTCAGGATTCGCCCTGGGCAGGCGGTCGCGACGGGCGACGTCGTGCTCCACCTGCTCGACCCCTCCCGGGGGCCCTCGATCCTCGCCATCGTGCCTGCCCAGTACAGGCCGCAGCTCCGCCCCGGCATGTCCATGCGCTTCGAGCTGAAGGGGTATCGCTTTGCGTACACCGAGGCGACCATCACCTCGGTCGGCAACCAGATCATCGGCCCGCAGGAGGTGCAGCGTTACCTGGGACAGGAGCTCGGCGATACGGTCGAGATCAAGGGGCCCGTCGTCCTGATCGAATCGGTCCCCTCGTCCCCGACGTTCGAAATCGAAGGGCAGCGCTTCGACTTCCACCACGGGATGAACGGCATGGCGGAAGTGCGCGTGCGGTCGGAGCACGTGATCGTGGCGTTGGTTCCGGGCCTTCGCGTGCTGCTCCGGAGGCCACATGAATAAAGAAGCGCAATCGGGAGATCTGCACCGCCGTTTCCCGGCGCTCGCGCGCCTGGGTCAGAAGGGAAAGCGCATTCCGTTCATCCAGCAGCTCGCGTCCACCGAATGCGGCGTTGCCTGCCTTGCCATGGTGCTCGGGTACCATGGCAAGAACGTCCCTTACGAGGAGCTGCGCAGCATCGTCGCGCTCGGCAGGGGCGGCACGACGGCCCGGGAAATCCTCCGCGCGGCCCGGTATCATGGGCTCCGCGGCCGCGGCGTGCGACTCGAGCCGAGGGCCCTCGGGCACCTACCCACGGCGTCGATCCTACACTGGGAATTCGACCATTTCGTCGTCCTGGAGAGGGTCTCGAAAAAAGGAATCGACATCATCGATCCGGGCGCGGGCAGGCTCCGGCTGCCCCTGTCCGAGGTCGACCGCTCCTTCACCGGCGTCGCGCTGGTCCTCGAGCCGTCCGAGCAGTTCCCTCCACCCGAGGGCGCGCGCAAGCGAACGTCTCCGTCCGCATATCACGCCCACCTGCGCGAAGCTGGCGCGTGGGGACGCATCGTCACCACCTCGTTTTTCTTGCAGGCCATGCTGCTCGCTTTGCCCGTGCTGACCGGCACCGTCGTGGACCGCGTGGTGCCACGGAGCGACCAGCATATGCTCGTCGTGCTGGCCATCGGAATCGTGGGCATCATGGTCTTTCACCTCCTGGCCTCGCTGGTACGGGCGCACCTCCTCCTCGACATGCGCACGATCCTGGACGCCCGGATGACCTTGAGCTTCATGGAGCACCTCATCGCGCTGCCCTACGCCTTCTTTCAGCGCCGCTCGACGGGAGATCTCCTGATGCGGCTGAACAGCAATACCCTCATCCGCCAGATCTTGACCTCTGGCATGCTCTCGGCGCTGCTCGATGGGACGATGGCGATCGGCTACCTCGCGCTGCTGTTCATGGTGAGCTGGCAAATCGGGCTACTCGCCCTGGCGTTCGGTGTCGCTCAGATAGGCATCCTCGCGCTCACCAGCAAGAAGCGCAGAGAGCTCGACGCCCGTATGCTCGCCAGGCAGGCGCGCTCCGAGAGCTATCAGGTCGAGATGTTCGCCAACGTGGAGACGCTCAAGGCCATGGGCGCGGAGGAGCGCGCGCTCGAGCAGTGGTCGAACCTGTTCGTCGACGTGCTCAACGCGTCGCTCTCCGAAGGCAAGCTCGACGCGGTCGTGGAGGCGCTCGGCAGCACGCTCCGCATGAGCGCCCCGCTCGTTGTCTTGTGGGTCGGGGCCATCCAGGTGCTCGACGGAACGATCTCGCTCGGGGTGATGCTCGCGCTCAACGCGCTGGCCGCCGGCGTCTTCGCGCCGCTTTCGAGTCTTTCGGCGAATGCCAGCAAGCTCGAGCTCCTCGGTTGTTATCTCGAGAGGGCCGAGGATGTTCGACGCACGCCGCCCGAGCAAGCTCCGGGCGGCAAGACGATGATGCGCCTGCGCGGGCAGATCGAGGTCCAGCATGTGAGCTTCCGCTACAACCCGCTCGACCCGGTGGTGGTCGACGACGTCTCGCTTCGGATCGAGCCGGAGCAGTTCGTCGCCATCGTCGGCCGCTCGGGCTCCGGCAAGACGTCCCTGGCCTGCCTGCTCACTGGCCTTTACCGCCCCGACGCCGGCGCGATCCTCTACGACGGGGTCAAGCTCGCGGACCTCGACATCCGTGAGGTGCGCCGCCAGCTCGGTATCGTGACGCAGAAGGTTTCTCTCTTCGGCACGACCCTACGTGACAACATCTCGCTGGGACACCCTGATGCGACCGCGGAGGAGATCCTGGAGGCGGCGCGAAGGGCGCACATCCATGACGATATCGTGGCGATGCCGGCCGGGTACGACACGGTCCTCGCGGATGGTGGTAGCTCCCTGTCCGGCGGCCAGCGTCAGCGCCTGGCGCTGGCCAGGGCCCTCGTGCGCAAGCCGGCCATCCTGCTCCTGGACGAGGCCACCAGCGCCCTGGATGCCATCACGGAGACCGCGTTGAACGAGGAGCTGGCGAAACTGCGATGCACGCGCATCGTGATCGCGCACCGCCTCAGTACGATCAGGAATGCGGACAAGATACTCGTGATGCACGAAGGGCGGTTGGTGGAGCAGGGAAGGCACGCAGAGCTTCTGGCCCGTGGTGGGTACTATGCATCGCTGGTTGTAAGCCAAATGGAAAACGATGCACTGGGATCCGCGGGCAGCGTTGGCCCGACGCCTGATCGCCAGACTTAGAACAACTTCCCCTGCTTCTCGGGCGCCGTCTTCGCCCCCTTGCCGGCCTTCTTCGGGACCGGGGCCTCCGCCTCGTCCCCCGCGTCCGCGTCCTCGCTCGGTGCGCGCCCCTTCTTCTTCCCGGCAAGCCCGAGCCGCTGCTCCTCCCGCGCGCGCTCGGCGTTGAGGACGTACAGCCGATCGATGACCTCGTCCTCGAAGGCCTGGAGCGCTTCGCGGTCCGCGTCCGTGAGGGGGCAGAAGGGCGGGACGGGGATGTCGCTCCAGCCGTAGGCGGCGAGGACGGCGCGGTCCATGTCCTCGTGGAGGCGGCGGAGGTCGAGGATCCGCCCGTCCTCGCAGGCCGGGTCCTTCAGGGCGTTGTAGGTCTTCGTGAGGCCCTGGTTGGTGTCGACCATGAAGCGGGCGCGGGCCGAGTAGAGGCGTTCGCCGATGGATTCGAGGTCGGGCAGGACGGTGCGGGGGTCGGGGTGGGGGAAGGGGAAGGTTTCGAAGCAGTCCGAGGCGGCGTAGCGCAGATCGGTCCTCATCGAGGAAGACAACAGCCGCGCCCATAGCTCATGGATGCGCGATTGGAGTGCGGCAAAGGCCGAGTCCCGATCGAGCGCGAAGACGAAAACCGTGTTCGACAGAACCCGGTCAAGTGGCTGCCAGGCGAAGGTGAGGTGCTTCGTGACGTTTGCGGCCACGAGACACCTTGTGCAGGGCTTGAGAGCCGCATGCAGTGGATCGCAGCGGTCGAGGAACTGCCACCAGTATTTCTTCCCGTGTCCGCCCTTGCCCGTATTGTCTCGAACCGCGTCCCGCGCCGGTTTCACGAGGGTTCGTACCCTGTCCAGAAGCTCCGGCCACACCGCAGCCTCTGCCACGTCTCTCTTGCCAAAGTTGATCACGAACCGGTCGAATCCCTGCGATGGATCCGTGTTGATCTCCTCGCCTCCGAGGTACGGGAAGATCACCTGGGCGTTGGATGGACGCGTCGCAAGGAATGCGTCCCGCTCGCTGGGTGACAGAACGAAGCCTGCTCCGGCGATCTTGTGTCCCTGGTAGCAAAACGCCTCGTTCACTTGGAGTGGGACAGGATCGCCCCTTTCGGCGTTCGCACGCAGCATGGAGTTGATAATCCCGACCTCCTGACCATCCAGGATTCGATGCAAGCTTGGTTGAGCAGTGGGGGCGCCGACGGCGAAATGGACGATCGCCACGGCCACGTTCGCCTCGCCAGGCCACTGGAGTGCGGAAGTGGCATCGTAGATCGTACCCCCCGCATGGACGATAGCAGCGAGCCCTGTGCCACGTGTATCACCTTGCGCGATGGTATTCGTGGCAATCAGGCCAGCCGCGCCGTTTGAGCCCAGCAAGGAATAAGCACGCCAGAAAAAATGCGCGCTGAGGTCCCCGCGTCCCTCCGCGGTCGGGTGTGCTGCCTTCAGCCAGTCCCGATACCCGACGCCCAGCGCTCCGCTAACCTTCGAGCCCCCAAGGAACGGCGGATTCCCGACGAACGCATCCATGTTCGCCGCGCCATTGACTCGCCCGCCATCCAGCGGATCCGGCCTCTTCTCGAAAAACACCTCCGGAAACTCGATCCACCAATGGAAGGGAGAAAGCTTCGCCCGCGCCTCGGCCGCGAGCGCTTCCAACTCCGCCCCCGCCTCCCCATTCTCGTGCCCGACCCACGCCTCGACCAGATCGAGCCTCCGCTTCCGCTCCTCCTTCCGCGCCGCGTCCTTCTCCTCCGCAAAGAACGCCCCCACGCACGCATCCGCCACGATCCTTACCCGCTCGATCGCCTGCTGCGAGAAATCGAACAGCCTTCGCTTCTCCGCCTGCGACGCCGGATCCTCGTGATCCGCCAGTGCAAGAAGCTGCTGCCTCAGCTCCACCGCCTGATCGAGCGCCTCCCGCAGGAGCACCCGCACCGTCTCCGTCTGCCCCGACGGCGCCCAGTGGAACGACTCGATCTGCTTGAAATCCAGCCCCACGAGGCTGTCGCCGTGACGCAAAGCATGGTCGACGAACGTGAATGGAAGCGTCCGGCTCATCGTGACGAGCCAGAGCGAGAGCTTCGCCAGCTCCACGGCCGCCGGGTTCTTGTCGACCCCATACAGGCACCGCTGCGCGACGAGCCTTCGCGCATGCAGGTGCGCATCCCCGAACAACTCGATCATCCGCGCGAGCTCGCCCTGCCGCGTCCACGCCGCCACGATCTCGTTCGCCAGCTCGTGACACGCGGCCACGAGGAACGCGCCCGACCCCATCGCGGGGTCGCAGATCTTGAGCTGCAGGATCTGCTCGGGCGTGCGCTCGGGGCCGAGGCACGCGAGGAGCGGTTCGAGGGTGCGGCGCACGACCTTCACCGTGAGCGAAGGCGGCGTGTAATGGGTGCCGGTGCGGCGGCGCTCCTCGCCGGGCTGGAGGACGAGGCGGCCGGAGGCGACGCGGTGGCGGACGGCGTCGTCCTTGCGGCCGGGGGAATGGGCGGAGAGCGCCTCGGCGAGCGCGTGGTCGTCCTTGCCGGCTTCCTTGACGGCCTTTTCGATGGTGCCCACGGGCCCGGGATTGAGGCCGCAGGTCTCCTTGAGGAAACGCGCCCGGTCCGTGGGGCTCATCGCTCGGAGGGCCGCGGTCTCGGCCCAGACGCCATGTTTGCCGAGCCGCGCTGAGGGGCTCTCGACGCGCAGCACGTGGAAGCCCATCAGCGACTCGTAAACGCTGCCAATCTGCACGACGTCGAGCGTGCGATAACTGAGCCGCTGCCCGCTGAAGACCATCAGGCGGTGCAGGACGCGGTAAATCGTGCCGTCATCGATGCTCGGCGGCCGGGCCTCGGCGCGGGCGGCGGGATCGGTCACCGCAGCGGTCCAGCCGGGGAGGCCTCCTTCGAGGAAGGGATACGTGTTCGGGTCGAAGAGGCGTCCGCGGCGCGGGGGGAGCTCGAGCGTGCCGTGTTTCACGCCAAAGAAAACGGCGCGGAAAAGCGCGAGGAGCTGCCCGTACGCGCCGAAGCGATGGTGCATGCTCTCGGGATGCGCGCCCGCGTCGTGGCTGAGGCGGGCATAAAGGCCGGCGAGGCTCAGGTGCTCGGCGTACGTGGAGTGCTCGACGGGCAGGAGGGCCTGGTCCTCCGCGTAAAGCAAGAAGACGAGGCGGAGCACGACGGAGAGAACGCCCTGATAAAAATGGTCGCCCTCGGCCTCGACGGCCGGACGGAGCCAATCGAGCGAGGCGCCCACGCAATCGCGGGCGGCCGCGGCCTCGAAGCCAGCGAGGAGGATCTCGACGGCCTCGAAGACCTGTTTCGCGAGCTCCTCGGTGACGTCGGCCTGGCGGCGGCGGCTCTCGGCGAGCAGGTCTTCGAGGGTGTGCTCGGGCGAGGCGCTGTAGGCGCGGCGGGCGTGGAGCAAGAGGTCGAGCGCGGTGAGGAGCGGGCGGCCCTCGGGGCCGCGGAGGTGCTCGACGCGGAAGGTGAGGTGCCCGGTGGATTCGCCGATCGGCGCGTAGACGAGGCGGAGGTGTTTTCCGTTGAAGAGCAGGCCAATGGGAATGCCGACGTGGCGGAGGAGGCGCTCGAACTTGGCGGTCGGCGGATATCGCCACGGGCCAGTGACGGCCTCGGGCTCGTCGAGGTCGATATCGGTGCCGGATTCGGTGAGATCCCACAAGAGGACAAACCAGCGCGCGGAGGCAGAGGCGGGAGCGGCGGCGGGAGCGGCAGCGGGGGCTTCGTCGAAGGCGGCGAACGGGTCATCCTCCGAGGCGACGAAGGGCCCGCGCCCGAGGGCGAAGCTCGGCCGGATCTCCTGCCCGCCCTCGGCGGCGTAGAACGAGAGCTCCTCCGGCAGCTCGGCGCGCGGGACGAGCATTCCCGGCTGCGCATACCCGAGGAACTCTCTGAATAACGCGGTCAGGCTCCGGATGCGCGGGGCGTCCCCGTCGAGCTGCGTGGCGAACGAGGTCGAGAGCTCCGCGCGCTCCTCGGGCGCGATCTGCGCATCCGCGAGGACCGGCACGCTGAAGACCAGGCCCTCGATGGGTTGCGCGAGGCCGAGCCATTTCTTGTGGAAGAGGACGTCGCGATCCTTCATGTCATCGACTCCGGGAAGGCAACGACGAGCCCCACGGGCGTGAGGCGGGACATGCGGACTTCGTAGAGGGCCTCGATCGCGGCCGGCTCGGTCTCGAGCTCGCTCGCGGCCGCGGCGCGGCGGCGGTCGAGGTGGCGGAGGTCGAGGTCGACCTGGCGTTTTTGCTCCTTGTCCTGCAGCTCGAAGAGGTCGGCCTGGCGAAGGCGGGCCTCGGCCTTGTCGATGGCCGAGCGCTGCCGGAGGAGCAGATCCCGCAGATCGTTGGCCTCGCGCCGCGCGCGCTCGGCGAGGCCTTGGCGGGCCTCGACGGCGAGGGCGTCGGCCTCGGCTTCGAGGTGCGGCCAGAGGGCGCGGAAGAGGGTTTCCGCATTTTCGCGGATGCGCTTGGTGATGGTCGCGTTGGGGGCGCGGGCTCCGCTGGCGAGCAGTTTTTCGGTGGAGGAGATGGCCATCACGGCCGTCGCGCGGTCCTTGTAGGGCTTGATGCTGGCGGCGTCGCCGGACCACGCGGCGGCGAGCGGGACGAGCTGGTCATGCAGGCGCGCGGCGCCGGTACCGAAGAGCGTGAGGCGGCCATATCCAATCACGCGGACGACACTCTCGCCGGGCGCGACCACAGCCGTCACGCGGGAGAGGTCGTGCGCGGAAAAGCCCTGCGCGAGGAAACGGTCGAGGATCCGCTTGACGAACGGGTGCGAGAGGTGGAGCTGCTCGGCGCCTTCGGAGAGGCTCGCGAGCGGGTGGAAGGTGACAGGAAGCGGGGGCTTCTTGCGCCACTCCCAGAACTCTTCGGTGCGTCCGCGGGGAGGCCTCAGCGTGTCGAGGGTGACGTCCCACGAGCGATCGAGGGGCGGGAGCTCGTAGGTCGGGCGGCCGTCGCTGGTTTTGCCGGCGTCCTTGAGGGTCGGGGCACCGGCGAGGGTCAGGCCAATCTCGACGACGCCCCGGAGCGCGTCGGGCTCCACTTCGAGCGTGCGCCGGGAGTTTTCCAGGCGGCGGCCGGCGCGCTCGTTCTCGGCGCGCAGGGCCGCGAGGTCGGTGCGTTGCGCTTCGAGCTCGGTGTCGACGGTGGCGGTCTTGGCGCCCGCGCCGACCTTTTCGATGGTCGCGCGAGACTTGCTCGTGATGCCGTTTTCGAGCGCGGCCTCGATCTGCCCGAGCAGCACGGCGCCGAGGGAGCCGAGCTCGCGCTGGACGGTGGCGATCTTGCGGACGGCGGTCTCAAGGACCTGATCCTCGGCGCGCTCGGGGTAAATGAAATAATGACAGCGGACTTCGGGGGCGGGCTGCAACGTACGGTCGATGCGGCCGTTGCGCTGCTCCATGCGGGCCGGGTTCCAGGGGATGTCGATGTGGAAGAGGTCGGCGCAGTGGGCCTGGAGGTTGACGCCTTCGCGGGCGGCGTCGGTCGCGACGAGGATACGCACGGGGTGCGCGTCGGGGGCGCTGTTGAAGGCGCGTTGCACCTCGTCGCGGGCCTCGTCGCCCATGCCGCCGTGGAATTGCATGATGCGCTGCTCGCCGTCCTCGGTCCACGCGACGGCGGCAGCGAGGAGCTCGACGAGGTAACGTTTCGTGTCCGCATACTCGGTGAAGATGATCACGCGGCGCGGGGACCATTTGCGGCTCGCGCGTTTGTCTTCGCCGAGGCCGATGGCGGGGCAGAGGTGCTCGCGCATCCAGGCGAGCAGTGCGAGCGCCTTGGCGTCCGGCTCGCGGCGGGCTTTTTCGGCGAGGGCGCGCATCTCAGCGAGGAGCGCGCGGCCCTCCTCGGTCGGGCTCGGGAGGGATGCGCTGGCGTGGCGGACGGCCGCGGCGCTCTCCTCGGCGACGGCCTCGTCGGAGAGGCCGTGCGTCTCGGGATCGGCCTCGAGGTCGAGCGTGAGCTTTTGCTGCTGCGGAGCCGCGACGGGCCCGCCTTTCTTCGCGAGGCCCTGCGCGTGTGCCTCGATCGAGCGCGCAAATGCCTCGGGGCTCGAAAGCAGCCGTTGTTGCAGGTGAATGAAGGGGAAACGTCCTTGCCCGGAAGCGGGCGCGCAAAGCTCGGTGTAACGCTGGAGTTTTTCGCCCAGGAGGAGCTCGACGGGCTGACCTGCCCCGAGGTCACTCGTGGCGGCTTTGCCTTCCTCTCCGGTCTCCGCGTCGTAGCTCGTCTGCGCGAGGCGCCAAGATCCCCCCTTGTTCGAGAGGGCGAGCTGCACGAGGAGGCGCCTCGGAAAACGCTCGACGCCGAGCTGGCGAAGGTCGCGCTTGAGCCTTCGCACCATGATCGGGTCGAGGTCCTTCTTGCCCTCGACCGGGACGCCGCGGGTGAAGCGCACAGGGTCGAGGATCTCGAGGAGCGCGCTGAAGCTGTTCGAGTGGCCGTTGTGTGGTGTAGCGCTGAGGAAGAGGCGATTGTCGAAGCGGGGAGCGAGGTCGCGGATCGTCCGCGTGATGTCGGTATCGGTCGCGTACTTGCTCGCGGAGGCCGGCGCCGCCACATGGGCCTCGTCGAGGATGAGCAGGCCTTTGCGAGCCCTCTCGCCGAGGTGGTGCAGGAGCGGATCGCGATACTCGGGCCGGCGCAGGAGGGCGTGGGAGACGATGAAGCGATTGTGCGTGCTCCAGGGGTTCGTCCCGAACCCGTGCTCCTGGCGGCGATAACCGACGAATTGTCGCGTCATCACCTCGAAGCGCAGGCCGAAGCGGCGCTGCATCTCGCCTTGCCACTGGAGGCAAACGGACGCCGGACAAACGATGAGGACGAAGCTCGCTTGCTGGCGGAGGAGGAGCTCTTGGAGCACGAGGCCCGCCTCGATTGTCTTGCCGAGGCCGACGTCGTCGGCGATGAAGAGGTTCGCCCGCGGCAGCTCGAGCGCCTTCATGAGCGGCGTGAGCTGGTGGGCCATGAGCTTGATGCCGGCGCGGAAGGGGGCCTGGAAGCGGGTCGCGTCGGCGGCGCTGACGGCGCTCCATTTCAGGGCGTGCAGGTAGGCGCCGAAATGGGCGGGTGGATCGAGCCGGGGAGCGTCGCCGAGGCCGTGGGTCTCGGGGGCGACGATGCGAGCGCCGAGCTCGAGGTCCCAGAGGACGTCGATGGGACGGCCGGGATCGTCGTCGTCGAGGCAAACGAGGCGGACGAGCGGGGACTCGTTGCCGGTGCCGAGGGCCACGTCCTCGACGAGCCATTGCCGGTGGCGGGCGTGGACGATCTGGCCTTTGGTGGGGAGGCCGTCGGGGCTCTGCGCGGGCGGGCGAACCGTCGAGGCTTTCGGATCGAGGCCGGCGGCTTCGAGGAGGAGGGCCTGGAGGTCGCTGCGGGCGCGGGCGGAGGGGTCGAGGCCGTGGCGTCGGCAGACGGCGCGGAGTTCATCGCGGCCGAGCTCGCGGAGGAGGGTCGGGAGGCGCTTGCCGAGGTGATCGGCGAGCCGGGCGAGGAGGCGATCCTTGGGAGCGGAGAGCTCGCGGACGTCGCAGCCGAGCAGGCGGCAGAGGTCGAGGAGGCGGCCGGCGGAGAGGACGGCGAGGACCGAGGCTACGGTCGGGGTCGTGGGGACCGGTGCGAGGACGGAGGTCTGCGCGGGGGCGGAGCTGTCGGGGGTTTTGTGGGGTTTCCTCGCGGCCATCGTGGTCTCCGGCAGGGCCCGGCGGTGGGGGCCAGCCTTGGGGGGGCGGGAGTCTACAGGAAGTCGAGCGCAGGGTGGGGCTCGAACGGGCCTGGAGGGAGAGGGACTACCCGGCGCCTTCAAGTGGATGAACCAGCTTTACCTGGCGCGTCTCGACTTCCCGATCTCCTTGCGATGGGTCGTAGAAGTACCAGATGTTGAACTTGCGTTCGTCGCGGTGGGTATCCGAGCGGAGATCGGGCCACGTGAGATAGTCAGCAATGCACTTTTGCAGGTCCAGCTTCACCGCTGCACTCGCTTCCTGCCGCCATGCGGCCATCACCGCGCCGAGCAGAAGATCGCAGAGCTGGATCGACGCTTTTTCTTTCGAGTCGTGCGTGAAGACCTTGTCGACGGGGCGAACCTCCCCGAACACCCGACGGAGCACACGGTTCGCGATGATCTCGACCACCTCGTCTGCCTTCTTGTAGCTCGAAGCAATCGGATCGACCCAGATGCGGAAGGTCTGCTCGCGGCCCTTGTGTGTCCTCAAGCAGCGCTTGATCTTGTTCGTCAGGAGCATTGTAAAGTGCTTCTGCCGTGCGAGATCGAAGCTGCCCCTATGGAGTTCCTTCTTCACCTTCGCCTTTCGCACCACAAGACAGTGAAAGACGAGCCAGTTCGTGCGGAAGAAGAAGTCAACGAGGTCCCGATAGAAGGCGATGTACCGAGGCCGCACGTTCGTCCACTTGATCTCCGCCGAGTAGCCGTGGCGCTCCCGCAGCTCCTTGATCGCCGCGTGAAACTCCCCACGCCGCTGCCACTTCATCCAGAGTGAGCCAAAGCCGTAGAACTGGGAGCCGTCGACGCCAGACTCATCGCACGAGATGAGCCAGCGGAGCACCCCAGGCGGGGGTTCGATATCGATTTCGAGTTCGACGGTCATGAAGACTTCCCGCTCCAATTACGATTCTGCCACGCGTTGCCTATCTTCCCCGCTTCGCAGTCGCCGGCACCGCCGTACCGCCAGGGAGCGTCTTGGCGAGCTTCCGTGGCGCGCGAGGCTTTGCCGAAGTGACGCCCGGCAGCGGCAGGGTTGCCTCGGGGGCCTTCTCCTGCGCACGACGCGCGACCGGCGCGGCGTCGAACCCTGGCAACGGTAGGGTCTCGCCTCTCGGGCGTGCTGCAGGCGGAGCCCGCTTGATCGTGACGTTGCTCGACAGCGGTGCCGGGTAGTCGATGCCCCTGCCCGCAAGGAGCTGCTCCACCGTCAGGATCTGGATCCGCGGATGCCGCCCCCATGGCGAGTCGTAGAAGCCGGCCGTCGCGGCCTCCTTCTCCATATCGCGCGTTGGCAAGTTCATCGTGAGCAGCGCGCCGATCTCTGCTTGCTCCCGCTCGAGCACACCACGCAGCTCGCGCACGTGCACGGGCATGACCTTGCCGGCCTTCACCGAGATGACGATCTGCTTCGTTCTGCCCCCGCGCCCTGGTTCATCATGAAAAAAGAGGCGCCCGTCGATCCCCTTGTCGGGCCCGAGCTTCTTCTCCGCCGGGCGCGCGCCGACACGCCCCAGGATCCACCACTCGAACTGGTGCGGGTTCTCGCCCGCGAGCTGCCTTGCATCCTCGACCGTCTTGGGCTCACCGACTACGTCGAAATCCGCTCCGGCCCCGAACGTCGCCAGCAGCCGGTGCTTCACGAGGCCGATCGCGAGGTGCGTGATGTCGATCCCGATCCAGCGGCGGCCGAGCCTCTGGGCGACAGCCACGGCCGTGCCGCAACCGCAGAAGGGGTCGAGCACGACGTCCCCTTCGTCGCTGCTCGCGCGGATTACACGCTCGAGGAGCGCCTCGGGCTTCTGGGTCGGGTAACCAAGCCGCTCCTTGCCGATGGGCGCGATGACGCCGACTTCCCAGACGTCGGACAGTGGGGGTCCAACCGTCTCCTCCTCGACGACGCTCGGCTTGCGGTGCCCCGAGGAGAAGTCCGCCCGCTGCTTCTTCGTGCCGAACGTTTTCAGGGTCGAAGCGGCCAGGGGCTCGTAGCCGTACAGCGTGTTGAACTTCTGCTCGCCGTCCGCGCCCTTGCTGTAGAAGAGGAGCACGTCGTGCATCTTCTGGAATTGGCGCGCGACAGTCGGCCATCGGCGGTATCGCCAGATGACCTCGTTTCGGAAGCACGCGGGGCCGAAGAGGGCGTCGAGCAGCACCTTGAGGTAGTGACTCGCTGTCGGATCGCAGTGGAGGTAGAGGGATCCGGTCGGCTTGAGCACCCGGCGCAGTTCGACGAGCCGGAGCGCCATCATGCACAAATAGGCCATGATGTCGCTCTCGCCGAGGAACTGCCGGAGCGACCGCATGGTGAGAGCGACCTGGCCGCTCCGCTCGACGATCTCGCGGTAGGCGGTCTCGGACTCGAGCCCCCACTTCCACGTATCCTCGAAGGCTTGGATCTGGGCTGCCGCCTTCGCGCCCTCCCTCGACTCGAAGATGATGTTGTAGTTCTTGCCGCTCTGGAACGGGGGGTCGAGGTAGACGATGTCGACGGACTCGTCGGGCACGTACTGCCGGAGGACGTCGAGGTTGTCCCCGTAGTAGAGAGTCCCGTGCCGCGCCCGGTCCTGCCCCCCGGGGACGCGCTTGCCTGCCATGGGGCGGGATCGTTGATCGGTTTGTGCTGGGCGGCCTAGTAACCGGCGGCCCAGTCGCAGGAGAGCGCCAGCGCGACGCACGGTGCCCCCTGGCGAGAAAAGGTGGCACGCCGCGCTGCCCAGGCCTATCGAGGGACGCCGGGCCAACAAAGTCGCGACGTCGCGACTATCTTCACCCCTACCTACGTGGGTTCTCGCCCGCGCGTCACCTCTTCCACTTCTTCCTCGGTCACCTCTTCCACTTCTTCGTCAGCCACTTCCTCGGCCGCTTCTTCCTCCACCTGAGCGCCCTCGTGGAACTCAGCCTCCTCCACCTCGTGGGCCTCCTCGCCGTCGCGTGCATCTTCCTCAAGCGTGGGTCGTTCGCGCGAGTCCGGCGGTTCGCCGAGCCAGGTTCCCAGCTTTTCGCTGACGCGCTGGAGTCGCGCGATGAGCTCGCGCTGCTGCTCGAGGGTCTCCTGGTAGCGCTCCCGGAGTTCCGGGGGAGGCGGGGCCTCGTTCGGCGCGGGGAGGAGGCGCTCCCAGGCCTGCACCTGCGCGAGCCATTTCTTGGATGCGGAGCGCATGCCACGCAGGGTCTTCACCGTGTTGCTCTCGGGTCCTTTGCGGCCTGGCGCGCTCTCAGCCGTGATGCGGCTCTTGAGCTCCCGCACCGGCAGACCCTCCTTGAGCACCTGGTTGACGTACTTCCGCCTCTTCCGTCCGTCTTCGACGCCTGCGATCTCGAGCAGGTGCGAGAAGCTGAGGGGCATGCCAATCTTCGGGTAGGGCTGCTTCAGCAGTTCGTTGAGCTCGTCCAGGGGCCATGCCTTGGCGACCTTGCTGTAGCGGTAGAGCGTCTTCTCATCGTAGCCGAGAGAGAGCCCGATCTGGTGCACAGCCTTCTTTCCGTATTTCTCCTCATCCGCCATCGCGTCCTTGACCAGCTCTCCGAGCTGGTATCGCGCGCGAGCGTCCTCCGGGCCTGACTTGGCAAGCGCCTTCCGAACCTTCTCGCATCGGTTGCGTAGCTCGGGGGCCATCTCCTCGGCGTGTACTTGTTCTTCGACGGGACTCTCCACCTCGGTGGTAGCGGTGCTCTTCGGCATCGCGTTCTCCTCTCAACACGGGGCCTCGCCGGCCAGACTCCAGGCGCGCGCTGCGGATAGTTTTTCTCCGCAAGCTCCCTGTGAGATCATCGTGAAGGCGCCGCTTTGCGCGACAAGGACACAGCAGCCCCTGGCTCAAGTGTGTCCGGTTGCCGTCACCCGTCGCTCGATCTCATGAAGAAATCCCGCCTCCCTGCGACTAGCCCGGATGCCATCCGCGCGGATTTGCGTGTGCGCTACAAGGAGGCGTTCGGATGCGAGTGGGATCTGACGCCTTGGGGAGCCCGGTGGCCCGACGTGCTTGCCGAGGCTCGTGCGGCGGATCGGCAGTACGCCGAGGGCATGGAGGTACTAAGAGATCTCCAGCGCGTCCTTCACCGTGTGTTGGACCATGCCCATCGCTGTGGAATTGATCCCAAAATAAAACTACCGTTCGATGTAATGGTCGGCCACACGATGGCCGACGTAGGCGTCGCCGACGTGGTCATGAACGGAGGGGATGCACTGCTAGCGCTCCTCAAGAGAGTCGATGAGGCGATCACGCTACTCGATCTTCCCCCTGCCCAGTACGTCCAGCATATCCGCACAATACCAGACAACCCTATCGACCCGCTCATTGAAGTTCTCACATCGACGCCGGTTGACCCCATCCGCTGGGATGCAATGCGGCGTCTTACGGCAAACGCGACCAGGCAGCTACGCGAGGTACAATTCCGTTCGGTTTCAGGTTCCGAGAGCGTCTCGATCGTAGGCCCGGGGCTCATCGGTGCGCCGCCGCGGTCGATCGAAGGGGCCTCATGGCGCCGTGCCTACCTGGTCGAACTGCTCGACAGTTATCCATTACGTCCCGCGGTTGCTCCTGAGGGTATGGTGGCGCCCACAGACGGTGACATTGCGCTCGTTAGCCTGCTATCAGGGGCCTTGGAAGAGATGTTCGAAAGCCGTGAGAAATCGGTTGGCGGACACGGTGTTGCTGCTGTGCTTGCGGCCGAACGCAAGGCGATAGCGCTGGCCAGACGACGGCGAGGGCCGTCATCAAAATTCCTGCACGAGCACGGCATGACGGTTCAGGATGTCTTCCGGTTGAGGGGGTGGACGGAGGAGAGCGGGAAGAAGGTCGCCGCAGGTCGCCGCACGCGTGGCGAGGTTAAAGGGACGAAAGTTAAGAGAAAGCAGTAGCCCCGTGCGCGCAGGGGCATGAGCCTCGCCCGGTAGGCAGCGCGCCGTGCTACAGCCGCCCCAGCGCACGCGCGCCTGGCGAGGCCCCCGCTTCTCCCTCTAAATAAAGGTTTCCTCGCAGAGGCGCGTTGATGCCAGCCTTCAGCAAAGGGGTGAACGCTCCTGGGATAAGAGCCACGACAACCCGCAAAGGAGCTACCATTCGTGGCAGATCCGACCCCCGATAATCCTTCTTGCCCGGTCGCCGAGATCCAACTGCAGGCCACCGAAACCCTCCTCGACCACGTGCTCGGACGCCCCGGCGTCGCAGCCCATCTCCTCGAATCCCTCGGCAACCTCGCCGCTCTCGCCCGCCTCTCCCCCGAAGCGCTGATCGAACGCTTCGCCCTCACCCCCGACGAAGCGACCCGCATCATCGCCGCCTTCGAGCTCGGCCATCGCCGGCTCATCGAAGGCACAGACGCACCCCGCATTCTCTCCTGTCAGGAAGTCGTCGCCTGGGCCCACCCGCGGCTTGGCCACCTCGTGCACGAGGAGATGCACCTCCTCGCGCTCAGCGGTCAGGGGGCCCTCCGCGGAACTCGCCTCATCGCACGAGGCGGCCTCCACGCGCTCGCGGTTCGTCCCTCCGACATCCTGCGCGCCGGCCTCGAGCTCGCCGCGTCCGGGTTCGTGCTGATCCACAACCACCCGAGCGGCAATCCGGACCCCTCGCCCGAGGACATCGCTCTTACCCGTCGCGTGCAGGAATCCGCAGACCTGCTCGGGATGCCGCTCGTCGATCACGTCATCGTGGTCGCGTCAGGCCGCTTCAGCTCGTTCGTTGCGAACCAGTGGGCGAGCCAGCCGGGCTCGCAATAATCACTCGATTGCAGAGATAAGAATCACGAGGAACCCCTCAGCACCCTGGAGGTCACCGTGATGTCTCGTCTCTCCCGCTTCCTTCGCGACCCCAAGGCGGTCAGCAAGGCGCTTCGCATCGCAGCGGCCGTCATCACCCTGGTCGCGCAGATCATCACCATCTGCCTGGGCTGAGGAGCCACCTCGTCCCGATTCAATCCGAAAGATATACAGGAGAACCCATGCCCATCACGCCCAACGCCGCCCCGACGAACCCCGAGAACCCCGGCACCTCGTTCATCAAACGCGTGCTCGATAACGACAGCACGAAGAAGGGCGCCGCCGCCCTCGTGGCCGGCGTCGTGCTCGCGGTCGTGACCGAGGCCATCTGGCCCTCCAACTCGTAGCGGACATCCTCGGCGAGGCGCTGTTCGACGAGCTGCGGCGCCGCCTCAAGGACATCGCCCCCGTCGCCGATGAGACGCGCGAATGGCTCCGGGAGGCGGCACGTCCGCCACCCGGCGTCGAGCTCGTCAGCGAGGACGGGGCCATGTTCACCGGCGTCGTGTTCGTCGAGCGAAACCGGCCCGTGGCCATGCTGGCATTCCGCCATGCGCCGACACGGCACGCGCCTCGATACGGTCCGCCCCAATACCCCAACCCGTACCCGCCTCCCCATCAGCGGCATCTCTTCGACGAAGACGAAGAAGAGCCGCCGCCGGCCTGGAGGCCCAGCAGGTTGTGGGATCGCTGAAAGCGTCCATCGTCCGTCGACCAGGGCGTCCCGCTGGCACGCAATGACGTGCTCCGGGGCGCCCTTCTGTTTCCGGAAAGGAGATTCCCATGCGCGTCAATGGCCGCACGCTTCGCTACTCCACCCTCGCCGAGCGGCGCATGTTCCTCTCGCTCGGCATCACGGAGTTGCGCGTGCCGCGTTCCATGAACCCGTACACCGTCGCCCGGCGAATCGCTCGGGCGGCGAAAAACAACTCGCCCGACGTGGAGCTCTTCAAGAGCCTCGCGACGCAGGCGAAGCGGGCGCCCGACCAGGCGCCGGGGCCGTCGCCGGACTTCGATCGGCCCGAGCCCGTGCTGCCGGAGCCGCACGAGCCGCTCCATGCCGCGGCGTAGCAGCCTCGAAGAGCTGCGGTGCGCGCTTCGGATCGCGGAGCCAAATACGAAGAGCCTCAGCCGATACCTCGAGGAGACGTCCGAGCATGTGGCCGTTCTCCTCGGGGTCGAGCGCGAGGCTCTCGAGCAACTCGTCGGCAAACCCGACCGTGAAGTGGGGCCGAAGCTCGAGGCCCTGCTTCACAGGCGAACAGAAGCGCAGGAAGTAAGGCGCGCGGAGCGGGCGGCCCAGATCGCCGGCTCCGCCGCCGAGCATCTCGCTCGCACAGCCGTGTGGCACGAGGGGCGGGCGCATCTTGACGCAAGCATTCTCTTCGGTGCCATCCTCGCGGATGTCGGGCACAGGTTCATCGCGTTCCACGGCGGACGTGCCTTCGAGGTCCGCATGCTGCGCCATACGCTGTGGAGCGCGGGTGAAGCGCTTTCCCGGCACGATGACCTTGCCGCCTGGGTCGATGCCGAGGGGCTCCACTTCCGCTGGAAGAACGGGCGGGGCGGCCTGAACTTCCTTTCGCAGCACGTGCCCGCGCGCGACATCGGGTTCGGGCTGCACGTGTATCTCGCGCCGCCCGTACAGCGGCCGAGCGCGCACCGGGCGCAGCGGCCACCGCGGCGTCCGATCTCGCTGGGCGATGAAGTCGTGAACATGACGCTCTTCGCGTAGCGCCTGGCGACAACGTATCACCGCGACGAACTACGTCTGCGGTGCCCTCTCTTCGGACGGCATGCTTGCAATGCATTGCGTCCTCTCCTCGGACAATCCCATGACCAGCAGCGCTGCTTCGACCCTCTCCCGGTCCCAGCGCCGTGTCGCCGCCGTCGGAGGTCGCCATATCGGTGACATCGTCGGATGGAACACGGAGCGTATCAATGTCTCCCGCGAGGATGCTCGGAAGCTCCTCGAGCCCGAAAAGTTCGAGCATCTCATCGTGGACATGGATCCCGCCACGGCGCTCTCCCGCGCCGCCGGTGAGGTGAAGCGGCCGGCGAACATCCTCGTCCGGCCGTTCTCCCGACCGAACGTCGACACGCCCGCGTCGTTCGGGGTCTATCTCCAGAACAAGAACGACGGCGAGAAGGGCGACAGCGTCGTCTGCGGCGCGCGGTGCCGCGTCGATTCGGGTGGCAATCGGATCGTCTCCCTGCCGCCCGAGGGAGGCGCCGGGCTCGATGCCGCTCTCGCGCACGCGGAAAACATCGCCGCGCACGCCAATCACCTCGTCACGCACTGCGAGACGCGGGACATCTCCAATGTCCTCGTCGCCATGGTGAAGGCCCTTTCGGGTGTGCCCATCCGCAACCGCGGCGGCCTCTACCTGCTTCCGCCGCCGTCCTGCGGCACGTGGAAGCGCCTCAAACCCGCGCTCGAAGAACTGCGCGTCGAGCCCCTCACCATCGAGATGCACGACGCGCCAGACAACCTCGCTGTCGCGAAGTCCGCGGCGCAGAGCGCGCTCGAATCCGACATCGCCGAGCTCCTCACGGATCTCGAGAAGGCGAAGACCGACGGCATGCGGCAGGACGCGCTCTCGCGGCGGGTCC
>NZ_SSMQ01000072.1 GCF_005144585.1 Polyangium fumosum | reverse complement strand
TGTCCGCCCCCTTCACCCCGGACCAGGCACGGCCTGGACCGAAAACGGAGAAACCGCGCATCGCGCGGTTTCTCCGACGGGCCTGTGGCAAGACCACAAATCACCCCGCCAGCCGAAACGGCGGCGTTGGTGTATATGGTTGCGACGTTTTTCATGGCGACAGCGCGCATCGCGCGCTGTCGCCGCGCGTCCAGGGTGAAACCCCGGCGCGCCGCTCACTCAAGCCTTGCTGAGGAAGCTCTTGACCTGCGACTCGATCGCGCTGCCAGGCACCACGAAGGGCTTGTCCGTAATGTCCACGGCGAACGCCTGGCCCGTGATCGTGTAGACGCCCTTGACCGTGCCAGCCGGGGTGGGGACCGAGAAATCACCCTTCTTCTCGTCGCCGCCGAACTTGCCGCCCGCCTTCTCGATGGCGCCCCTCGCCTTCGCGATGATGTCGACCGCGGCGCCGGGGAAATTGACCGAGAAACTGTGCTTTGCCATGTCGTATACCCCTGTGGTTATGCGCCGCGCGGAGCCTCCCCCTCACGGCAGTGGGGAACCTAATCCGTTCCCGCGACGAAATCCACCCCGAACTCCCTTGTCAACTTATCGAAGTGATTGGATAAGAGGGCGCAGGCTCGGGGCCCCGGCTAACTCCTCTTTTTCTCGGCGTCGAACGTCTCGACGAGTCTCCCGCTGCCCTTGTCCACGACCTCACGCTCGTACCAGGGACGGCTCGCGCGCTCGCGGTACTGGTAGATGAGCCACGCCCCGAGGAGCAGCGGCACCACGCTCCAGGCGAGGTCGTGGACCGTCAGGTGACCCCCGATTGTCGTGCTCGACGCGAACGGCCCCTCGACGAGCCGCACAGGCACGATCTGGCCCTCGTGCATCCAGGCGAAGTCTTCCGGCTCCACCTCGTCGTCGACCGAGAGCCCGTCCCGCGGCGTGAGCCATACCCGATAATGGTGCGTGAGGGTGTCGTCGCTCTCCGTGACGTAATGGTCGAGCTTGCGGATGGTGGCCGTCGTGTCCGTGCCGGCCCAGCGCCGCACGTGATAGCCGAGGAAGAGGAGGTGGAAGGTGATCGCGGTGAGCGCGATCCACATCGCCCAGCGCCCGTGAAAGCGGGCGCGCTCGTGGAAACGCTCGCCGAGCGGCTGCGACGAGAGCAGCATGCGCCCGCTGCGCGGCGCCCGGAGCACGTACCCCTCGCCCCCCGTTCGATAGTCCGCCGCCGGCTGCGCCTCCGGATCCGGCGCGCGCGAGAGCACCCCCGCGGCGTACACGCGCTCGCCGGGCGTGAGCTCGGCGTACCGCGTGCGGGCCTTCAGATCGACGCGGAGGAGCCCGTCCATTTCGTCCACGAGGAAAACGTCGTCCCGCGGCTCGATCCGCACGCGATGGCCGGACGCGAGGCGCAGGTAAAATGGCGCGACGAAGACCCGCCGCTTCTTTTCGGTCCACTTGTGCGACCACACGCCGGAGCTCTCGGACTCCTCGCCTTCCTGATCCACCTCGACGCGCACCGTGGTGTCCGACCCCTCCGCCCGCTCGACCTTGCCGAAGAGCACCGCCTCGCCGGCCACGAGCTGCTTCTCGCCGTCGAACGTGGCCTCGGCCGCCCGCGCCTCCGCGCGCTTGCGGGCCCGCGCGAGGAGCGCGACGCCAGAGGCCACGACGAAACCCAGCGTACCCACGCCGTCCACGAGGAACGACGAGAGCATGGGGCCGATGTGGTTGTCCGACATCAAATCCGGCATGACGTCGACGTTACCACACACGCGGGCCGAGCTGGGGCCTCGCTGCGCCCGGAAACCCCCTTGACACCGGCGACCCCGGGGAGTTTGCTCCTCGCTCGCCTCCGAGGCGGCCCGCGGGGGGCACGTCGGGGGGTGAGACACGCTGCGGAGGAAATCGCAATGGTGTACGTGCCGCCCAACCAAGAAGGCTCCAAGGTCGCGTTCAAGTCCCGCTATGGGAACTACATCGGCGGTGAGTGGGTCGCCCCGGTGAAGGGGGAGCATTTCGAGGACATTTCCCCCGTGAACGGCCGGCCTTTCTGCGAGATCCCGCGCTCCTCCGCGGAGGACATCGACAAGGCGCTCGACGCCGCGCACGCCGCGCGCGCGGCGTGGGGTCGCACCTCGCCGACGGATCGCGCGAACATCCTGAACAAGATCGCCGACCGCATGGAGCAGAACCTCGAAAAGCTCGCGGTCGCGGAGACGTGGGACAACGGCAAGCCCGTGCGCGAGACGCTCGCGGCCGACCTGCCGCTCGCCATCGACCATTTTCGTTATTTCGCGGGCTGTATTCGTGGCTCGGAGGGCACGATCGGCCAGATCGACGACACCACCGTCGCCTACCATTTCCCCGAGCCGCTCGGCGTCATCGGCCAGATCATCCCCTGGAACTTCCCGCTGCTCATGGCCGCGTGGAAGCTCGCGCCCGCGCTCGCCGCCGGCAACTGCGTCGTCCTCAAGCCCGCCGAGCAGACGCCGGCCTCGATTCTGCTCTGGGCCGAGCTCGTCGGCGACCTCCTGCCGCCGGGCGTCTTGAACATCGTGAACGGCTTCGGCTTCGAGGCCGGCAAGCCGCTCGCGTCGAGCCCGCGCATCGCGAAGATCGCGTTCACCGGCGAGACCACGACGGGCCGCCTCATCATGCAATATGCCTCGGAGAACCTGATTCCGGTCACGCTGGAGCTCGGCGGCAAGTCGCCAAACGTGTTCTTCGAGGACGTCTTCGCGCAGAACGACGATTTCGCCGACAAGGCGCTCGAAGGGTTCGCCATGTTCGCCCTGAACCAGGGCGAGGTCTGCACCTGCCCGTCGCGCGCGCTCGTGGCCGAGAAGATCTACCGCCAGTTCATCGAGCGCGCCGTCGAGCGGACGAAGAAGATCAAGCAGGGCAACCCGCTCGATCCGACGACGATGATCGGCGCGCAGGCGTCGAGTGATCAGCTCGAGAAGATCCTCTCCTACATCGACATCGGCAAGAAGGAGGGCGCGAAGTGCCTCATCGGCGGCGAGCGCGTGCGGCTCGGCGGTGATCTCGACAATGGGTATTACGTCGCGCCGACGATCTTCGAGGGCACGAACCGGATGCGCATCTTCCAGGAGGAGATCTTCGGGCCTGTCGTGAGCGTGACGTCATTCAAGGACGAGGCCGAGGCGCTCGCCGTCGCGAATGACACGCTTTATGGTCTCGGCGCCGGCGTGTGGACGCGCGACATCAACACGGCGTATCGCATGGGCCGCGCGATCCAGGCGGGCCGCGTGTGGACGAACTGCTACCACCTCTATCCGGCGCACGCGGCGTTCGGCGGCTACAAGCAGTCGGGCATCGGGCGCGAGACGCACAAGATGATGCTCTCGCATTACCAGCAGACGAAGAACCTGCTCGTCAGCTACAGCCCGAAGGCGCTGGGGTTCTTCTGATGGAAGCGACGGCCCCGCCGCGCGTCACGGCCACGGAGGCGGCCATCGGCCTCATCCGGCGGCTCGTCGTGCGTCACGGCCCGCTCATGTTCCACCAATCGGGGGGCTGCTGCGACGGCAGCGCCCCGATGTGTTACCCCCGTGGGGAGTTCAAGGTGGGCGAGCGGGACGTCTTGCTCGGCGAGATCGAGGGCTGCCCCGTGTACATCGGCGGCGCGCAGTTCGAGCTGTGGAAACACACGCAGCTCGTGATTGACGCCGTCCCGGGCCGCGGGGCCGGCTTCTCGATCGAATCCCCCGAGGGCATGCGATTCCTCACGCGATCGAATGTCTTTGGCGGGGACGAGCTCTGCGCGCTCGACGCCGTCGGCGTCAGGCGCGGCCCGCAAGGCTGAGCACGGCATACCGTTCGAAGAGCGCCCGCAGCCGGTCCGCCTCCGTGCGGAGCGGCGTCCTCCCCTCGAAAAGCACCTCCACGGCCCTGTCGAGCCCATCGTGGGCCCGCGAAAGCTCCTTGGGCATTCCCCGCGGATCGTAAAGCTCGCCGAGGCTCTTGCCCGGGAACGTCCTTCGCGCATCGAGCACGGCGCGGGCCGCCTCCTCCACGCGGCGGCGGCCTTCGGCGTCGGGTTCGGGGAAGGGGAACGTGCAATAGGTGAGGTGCGGCGCGATGCTGATGTCGCTCTTCATGCGCCCGGCCACGGCGCGCACCCAGGCCATGAACATGCTCGATTGCAGCATCCCGAAGAGCCAGTCGTCGGCGCCGGGGAACGTGATCAGCTTGTTGCCGGCGATCACCTCCGGATCGAGGAACGCCGCGGGGATCACGCGGCGGTTTTCCGAGGAGACCTCCGGGAGCGCGAGGTAAGGGACGGAGGGCTGCCGGATCTGCGTGAACAGCCAAGGTTTGTCCGCGAGGTCCCGCACCGACGGCGTGCGCGACGCGAGGCGTAGACGGCGAATGGCCTCGATACGCCGTTGCAGAACCGGAGACGCCGTGATCTCCTCGGGGCGCACGCCTTCGAGCCAGAGGCAATGGCGCGGCTCGTCCCAGAGAAACGCCGACGCCTGGAGATACCGCCGCACGTAACGCCGGGCCACGGGATCGGCCATCACCGCGGCGTGGTCCTCGGGCTCGACGACGAGGTGGCCGCCGTCGGTCGGCTGGTTGCCTTTCGTGCCCGCAGGATAACCGGCGCCGAGCGGAGTTTTTCGTTTTCGCGGCACGACGTCCGGCCCGTCGGCGAGATACACATTGATGTTCGCCGCCGCCCGCTCCACGGGTTCGCCCCGCGGATCGGGGTAATCGAAGATCCGGCGCGGCCCGGTGTCCCCGCGGGAAAACCCGAGCACCACCACGTGGACGTTCGCTTTCCCTCTCGATGCGCTCGCCCAGTGGAACGTCCGATGCGCGAAATCGATCCGAACCCCGTACCGGCAGAGCAGCGGGCCGAGGCTCCGCGCCTGCTCGCCCTGGGTCAGGGAGTTCGTGGCGACGAACGCGAATCGGACGGGGTGGCCCGCGCCGTACGTGATCGCGCGGGCGATGAACGCCGCGGCATAATCGAGCCTGCCGGCGTGGATCCCGCGCGTGTCGAGCGGCTCGAAGGCGAGGCGGCGATCCTCCTGCTGTTCGGGGCTCATCCAGGCCATGCCCACGAAGGGCGGATTTCCGAAGACGAACGACGCGCGCTCGGCGGGCAAAGCGTCGTTCCAGTCGATCCGCAGCGCATTGCCGACCGTGATGCGCGGCGCTTCGTCGCGCGGGCCCACGATGTCGTGGCCCTCGGCCTCCTGTTCCAGCGCAATCCGCGCGGCGTTCGCGGCGCGCGCGTCGATCTCGATCCCGCAAAATTGGTCGAGCCGCACCCGGCGCGGCAGGGCCGTGCCCCGCGCGCGGAGGCGAACGAGGGCCTCGATTTCGAGCCTGCGTACTTCTCGGTATGCAACCACGAGAAAATTTCCCGCGCCGCACGAGGGATCGAGGAAACGCAGACCGAGGAGCCGCTCCACGAACGCGTGAAGCGCGGCGGCCGTGCGCGCCGCGGCGAGCGAGGCTTCGAGCGCGTCGAGGAAAAGCGGCCGGATCGTGCGGAGGATGAACGCCTCGTTCGTGTAATGCACGCCGAGCTGCCGGCGCTCGGCGGCGCTGATCGTCTCCTCCACGCGCTCGGGCGCTCCGGTCACGGGCGCCATGATGTTCGTCCGTCCTCCCGTGCGTCAAGGCGCAACGCGGGGGAAGGGCCCCAAGGAAAAATCACTGGATCACGAGGGCCGAAGGGGAGGATGCTGCGCGCGCTCATGCAGAACACGCGACTTCCCCTGCTGCTCCTCCTGTTCACCGCGGCCTGCGGCGCCTCGTCCGAGGCCACGAAAGACCCGGCCACGCCCGCCTCCGGTTCGTCCGCGGGGAGCCCCGACGAGGCCGCGGATCCTTCCGCGACGAACGTCGACGTCTTCTCCTTCGGGTGGAAAGTGCCTTGCCGCGTCCCCGTCCTGCGCGTCTCGGAGAAGCGGGGCAAGACCGCGAAGATGCGCTTCTTCGTCGCAGCCCGCCCTGCCAAGAACGACAGGATCGAGGTCCGCGTCGAGGGCACCGAATTCCTCGAGATCGACGGCGAGGACGCCACCACGCCCGAGGCCCAGGAAAAGCTCGCCCCGGTGCTCCCGCTGCTCAGCATGCCCGTGCCCATGATCATTTCGGCCGAGGGCGAGTACCTGGAGGCCCGCGAGCTCGATCAGGTCATCGAGCGGCTGCTGGCCACGCCGGCGATCACCAAGAACCCGAAGCTCTCCGCGTTCATGGCGCAGGCGCTCCGCTCGCCGCAGATGCAGGCGCAGCTCGCCGCCTCCGTGGGGGACGCCTGGAATTCCTGGGTCGGCGCGTGGATCGGGCTCTCGAATTCGCCGGGCGAGGTCGTCGAGGCGGACGACGTGGTCCCGGCCGGCGCGGAGAAGGTCCCTGTGCGCATGCGCTTCGAGCACCACGGCAAAGTCCAGGGCGACGACGCGCTCGTCCGCGTGTCGATCACCCAGACCCTCGCGGGGGAAAAGGCCGAGCAGGGACTCGCGAACCTCCTCCGCGAGGTCGCCGGACCCCATTTCCCCAAAGACATGCCCATCGAAAATCTCCGCCGTATCACGCGCACCGAGGCGGAGACCGATCCACGCACGCTCCGGCCTCGTCACGTCCGGTTCGAGCAGACCGTCGATTTGACGATGGGAGGAAAATCGCAGTCGACACGGGAGTTCAAGGACGACACGTTCGACTGGTCCCGCGCCGAGGGCTGCCGCTGACCCCTGCCGTCTCGCCGAGCGCTGTGATAAAAAGCGGCATGCGAAACGACGGAGACCTCTCAGCGCTCCTCCTCCTCGCGGCCGCCCTGGGCGCCGCCGGGTGCACGACCGAGGAACGACAGTTCGTCAGCATTTGCGACACGGCGCTCCTTTGCGACGACTTCGAATCGTACGCCGACAGCGACAAACCCGGCGGCAAGTGGCGCACCGTCGAGGTGGGAGGGTCCGTCGTCGTCTCCTCGGAGAACGCCCGGAGCGGCTCGCGCGCGGTGAAGGTCACGGCGACCTCGACTGCCATGAGCGGCGATTTCCGAACCGTGATGCTCGCGCTCGACGACACCTCGGTGCTCCCCCCGGAGGGAAACGTGCTTTATGGTCGGGCGATGTTGTTCGTCGAATCCGTGCCCATGGAGCCGGGGGGCATCGGGCTCGTGACGGCGCAGGGGCGCGTCCCCGGACAGAACTACAAGGCCTATTACCGGTATGGTGTGCACCATCCGGTCTTCGATGCGATGGGATCGTTCCTCGGCAGCCAGCTCACGGCGTTTTACGACACGCCCGATTATTACGAAGATCCCATGAGCGCCCCGCACACGGCGTGCTGGGCCCACTCGCACGAGGTGACCATACCCGTGGGGCGGTGGACGTGCTTCGAATGGAAGTTCGACGGGCAGAACAACGCGATGCAGCTCTCCGTCGACGGATATGGCGTCCCCGGCCTCGCCGTGAAGGAGACCGGGGACGGCTGCACGAACCCGGACACCCCTGCGGCTCCCTGGACGGCGCCGCTCTTCTCCGAGATCTACCTCGGGTGGGAGTCCTATCTGCCCGACGAGGCGCGCGCGATCTGGATCGACGACGTCGTCCTCGCCACGCAGCCGATCGGTTGTCCCGAATGAACGTTACTTCTTGCCCTTGAACGTCCAGTCGTACGAAACGACGGTCGCGTCGTTTTTCGTGGTACCCGTGACCTCCATCGAGAGGGCGCCCGTGCCGTCGAAGTTCAGCGTCGCCGAGAGGGGGAGCTTGCCTTCCCAGTTCGCCACTTTGACGTCACACGTGTTTTTCACGACCACGAGCGTCGGCGTCGACGCCTCGCCCTTCATCTCGCAGGACGCGAATTTCACGGTGTAGCCGCTCGCGTCCTTCGCGACCGTCACGGTCGCGTCGGGCACCTTGCGCGGCGGCGACTCGTTCTTGGCGACGTCCGTCGTCTGCGGGACGGCGATCTTCACCGTACCGGACTCCGTGGCCTCGCCCTTGTACGTGCCCGAATAATCCGTGCCACAACCGGCCGCGCCGAGGGCCCCCACCGCGAGAAGACCGAAGAGAATTTGGTGTTTCATCGTGCCTCGTTCGATGCACCGAAGACCCAAGCACCTGGCGTGCCGGGCTCGCTCGTCGCCCTACATACACCAACCTGGCCGGTGTTTCACCCCTCGCGCGTGGTGCGGCCCCGCGCGGCGCGCAAGACACGCGCGGCGGCGCAGGAGATGCGCGGCGGGCGTGCCCTTCGTCGTTGAGTCGGGCGCGCGCGATCTGGTAGGTAAACGAAGGTGAGCTTCAAGGAATACGACGACCACGACGCCCTCGGCCTCGCCGCGCTCGTGAAAAAGGGCGAGGTGAGCCCCGCCGAGCTGCTCGAGGAGGCGATCACGCGCGCCGAACGCGTGAACGGGCGGCTCAACGCGATCGTGATCGGCATGCACGTCATCGCGCGCGCGCGGGCGCGCGGCCAGCTACCCGACGGCCCCTTCCGCGGCGTGCCTTTCCTCATGAAGGACATGGCCACCGCGTATGCCGGCGTGCCGCTCCAGGCCGCGAGCCGCCTCTATCGGGGCAACGTCCCGGCCCACCACGCCGAGCTCACCGAGCGATTCCTGCGCGCCGGCCTCGTCGTCTTCGGCAAGACGAACTCCCCCGAGTTCGGCATCCTGCCGACGACGGAGCCCGAGCTTTATGGCCCCACGCACAACCCCTGGCGCCTCGGCTACTCGCCGGGCGGATCGAGCGGCGGCGCGGCCGCGGCCGTCGCGGCGGGGATCGTGCCCATGGCGCACGGCGGCGACGGCGGCGGCTCGATCCGCATCCCGGCCTCGTGTTGTGGCCTCTTCGGCTTCAAGCCGACGCGCGCGCGAAACCCCGTCGGCCCCGACGTGAGCGAGAGTTTTTACGGGTTTGCCGCCGAGCACGTCCTTTCCCGCACCGTGCGCGACAGCGCGGCCGCGCTCGACGCGACGGCCGGGCCCGAGGCGACCGCGATGTACCACGCGCCCGCGCCGTACCAGGGGTTTCTGGCCGCGCTCGGTTCGCCCCCCGAGAAACTCCGGATTGCGTTCACGAGTGATCCGCTCCTCCACGGCGCCGAGCCCCACCCGGACAACCGGCGCGCCGTCGAGGAGACGGCAAAGCTCCTCGAAAAGCTCGGCCATCACGTGGAGCCGGCGCGGCCGCGCTTCGAAGCGCGCGAGTTCGCGAAAGGGTTTTTCCTGCATTTCAGCGCGCTCGTCGCCGCCGAGATCCGCGCGGCGGAGGCCTTCCTCGGCCGCCCCGCGAAGCGCGAGGACGTCGAGCGGACGACGTGGCTCCTGAACCTCGTCGGCCGGAGCACGGACGCGGGGACGTTCGTGTATTACCGGCGCAAGCTCTTCGACGTGCAGCGCGCGATCGCCGGGTTTTTCCAGGACCACGACATCCTGCTCACGCCGACGATCGGCAGGCCGCCCGTGCCCCACGGGACACTGCTCGCGAAGGGCCTCGAGGAGGGCATGCAGGAGCTCGTGGCGCGGCTCGATCGCCCCGAGCTCCTGCGGCTGCCGCGCCTGCTCGACATGGCCGTGGACCGCGCGTATGCGTTTTCCCCATTCACCCCGGTCTTCAACGTGACGGGCCAGCCTTCGGCGAGCGTGCCGCTCCACTGGAATGCCGACGGTTTGCCCATCGGGACCATGCTCACGGCGCGCTTCGGCGAGGACGCGCGCCTCTTCCGGCTCTGCGCGCAAATCGAGGAGGTCCAGTCCTTCCGGGCGCGACGAGCCCCCGTGCATGCCGCTGCGTCGCCGGGTCTCTCGTGAGCTGATCCCGCGAAAAGGGCCCCTCGAAGGCTCCCGTCCCCGCGGCGGTTCGTGATAAACACCGGCGGTGCGAGTCACCCAACGGCAAGGCCTTTATGCGGGCGTGGCGATCATCTCAGCCGCGGGCATCGTCCTCCAGATCGCGCTGACGCGGCTCTACTCGGCGCTGCTCGGCCATCACCTCGCCTTCCTGGCCATTTCGCTCTCGCTCTTCGGCATCGGCCTCGGCGGCGTCCTTTTGTACGTCGCCCCCGCCCTGGTCCGCCCGACGCACCTCCTCGCGCGCCTCGGGCTCTTCTCTGGCCTCGCGGGCCTCGCCTCCGTCGTCGCCGTCGTGACGCTCCTGCATACGCGCCCGATCGAGACGATCGACCTCGCCGTCCTCGGGCGCCTCGCCGGGACGTACCTCGTGACGTCGATCCCGTTCGTCTTCATCGGCATCGTGGTGGCCGCGGCGTTGCGCCACGCCGCGGCGGACGTGAGCCGGCTCTACCTCGTCGATCTCCTGGGGGCTGCGGTGGGCGGCGCCGGATCCATTCTCGCGCTCCGGGCGGGCGGCCCGCGCGCGTGCCTCGTCGTCGGCTTGCTCTGCGCCCTCGCCGCGCTCTTCTTCGCCCTCGGCGCGCGGCAGGCGGAGGGGCCGTATGGGCCGCAACGGCCCGCGCCCATGTCCGTCATCGCCACGTTCGTCCTCAGCACGTGTGTGCTCTTCGCGGCCGATCTGCGCGTGCCTTGGCTCGTGCTCGGCGAGCTGCGCTGGGTCGACATGAAGCGGGTCGAGTTCCAGCAATGGAATGAGATGGCGCTCATCACCGTCGACAGACCCCAGGACGGAATGGCCTGGATGCGGATGGACGCGAGCGCCGCCACGGCCATCCTCGCGCCGGACAAGACGCCGCCGCTCCACCCCGATGAAATGGCGTATGTCCTGCACCGGGATCAGGGGCCCGTGCTCGTCATCGGGGCCGGAGGCGGGCGCGACGTCCGCGCCGCGCTCAAGGCGGGCCAGAAGGACGTGTTCGCCGCGGAGATCAACCCCACGATCGTCAACGGCGTGATGCGAGGGAAATATCGCGATTTCAGCGGCGGCCTGTTCGAGAAGCCCGAGGTCCACGTCTCGGTCGCCGACGGCCGCAGCTTCGTGCGTCGCTCGCCGGTGCAGTTCCGCAACATCGTGATCTCGCTCGTGGACACCTGGGCCGCGGCCTCGGTCGGGGCGCTCGCGCTCTCGGAGAACAGCCTCTACACGGTCGAGGCGTTCCGCGATTTCATCGAGCGCCTCACCCCGGAGGGCACGCTCCTCGTCAATCGCTGGGACAACGAGTTTCCCCGTCTCCTCGCCCTCGGCGCGGCCGCCCTGCGCGAGACCGGCGCGGCCGAACCCAAAGACCACCTCTTCGCCTGCGGCAAGGAGCGCTCGACCTCGCTCCTCGTCAAGCGCACGCCGCTCACGCCCGAGGAGATCGCCTCGCTCCGCGCCCATTGCCAGACGAACCACTTCTACGAGGTGTTCGCCCCCGACGCGCCCGGCAATGATCTCCGCCGCCGCCTCGCCGCCCTGCCCGACGCGAGGCAGGCATGGCCCGACGCCCCGACCGACCTCACCCCGCCCACCGACGACCGCCCCTTCTTTTTCTACACCGTGCCCGCGCGCCGCCTCGCCTCGGTGCTCGGCAGCCCGAGCGAGCGGCAATTGCAACACGGGCTCCTCACGCTCGTGGGCTTGCTCGTCACGAGCGCCGTGAGCGCGGCGCTTTTCCTCCTGGGCCCGCTCCTCGTTCGTCGTGTCTCCATTCTGCGGGCGCCCGATCGGGGCCAGAGGCTGCGCGCGCTCCTCTTTTTCCTCGGGCTCGGCGCGGGGTTCGTCTACGTCGAGGTCGCGCTCGTGCAGTATTTCGTGATGTACCTCGGGCACCCGATCTATGCGCTCTCGACGGTGCTCGTGGCGCTTTTGCTCTCGACGGGCCTCGGGAGCCTGCTCACCGCGCGGATCGGCGTGGAGCGCGCGCAACGAGCGGCGCGCGCGCGGGCGATCTTGCTCGCGGCGCTGCTCGTGATCTACGCGCTCCTGCTCGGCCGTGTCCTCGGCCTCGCCGTGAGCTTGCCCTTCGGATTGCGCCTCGCCCTCACGCTGGCCCTCCTCGCGCCGCTCGGGTTGCTCCTCGGATCCCAGACGCCGCTCGGCGTGCGGCTCCTCGACGCACGCGCGGCCGAGCTTCTGCCCTGGTGCTGGGGGCTCAATGGCGTGGCCAGCGTGGTGGCGACGGCGCTGGGGACGCTCGTCGCCATGCACGCGGGGTTTCGGTGGTTGCTCGTGGCCGGCGCCGCGACGTATCTCGTGGCTGCGCTCGTGGTGCCGGCGAGAGCGGGCGAGGAGAAATCGTCTCAGCCGGGCGTGTAGAGGACCGGATACACGACCGAGGTCTCCTTCGTCGCCGCGGGGAACACGAAGCTCTGGGCGGCGTCCCGCATGCACGTCTCCATCGACCGGAGCGCGGCCGACTCCGCGGTGGCCTTCAGGCTCGCCACGTGCCCGTCGGGGTCCACCTTGAAATCGAGCAAGATCCGACCTGACGCCGCTGGATTCGTCTGGAGGACCGCCTCGTAACAACCCCGGAACGCGCCGAAGTGGCTCCGCACGACGGCCTGGATCTCCTCCGCTTCGAGGGATTCGGGCACATCGACGCTCGTCGCTTCGAGGGGCAGCTCGTCCATCCCGGCGAGCGTGGTCTCGACGTTGTCGAGCTGGGCGAAGCGCGGCGCCGCGATGAGGATCACGGGCGGCGCGCCCTCGCGTTTCTTCGCCGCCACGAGCCCCTTGCCCTTCGCGAGCCGCGCCTTGATCTCGGCCGAAGGCAGCGGCAACGCGGCGTCATACCGCGCGGGGATCTCGCCGCCTTCGAGGTCGTAATAATAAACGACGAGCGACGACGCGAGCTCGGCGCGCGCGCGGACAATACCGACCCACGACGTCTCGCGGTTCGTGGTGCTTTGGACGTTCACCTCGCACGTCGGGCACGTCTTCTCTTTTTCGGCGCGCAGCGCGCCATCCACGTTGAACGTGCCGATCCGATCCCCCGAGACTTGGCGGTCGCCGCCGAACACGAGCACCCGCACGCGATACCGACCGCCCGCGTCGGCCGGGAAATACTTCGCGAGCTCGGCCGCGAAGATCGAGACCGGCGGCTCGGCCGGGGTGAGGCGGCGCTTCGGCGTGTCCTCGCTGCCCGTGAGCAGCTTGCGGAGGCGTTTCTCGGCCTGGGACGAGAAGGACCACTCTCGATCGCCCGCGTGGTTCGCGAGGAGGGCCTCGACGGCGCTGATCGCGCCTTCCATGTCGCCGTTGGCTTCGAGGGCGCGGCTCTGCACGAGCGTCGCCTCGTCCTGCTCGGTCGCCGTGGCGGCGGGATGCGTGAGCGCAGTCACGATCTCATCGAGCGCCTGCTTCGGATCCTCGCCCCGGTCGAGCGCGCGCGCGACCCGCTCGATACGAAGCGCGACCGACGCCTCACCGGCCGGCGCCGCCTGAATGGCGGGCGCCTCGGTCCCCTCGGTGCCTTCCCCCGCGCAACCGAGCACGAACGTCGAAGCCAAGGAAACCAGCGCAAAACCACGGCCGAATCGCTTCATCATGATCGAGACCTCCTGTATGGCTGCCATCGCGGCGCCGTCTGGAGACCACGATGCGGCGCGTTCCTGTACGAAGTTTCTCTGCCATGTCACCGTTCGGTCACCGGGCGCGGTCCGTCGCCGTCCGCGCTCGGGGCGCGCGTGAAGCGGTAGCCCGCGCCGCGCACGGTGACGAGGTGGCGGGGGTTCTTCGGGTCGTCCTCGATCTTGGCGCGGAGGCGGTTGATGAAGTTGTCGACGGTGCGATCGGTGCCGAAGTAGTCGGCGCCCCACACGGCATCGAGGATACGCTGGCGGGGCAGGAGCGTGCCCTCGTGGCGCAGGAAGTACCGGAGCAGGCGCATTTCGAGCGCGGTCGTCTCGAGCGGCTGGCCCCTGCGGCACAGCGTGTGGGCGCGGAAGTCGGCGGTGACGTCGCCGATCTGGAGGACCTCGGTCTCGACCTCGGCGCGCCTGCGCCGCCGGAGGGCCGCGTCGATGCGCGCGCAGAGCTCGGCCACGCCGAACGGTTTTACGATGTAATCGTCGGCGCCGAGCCGCAGGCCCCGGACCTTGTCGAGTTCCTCGCCTTTGGCCGTGACCATCAGAATGGGGACCTCGGGGTCCGCCTCGCGGAGCCGCTGACAGACCTCGAAGCCGTTCATGCCGGGGAGCATCACGTCGAGCAGGACGAGGTCGGGTTTTTGCGCGAGCGCGGCGTCGAGGCCGTCCTTGCCGGTGCCCGCGATCTCGACGCGGAATCCCTCGGATCGCAGGGTCTTCGTCATGGCGAGGCGCAAGCCGAGGTCGTCCTCGACGAGGAGAATGGTCTCCTGCCGCCCCGCGGGGCTCTTCGTGCTCATGATTTCCTCCCTGGAAAAAACAGAATAAACGTCGCGCCGCGGCCGGGCTCGCTCTCGACGCGCGCCCTACCGCCGTGCGCGCGCATCACGTGCCGGACCAGCGAGAGGCCGAGGCCGCTGCCCTCGGTTTCCCGGCTCAACTTGTCGTCGAGCCGCTCGAAGGGCTCGAAGATGCGCGCTTGATCCCGCCGCGAAATGCCGGGGCCCCGGTCCTCGACGCGAACCGTGATGGCTTCGCCCGCGCGCCGCACGACGACCCGATACGGCGCGCCGTCGGGCGCGTATTTGCGTGCATTGTCGAGCAGGTTGTCGAGGGCGAGGCGGACGAGCCCCGGATCGACGTGCGCGGGGGCCGGGGCGTCGATGGCGCGCTCGATCGCGGGCACATCGGGGAATCGCTCCTCGAAGGCGAGGAGGGCCTCGTCCGCGACGGCCGCGAGATCGGCCTCGGCGCGCACCGCGGCGAGCCGACCCTTGGCCATGCGGCCGAGCGAGAGCATGCGCTCGACCGTGTCGCCGAGCCGCTTCGACTCGCGCGCGAGCGCCTCGAAGACCTCGTGTTGCTCCTCGGGCTCGACGCGCCCGCTTTCGAGCAGCTCGGCGAGCATGCGCACGGAGGAGACCGGCGTGCGGAGCTCGTGCGAGACGGCGGAGACGAAATCGACCCGAAGCTCGCTCGTGCGCCGCGCCGCGCGCATGCGCGCCCATAACAACGCGAGGAGGCCGAGCGAGACGACGACGGCGCCCCCGCCGATGGCGGCGAGGACGCGGCGGCTCCGCGCGGCCCTCCGATCGAGCGCGCTGCGATCGGCGGGGACGATGTGCATGGCGAGGCCGGGCGAGAGGAGGGTCGTCCCGCGGAGATCCCCGAACGAGGACACCGTGGGGGCGAAGAGGGCGCGCTCGCCGGGTTGCGTGACGGAAAACCCCGCGTCGAGGGAGGCGGCGAGGGATTCGCCGTGCACGACGAGGCCCGCGATCCGGCCGTCGTCGAGGGCGCGGAGGACGAAGATGGCGCCCGGGGCGCGAAACCGCAGCATGCCGGCGCGATCGGGGCCGCCGCGGAGCGCCGTCGCGGCCTCCTCGCTGCGCAAGGCTTCGAGGATACGGCCGCGCGTCGAGGGAGACCCCTTCAAGGCGAGGAGCGCGCGGGCGCGGAAGGCATCCCCGAGGGCGGTCGCCGTGGTGATCTCTTCGCGCGTGGCCTCGCGCTCCCCGGGGGCGAGGGAGGCCGCATGGCTCTCGATCCAGGCGACGAGGGCCGGAGCCTCGCTCTCCGAGAGGTTTACGAGCGCGACGACGGGATAAAGGAACCGGCCGCCGGCGCCGCGGACCTCCGGACAAACGTCGAGCAGCTCCTTCCGGGCGGCCTTCCGCGTGTCGGGGTGTTTCGTGGTGGTGAACGTGGCGGCGAGGGTGTTGCAATGCTCTGTCGAAGCCGGCCGGGCGGCGCTCGCGGGCGGCGCGGCGGGGAGGGCGAGGGCGCGGTCGCGATCGAGGAGCAAGGGCGCCGCGAAGGGCGGGGCGATGCCGGCGAGGGTGCGCTCGGCGTCCCGGAGATCGGGGCCGAAGCGCGCGGCGGCGAGGGCCACGTCGGCCTCCGCGAGGGCCTGCTCGACGCGGAGCCGGAGCCGCTCGGCGCTGAAGTCGAGCGCGCTCTGCGCCTCGCGCCGCTGCGCCGCCTCCTCGCCCTCCATCGCGCGCAGGCCGAGCACGCCCACCGCGATCGAAGGCAGGAGCGCGAGCGTCACGAAGAGGAGGAGATCCCGCAGCCGCGCAGCGCGTTCGGTGAGCACGAGGCGGAGGTTCGCATGGAAATGTCACGGCCGTGTCACGGCGAGCGCGGGGCCGTGAAAGACGCCCCGCCGCGCCGTGGGAAAATCCTCCCCCGTGGCGCCGCGGCGGGCCGCGAGGGCCTCGGCGAGGAGGCCTTTTTCGAGGAGCGCCTGGACGTCCGCGCGTGTGGCCCCGTCCGTGGGGCCAAACCTCAGAAAATAGGGAGGGTCCCCGGTCTTGACGCCGAACTCGGCGCGCTCGATCACGTGGCGCAGCAGCGCGAGGGCGTCCTCGGGGAGGCCCCGTCCGCCCATTTTTTCGAATGCTTCGGTCCAGTCGAGATCGGACGATCCGCGGAGTTTGTCGAAGATCAGCTCGTAGGCGCGTGCGAGGTCCGGAGCCCAGCCGACGGCGTCGATCGCGGCGTCGAGCACATATTGATGGGAATCCCCCGAGGCCTCCATGATCTCGGCCTGGGCGAGGCGGAGGCGTCCTTTCAGGGCGGGGTCCGTCACGGCCAGGGCTACCACGAGGAACGTGGAGGCATCCGCGCGCTCGACCACGACCTCTTCGTTCATCGCCCGCGTGGCCCAGGCGAGCAGCTCTGCGGGAAGATCAGGATTGTCAGCAAGAGCCGATCTCGCGATTTCTTTCTCGTCGACGTCGGCGTCGTTGCGGAGTCGATCCAGGAAGGATTGGGCGTCCATGCGGGGGAAGATACATGGGGTGAGGTCGAGAGTCTGCCCGGGTCTTGTGCCTCGGGCGGTAGGGATGTAGGCTCTGCGACCATGGCCTCGGCCGACGAGATTCCCGCGTGGCTCAAACTGCATCGCCTCCTCGTGTCCCTGCAGGACGGCGTGGGGGCCACGAACGCCATCGTGTGCGACCTCGCGGGCAGCTTGCTCTGTTACGGTCTGTCGCGGCGACCGCAGAACGGCCCCGCCGCGCTCGAGGTCCCCTCGTTGCGGCTGACCGAGGCCGAGTTCGAGCGCGAGCGCTCCACGCTCGGCGAGATGTTCGAGCGTGTGCTACGGGCGCGGGCGCCCGGGAACGACAAACCCGGCGCGCGCTTCACGGTCGCGCTGGCCGATGAAGAGCCGTTCGCCTACGCGCAATCGTTCGGCGGTTACGTATTGCTGCTCTGGTTCAGCGGGCCGTTCACGCCGTTCCCGCTGGCCGCGAAGATCCGACCCGCGCTGCCAGCGATCGAGGCGCTGACGGTGATGCTCCCGCCGCCCGAGGGGCCGAGCCGAGGGGCGATGGCCATGCCGATGAGGGGGTGAGCCGCGGTTGCTGGAAGGGCACAGGGGCTCGCGCGAAGGGCACAGCGGCTCGCGCCGTGGATGCGCCTCCGCGCGTTCGTAGGAATCACCACGCCGGGCGTTGACGTCGGGAATGGGCTCACGCTGGCTTGGCTCCGGCGATCCCTATAGGATCGGGCCCAGGAGGTTGTTCATGCGCACGCATCGACCCGTCATGCTCGTGACGCTCCTTTTGGCCGTCGCCGTCGGAATGTCCGTCGCGCCCGGATGCGGGGATGACAAGAGCAGCGGAGGACCGGAGCCGACAAGCGGCGATTTCATCTCCAGGTATGTGAAGGCACTCTGCGACCGCACGTTCGCGTGCTGCGACGCGGCGGCCCGGGCCGCGCACGGCTTGGACGCGAGCTCCGCTGACGCGTGCGCCTCGGACCTCAATGCGATTTTTATTGCCATCGGCGGCGGAGGCGAGGTGAAGGGCACCTTCGTCCCGGAAAAGGCGGAGGCGTGCCTCGCCGAGCTGACCGCCGCCCCCTGCGCCGAGATTGAAATCCTGGGCGCGCTTTTGGGCGTGGACGAGAAGTTCACGCCGTCCTGCATCGATGCATGGGACGGCTCCGTGCCCGAGGGCGAGGCCTGCGGCACGAACTGGGACTGCGCCCGGGACCGCTGCGTGCGCAACGTCGATTCGAGCGGGCAGTCGACGTCCGCGTGCAAAGCGAAGGGGGCGGCCGGAGAGCCATGCTCGGCGTCGTTCGACTGCGAAGAGGCGCTCCGGTGCGACGCGGGGACGTGTGCGCCGCGGCTCGCCGTCGGCGGGGCGTGCAAGGGGAGCGTCGACTGCCAAGAGGAGCTTCGCTGTGCTCAGGACGACACGTGTCAGGCGCGCGAGCAGGTGGGCGGTCCATGCGCGTCGGACGAAGACTGCGCGGCCGGCACGACGTGCAAGGGTTCCATGTGCGCGCCGCTCGGCACCGTAGGCGCGCCCTGCTCCTCCGATTCGGACTGCGCGTCCTCCGCGTGTGTCGATGCGACGAGCACCTGCGCCGACGTCTGCAAGGGCGGCTGATCGCAGGAGCCGCGCGGCGGCGCGTTCCATCGGGGATGGGTGTACTTGTCCCAGGTGCTCGGTGTAGAGGTCGAACCATGAGCGCGCCGAACAACGTCATGCGTATCGACATGCGAGGGGCCGTCCCCCTCGCGAACGGCACCCTGGTCGACGTATGGATCGCGCAGCAAAAGGGCGGCATGTTCTCGAACAACTACGAGGGCACCTGGCTGCAAGTGGTCGACACGGGCGTGATCTATTCGGACGCCTTGTTCTATCGAGAGGAGAGCTCCGTGGTTCACCGCGAACATCCGGAGTCCCTGGAGGTGCGCGGCGATCTCCATACGCTCGCCAGGCTCCGCGGCCGCATCGTCTACTGCCGCGTCGCGTTCACGTACGAGCAGCAGATGACCACCCTGCTCGTGCAATACGAAAACGCCCCCGCTGTCTATCGCTGACGCTGGGCCGCCTTCGTTCGTCACGCGCCGAGCTGCCAGCACGGGCGCTTGAAAACGGTGGAAAACCCGACGCTGGCCCTTTAGGCTCGCCGCCCCCGACCGACCTTGGTGCGGGAGGAGCGGCTCCTCGTGAACACCCTCGATCTCTCGAATCGCGCAACCCTGAAGCTGCCCGCTGGCTGGGAGATCCTGCCTCCCGACCCTCGCGGGTTGTTCGAGCCGGCGTGGCGGCGCTGGCATGCCGCCTGGGACCAGAAGCACGGCCGCGGCGAGCCGTTCGCGTACGGGCCTCCTCGAAAGGGCCGCGACGCGCTGCCTTACCCGTTGAACGACCTGTGGGATCTGCTCTCGAACGAAGCTGAGGTCGCCGAAGGACGCTGGACCCGGTGGGTGGTTGGAAACGCGGAAGCGCGCGCGCTGGCCTGGTTCTTCGTGCTCGCTTCCCCCTCGGAGGAGGCGTTCGACGACCTCGTCGCGTGGAGCGGGCTGCACATCGACGGCGAAGGCTCCGGGCGTGAGTACCGCAAGTACATGGGCCTCTCCTACGCGACCAGCGACTTCGATCTCGGCAAGAACGAGCTGCGGCACTATCACCGGCATGGCCTCGTCGTGGCCGCCTTCAGCGTGGAGTCGTCCGACCTCGCGACCCTGTTCAAAGGCTTGTCGCCGGCGCGTCTTGCGACCGAGCTCGCCGCCGCCGCCCCCCGGTCCCCGGAGGGGATCGAGGCGCTCGTCGCGCGCGTGCCGGCGTCGGGGTTTCCCGGCGACGACCGGAGCTTCGGGCCCGCGACGCGGCTCTTGCAGCGCCTTGCGGCAAGCGTGAAGCAGCCGTCGATCGTGATCCGGTTCCATCTCGTCCGCGGCAAGACCCTTCGCTCCGCCTCGGTGAACGTCCTCGAGGGCAGGTCCGAGCCCTTCTGGATGGCGGCGATCCACAGCGACCCGCCGCAATGCCAAACGCTGCGAGAGGTGACCGCGCTCCTCGGCGCCGAGGGCAAGGGCTGGGCGCTGGACCCGACGTCGGTCGATGTGAAGTGCAAGCGCCCGAAGGCGCCTGCCGATGCAATCACGGCGCTCGTGAGGGACTTCCTGGTGGAGGCGCTCGCCGGGGGCGGGGCGGCGGCGACGAAGAAAGCGCCGGCGAAGAAGGTCGCATCGACGAAGAAGGCGCCGGCGAAGAAGGCGCCGACGAAGAAGGCGCCAGCCAAGCGAAAAAGCGGCGCGTAGAGCGTCCCGCCGACCCACCGTTTCGGCAATGCAACGAAGCCCCGCAGCGCGTTCGGACGCTGGACGACTTCGATCGCTGGTTCCGCGGCTGCCGCGATTCGATGGGGGGGTGATTCACGAACGGGCGGTTGACGGCCATGCAGATTCGCTGTTATCTGTCAAAGAATGAAGCGCGTCCCGCCGACCCCGCTCCCGCTCACGTCCCTCCTCGTCCGCGCCGGGCAAGCCGCTGCGCTCACGGCGGCGCTCTTGCCGGGGTGCAGCGGTGACACGACGGGCGGAGGTGGCGACATTCCGCCGCAGGCGCCGGATCCGACGTCGAGCTCGACCGGGCCGGGCGGGGGAGGGGGCACGGGCGGCGCGGGTGGCGTGATCCCCCCGCAGCCGGGGCCGGGCGGCGGCGGGGGCGTCGGCGGTGCGGGCGGCGTGATCCCACCGCAGCCCGGGCCGGGCGGCGGCGGGGGCGTCGGTGGCGTTGGTGGCGGCGGGGGTGCCGGCGGAGCGGGCGGTGCCATCCCGCCTCAACCCAATCCAGCCGGCGGGGGCATGTCGCCCCAACCCCCGGAGGCCAAGTAAGCCATCGCCGATGGGCGGCATCTCTCGGTTCAGGACGCGCGGCATCCCTTCTCCGCAGGCAACCGCGAAGTCCGGGCGAGCGGCGAAGAGGCTCTCCGCCGACGCGCTCGATTGGATCGTGCTGAACCTCGCGCGTGGCATGGCGCCCCGCGACATCGTCGCGACGCTCTCCGGGGCAGGTCTTCCCGTGGCGGTGGTCGAGAATGCGCTCGACGAGATCGAGCATTCGCCGCTCACGCCGGCCTATGTCCGCGCCATTGACGAGCGCGCCCGTGCTCGCGAGATATGTCGGCTCCCGCGGCTCGTCGGGCGAGATGCAGGCGCGCTCGTGGAGGTCTCGTGGTGCCCGCCGGCCGACGTGTTTCATCGCCAGCACTGGCTCGGCAATACGCCTCTCGTGGTGCGAGGGTACGTGGAGCAATGGCCACGGCCCCCGCGCTTTCGCTTCGAGGACCTCCGGCGACGGTTCGCCGACGTGGAGGTCGAGGTGGCCCGCGATCGAACCAGGCACGCGCGCCCTGACCTCGAATTCACGGGGCTGCGGGCGAAGATGCCGTTCGGAGACTACCTCGATATCGTCACGACCACGGTCGACGACGACGTCTACCTCGTCGCGCGCAACCGGGCCTTCGAGGACACCTCGCTCGGACAATTGCTGGAGGAGATCGAGCTGCCCCCCGATCTCTTCCCGCCGCCGCGCCGGGGGGCCATCTCCTTTTGGCTCGGGCCCGCGGGCACGCACACGAAACTGCACCACGACGGGACCAACAACTTCTTTTGCCAGGTCCTCGGCAAGAAGCGCGTCGCCCTCGTGCCGCCCAGCGTGACGATGGTCGCGGATGCGGCCACGGGTTTCTACGCCTCGCACACGAGCGACGAGGTTCGTCGAGCCCACCCCGAGCTCGTCCACGAAGTGGAGCTCGCGCCGGGAGATGCGTTGTTCATCCCGGTCGGCTGGTGGCACGAGGTATGGAGCCTGTCCCCGAGCCTCTCGCTCGCCGTCGTGGGCTTTCGCTGGCCGAGCAGCTACGACCACCGGCCCGGGCGCCCGCTCGGCCAGCGCGAATCGCTCGGCTGAGACGGCGCGTGCGGCTCTTCGTCAGGTGCCCGTGAAGGCTTGCAACTGCTCCAGGTATTGTGCCTGCGAGAGCGGCGTCCCCTTGTACGCGAACGTGAGCCCCGTCGCGTGGAGCTTGCCCAAGAACGGGACGGAGGTGCTCAATGTGCCGATCGAATAATACCGGTCCGTCGACATGTACTCGTACATAAATCTGTCGAATCTTTCTTGAAAGGACGGCTTCTCGCCATCCGACAGCCCCGTGGAGCATTGCGAATGAAACACGGTGGCGATCCGGTCGGGTAGGAACGGGGAGACGATGTTGTAGACGGCATGAAGGTCGAACTCGTGTCTGCTGTCATCGGTGGTGATGCTCTTGCCCCCGGGTCTGCAGTGTCCCGTCACGATGATGAGCGGACGCGGGCCGACGTCGATGGACAACGCGTCCCCGAAGCTTTTCGTGAACTTGTGCTCGTCGTCATACGGACACAGGTAATGAAACGTGCCCGGGTCGTGATGCTTCTCCCACGTACCCTTCATGCCGGAGAGGATCGATCGGTAGAGAAACCCATCGAGGAGCGTGCTCTCGTCCGTCGTATTGAGGACCAGGCACATGCAATAGGTGTACTGGTCCAGGCGGTCCTGCTCCCCCTTCACGGCTGGCCGGACCGCTTGCGAGCGCCGCTGGCCGATCGCCTATCCTTTGCCGAGCATCAGCCGCCCGCAGCGGTCTCCGATCATCATCGAGGCCGCGTTCGTATTGCCGGACACGATGGTTGGCATGATCGCCGCGCCCGCGACGCGCAGGCCGGTCACGCCACGCACGCGGAGCTCCGGGTCTACCACCGCGCTCGGATCGACGCCCATCTTGCACGTGCCGACCGGGTGAAAATCGGCCTCGGAGTATTTGCGCAACGCCTCCCTGAGCTGATCGTCCGTGACCACGGTCGGCCCCGGCGTGTGCTCGGCGTCCTCGACCCAGGCCAAAAGCTCCGGGGCGTTGAGGATCTGGCGGATCATCTTGTAGCCCTCGAGTTGCGTGGCCCAGTCCTCCGCTGTGCTCAGGAAATTCGGCTCGATGATCGGCGCCTCGCGAGGATCGGCCGAGCGCAGCTTGACCTGGCCACGGCTCGTGGGGTGAAGGTTGATGCAGCCGAGCGCGAGCGCCTCCGACGGATAGTCGCTCCAGCCATGGCGCATATAATAGGACTGGACCTCGAACCGAGGCGGACCGTTCACGGCGCCGGGCGCTCCGTTCGTGAAAATCGATACGTCCATGGTCGTGATGTGGCTCGGCGCGTTTGGCATCCTGAGCTTCTTGACGACCACCGAGATCAGGTGATCTTGCAGGTTCTGCCCGACGCCGGGCACGTCGGCGACGTGCTCGATCCCGAACATCGCGAGCTCGGCGGCGCTCCCGATCCCAGAGAGCATGAGGAGCTGGGGCGTATGGACCGTGCCCGTGCAGAGCACGACGTCCCGCCTCGCCCGGACGGCGATCTCGGCGCCATTCACGTCGATGAGGACCTTGTCGACCTTCCGGTTTGGATCGAATGTGATGCGCTTGACGCGCGCCAGCGTCTTGATCGTCAGGTTGAGATTCGAGAGGAGCGGCTTTACGAACTTCGTGAACGCGTCCTGCCGAGCCCCCGTCTTGACGTCGACGTTGAGCTGCGTAAACCCGACCCCGTAGGGCGAGGCGCCGTTGTAATCCTGGTTCAGCGGATACCCCAACTTCATGACGGCATCGAGTACGCCCTTGGAGAGGTCGTTTTTCGAGGTAAACTCCGTGGTCGGGACCATCGGGCCCATGGTGCCGTGGTAGGCGGGATCGCCGGCCGTGTAGGTCTCCAGCGTCATGAACGACGGCAGCACGCTCTCATAGCCCCAGCCCGTGCACCCCTGGGCAGCCCAGCCATCGAAATCGTCTCGATGGCCGCGCACCCAGACCATCCCGTTGATCGAGCTCGAGCCTCCGAGCACCTTGCCCGCGGAGTAGGACTGCGCCCTGTCCAAGAGCTCGGGCTGCGGTTCGGACGTATACCCCCAATCGACCCCGGAGTCCGGCTGCGTGAGCTTCCACGATTGCGTGAAATCGCGAATGTCTTCGCGATCGTTGCTGCCGCCTGCCTCGACGAGCAGCACCGTGACGCCCGGCTCCGAGAGCAGGCGCGCGACGAGCGGGCATCCGGCGGATCCGGCGCCGACGACGACGTAGTCATAGACCTCGTGGAGCGGCGAGATCGTCTCGTCCACACTGCAACCGGCGAGAGAGCGCGCGCCGATCGCGTGGAGCGACGATGCGCCGATGAGTTTGAGGAGATCTCGACGCGAGAAGCCTGCGCGCTCGGCGAATGCGGGCAGATCAGCACGCCAAGGAGCCCTTGAAGGTCGCTTCATCGCACCATTTTATCATTGGGCGAACCGGCTGGCACCGGGCAGGGGCGCCGCCTTGCACCGCCGTGATTCCGTCTGCGCCCCACCGTGGACGCATTGGTCAACCTTCTGGTCGCCGATCTCCTGCGCAACCCCCCGCCCGTCCCATCCACTTCAGCGCATGCGGAGCCGTCCGGCTGCGGCTGCGGGGTCTCATTCCGCAAGGGCGGAGTGGTGTTCCACAAGGGCGTGGTTGCGTTCCGCGAGGGCGTGGTTGCGTTCCGCGAGGGCGTGGTGGCGTTCCGCGAGGGCGTGATGGCGTTCCGCGAGGGCGTGGTGGCGTTCCGCGAGGGCGTGGTTGCGTTCCGCGAGGGCGTGGTGGCGTTCCGCGAGGGCGTGGTGGCGTCCCGCGAGGGCGGGGTGGCGTCCCGCGAGGGCGTGGTGGCGTTTCGCGAGGGCGTGGTGGCGTTTCGCGAGGGCGTGGTTGCGTTCCGCGAGGGCGTGGTTGCGTTCCGCGAGGGCGTGATGGCGTCCCGCGAGGGCGGGGTGGCGTCCCGACGCGAAGCCCGAGAGGGCGCCAGCGACGGCCCATGCTGGGGGACGGTGGGCCCTCCCGAGAGGGGTCATAACCCCGTGAATTGTTTCAGAGATGAGGCTGCGCGCCCGGCAGGACTCGAACCTGCGACCCGCGGCTTAGAAGGCCGCCGCTCTATCCAACTGAGCTACGGGCGCTCGCTTTCGCGTTCGCGCGCGAGCATAAACGGTCGCGGGCCGTCTGAAAAGACCGTTCAGACCTCCGCCGAGCGCCGGACCTGTTCGTCCGTTCGGCCGAAGCGGCGCTGGCGGCGCGCGTAGAACGCGAGAGCGTCGTCGAGTGTCGCCTCCGAGAAGTCCGGCCAGAGCGTGTCCGTGAAGAAGAGCTCGGCGAACGCTGCCTCGAAGGGCAGGAAATCGCTCAGCCGTTGCTCGCCGCCCGTCCGGATCACGAGATCCGCGTCCGGCAGCTCGCTCGTGCTCAGGAAGCGCCGCAGCGACTGCGCGTCGATGTCCTCCGGCAGGAGCAGCCCCGCGCGCGCCTGCGCCGCCACCGCCCGCATCGCGCTCACCATGTCGCGACGGCCGCCGTAGTTCAGCGCCAGCGCCAGCGTCATCGACGTCCCGCCCGCCGTGTTCGCGATGAGCCGCTCCGTCGCCTTCCGCGTCGCCGTCGGCACCTCGTCGTCGATGTCGCCCACCACGACCACGCGCACCCCACGCGCCACGAGATCGTCGTGCGCTTCCTCGGCGAAGTCGCGGCAGATGCGCATCAGGTTCCCCACCTCCTCACCCGGGCGGTTCCAGTTCGCCGCGCTGAACGCGTAGAGCGTGAGCACCGGGATCTTCCGATCGTGGCAGGCGCGCACCGCGAGGCGGACCTTGTGCGATCCAGCCTCGTGTCCCTTCGTGCGAGGAAGTCCGCGCGACGTGGCCCAGCGGCCGTTGCCGTCGAGGATGATCGCGATGTGCTGAGGGAGCGAGCGTTCGTTCATGGGGATACCTTCGAGCCGTGCGGCCTGAGGATGCACCATGCAACCACCCACGTCCACGGAACCGCCGTGGTGCATTCGTGGAGGCTCCATGGAGAACTCCTACGCGGGAACGGAGGACTGTGTGGATTGTGTTACAGAATCTTCGCGGCGGGCAGCGTGATCCGGAAGGAGACCTCGGGCGGGCCGCTCTCGGCGCACTCCGCGGAGCCGCTGTGCGCCTCGGCGATGGCGCGCACGATCGCGAGGCCGAGGCCCGTGCCGCCGTTCTCCACGCGCGTCGTGACGAAACGACGGAACAGGCGGCCGGCGACGTGGGGATGGATGCGGCCGCGGCTCCGCACGGTGAACCGCACTTCGTCGCCTTCGCGCAGGAGCGAAACGTGGATCTCCTCGCCGGGCTCGCCGTGCGTGACGGCGTTGTCGAGCAGGTTCTCGAGCGCCCGGGAGAGCCAGAGGGCGCTGCCGCGGACGGTGGCGGCGCCGTGGGTGGAGACGTGCACGCTCGCGCCACGCTCGCGGGCCTGCGCCGCGGCGTCCCGGGCGAGCTTGTCGAGATCGACGACGGCGGCGTCCTCGACGCCGCGCGCTTCGATCCGCGCGAGGTTCAAGAGGTCGCCGAGCAGCGCTTCGATGCGCTCCGTCGCTTGCTGGATGCGGCCGACGAAGCGCGCGGCCTCCTCCGGCTCCTCGAGCGCGCCGTCGGCGAGGACCTCGGCGCTCGCGCGGATGGCCGCGACCGGGTTCTTGAGCTCGTGCGAGAGGTCAGCCGCGAAGGTCTCGACGAAGGGGCGGCCTTCGAGCTGGCGGCGCATGGAGTCGATGGCGCGCGAGAGGCGCTGCACCTCGCGGCCAAACGCCGGGGGCGGCGGCGCGCGTCGCTCGCCCTCGCTGACGCGGACGGCAAAGTCGGTGAGGGCCTCGATGGGCCGGGCAATGGCGCGGCCGATGAGGACGGCGGCGGCCGCCGCGGCGGCGCCGAGCACGAGGCTGATCGCGAGGACCGTGGGCGCGAAGTCGGTGAGGGTGCGGGTGATGACGAGGGTCGGCTTGACGACCTCGACCTGGCCGACGACGTGGCTCTGCACGAGGATGGGCGCCGTGACGAAGACGGTGCCGGGCTCGCCCCGGGCCGGGCCGGCGCGGAAGACGGGGCGGCCGCCGGGATCGAGGAGGGAGAAGTGGAGGGCGTCGGGATCGGCGGAGCGGGCGATGCGGCCGCCGACGTCGCCGAGGGAAGCGCCGCGGGCATCGAGCTCCCCGCCCACGACGGCGGCGATCGCGGCGGCCTCGTCACGCGCGGCGTCCTCGGCGAGGAGGGTGGCGCGGGCCTCGATGCGATCGAGGACGAGGAGGCCGAGGCCAAACGCGAACGCGCCGACGATGCCAGCGAGGGCGAGGAAGACCTGGAGGCGGATGCTCGTGCCGCGGGTGCGGGCGCGGACGATGCGCGAGGCGACGTAGGCGACGAGGAGGATGAGGCCGACGGCCGAGGCAGAGGCGACGAGGAGGCGAATCACGGTGCATCCGGGGCGCCCGGCGGAGGCGCCGCGGGCCTGTCGGTGACGCGGTAGCCGACGCCGCGCACGGTCTCGATGAAGGCCGGGTTTCCGCCGGCCGACTCGACCTTGCGGCGAAGGCCCTTTACGTGCGAGTCGATGGTGCGGTCGGAGATGGCGAAGCCGTCGCCCCACACGCGGTCGATGAGCTGCGCGCGCGTGAAGACACGGCCGGGCGCCGCGAGCAAGCAAGCGAGCAGGTCGAACTCGACGCGGGTGAGCTCGACCTCACGGTCGTGGACGTAGGCCCTGCGGGTGGCCTCGTCGACGGAGAGCGGCTGGAGCGCGGCGGTGGAGGGGGTGGCGGACGTGGCGGCGGGAGGCGGCGCGGGCGTG
>NZ_SSMQ01000071.1 GCF_005144585.1 Polyangium fumosum | reverse complement strand
GCGCGGCCGCCGGAGGCGGCGTGGTGCTGAGGGGGGTGGGCGGGGCGACGCGGCGGAGGACGGCGCGGACGCGGGCGACGATCTCGCGGGTGGAGAAGGGTTTGGTGACGTAGTCGTCGGCGCCGGTTTCGAGGGCGGCGACGCGGTCGGCTTCGTCGTCGCGGCTCGTGAGGACGATGATGGGCGTGCCGAGGCCGCTCCTGCGGACCTTGCCGATGAGGTCGAAGCCGCTGCCGTCGGGGAGCATGAGATCGAGCAGGACGAGGGAGGCGGCGTCGAGGGAGCGCTCGGCGCCTGCGAGGGTGCCGGCGAGGGTGACGCCGAAGCCGTCGCGACGAAGGGCGTACGCGAGGGACTCGGCGATCGCGGGCTCGTCCTCGACGATCAGGATGTGCGGCATGCGGGGAGGTATCGCGCCGCTCGGGGGCGGGTTCAACTGGGAAGGGCGGGGCAGGTTCGCGAGGGCGCGGCGCTGGGGCTTTGCCCCAGGCCCCAGCAGGGGGCTGTCCGCCCCCTGCACCCCGGACCAGCGAGGCGCTGGACCCAAGCTCGATGAACTGCGCGATGCGCAGCTCATCGAACAGGCCCGGGTCAAGACGCGCAGCGGCGTTGCCGATCAAGACAGCCGCGCTGCGGGTTCCGCTGGCGCCCAGGCTTCTTCGTCGGCCTGTTTGAAAAACTGCACACCGCGCAGTTTTTCAACCCTGGGTCCAGCGCCTCGCTGGTCCGGGGTCGAGGGGGCGGACAGCCCCCCGCGGGGTCCGGGGCGGAGCCCCGGGGCGGCTACCGCAACACCTCTGCCCGGATCGGCCGATACGACATCACGACGCGCCCCACGCCGAGCTGCCCGCCTTCGTCGCGCCCCCAGCACCACAAATGCTCGTCGTCCGTGAGCGCGCACGCGTGCTCGTATCCGACGCCGATCCGCGTCGCCGGTCGCGGCAGCGGCACCGTCTTCACGGTCCCCGGGTGATACATTTCCCAACAATGGACCTTTCCCGCGTGGATCGCGCAAAACATGTCGTTCGCGCCTGCAATTGCATCCGCCTGCGGGAGACCGTCGATCGCGACGGCCGAGGTCGGGCGGATCGTCGGTGTACCCCGCTCGATGGCCGGCTCGAAGCAGCGCAGCGCGCCGCCGGCCAGGGCGCAGAACGTCGAGGCGCCGCCGGCCAGGGCGGTCACACCGGTGAGTCCCGCGATTTTCGTGACCTTCGGGTTCGGCGGTTCCTCGGCGAAATCCTGATCCGCATCGAAGCGATGATCGTGGAAACAGGCGACGTGGCGATCGGCGCCCTCAATCACGCACATCGACTCGGCCGTGGCCTCGATCGAGACCGCGCCCGACACGCGCGGCACCTTTTGCCACGTATCGCCGTGATACCCGCCGGCCTCGCCGAGGTAAAACAGACAATGCGCATCGCCGCCGACGAGGGCGCACACGTTGTTGATGCGATCCGTGGCGAAATCGGTCGCCTTGCCAGGCAAGGCCGGCAGCCGGTCGCTGTCCCAGCGCGACGCGAGGGTGCAATGCCGACGGTTGTCCTGGTCCTTGCAACGGTCGACCTTGTTGAAGAACCCGCAACGCACGTCGCCGCCCGGCAGGAGCCCGCATACGGTGATTTGCCCGAGGTCCATGGCCACGACCCGGTTGGGAAAGCTCGCCTTTTGCGGCCATGGGCCGGGGTCGTTGTCGCCACCCCAGCAGGAGATGTCGCCGTCGGCGAGGAGACACGTCTCGCTCGACCCACCCTGGATGTCCGTCGCCCCCCGAAAGACGCCGACATCCACGGGGGTCGCCCGGTGGAGGGGTTTGCCGTCGCCGAGCTGGCCCTCTCGATGGAGGCCCCAGCAAAACACATCGCCGTCCGATTCGAGCGCGCAGGTATGGTCGTCCGAGAGCGCGAGATCGACGGCGTCGCTCACGCCCACGACGGGCACGGCGCCGCCCACGAGCGGCGCGTCCGGATCGATGCCAGTTTCGCCATGATAAGCATGTCCCCAGCAAGCCACGCGACCGATCGCGTCGATCGCGCAGACGCGCCCGCCCCCCGCCTGCACCCGGCGCGCGCCGCGCGCGAACGCAGGCATGTCGAGCTCGGGGAGGAGGGTCCCCTGGAAATCGGTGCCCAGGCAGAGCGGCGCGCCGTCTGTCTCGAAGCAGGCGTGGCTCCCCGCGGCGGAGACGCGCCGAAATGGCGCCGCGCCCGCGCCCTTTTTCGCGGAGACGGGCACCCACGTCGCCGCCGTGTCCTCCTTCCACGGGAGGTCTCCTTTGCATTGCGCCGCGCCGCCCTTCCGCGTGACGCATACGTAATTTTCCGCTGGAGCGATCGACGTGACGTCGTTGAGCCCGAGCCGAATCGCCGAGGTTTCGGAGGGGTTCCCGCTCTTGTCGAGCCACGTCGCGTCGCCCCAGCAGGCTGCGTCTCCGTTCCGAAGGATGGCGCAGCCCACCGTTTTCTGGACGACGATCCCCGTCGCGTCCGTGGCCCCGGTGATGGGCTGCTCGCGCTTCGTCGTCGGATCGGTGTACACCCAGCCCCAGCAGGACACGGCGCCTGCTTCGGTGAGCGCGCACGTGAAGCCGGATCCGGCCGCGATATCGACGATACGCTCCCCGAGCACGACGTCGGCGACGTGGGCATTTTCGGCGGATCCCGGGGCGAGCTGCTGGTGCTCGTTCTCCCCGACGCAACGGGCCACGCCCTCGGCGCCGAGCGCGCAGGTGTGGTTGCTCCCCGCGACCACGCGGCGGACCTGACCAAGCTTCACGGGCGCGGGGGAGACGGCAGGGGAGGCGCTGGCCACGGGGGCGGCGGTCGCGACGGTCGGCCCGGGTTTCGATGCGGCGGGCGAGATCGGCGGCGGGGTTTTTCCGGATGCAGCGGGGCGGCTGCACGCGGCGAGCGCGAGGAGGAGCAGGGCCAGGCGGGGGCGGGAGGAGCGCACGCGGCGACGTTATTCGGAAGGAGGACGTTTGTCACCCCTTCGTGGAGGTGGGTTCTCCTCGCCTCAGATATCGCAGGACGAGGACGTGTGGTATTGCTCCCTCACGCCCCACGCGAAGCCGTCGCCCGACACGTATTCGACACGGTTGGAGTAGGTCCGGGGGGTGGCCCCGCTGGGGCCGCTCCACCAATATTGCCAGTTGATGCTGGAGTAGAGGCCATACCGAAGGCCGAACAGCGGTCTGAATACGATGCAGTCACCGGGGCCTGCGTAGCTATACGTGATGTCCGCATCGACGGTGCCGGTGGTGCAGAACCCGGTGCGGTAGCGACGAATCGCCTGGGCGTTGTCGTACCACGACAAGGTGCCCGTATAGGAAGCGAAGCAGCCCGGGCCGCTGGGATAGGAGGCCCCTCCATCGTCGCACACGAAGGTCTGGATGCTCTCGTCGCAGGCGGAGAGGAGGCTTTGGGGCTGGGGCGTCGCCTTGAGCTCGTTCAGGAGCCAGCCCTGCGGCGGGAGCGTGCCGTCGACCGTCGGCGTCCGCGTCCCTTCGGCGCGCATGGCCTCATGGTAGGCGACGAGGCGACGGGGGATCTCCTGCTCCGGGGCTGCGAGGGCGCGGAACAAGTCGAAGGCGTTCGCCTCGGCGAACTCCGGGCGCTGCATGACCGTGTGATGGTGGGCGTCCCCCACCTCGGCGACGCTGAAGCTGCCGTCGTCGTGCGCGTAGAACTGTACCTCGGCTCCGTCGGGGAGAGGTAGGGTGGCCACGAGCTCGCCGTCGGGGGACGCGAGGTCGGCCTGCGCCGAGAGGTCCGCACCATTGTTGTCCTCGACGGCGATTCCATCGTCGTCGAGGGTGGCGCAGCCACCGAGGGCGACGGAGGCGACGAGAACGCTCGGGGCGAGCAATCGACCGGCGATGAGGGATGCGATTCGCATGGGGGTCCGGCTCCTGGGCCGTGGCTCCCGCCGTTCATCGGCGGCGCGCATGGCCCTGCCTGGCCCTTGGCAATCGCCGTGCCACGTCGGTGCGGAGGGCGGTGCGCCGAACCGCCGGGATTCTTGCGGTGGCTTGCGCCGTGTGGACGCCAGGGTGTCACGTCGGAATGACACCGGGCCATGACACCTGTCGCGGCGATGTGACAGCTCGACGAGCGGGGGGAGGCGTGGGGCCAGAGTTGCCCCAAAGGACGGTTACTTCGGCAACAACGCGCGCATCTGGTCGTAGATGAATCGCGCCGCGCGCTGGGGGTGCAGCCTGTAGATGGCATCCATGAGCCTGGCGTCGGGCCCGACCAGGACGCGGTACGCGTCGTTTTCGATCCCGTCGAGGATGATCTGCGCGGCGGTGCCGGGCGCCAGCATCTTGGGCACCGGCGCCGCTCCCTCCTTCACCTGCAGGGTATCCATCACGCCCGAGTTCACCGCGATGTTCGTGCCAATCGCGCCCGGAAACACCACCGTGACCTTCACGTTCGTCCCCAAAAGCTCCGAGTTCAAGCCCTCCGTCAGGAGTTTCACGGCTGCCTTGGCGGCGCCGTAAATCGTTTGTCCCGGGACGGGAAGAAATCCTCCCATGCTGGAGATGTTCGTGATGTGTGCTTCCGGGCGTGCGAGCAGGTGCGGCAGGAACGCCTTGGTCATGTAGAGCGTCCCGAACAGGTTGACGTTCATCACCCGATCGATCGCTGCATACTCGAGATCCTGTAGCCGGACGAACGGTTGAATGATGCCCGCATTGTTGATGATGCCGTCCACCGCCCCGAAGCGCGCGATGACCTGGGCCGGGAGCGCATCCACCGCGTCCCGATCCGTGATGTTCACGATGTAGGTGGAAAGCCTGTCCCGATCGCGCCCTGAAAGCGCGAGGGTCTCTTCGAGGGCAGACGCGTCGATGTCGACGGCGGCGACGCTCGCGCCCTTCGACAGAAGCCCGAGGACGAGCCCTCTGCCTATGCCATTTCCGCCGCCGGTCACGACGACGACCTTGTTTCGGACCTTCATGGCCGTACACTCCTCCCCAAGGGGGTTTCAGGGCGCTGGGACGAATCGATAAAGCGCGCTCTCGATGTCCGACGATAGATAAATGGTGCCCGAGCGACCCACGGCGACGCCCGTGGGGACGTAGCCCGGCGGCAGGCCCTCGCTCTCGGGCAAACCGATGGGCAGGCCGCTCGCGAGCACGGTGGCGCGCCCCGTGGCCGGATCGATACGCAAAAGCTGCTTGCGGCCCACCTCGGCGACGATCAATCCGCCGTCGGGGTGCCGGGCAATGCCCTCGGGCGCCTGAAGGTCGCTGGCCACCGTCTGCTTGGATCCATCCGACAAACGCACCCGGGTCACCCGCCCCGAGCGCACCTCGGTGACGTAGACCCCAGGCTCCTTCGCCTCCGTGTCGGCCACGAGCCCCACGGGACCCTCCAATCCCTCGGTCAGAACCGTGGTCTTCGCGGGTTCGGTGGGTTCGACGCGCACGAGCTTGCCCGTTTGGGCCTCTGCGACGAGCAGCGTGCCATCGGCGAGCTCGAGCGCGCCCTGGATGCCATTCGTGTTGGGAATGGTCCGCAGGATTTCCCCGGAGGCCCGATCCAGCACCTGCACGCTCGCGAGATAGGCGCTGCTCAGCACCATGTGCTTCGCGCCCAGGCTCACGTGCATCGGGAAGTTCAGCCGGGTGGAGAGGACACGGGTCGTCTCGGAGATCTTCCCGTCACGCCCTCCCACCCGGCGAAGGGCATACACATCCGCCACGTACAGGCGCTCGTCCGGATCCTCCGGCGCGACCGCGAGGCCGGAGGGTACGGTCAAGCGCGCCTCGACGAGGGTCCGGATGGAACCGTCGGCGGGATTCACGACGCGGATGTCGTTGTCCACCATGTTGGACACGTACACCTGGTCGTCGGGGCCGACGGTCAGGTTATCGAGTCCGGTGGGCAGATTCGCGACGACCTTTTTTTCGCCCGTGGCCGCCCGGACGCGGACCAGCTCACCGCGCGCCGCGTCGACCACGTAAAGATTCTCGCGGCGCGCGTCGAAGTTGACGGCGGTCGGCATGGCAAAACCCTGCGCCACGACCTCCATGGCGCCGGTGTCCACGTTCAAGCGGACGATTTGCCCCTTGAGCAGGATCGGGCCGTACAGCCGGTCGTCCGTGCCAAACTCGAACCCATTGAGGAAGCCGGGATTGGCGAGGACCTGGCGCGGAGGCTTGTTCCCGTCCGGATCCACTTCCGACAGCGCATCGACCCCCCGGCCGAGCTGGGTGATGTAGAGCCTGCCGTCGCGGCGGAAGGCCAGCGAGTTGAGGCCCGGCAGATCCTTGGCGAGGACGCGCGTCGTTCCATCCGGCGTGCGCCGCATCAACCGGCCGGAGAAAAAGCCGGTCCAGTAGATGGATCCATCGGGCCCCAGGGTCACGTCGTCCGCGCCGCCGAGGGGAGGCCCCACCAGGGTGGAGACCGCGCCGCTGCGCAAATCGACGGAATGGACGGAGTGGCCGAGCAGATTGCTGGCCAAAAGGTGCCCATGGCCGTCGAGGGAAAGCCCATGGACGCCCTGGAAAGGCGAGCCGGCCACGACCACCTCCTTGCGATAGGCCTGGGAAGGGCCCTGGGGAGGCGTCTGTGGCGAGGCCGGGGGCTCAGCAGCCGGGGGAGCCGCGGCCGGGGGCTGGCATCCCAGCAGCAAGCAGGCGATCAGGGATGGGAAGGGGAATCGATACACGGTGGGACCTCCGGGGGGCTCAGGCGTTCACGTCTTGCCGATCAGCCATGCGTCAGCTCCAGCCCCGCGAGATCGTCGGCCTTGCGCCAGTTCTGCAGGATCTCGAAGAACTCGAGCGTGCCGCCGTTGAACGCGGCGAAGCGCGCGAGGCTCATCGCGAGGATGCCCTCGTTGTTGTAGTAGCCGGGCGTGCATTCGGGGCCGCCGAAGGCGATGGGGTTCGTCATGAGGCTGCCGAGGATCACCTCCCACCATTGCTGCTGCGCCTGCTCCGTCGCCTCGATGGTCTCGACGCCTTGCTCGAGGCAACGCTCGATGATGTAGGCGGCGTGCTGCGCCAGCTCGTCGAGGACGTGGACGAAGTTGATCGCCCAGCCGCTCTGGGTGGGGCTGAAGATCAGGAGGTTCGGATACCCGCGGGTGTGCATGCCGTGGAGCGTCGTCGGGCCCTCGGCCCAGCTCTCGCGCAAGGACTTGCCGCCGCGCCCGCGGATGTCGAAGCCCAGCCGGCGGGTGTATTCGCTCGAGACCTCGAAGCCCGTGGAGTAAATCAAGCAATCGACGGGGTACTCCTTGCCGTTCACGACCACGCCGGTGGGCGTGATGCGCTCCACGCCCTTTCCGTCGGTGTCGACGAGCTCGACGTTCGGGCGGTTGAACGTCTCCAGGTATTCGTCGTGGAAGCAGGGGCGCTTGCAGAGCTGGTTGTAATAGGGCTTGAGCGCCTCGGCCGCCGCGGAATCCTTGACGATGGAGTCCACCCGCGCGCGGATCTCCTCCATCTTGCGGTAATCGGCGAGCTGGCGCAGCTCGGCCACCTCCGCGGGGGTCTGGGCGCGGCGGGTCTCGGCGTCGTCGAAGATGTAGGTCCAGCCGTCCTTCACCAGGTCGACGTCCTGCTTTCGACCCGAGACGATGGCGGTGAAATTGACCATGCGCTCCCGTTGCCAGCCGGGCGCGAGCGTCTTCGCCCAGGCCTCGTCGGTCGGCTGGTTGTTCCGTTCGCCGACGCCCGAGGGCGTGCGCTGAAAGACGTACAATTGCTTGGCCGAAGCGCCGAGGTGGGGAATCGCCTGGACCGCGGTCGCTCCCGTCCCGATGATGCCCACGCGTTTGTCGGCGAGCCGGGTCATGCTGCCCGCGGGGCCACCGCCGGTATAGGCATAGTCCCAACGGCTCGTGTGGAAGCTGTGCCCCTTGAACGTCTCGATCCCCGGGATGCCGGGCAGCTTCGCCTTGTGGAGGATGCCCCCGGCGATGATCACGAACCGCGCCGCGAGTTTGTCGCCGCGGCTCGTCGTGACCGTCCAGCGCCGCTGCTCCTCGTCCCAGTCCATCTGCTCGACCTCGGTCTGGAACAGCGCCGCCTTGTAGAGGTCGAATTGCCGGCCGATTCGCTGGCAGTGGGCGAAGATCTCGGTCGCCTTGGCGTACTTCTCCGTCGGGACGTAGCCGGTCTCTTCGAGCAGCGGCATGTAGATGTAGGATTCCACGTCGCAGGCGGCGCCCGGATAACGGTTCCAGTACCAGGTGCCGCCGAAGTCGCCGCCCTTCTCGACCACGCGGAAGGAATGAACCCCCGCCTGGCGCAGCCGCACCGCCGCGAGCATGCCGCCGAAACCTCCGCCGACGATGAGCACGTCGATCGTCTCGGTCACCGCCGGACGGGTGAACCCGGGCTCGACGTAGGGATCCTTGTCGAAGTCCGCGTACACCTTGCTGAGCTCGAGGTACTGGGTGCTGCCGTCGGGGCGCAGCCGCTTCTCCCGCTCAAGCCGGTACTTCTCCTGCAACGCCTCCGGAGAAAAAGCGGCCTCACCCTTCTTTGTCGCATCCATCCGCACACATCCTTTCGGCTCGACAGCCACCAGCCATGTACACGACTGTGTACATGGCTGGACATACCTCTGTCTTCGGCGTAAGTAAACAACCGTGTACATGCCTCGCACCGAGCCCAAGAAGCCGACGCGGCAGCGCGACGCGGACCGCACGCGCACCGCGATCCTCGACGCCGCGCGGACCCTGTTCTCGACACGAGGCTTCACGAACACCGGCGTGCGCGAGGTGGCCGAGCTCGCCGGGGTGAACTCCGCGCTCGTCGGCCGCTACTTCGGCTCGAAAGAGGGGCTCTACCGGGCGACGCTGGAGCGGATCATCGACATCTCCCCGATGCTCCACGGGGATCGGCGCCGCTTCGGCGTGGACATGGTGGCCATCTTCTGCGACACGCAGGACGCATCGGGCCCGCTGGCGATGATGATCCTCTCGGCGGCCGACCCCGCGGCGCACGCGGCGAGCATCGAGTTTCTCCAGACGAAGGTGATGGTGCCGCTGGCCGCGTGGCTCGGGCCCCCGAACGCCGAGGAGCGCGCGGCGCGGCTCAACATCCTCTGGACCGGCTTCCTCACGAGCTGGAAGCTCTTGCCCCTGGAGCCGCTCTCCGATGCGCGCATCGCCTCCACCCGCCGCTGGCTGGAGGCCGCGACCCAGGCGATCGTCGACGAGGGCACGGGCTGATCGAGCGAGGACGCCGCGTCAGGGCTGGTTCGGCCACCCGCGGACGAAGGTCGAGAAGAACGGCAATGCATGCATGGAGGGGTGGGGATCCACCTGCGTGTCCACGCCGCTCCGCGTGCTGACGAATTCCCCCTCCCACACGACCGCCCCCGACTTCGTATCGACGAGCGACACCCGCCCCGAGAGCGTGGATTGGACGGTATTGCCGGCCATGTTCCCCCCGCCATGGACGGCCTGCTCGTAATGCAGGCGCGACAGGGCAAAGTAGCGAGCATTCAGGGACGCCGTGAGCTCGGCGAGTCGAGCCGGCTCGGTGCCCCCCTCCTCATAGACACGCATGAACTTGGCCTCCTCTTCGAGCGCCCCCTGGAGGGCCCGATCGTGCGAGGCGCTGCTGGCGAGGTGGATGTCTTCGCGTGTTTGGAGGACCGCACGAACGAAGGCGGCCGCCATCAAGGAGCGCTCCTGGGGGCCCACCTTGTCGTCGTCGAACTTCACGGGCATGATCGCGATTTTGCCGCCGACGAGGTCCTTGGACGTCAACGCGGGATCCACGCGGAGGATCGTGGGTTGCCATGCGCAGCCCGCGAGGGCGCCGAGCCCGAGGACGGGCATCGAGGCAAGGAGCAGCGCAGAGGCCACGCGCCGGAGCCGACCAAGGAATGTCGATGACGGAGCTGGGCGCGTCGAGCACATGTCGTTCACGAAAAAACCTCCCACTCTCCCGGACCGAGAGTTCGGATGTAAAGTCGTCCTGCCAAACGATCCTGGCAGGAAGGGCAGGAAGGTGTCAAGCGTCACCGCGGACGACGGACGTTCATTCGAGCTCGACGCGGAGAATCTCGACCGCCTGCCGCAGTGCCTGCGCGACCAGATCCGTGTCCTCGTGCCGCAGCATCACGAACCCCACCCCATCGTAGGCATTGCCCTGCTGCTGCCCCGGCGTGGGCAGGCGCGCCTCGACCACGAGCGAGCCGATCTCCGCGTTCGCCTCGGCGATCCCGTGCACCGCCTTCACCCGACCCGTCCCCGCGCCGCGCAGGTACGCCGCGCCCACCGCGTATTTCCGCTCTGGCACCTCGAACGTGTCGTCCACCATGAGCTTCGCCCAGGCATGGTGGAAATCGACGTCGTGCGCGTGCGAGAGCAGCGTCATGAAATGCGCGCCGGGCGGGCGCGCGCCGATCTCCGAGACGGCCACGCTTCCATCCGGCCGCTGGAACCATTCCATGTGCGTCAGGCCCGTCGTGAGCCCGAGCGCGCGGACCGCGTTCTCGCCCGTCTCCCGGATCGCGACGTACGCCGGCACATCCACGTGCCGCGGCGACAGGACGCACCATTGCATCCACGGGTTTTCCATCACGGTGAGCGGCGACGGCCAGTACTTCGAGATCGAATACCAGACCATCCGGCCGTTCACCGTCACCGCGTCGAGCGAATGCTCCTCGCCCCGCAAAAACTCCTCGAACAGGACGGGGCCGCTCTCGGCTTGCATCCGCGCGAGGTATGCGTCGAGGTCGTCCTGCGTCTCCAGGCGGAAGGTGTCCACGGAGCAAGCCCCGGCCGGGGGCTTGACGACGACCGGGAGGCCGACGTCGGCGAGGAAGTCGAGGGCCTCTTCGCGGCGGTGGGCGAGGCGGTGGCGCGCGCAGGGGACACCTTTGCTCTCGAAGATGGTCTTCATCACAGCCTTGTCGCGGAAGTTCCGCGCGACCTCGGGCGACATGCCCGGCAGGCCGAGCGCGGCGCGGACCTCGGCGAGCGGCTCCTGGAGCGGCTCGAGCGAGCCGATGAGGCGATCGATGGGCCCCATCTGCCCCGCGATCCCCTGGACGCCCTCGGCGATCTGGCGCGGATCGAAGGCGTTTTGCACCTGCCAATGGCCGGCGAGGCGATCCTTGATCGAAGGCGGGAGCTTGTCCGCCGGATCCTGGGCGAGGACGCCCAGGCGAACCCCGGGCACGTTCGCGGTTCCGGAGACGAACTTGAGGGCGCCCTCCGTGACGAACGGCAGGACGAAGACCACGTTGCGCATGGCCGGCAGACTACAGGCGAGAGGGCCGCCCCGGAAATCCTTTTGACACGCCCCGCGCGCAAGCATAACCGAAGGGGGCGATGACCCGCCCCGACGTGGTCCCTTCTCCCGGCTCGCACGTGGCGCACGACGGCTCCGTGTCCTTCGTCTACCGCGACGAACGCGCTTCGAGCGTGCTCGTGGCCGGCGATTTCACCGGCTGGGGCAAGGACCCGATCCCGCTCGTGAAGCGCGAAGGCACCGATCTCTGGGTCCTCACGACGCGGCCGCTGCCCCGCGGCGTGCACGCGTACAAGCTCGTCGTGGATGGTCGATGGACCGCGGACCCGGCAAACCCGCTCGACGTCGACGACGGGCTCGGGGGGCGGAACGCGGCGTTCGTCGTGGGAGGGCGTGATCTCGGGGATCCCGCGGCGATCCGCGTGCTCTCGCTCAACCTGCACACCTACCAGGAGCGAGGCCTGCGGGACGGCGTGGTGGTGAACGATTCGATCCCGAAGATCGAGCGGATCGCGTTCGGCGTGGCGGCGATGGGGATCGACGTGCTCCTCTTGCAGGAGGTCGGCGAGCACGTGTCGAACCCGGCCGAGCCAAACGCCGGGCGGATCTTGCAGGAGCACCTCGAGCGGTTCACGCGGCGGCGCTGGGAGCACGTGTGGAGAGAGGCCCACATCGGGTTCGACGTGTACCGGGAGGGGCTGTCGATCCTGTCGTCGGGCCCGATCGAGGACGTGGCGGTCTTGCAGCTCAGCGAAGGCCCGCTCGCCCGCATCGCGCTGATCGCGCGGACGACGATCAAAGAGACCAAAATCCGGGTGGGGACGACGCACGTGTCGTGGGGATCGGACGGCGGGACGCAGGTCGCGCGTCTGCTTGCTGAGGCCGCCCGGCTGCCGGGCGGGGATCACGCCGCGACGCTCTTGGCGGGTGATCTCAATGGAAGCCCCGAGGATCGGCAGGTCGCGCTCTTCGTGGAGCGAGGGTATACCGACGTGGGAATGGCCACGCGGAACGTGTGGCCCACGTTCGGCGAGAAGACGCTGACGAGCCGGATCGATTACCAGATGCTCCGGGCCACGGCGGGCCGGCGCGCGGCGCGTATCGAGGCGTTCGTCCGGGTGTTCGACGGCGCCGGGCCCGAGGACGGGCTGCACCCGCGCGTGAGTGATCACGCGGGGATCGTGGGCGCGTATCGCTGGGACATGGGATAGGTCGGCGCCCGTCGTGGTCTGGCCTGCCAAGCCGCGCACGAAACCCCCTCGGATTTTTTCGCACCTCGCGCTTGCTCTCGGATACGTTGGGCTCGGAGAGGAGAGGGTAGGGTCGTGAAAAACGCAATTGGGGTTCGTCGAAAGGCATCACGTTTCGTTGCGTTAGGATTTGCCTTCGGCGGCCTTTCGGCTGTCCTTCCGGCGCGCGCGGAAAACGCCCCGGCGGAGGCGCCGCCCGCTGCGCCCGAGGCCACGCCCGAGGCCGCGCCGGCGAAAAAGACGCCGGCGCCGTACTCCTTGCCCTTCATGCTTCGGCCCCTGACCGCGGGGAACGTGGTTCGTCTCGACACGACGCTCGCGTTCTCGACGACAAAGACCACGGTCCCGGTGCTCCTGCTCGGGAGCTACAAGATCCTGCCGAACCTCGCGGCCATCGTGCGGCTCGGCATGATCCACAGCGAGACGCAGGGGCCCGAGGGCACGAAGGCCACGTCGTTCATCAACCCCGCGATCGGCGCGCTTTACTCGATTCCGCTCGGCGAGTCGTGGAAAGTGGGCCTCTTCGCGGCCACGACGATCCCCGTGGGCACGGGCGGTGGCGACAAACCCGACGCGGCGACCCGCACGGCGAACCTCGACGGGATTTATGCGCGCGCCTCGATGGACAACGCGCTCTTCCAGATCAACTACATGACCCCGATCGTCGGCGCGGGCATCGGCTACATCGCGAACGGGATCACGCTGCAGGCCGAGGTGACGCTCCTCCAGCTCCTCCGCGTGCGGGGCGCCACGCTCGACAAGGACGCGGCGCGGACGAACCTCACGGCGGGCCTGCATTTCGGCTGGTTCGTCCTTCCGCAGCTCTCGTTCGGCACCGAGCTGCGTTACCAGTTGTGGGTCTCGAACGGGACGATCGAGAAGGGCCCGGATCCCACGCGGATCGACAACTGGACGCTCGGCTTCGGCCCCCGCGGGCACTTCAAGCTGAACGACAAGATGTGGCTACGTCCCGGTGTCTCCCTGACGATGGGCCTCGATCTGCCGACGGGATTCTCCTCGGGCGGCCTCGAGTACAAGATCGTGCAGATCGACGTGCCGTTCGTCTTTTAACAGCCTGTGGAATTATCGTCGCGAGCGCCCCGAAGCTAGGGCGACGGAGCGAGGAATCCTCAAGGATTTCGAGTGATGTCGACCGACGATTCGGGGCGCGCAGCAGATAAGTCCACAGGCTGTTAACCCACGGCCGCGTGCAGCACCTCGCGCGTCGCGCCGAGCAAGCGCTGGTAATGCTCGGGCACGGGGCGCAGGCCCGCCATGAACATCACGAGGCCGCCGGGGCGCATCTCCAGGTGGCCCTGAAACCCCCAGCTCGCGAGCATGGAGCGCAAGCGCGAAGGGAACGCGGCGGCGGCCTCGGCGGGCGAGACGGCGAACGTCGTGACGTGCTCATCCCAGAGTTTGTCCCCGATCTCGACCTTCGGCGGCGGCGCGCTTTCGAGGTAAGCGACGCGCGTGACGAAGTGCTCGCCGACCCGCATGGCCGCGCGGCGCACGAGGCGCGGGTGCGTCGCGTACGCGAAGACGGTTCGTTCGAGCGGCTCGGTGTCGAGATCCGTGGCGTACCAGGGCTCGACGAGCACGTACGGGCCGTGCGGCGTATGGCGCGTGACCGCGTGGAGGTACTGGCCCGGGGGCGCGATGTTGTCGTGTGGCTCCCACGGGCGGAACCAGCTCTCCCCGGGGAAAGGGCTCCACGTGAAGCCATTCGCGTACGCCCACGCGCCGATACGCTCCGCGCTGAAGGATCTCTGAGGGCCCGACACGCGGCGAGAGCGTAATCCGGGAGGCTCGCGAAGCAAAGGCCGAAGAGGACGGGCTCGCGAAACGCGGCGGGGGAGGGTATCCTCGCCTGCGGGACGGCATGACACGGATCGCGCCTTTGGCGACGTCACACGCAGGGGATCGTCTGGCCGACGGGATGCGGGTGTTCGCCTTGCCTCCGCCGGAAATCGGGGACGTACGTTCGGTCGGAAGTACGGTGCAGGCCGGCGAGAAGCCGGTGACGCTCTCGCTGCGCGTCGCGCGGACGTCCGTGCTCGCGGGGCTCGCCGCGGTCGCCGTGGGCTTGGTCTCGTTCGTGCCCATCGGCATCCTGGTATGGCTGCTGCGGCAGACGTTCGGCCTCGGCTCTCCGTGGACGGAGTCGATCGCAGGCGCGCTCGCCGTGATCGCGGCCGCCGCGGGGGCCTGGTTCGCGGCGCCGATCGCGTGGAAGGTGAATGGCCCGACCGCGTTGTGCACGTACGTCGGCAAGGACGGGCTCGCGCAGTACACGTGGGGGGATCCGCTGCCGCGCGTGGTGCTCCGCTTCGAGGACGCGCGCGCCCTGGTAAAGACCGTGCGCACCCGCCCAAAAGGCGAGACGAGCCGCGTCGAATTCGACCTGCGCTGGATGGGGCGCCGGAGCGTCGGCGCGGCGTTCCGGATCCACGGTCATTACGACGGGGAAAAACCGAGCGTGGGGGTGAAGCTGGAGCACCAACCGTATCTTTTCGCCGTGGCGGCCGAGCGAGCCTGGAACGACTGGCTCCTTCGAAAGGCGCGAGAGGATGTGGAAGCACACGGCGCGATCGAGATCGGGCGCGATGCACGGGACCCTTCGAGGCGCGCGCGGATAGGGCTCGGATTCATTGAGCTTTTCGACGGCGAACGTGTGGAACGGTGGAGCGCGATCGAGGTGGACGAGATCGACGTGAAGGGCGGGACGGTCGTGATCCGCAGGATCGATCCGATGCGGGGAAAGCGCTCGATCGAGCGCCGCTATCCGGGCAGCGCGCCGGGGGCGATGGATAACGAGAGCTTTTTTCCGCTCGTGCTTCGCGAGATTGCGGGATTGCCCGTGGAACAACACGAGCCGGGCCTGGGAGAGAGGCGCGCGGCGGGGTAGACATCGCGCGGTTTCCGTCTTAGACGAGGTCCCCCAGCGACGTCACGCGTCGCCTGCGAAGCCCGACCCATGAAGCTTCACGAACGGCTCGCCGCCCTGGAATCCTCCCCGGTCCCGACCTGGGTGTTCGATCTCGACTTTTTCCGGCAGCGCTGGGCGAACAAACCCGCCCTCGAGCTTTGGCGTGCGAGCACCGCGGAGGAGCTCTACGGCCGCGATTACTCCGATATGTCGGAGTCGACGCGAGCGCGGATGCGCGGGTACATCGATGGATTCCGCGTAGGGCGGACGGCCGAAGAGGAATGGACGCTCTATCCGAAGGGCGAGCCCGTGACGGTGAAGCTCTTCATGACGGGCGTGCCGCTCGACGACGGCCGGACGGGCGTGCTGATCCAGGGGTTCGTCAAGGAGAAGGCGCCGAGCCCGGATCTCGTGCGCAGCATCGAGGCGCTGCGGCACACGTCGGTGATGGTGACGCTGCTCGACATGGCGGGGGAGATTGTCCTGCAAAACCCTGCGGCCCAGCGGGCGTTTGGGGCCTCGGCCCCATTTCATGCGCGCTTCCCGGACGACGTGGTCCCGGAGACGTTGCTCGCGGCGGCGCGGGACGGGGAGGTATTTTTGCTGGAGACCGCCGTGCGCACGGAATCGGGCGAGCGCTGGCACGCAATCGAGGCGCGTACGCTGCCGGATCCCGCGACGGGGCAGACGGTGATCCTCGTGCACCACACCGACGAGACGGCGCGGCGTGGGGCGGAGCGGCGGGCGGCCGAGGAGGGGCAGCTCGCGGAGGCGCTGCGGGGGACGCTCGCGCTCGTGGAGCGGCAGAAGCAGGAGATCCTCGCCCTCTCGGCGCCGGTGCTCGAAGTCTCGGCCCGCACGATCGCGCTGCCGATCATCGGGGCGCTTGATGCGGCGCGCGCGGCGGAGATGGAAGGCCGGATCCTCGGGGCCGTTTCGGCGCGCGGCGCCGAGCACGTGATCCTGGATCTGACCGGCGCGGACGCGCTCACGGCGGAGACGGCCGAGCAAGTGGCGCGCCTCGGACATGCGATTCGTCTGCTCGGGGCGCGGCCAATCGCCACGGGCATCACGTCGAAGCTCGCGCGGACGTTGGTCCATGCCAATGTGGACCTCGGGGAGATCCTTTTGCTCCGGAGCCTGCGCGACGGAATCGAGGCGGCGCGGCGCGAGCGGACGTAAAATCGTTTCCCGGGCAAAAGCTTGGTGCGGGGGGACTGGCCGACGCACCATGCCCGCATGATATTGGTGGCTGTTGCGTAGGGAGCAGGTTTTCGGCGCGAGACGCTGGGTACGGCCGCGCTGAAAAGCCATCGGACCCCGCGGTGACGCGTCCGGGACAAACCGCGTACGGCGATAACACCGGGCGCGCCTCCGCGGAGGGGGCGGGGATTGTCATGAAGCGTGACATGCATGGGTTGTTCACGGTCGCTCTGGCGCTCGTGCTGGGAGCGGGCTGCGGTGAGACGTCGGTCTCCGAGATGGGAGAGGCGGAGCCCCTCGGGGAAAACGAGGAGGCGCTCACCAATTGCTTGGTCGATGCCACGAAGGAGCTTTTCATCACGGATCTTTCGGTGATCCAGGACGATCGAGCGCGTGGATTCGGAAAATGGTCGTTCGGGTACGCAGTCCAGGAAATGACGAAGGGCCACGCCGAGCAGGAGTTCATCAAGAGATTCATGGAATCGTGGCTCACCGACCAGACCGTCGACGGGCTCACGATCAAGGCGCGCCCGCGGATGGAGGAGCTCGTGCTCGCGCCCTGGCGGGCGAAGAGCGCGGACGGCAAGACGTACGAGCTCGACAAGGCGCCGATGTCTCTGCTCGCCATCGTGTATCGGCTCGATCTGCGCAAGCGGCTCAACGTGGGCGAGGGGGTGGGCGAGGGGCGGCTCGTATACCAGGTGCACGGGCCCGACGGGCGTGCCCTGCCGTTCACCATGATCTTCGAATACAAGCTGCCGGCGAACCGGGGCCAGACGCCGGAGTCGTGGGCGCGCGAGTTCCACGCGCTCGGGGCGCTGCCGTTCGGGCCCGATTACAACGCGAAGCTCGAAGCGCTGACCGAGAAATTCGTGAGCGCGAAGTCGTGGCAAGGGATGCCCGCGGGCAGCGTGCTGAACCAGCTCCGGACGAACGAGATCGCCTTGACCTCCGGCGACGCGACGCCCCTGTGGGAGCTGCGGCAATTCGAGATCGACTCGCGCGGCAGGCTCTTGCCGGCGAGCGTGGGGCTGACGCCGGACCTCGTCCACAACAAGACGCCGCTCCTCACCGAGTTCGTGCGGCAGAACGAGCGCAAGATCCTGGACGGGACGTACAAGGTGGGGGCCCGGTTCAAGGGCCAGCCATTCAACGGTGGATCGGCCCGCGTGCCGACGAACACCTTCATCTGGGAGATCCCCGACGTGGCAGACGATCTTCGGCAGAAGTTCTCGGTCGGGACGTGCAATGGTTGCCACGCGGGCGAGACGAGCACGAACTTTCTTCACGTGTCGCGGAGCCGCAGCGGCCCGGAGACGCGCATCTCGGATTTCATCCTGCAAAAGGAGCTGCCGTTCCGCGTGCAGGAAATGAGGTCGCTCGCCTGCCCGTGATGCGGGCCCACGCGTGAAGCCGGGGAGGGCCGGGGCGACGCGTCCCCGGCCCCCGTCGGCCCCTGGGATTACCGGCGGCGGCGGCGCGCGCCGAGCCCACCCAAGGCGGCGATCGTCGCGAGGCCGAGCCAGCCGGGGATCGTTTCGTGGGTGCCGGCGGCGCGGCATTGGCAGGTGATGACGCCGCGGACCGCGCCATTGCCGTCGTCGTCGGGGCCGGCTCCGCCCGCGCCGCCGTTTCCGCCTGCGTCTCCGCCTGCGCCTGCTCCGCCGCCGTTGCCACCGCCGCCGCCGCTCCCGCCTGCGCCGCCGTTTCCGCTTCCGCCTGCGCCGCCGCTTCCGCCCGCGCCGCCGCTTCCGCCGACCGCGCCGCTGCACGTGGTGACGTGGGTCGGGCGTTTGGCTTCGCAATCCGTGGGGGAGGCGCAATCGGGATCGGAGAGCGCGGGCGGGCTCGTGCCTCCGCCGATGTCGCCGGGGTTCGGGTAGGCCGGCTCGATCGTCTCCCACTGGCTATTGAATTCCATGAACCCGAAGACCTTCTCCTGGTAGGGCGCGGCGCCGCCCACGGACGGCTTCCACACGCCGCGGTTCGGGTCGTAGTTCGGGTTGTTCGGGTTGTTCACGTAGGCGAGGCCATTGTAGGCCCACGTGGCCGTGTACCAGTGCTCGACGATCTTGGGCTGGTTGTCGCCGACGCATTTCGTCGCCTTCCATTTCGCCGCGAGGATGCGGGTGCTCGTGGCGAGGTTGTAGAAAGGATCGGAGGCCACGCGCTCGCGGTCGAAATCCGGGGTCTCACCGACGTGCATCCCGCTCGTGACCTGGCCGATGCCATAGCCACAATCGAAGGAGATGATCGTGCGTGATGCGCCGCCGACCTGATCCGACGGCAGCGTGGGGACGCAGAACTGGCGCCAGCCGGACTCGACCTTCGTGAGGGCCTTCAGCAATTCGCAAGGGAACCGCGCGGAGACGGATTGGTAAGGCTCGGGGTTGCCGCAGCCCTGGCCGATGTCGGCGACGGAGGGGCCGTCATTCCCCCAGGCCGCGGGGCCCTGCGAGACGATGTCGAAGATGTCGTTCCATTCGTCGTTCGTGGGGTTCGTCCCGGCCACGGCCTCGATGGCGCAGCCTTGATCGTTCGCGGGGCTCGACGCGGTGTAGGAGGGGCAATACGCAGCGGCGCCGCCACTCGCGGCGAGGAGGGCGAGCGAGGCGGCGGCGGCGAGGGGAAGCTTAAGGCTCAAAGCGCACCTCCATTCTCGAGGTAAAACCCGGCCACGGCCACGCGGCTCCCGCGGGGCGCAGGGAGGACAGCGGCGGCGCCGGTCTCCGTGTCGACGAGGAAAGGCACGGCGAGCGCGCTCGGTTGCGTGTGCAAGGCGGCGATCCAGCGGGAATCGGCGGTCGTGGCGGCGACGATGTCGACGCCGGGGCCGAGGGGGCCGGCGAGCTGCGCCTCGGCGTCGAGCGTGGAGAGGCCACGGCCCGGCGGATTGTAAAGGACGCCGCCGCTCGGGAGGACCGCGGGGGCGAGGTTCATGTTGGGGCTCGAAAAGAGCCGGCGCGCGCGGCCCGAGGCGAGGTCGATTTCGTCGACGACCCAGGTGCGGCTGTTCGTCTCGTGGCGTCCTTGGAAGACGAGTTTTTCCCCGCGGGCATCGACGGAAAAATCACGGGCGAAGGCCGGGAGGTCGTCGACGATGGGACGTACGGCGCCGCTGTCGGGATCCACGGCGACGATGTCGGCGTGATCGGGCAGGACACGATAAAGGAGGATCTCGCTACCGGCCGCGCCCGCGAGGAAAAGGAGGTGGCCGTGCTCGGCGTGGACGGCGCGGGTGTTTCCAGTCGCGAGGTCGACCTCGTCGACGGTGAGGGGATCGACGCGCAATCGGCCCTCGATTTCGGTGCCTGCGCGGCCGCGGGAGACGAAGACGCGGCCGGCCGGAGTGACGAGGGGGCGGCTCGCGTGGACGACCCCGGCGACGAGCGCCTCGGGCGGCGCGTGGGGCCGCAGGCGGAAGAGCGAGGCATTAAAGGAGGCGTCGCGCGAGGGCGTGGTATCGGCCGTGGCGAGGACGTACGGCGTGCCCGGGACGACGGCGGCGCGCACGGCGGCGTCGGGCAGGTGCGCGAACGTGGCGACAGGGGCGGGATCCGCGCCTCCGCCGGCCTGGACGAGATAAAGCGAGGTGACCTCGGCGCCCGGGAACGTGGCCAGGACGGCCACGCGAGGCCCCCGGACTTCGGGCGGCGCTGCGGCGTGCGCGGGCGTCGCGCCCTCGGGTCCGGCGGCTGCGAATGCGAGTGCGACCGCGACGCACGAGGCGCCGAGGCCGAGGAGGAGCTTTCGCGTGAACATGGAGGAAGGGTAATGCCCGGCGGGGACTACGGAAAGTTCGGTGCAAGAGAATCTGAGGATCTCGGTGTTTCGGCGCGCGTCGGCGGTTTGACGGGCGCGCATCCGTCCTCGCCGGCGGGGCCGAGGATCGCGCCCCCGACGCGGCGCGACAAGGCCTGGAATCGACCAAAGAAGTGGGAGTCGTAGGCCTTGCGCCTCGGGTCGCGGGCGAGGGGGATCGGCTCGATGCCGTGAATGCGGAAGGGGCACGCGAAGAGGCGGGGCGGGGCGCCCTTTTCGAGCTCGATTTTCACGGCGAGGCCCATCTCGGTCCAGGGATGGCCGCTGTGCATGCGCATGAGCAGGTTGCCGAGGCTGTAGACGATGGGCTTTCCGGCGTGGAACGAGACGCCTTGCACGACGTGCGGGTGGTGGCCGAGGAAGGCGTCGGCGCCCGCGTCGAGGACGGCCTCGGCGAGGGCGCGCGTGCCGGGGAGCGGATCTTCGCGGTATTCCTCGCCGCCGTGATGACTGACGAGGATGCCGTCGAGGTCGCCTCGTGCGCGGAGCGCCCGCACGGCGCGGACGAGGGCCTCGCGATCGGCACTGGCGACGTGGGCGCGGCCCGGGTGCTTGGAAAGGGCGCCCTGGTTCCAGACGTCGGTGACCGCGAGGAAGGCCAGGCGAAACCCGCGCCGCGTGACGATGGCGGGCTCGAAGGCCTTTTCGAGGGTCGCGCCCGTGCCCGCGTGCAGGACGGAGGCACGATCGAGGTGATCGAGCGTCTCCAGCAGGGCCGATTTGCCGTAATCCCAGGCGTGGTTGTTCGCCGTGGAGACGACGTCGATCCCGGCGCGCGCGAGGGCGTCGGCCGAGGCGGGCGGGCCATTGAAGACGAGGTTGTTCTCGGGGGAGACGGTCTCGGTTCCCTGATCGCTGATCGGCCCCTCCAGGTTGACGAAGCGCACGTCCGCCGCGCGGAGGAGGGGTTCCATCGGCGCGAACAGGGCGCGGTCCGGCTCGCGCAGGAGGATCTGGCCGACGAGGCGGCCGAAGCTCACGTCGCCCGCGGCGAATACGGTGACGAATGCAGGGGGGTTCGTGGGGGCATCCGGCGTCGCGGCGTCGCGCGTGGCCTCGTGCCCGGCATTCGGGGGGGCCGGGGCGGGCGCCGCGGGGGCGGGCGCGGGTGCGAGATTCGTGGTGTCCCCGCAATCGTTCCCACATGCGGCGACGGCCACGACGAGCGCGAGGGCGAGAGGAGCTTTGACTCGATGCAGAGCCATGCGGAGAGTTCCTCCGGGTAGCGCGTCGCCGAGCCTAACGCCATAGGCGCGCGACGATGATCCCGAGCTCGGCGAACACGACGAGGGTGGCGCATTGCAAGATGAACCGGTTTGTCGAGGAGTTCGGCTTCCCGCGCACCATTCGGTGGAGAAGGAGCATCATCGGCAGGCTCAGGAAGATCCCCGCGAAAAAACCTACCCAGAGCGGCTCGCAACACTCCGGGCCCGCGCTGCACACGAGGCTCGATCCTTCCCCGTCCGATTCGACACAGTGGCTCGGCGCGAGGCCGAACATGACCAGCGGGGTCACGATGAGGCCGAGGAAGCCAAAAACGCAGCCGGCCGTGGACGCCGCGGCCTGGTGATCCATCGGGGGTGCCTCGCCGCTCGCCCGGAGGGGAGGCAAGGACGCGGCGAGGCGGACGAGGGCGTCGACGATACGCGCGCCGCGCGCCTGATCGGGCGCGGGTTGGGTGAACTCGACGAGATCGAGCGAGATCTCGCCGGCGCTCGTTTCGTCGATACGGACCGTGTGGCATTTGTCGCGGAGGAGCGAGAGGATCGCGGCGCGGGCGTCGGGCGAGGCGAGGATGGCGCGGACGAGATCATCGTTGATCAACGTATCAATGAAGACCTCGTCGTCGAAGGAGGGGTCGCCGGTCTGGATCTCGTGATCCACGCCGCTCTTTTTGCCCTCACGATTCGACGCGGTCTCTTTGCGGAGCAGGAGGCGCATGGGCCTCGGGACGAGCAGCGGTCCTTCACGGCGGCCATTGCGATACCCCGCCAGGACGGCGCGCGGCGGGGAGCCGTGCTCCAGAATGGCGGTCTTCACGTCGAGAGAGTCGGTCGAGCCGGGGCTGAAGCGGACGTGGATGGTCCGGCCGTCCTCCCTGACGATGTCGAACGCATTCGTGTCGGCCGAGACGCCGGCGAGGGCGCGGAGCTGCTCGACGAGGGTCTTGTCGGAGGGATCGATCCGGTTCACGTGGGATGTTCTACAGGGGTCGGGCGAGGGATTTCAACGATGGGCGTGCGGGCGGGGGCGGCCTTTCGCGGCATCGCGCGTGCAGACATGGAAGCGGTGAGCAAAGACCGGTCTCCCCCGGGGGGCCGATCGCATTCGTCAGGAAGGGAGAATGACCATGGCCGTGCTCTCGACGTCCGCCTGGGTGCTGCATGATCTCGGCCTCGCCGCCGGCTTCGGTGGACCGCTCTTCGGCAAGCTCGCGCTTTCGCGCGCGGTCCAGGACATCGGCTCCGAGCAGGAGCGAGGACAGGTCCTCCACGACGCATGGAGCAACTACAACGTGGTGACCGCGGCGAGCCTGGGCGTCGCGGCGCTGACCTGGTTCATCGGCCGCGCGGCGATCTCGGGGCGCTCGATCGACGAGGAGACACGCGGGCTCGTCCTCGCGAAGGACATCCTGCTCGGCGCCGCCGTCCTCACGGGCGCGGCGAACATCCTGAGCGGTCAAGAGCTCGGCAAGCAGGCCCCGGAAGGCGCCGTGCCCGTGCAATCGGGGAGCGAGCCGTCGGCCCAGACGCCCGAGGAGGCAAGGGGGTTCATGCGGTTGTTGAACGTGATGGGACCGATCAACCTGGCGTGCACGGCAGGCGTGATTGGTATCACAGCGATTCTGGCGATGAAGTCGGGACAGTCGACGAAGTGGAGCTTCCTCTCGAGGCTCCTGCCCTGAACGGGCGCTCGTCCCCCGATTCGAAAGAGAAACGCGGCGCGCGTGGCCTCTCGGCCCGGGCGCCGCGTTTTTTGGGGTATCAGGGAGCGGCCTTCGCCTTCACGTGTTTGTCGAGGAACTGGATCATCGCGGGGAACGCGACGAGTCGGTTCTTACGCTTGGCGATGCCGTGGCCCTCGTCCTCGAAGGTCATGAGCTCGACGGGCAAGTTGCGCTTCTTGACGGCCTCGGCGATCTGGCGAGCCTCGCCGATGGGGACGCGGGGATCCCGGGTGCCGTGCACGACCATGAGCGGGGCCTTGATGCGGTCGACCTTGTGGATGGGGCTCACGCGGTCGAGGAAGGCGCCGTCCTTCGCCAGCGAGCCGTATTCGGCTTCGCGCAGGGCCCGGCGATAAGGAGCGGTTTGTTCGAGGAAGGTGCGGAAATTGGCGATGCCCACGATGTCGACGCCGGCCGCCCATTGATCGGGGTAGAGCGTGAGCCCGGCGAGGACCATGTATCCGCCATAGCTGCCGCCCATGAGCGCGATCCGCGTGGGATCGACGTCGGGGCGGGCCGCGATGAACTTGCCGACCTCGGAGAGATCCCGGACCGAGTCCTCGCGTTTCTCCTTGTCGTCGAGGTGGGAGAACGATTTGCCGTAGCCCGTCGAGCCGCGCACGTTCGGGGTCGCCACCGCATACCCGGCGAGCGCGAGTGATTGCACGAGCGGGCTGAAGGTGGGCTGGGCCTGTCCCTCGGGGCCGCCGTGCACGGAGATCACGACGGGCCGTTTCTCGCCGGCCGCGGGCGTCGTCTGGTAATAAAAAAACGAGACGGCGCGGCCGTCGGAGGTCTTCATCGTGAGGAGCTCCGGCGAGACGAGCTTCGAGGTGTCGATGCCCGCGTGGTGGCTCTTCGTCGCGCGCGTGACCGCGGCCGTCGCGACGTCGACGCGATAGACCTCGGTCGGGAGGTTCGGGCGCTCGAGGCCGACGAAGGCCGCGTCGCCGGTCGGGGCGAGGTTCACGCTCGTCACCACGCCGCCGAGGTCGGCCTTCTTCTTCGCCACGATCTTCCGCTTCGCGTCGAGCGTGACGACGTGCACCTCCTCCACGCCGCCGACGTTCACCGTGAGCGCGACGATGTCCTCGGGCTGGGACGCCTCGGCCTTGGGGCTCGTGTACGCGGGGACGGTGACGTCCTGCACGTCGTGATCGGGTTCGAAGATCGGGGTGATCTTGCCGCTGGTGATGTCGAGCGCCACGAGCGAGAGGAACTCACGGCCGCGATCGGTGAGCACGAGCAAGGACTTGCCGTCGCGCGTGAAGCGCGGGGCGCCCCAGCGCTCGTCACCCTTGTGCTTCGTGAGGAGCTTTTTCGTGCCGGTCTTCGTGTCGACGAGCCAGAGGTCTTGATCGAAGCCGGAGCGGACCTCGACGACGACGACACGATCGCCGTCGAAATCAGCGACGGCGTGGCTGCCCGAGAGCTCGGCGATGGGCTTCTTGCCGAACGTGTCTTTTTTCGCGGGCAGCGCCTCGACGTAGAGGTCCATGTCCTTGCCGTTGCGCGCGTTCGAGGTGAACGCGAAGCGCTTGCCGGCGTCGTCGAAGACGGGGAGCGTGTGCTTGACCTTGGGCGCGTCCGTGAGCGCCTGCGTGGCCTCGGGCTTGTCGCCCGCCGCGAGGTCGAGCCAGTGGATCTGATCGTTCTCGTCGCCGCCCTTGTCCTTGAGGAACACGGCGCCCGCGCCGCCGGGCGCGACGCGCAAATCCGAGACGCGGTCCGGGAACTTGGTGAGCTGCACCGGGGCCTGCGGCTCGGCCGTGGGCGCCGCGTCGAGCGAGGCCGAGAAGATCTGCATCGTGCCCGGGGCATCCGAGAGGAACAGGAATTTCTCGCGGCCGAGCGCGCGTGGGGCCGTCGCGCGGTGCACGTCGAGGAGCTGTTCGAGCGTGATGCCCGAAGAGGGAGCGGCCTCGGCAGGAGGCGCGGGCGTCGTCTCCGGCGAGGGGCCGAACGTGGGAGGGACGAGGGCGGCCGGCGGGACCGGCACGGGCTTCGGCGGCTCCGGCGAGGCGCAGGAGGCGAGGCCCGTGGCGACGAGGAGGGCGAGTCGCGGAAGGCGCATGCGCGCGATGCTACCAGACGCGGCGCGATCAGAAACGGCCGACGAGGCCGATCCCGGTCGGCGAGACGAACGGCCGCACCGAGACCTCGGAGGGATCGGTCGGCGGGTCGGGCGGCTTGCCGAGGAGCAGCATCGCGAGCCCCGCACCCGCGGCGAGGACGCCGGCGCTGCCGACGATGTCCCCCGCGAGCGCGAACCTGCGCGCTTGCGCGGCCTCGGGCCCGTCCTGCACGGGGGCATCGGAGGCCTTTTGAACACCAATCAATCCGACCGTGAGGCCCGACGCGAGGGCGACGGCGCCGCCGGCGAGGAGGAAGATCGGCACGATGGGCTGCTCGGGCGGGAGCGGCGGCGTGCCACCGCCGGGCGGCTTCAAGGGGCCGGGGCCGGGTCCCTTCGGGCCGAGCGGCACGAGCGTCACCGTGATCGCCTTCTGTTCGCCCTCGCCGACCTTGGCGCGCGTCGTGGCCTCGCGGTAGCCCTGCGCGCGCACGACGATCGTGTGCTCGCCCGGATCGACGATGCGCGGCAAGCCGAGCGCCGCCTGCGGGACCTCGGCGCCGTCGACGCGCATGCTGAGCGCGGGCGGCGCGGCGGGGGCGATGTGGATGTCGAGCCGGCCGACGCGCAGCTCGAGCGCGGCGATGGCTTCACGCGCCGGCTGCTCGTACGGCTTGTTGGCTGCGTTCTGCAGATCCGCCTCGACGAGGAAGGCGCGGAAGCTCTCGAGGGCGTCGACGAGGCGGCCGATCTCGCGGTTCGCGACGCCGAGGCTGTAGAGGGTGAGCGGCGCGCGCCGGAGGGCGAGCGAGCGCATGTATCGCTCGCGCGCCTCGGCCCAGCGTCCCTCCTGCGCGAGTTTGGCGCCGTCGCGGAAGAGCTCACGCGCGAGGGCGACGTCCGCAGGGCTCTGCGCATGCGCGAGCCCATGGCTCCAGAGCATCGCAACGAGGACGAGGGAGGAGACGATACGCCTCGGGATCACGGTCAAGGACGGTAGCGCTCCCCCGCGGAGATCAAGGTGCCGTTGTCGAGCCCGCTCCAGAGGAGGATCTCCTCGCCGGTCCAGACGGCGACGCCGTACTCGTGATCGGCCATCGAGGGCCAGGGCGGGATCGCGCTCCACGACGCGTTCGTGACGTCGTACGCGGCTCCGTCGAGCGCGATCTTCTGCGTCGTGTCGAGGCCGCCGGCGAGGACGGCACGGGTGCCGGCGTAGCCCGCGACGCCGGTCCGGCCCATCGGCGCGGAGCGCTTTCCGTTCGTGGTCGTGGAGCTCCAGACGTTGCTCATCGGGTCGTAGATCGCAGCGTCTTCGAAGGCGGCGCCGGCCACGTCGCGCCCGCCGTGCACGAGCATCGTGCCGTTCATCCACACGGTGAACGCATCATACCGCGCGGTGGGCGCGTTCAGGGTGGAAAGGCTGCGCCACTTGTTCATCACGGGATCGTAGCCAAAACCCTCGTTCGACGCGCCGGCGGCGAAGGGGCGGCCGCCGAAGAGGAGCATCTCCGTGCCGGACCAGACCCACCCGGTGTTCGTGCGGGCGTTCGGCGCGCTGGCGGTGCTCATCGAGCTCCACTTGTTCATGGCGGGGTCGTAGAGCGCGCCGCCCGCGATGGGCGAGCCGCCGCTGCTGCCGCCCCAGATGAGCACGCGGCTGCCCGTGGAGAACGCGACGGGCGTGCGCCGGCCGATGGGCGCGATGCCGACGTCGCTCCACGTGTCGGTCGTGAGATCGTAGAGCTTGCCGGTGTTCAGCGCGGTGGAGCCGTTCGCGGGGCCGCCGCCCCAGACGAGGACACGCTCGCCGGTCCACACCGCGACGGCGTCGACGCGCGGCTCGGGCGCGCCCATGGCGCTGACGGCCGTCCACGTGTCGGTCTTGGGATCGTAGAGCGCGCCATCGCCGAGCGCGCCCTGCGCGTTCTGGCCGCCCCACACGAAGAGCTTCGTGCCCGCCCACGCGGCCGCGGCGCGTTGCCGCGGCGTGGGCGCGTTCATGGGGGTCATCTCCACCCAGCCGGGCTGACAGACTCCGCTCGCACACGCATGCCCCGCGAGGCAGTCCTTGAAACATGTGCCGCAGTGCTGCGGGTTCGAATCCAGGAGCGCGCAGACCTCGCCGCAGGCCTGCGTCTCCCCGCCACACTGGAGGACACACGTGTTGCCGAGGCACTCGTGATCCGCGGGGCAGTTCGCCGTCTCGCAGCACGCCGCGCAGCCCGCGTCGCCGCAGCAGCGCTCGCCGGCCGCACACGCCTGCCCGCAGCCTCCGCAGTGCTCGACGTTCGCCGTGACATCGACGCACGCGTCGGCGCAACACGCCTCGCTCGCGCTGCACGCGTTGTTGCACGGCGGAGCGCCGCCGCCCCCGTCGTTCCCGCTGCCGCCCGTGCCCGTGGCCCCGGCTCCGCCGACGTTTTCGAGGGGTTTGCCCGCGAGCTCCGACTCGGCGAGCAGCGAGCACGCGACGGGCGTGATCAGCAGGGGAAGGAGGAGGAGCGTGAGCGGCGTGCCACGAGCGTTCATGAGCTCAGAAGTTGGGTTCGGTGGGGACAGGCATGTTCGGACCCGGCCCCTTTTTGCCGCCGAGGGGCTTCGTGACGTTCGGCGCGTTCGTGCCCGGCGCGACCGGCTGCGCGGAGGCGTCGCTGCTGGCGCTCGATGCAGGCGCGGCGCTCGGGGGCGGCGCCGCGGAGGGCATCGCGGGGAGGATCGCGGCCTTCGTGTTGATCTCGCTCGGCAGCGGCGCGGTCAGGGCCGCGGGCGCGCGCGCGCTCGCATCGGTCTGCGTGGACGTATCTCCCTGCAGGTAGATCCACGCGCCCGCCGAGGCGGCGCCGACCGCGAGCGCGATCGGCCCGATCCAGAGCGCAGGCGAGCGTCGCTCGGGCGGGCGCGTGCTCGTCGTCGGCGAGGGGACGCTCGAAGGAGGGCGGATGGAACCGCTCGTCTCGGCGTCGCCCTCCGCGCTCTGCGTCGCGGGATCGGCCGCCTCGCCGTCGACGTCCGACGGCAAGCGCAGCGGAGCGATCTCGCGCTCGGAGATCATGCGCGGCCGCGGCGACGAGGGCTGCAGGGCGGACATCGGCGGCCTATCGGAGAGCGGCCGATGCTCCTCGGGTTCGAGCCAGTGGGCGCGGAGCGAGTTGCCCGCGGCGTCGGTCTCCACGCCGTGGCTCTGCGCCCACGCGGCGAGCGCGGCGCCGAGCTCGCGCATCGACTGCCAGCGATCGTCGGCCTCTTTCATGAGGCCTCGTTGCACGATCGACCAGAGCTCCTCGTCGTCGATCTCGTGCACGGACCAGGGCTCCGGATCGCGCAGCAAGATCGCGCTGAGCAGCGCGTTGTAGTTCCCCCCGTCGAAGGGCTTGAGGCCCGTCGTGACCTCGTAGAGCATCACGCAGAACGCCCAGATGTCGGTGCGATGATCGACGTCGCTGCGGCCACACGCTTGCTCGGGCGACATGTAGTGCGGGCTGCCGAGGATCACGCCCGCCTGCGTCGTCGTGCGCACGACCTCCTCGTGGTGCAGCTTCGCGATGCCGAAGTCGACGATCTTGGGCACGACAGCGCCGCGATCGTCGGTCACGAGCAGGACGTTGTCGGGCTTGAGATCCCGATGGACGATGCCCTTCGCGTGCGCGGCCGCGAGCGCGCTCGCGACGGGCAGGAGCGTGCGCACGGCGGCCGCGGGCGAGAGCCTGCGACGGCGCGAGATCGTCTGCCCGAGCGACTCGCCGTGCAGGACCTCCATCACGATGAAGGGGTCCTTCTGCTCCGTCGTGCCGAAGTCGAACACGCGCACGATCGAGGGATGCCCGATGCGCGCCGCGGCCCGCGCTTCTTGCAGGAGGCGCTGCGACGCCTCGGCCGTGGCGAAGTCGCGGCGGATGAGCTTGACGGCGACGTCGATGTCGAGCGTGAGGTTTTTCGCGAGCCACACCGCGCCCATGCCGCCCTCGCCGAGGACCTTCGACAGCCGGTACTTGCCGGCGATCACGTCCCCGGCGAGGTAACTCGCGGCGGGCGAGGCCTCGAACGGCGTGGAGCGCGGCGGCGTGGAGCGCGGCATTCCGGAGCGGGGCGCGTCCTGCGTGTCGGCCATGGCTCGCGCCTCCGCCTCCGAGGGATCGGGGTTCTCCGCTGCGCCCGTGATCGCGGCGCTGCTCGGCGGTCGAGCGGACGCGGGCGGGTGTTGGGACGAAGGCGGCATGAGGAAGCGAAGGGTACGCCCGAGCCGGGCACGCGGATCCAGCCGAACTATACCGCTCCCGCCGGACTCTCCACAACCCTCGCCGAGGTCCGGCTCTACGGACTCTTCCAAGGGCCCGTGAAGGCGCTGAAATTCCGCCCCTGCGGCAGGGGACGGTGTGCGTCCGGCGCGCTCAAGGTCGCAGCCGATCGAGCAGACCGACGAGCGAGGCCAGCGCGAACGCCAGGCCGAGAGCGTAGAGCGCGAAGAAGGTGGCCGGCACCGTGGCCTCGAGCCCCGAGAAGCCGAAGCGCTTCTTGCCGCGTGGCGCGTAGAGCCCCTCCCACTCGCGCGTGAAGACGCGGTAGCTGCCGACGAAGCGCCGCCGCTCCATGCGTCGGAGCTGGCGGTAGCGCCAGTCGACGAGGGCTTCGTACTGGAGGATCGTGCGCTTCCAGAGGTGGCACGCGAGCATGCCGATCACGAAGAGCGGGATCGTCACGAACGCGAGGCGCGTGCCCGTGAGCGCGAGGTCCTTGATCAGGAAGGCGACGACCGCCGAGAGGCCCGCGTTCACCGTGAGGAACGTCTGCGTCGTGCCGCGCCTGCGCTCGACGACGCGCTCGGTGCTGTCGAGAAGCAGGCGGTACTCGTCGAAGGCGTCCGTGCGCACGGGCGCGTGGGACGCATCCACCTCGGCGAGGATCTCGTGCACGACGTGGCGCTCGACGTCCCCTGCCGAACCCTCGTCGAGCTCGGCGAGGTCCCCGCGCGCGGGCAGGATGTCGGCGCGCAGATCGACGAACGGGGCGAGCGCGGGCCGATCGACGGCGACGAGCAGGAGCTTGTCGATCACTTTGACGAGCGCGGGGAGGAGCTCCTCGGGTGCGCCGATCTTGCCGGCGGCGACGCTGCGATCGACGAAGAGGACGATCGCGGCGGCGGACTTCGCGGCGCGGCCGAACGAGCGGGCGGGATCGGCGCTGTCGTCCTCTTCGGGCCAGCGCTTCACGCGCAGGCCGCGCTCTTCGAGGCGCTCGGTGATGCGGGAGGCGCGGCCGTCCTGGCTCGGGGCAGCGACGACGAGGAGCTCGGCCGGCGATGCGTCGTGCATGATGGCTCGGCGCATCAAACCAAGAGATGGCACGTTTGAACAGCATTGAATCGTCGCTGCCGCGGCGGCGAGCGCAGATGACGGGCGTCCGCCGTTCGGATATCGTGTTTCCGGGCAGGCGGGCCGCCCGCGAGAGGTGGCCCGGACGCCATCCGTGCCGGGAGCGAGCCGGCTTTCTTATTTTTCAGGAGGACGAACGATGAGCGGTTGGACGATGCGCGGCGCGCTCGTGGGGGCGACGATGGGTGCGTTCGCGGCGATCGGTATCGCGTCGTGTGCCCTGACGGATTACCAGCCCCCGACCGCGAATACCGGCGCGTCGACCGGCGGCGAGGGCGGAACCGGCGGTACGAGTGGCACCGGGGGCGCGGGCGGGATGCCGGGTCCAGGCGGCAGCGGCAGCGGCGGCGCTGGGGCTGCGGGCGGTTCGGGCGGCAATGGCGGCGCGCTCTGTTCGACCGGGTCGGTTTGTGTCCCGCCGGTGCCCACGGGGGATGGTTGGATCGGGCCCTTTTTGGGGCGCGCGACCGATCACCAGACGGGCCCTCAGCCGTGCCCGAGCGGCGGGCCGCCCGACGTCCTGCACGCCGACCCCTCGCCGAGCGAATGCAATGCCTGCGAATGCACGGTGTCTGAAGGTGTCGGGTGCAGCGGCGCCTTGCTTTCGTGCTGGGCGGGCGCCGGGTGCAACTCCGGCACGCCCAAGGACATCCCGAGCGGATGCACCGGGGGCGCCAGCCTGCCGGGGGGCGCGCTCGGCTCGTCCTGCAAGGTGACGGGTTTGCCCCAACCCAAGGTGGGCGTGGAGGCCGCGTGTGAGCCGACCGGCGAAGGTGGCGGCCTCAAGTACAAGCACCTCTGGCAAACCAACGTCTACCTATGCGACGCGTCCGCCGCCTCCGATTGCGCGGGCGGGGGCTCGTGCGTGACGCCGCAGGCGGGATTCTATAGCGATTCCATTTGCATTACGAAAGCCGCCGAGGTGGAGTGTCCCGAGGGCTGGACGTTCGAGCGATTCATGGCGTACGAGCAGTTCGCGGAGGGCCGGTCGTGTACGAGCTGCACGTGTGATGCGAGCAAGGTGGTTTGCCCCGTGGATGGGGTGTTCCTGACGACGCCATTCGAGCTCGGGTGCAGCGGCGACAACAAGATCCTGCCGAATACCTGCGTTGGTGTCGGCCTGGGCGGCTCGGTCGAGGTCAAGCCCCCGACGCCGCAGCTCGGCCCCGAGGCTTGTCCAATGCCCAAGGGCGAAGGCGCGGTGAAGACCTCAGGGCCCACGACGGTCTGCTGCGCCACCCTGCTTTCGCCCTGAATCGTCCCGGGTGCCGATTTCACCCCGCCGGCGCCTTCGCGCCGAGCGCCTCTCCCATGCGACGGATCTCCGCCACCTTCTCCTCGAACGGCGCCCAGTCCTCGTGCGCATCGATCGCGTGCCAGAGCGATTCAATTTCGTCGATGAGCAACGAGCACGGGGCATCCCCCTGGAAATACGGGTGCGAGAGCGCGTCGGGGCGGGCGGGCGTGTAGAGCTCGAACAAGCTCCGCAGCGCATCAAATCGTTCTCCTTGGTAAAACCTCGATGCCTCGCTCGCTCGTGCGCGCGCCTCGCTCTGGACACCGCCGTACCAGTCGAAGAAGAATCGATCGAAGGGGACCTGGCTGTCTTCGAGGAAAAGCTCGATGGCCTCGGTGAGGCTCGCGTCGACGTCCGGATCCGAGGGCGAGAGGCCCATCCGCGCGAGGAACGCGGCTGCGCGCGCCTCGCGCAGCCCCGGTTCGAATGCGCGCACCGCGGGGGCGAAGGCGGCCGAGGGGGAGACGAGGCGCAGGGCATCGGCGAGGCGCGTCAGGTTGAGCGCCACCGCGCGCGGCTGCTGCCCGAAGGCATACAGGCCCGTGTGATCGAAATAGGCCGCGATGAACGAGGGATCGAGCGTGGGCAGGAAGCGATATGGCCCATAATCGAAGCTCTCGCCCGTGATGTTCATGTTGTCGCTGTTCAAGACGCCGTGGACGAACCCGGCGGCGGTCCACGCGGCGACGAGCCGGGCCGAGCGCCGCGCCACGGCCTCGACGAACCGGACCGCCGGATCCGGGCCGCCGGCAGCCTCGGGCACGTAATGGGTGATGCAGAAGTCGAGCAATTGCGACAAACGCGCGACATCGCGGTGGTAGGCGTGCCGCTGGAACGTGCCGAAGCGGATATGGCTGTGTGAGAGGCGGACGAGGAGGGACGAGCGGGTGGGGGAGGGTTCGTCGCCTCGGAACAAGGCCTCGTGCGTTTCGAACAAGGAAAACGCCTTTGACGTGGGCACGGAGAGCGCTTCGAGCATCTCCGCGGCGAGCACCTCGCGCACGCCGCCCTTCAGCGTGAGCCGCCCGTCCCCGCCGCGCGAATACGGCGTCGTCCCGCTGCCCTTCGTGCCGAAATCGAGGAGCCTTCCGTCCTCGGGATCTTCGAGCTCAGCCAGGAGAAACCCGCGGCCGTCGCCGAGGTACGCGTTGTACACGTCGAACTGATGCCCGTGGTAGCGCAAGGCGAGCGGCGCGGGCAGGTTCTCCGGCAGGGGCTCGAGGCGACCGAAATGGCGCTCCCATTCCTCCGCGTCGAGCTCGCCGAGGCCGAGGCGGCTGGCCCAGCGCTGGTTGCGGAAGCGAAGTGTGCGGGTCGGGAATCGCGCGGCCGTGACGACGTCGGCGAAGCCGTCGCCGAGCAAGGAGATGCGGGGCGCGGGGCGGTAGCGGGGGGTGATCGGCATGGGCACGGGGGTTTGGGGGTTACGCTCGGCTCGTCCGAGCGTAGCCCCCATCGGCAAACGGGGGTTTGGGGGTTACGCTCGGCTCGTCCGAGCGTAGCCCCCATCGGCAAACGGGGGTTTGGGGGTTACGCTCGGCTCGTCCGAGCGTAGCCCCCATCGGCAAACGAGGGTTTGGGGGCGTAGCTCGGCTCGTCCGAGCGTAACCCCCAATCGGAAAACGGGAGTCATCTAAAGCACCTCGGCCCCGCTGGCCAGCACAAGCGTGCCGTCCGAAGCTTGACGCCCTCGGTTGCGGCGCCCGGGCGGCTTCCCTTAGGATGGGCCCCTGATGTCCTCCTACGATCCGCCGTTGCTCCTCGGTCAACCCGAGGACGCGCTCGCCCAAAGTTCCCTCGAAGGTTTGCCCTTTGACGCCCTGGTCCTCGTCGCGCCCTCGCCGATGAGCACGCGCGCGACGCTCACGGGCCCCGTGTCCGCGGCGCTCGCGTGCGCGCTCAAGGCCGACGCGGCGCTCGAGCGAGGCCCGCGGCCTCCGGCGGTGATCGCGGCGCCGGCGCTGCCCGGGGGGCGGCTCGTGGTGGTGCCGATGGGCGCGCTCGGCGAGGACACGGACGACGTGCGCAGCGTGGCGGAGGCCGTGGCCGCAGGGACGAGCCGCGCGGTGGACGCGGGCGCGACGCGGCCACTCGTGTGGGTGCATGCGCCTTCCGGGCCGCGGTTTGCCCGCGCGCGGGAGGTGGCGGCGCTCGCGGCGCTCGGCAGCCAGTGGGCGCCGGTCGAGGCGCGGGAGGCGAGCAAGGCGCCGCGCACGGCCGAGGCCGTGGGCATCGTGGGCCTCGACGAGGCGCGGGCGCGGTCGCTCTCGGCGATCGATCACGGGCGCGCGCTCTGCCGCGACATCGCGGGCACGGAGCCGGAGCGCATGGCGCCGCGCCGGATCGCGGAGCTTTGCGAGATCGCGTTTCGCGGCACGGGCGTGCGCGTCGAGGTGGAGCACGACGTGTCGGGGTATCCGCTGCTCGCCGCGGTGGCGCGGGCGTCGATGGGGGTCGAGCGTCACCGGCCGTGCGTGGTGCGGCTCTCGTACACGCCCGAGGCGCCGGCGTCGCGGACGCTCGTGCTCGTGGGCAAGGGCGTGACGTACGACACGGGGGGCGCGGATCTGAAGACGGACGGGCACATGGCCGGGATGTCGCGCGACAAAGGCGGCGCGGGCGCGGTCGCGGGGCTCGTGCTAGCGGCTTCGCTGCTCAAGCTGCCGGTGCGCGTGGTGGGGCTGCTCGGGCTCGTGCGGAACAGCGTGGGCGACGAGTCGTTCGTGAGCGACGAGATCATCCGCGCGCGTTCGGGCGTGCGGGTGCGCATCGGGAACACGGACGCGGAGGGGCGGCTCGTGCTGGCCGATCTTTTGGCCGAGGCGAAGACGATCGCGGAGCGCACGCCTTCGCCGACGTTGTTCTCGATCGCGACGCTCACGGGCCACGTGTACCGCGCGTTCGGGCCCTACGTCGGCGCGATCGGCAATGGCCCGGCGCAGCGGGCGGGGACGCTCGATCTGCTGGATCGGCTGGGCGAGGCGTGGGGGGAGCCGGTGGAGAAGTCGCGGCCGCGGCGGGAGGATTACTCGTTCGTGGCGCCGCGATCGAGCGCGGAGGACGTCGTCAGCTCGAACCGATTGGCGTCGGTGAACACGCCGCGCGGGCATCAATTTCCGTTTGCGTTCCTCGATATCGCGTCGGGCCTGCGGGGCGAGCGGATCCCGTTCGTGCACCTCGATATCGGGGGCGTGGTGGTGGATCCGCCGGATTGGCAATTCGGGCGGCCGACCGGGAGCCCCGTCGCGATGCTCACGGCGCTTCTGGGGCAGCCGGCGGAGTAGGGGAGACGCGAGCAAGCTCGCCGAACGAGCGCTTACGGTTCGTCGGTCGCCGCGGAGAGCGGGCGCTGCCGCAACATCTCGGCGAGCAGGTCGCGAAAGGCGGTCACCTTGCGTGGCACGTGCTTGCGGCCCGGATGCATCAAATAGACCGTCCCCGTGGTGACCACCCATTGCGGCAGGACGCGGACCAGGGTGCCTGCGGCGACGTCGGCGTCCGCGGCGAACGACGGGAGCGTCCCGATCCCCGCGCCCTGCTTCAATACCTCGCGCAGGAAGGACATGTCGTCGCTCGCCACGCGCGTGCGCACATCCACGGCGGTCCGGGAGCCCGGCTGCGTGAGGTACACGGGAGATGTCCCGACGAACCCGACCCAATCATACGACGCGAGCTCCTCCGGCGTGCGAGGCGCGCCTCGCCGGGCGACGTACGCAGGGGACGCGTAAAGCCGGAGGTTGATGGTGCCGACTTTCCTCGCGATGAGCGGTGAATCTCGCAAAGGCCCGACGAAGACCCGCAGCGCGAGGTCGAACCCCTCCGCCGCGAGATCCACCAGCTTGTTGGTCAGGTGCACCTCCACCTGGGTGCTCGGATACCGCGTCGTGAACCGCGTGACGGCCTCCGCGAGGACGGCGGCGCCGAGATCCACGGTCGTGGTCACGCGGAGCAGACCCGACGGGGCCTTTTCGCGCTCCGGCAGATCCGCGAGGGAGAGCTCGAGCGCCGCGAGCGAAGGCGCCACGCGATCATAAAGGGCCGCGCTCGCCGTGGTCGGCGACACTTTTCGCGTCGTCCGGTGAAACAGGAGGAGCCCGAGCGATTCTTCCAGCGCCGCGACGGCCCGGCTCACGGTCGAGCGAGGCACGCCGAGCCGCGCGGCGGCGTTCGAAAAGCTGCCCGTGTCGTGCACGGCGATGAAGGCGCGGACGAGGTTCAGATCGATTGTTGCCATCTTGCACCACAGACGCTCGAGAACGGAGATTGTCCTCAACGTAGCACGAGTTTAGATTCGGCGGGTCTTTCAAGGAGGAGAGCATGTCGAATCAAGCGTTTCTCGTGACGGGCGCCTCGGGCCACCTCGGCCGGCGCGTGCTCGAGCTTTTGCTCGCCCAGGGCGTGGGGCCGATCGTCGCGACCACACGAACGCCCGAAGCGTTGAAGGAGTTCGCCGCGAAGGGGGTCGAGGTCCGGCGCGCCGACTTCGAGGACGAAAAAGGACTCGCCGACGCTTTTCGAGGCGTGGGCCGCGCGCTGCTCATCAGCACCGACGCCCTCGATCGTCCCGGTCGCCGCCTCGCGCAGCACGCCGCCGCGCTGCGCGCGTTCGAGGTGTCTGGCGTGACGCACGTCGTCTACACGTCGCTCACGAACCCGCGCGTCGGCTCGCCCGTTCTCATTGCAGGGGACCATCGCGAGACCGAGGCGGCCCTCGCGGCCTCCCGCCTCGATTTCACGATCCTGCGCAACAACCTCTACGCGGACCTGCTACTTCAATCGCTTCCGCAGGCGATCGCTTCAGGGCAGCTCGTCGATGCGCGCGGCGAAGGCGCGATTGGGCTCGTCACGCGCGAAGACTGCGCGCGCGCGGCGGCGGCCGCCCTGTCCGGGGCCGCTGCGGGACGGCGTACGCTCGACGTGACGGGGCCCGCCACGGTGACGAGCGCAGAGATCGCAGCGATCGCGAGCGAGCTCTCGGGCCGCACCGTGAATCACGTGTCCGTGCCGCCGGACGCGCTCGAGGCCGGGCTCGTGCAGCACGGCCTTCCGCCGGGCGTGGCCAAGCTGCTCGTCTCGTTCGACGTCGCCGCGCAGAAAGGCGAGCTCGCGGTGGCAACGAGCGTGGTGAAGGATTTGACCGGCCACGCGCCGCAATCCGTCGCCGCGTTCCTCGAAGCGCACCGCGCGGCTCTCGTGCCTGCACGGAGCTGAGCGCCGGCGGCCCGGGCGCCTTCGGCCAGCATCCGTGCTGCGCGCCCAGGTGCGAGCACGGCCGTGCGTGCAAAAGGACTTGTGTCCGGGCGCCCATCGGGCCATCACTCGGGGCCATGGGGAAGATCTTCCTGGCAGCCGCGATGTTCCTGGCACTGAACGGGTGCGGCAACGAGTGCAGCTTCAAGGAACAATGCAATGGCAACGTACTGGAAATCTGCGGGGAAGGACCGGACCAGGTCGTCAACCGGAAGGTGAGCAGTACGCCTTGCGAGGCGCCCAACGAGGTCTGCGTCGAACCCACGGAGGGCTTGGCCTACTGCGCGCGCGCGCCGGAAACCACGTGTGACGACACCTTCGACGGCGCGTGCGACGGCACGGTCCGGCTGATGTGCAGTCCAAAGCTCATCAGCCCCGAGGGGGTTTCCCGCTTCGTGGTGGCGTTCGACTGCGCGGACTCAAACCAGACATGCGTCGACGAGGGAATGACGGCACGTTGCCAATAGGCCTTTCCCCCGAAGCTCTCGAAGGCTCACCCTTCACCCCTATCTCCGTGGTCGTGCGACCGCAAGCCCATGCGCTCAGCGTGTCCCGTAATGGAACACGCCGCTCGGGATCGCGAGGTTCGTCGCTGCGACCCACGCCTCGGCGCCGGCCTCCTTCTTCGCGAAATCGACCACCAGAGACTGCACCTCGAGCCCTTCGAGCGCGAGGTTCTGGAAGGTTCGCCCCGCGTCCTCGGAGCGCCAGATCCCTTCACCCCAGGTCCCGAGCCACACCCGCCGGCCGTCGTGTGGATCCACGGCGAGGACACGAGAAGTCATCTCATAAATCTTCCAGGAGTCTCCTGAGGTACACGACGATGCATCCGAGGTGGACAAAGCCAAGGAAGTTTTCGACGTGGCGCTCGTACCGTACCACGATGCGACGGAAG
>NZ_SSMQ01000070.1 GCF_005144585.1 Polyangium fumosum | reverse complement strand
GATCGCGAAGCGAGCTCGCCTCGGGGGGTGAATCGACCGGGCTTTGCCCGGGCGAGAGGGGGACGCGAGGCGTCCCCCTCGGGACAAAAGAGCTAGAACATCGAGCGGTTGTCAAACCGATCGATGTCCTAGCGTTGCGGGCCCGAGGACGGCGGCGGTCGCCACGACACACCCGCGCCCGGCCCAGGCAGATCGACCCCGAGCTCGCGCGCCAGGGCTTCGAGCTTCCGAAGGACCTCGGGATCGTCGGAGGAGGTGTCCGTGTGCTTCGAAGGATCGATGCCCTTCAGCATGAGCTTCGCGCGGACGAACCCCGCCATCGACGGGTTGCCCCGCGAGCGGTGGGCGACGATGGCGTCGATGATCTGCTTGACCTTGCCCGACATGCTTTCGCGGGCTCGCGCGCGAAATGCGGCGCGATCTCCCACTCCACGGACATCATCGCACAAACGTCACGTCATCCCCAACTGCTCTGTCAGGCCGGGGCCGCCGCCGCGGGCGTGCTGCCCGCGAGCTCGGCGAAGAGCGGCGCCAGATCGGCCCGGCCCCGCAGCGGCGCGCAGATCCGGCCCGAGGCGCGCAAGAGCTCGAACTCGAGCTTCTCCGCGCGCCGGCCGACGTCCGCGAGCGCGAGGAAGTGCTTCGCCTTGCGATCCTCCATCGCCCGATCCGCGATCACCAAGCTGTGCCGCAGCTCGCGGATTTGCTGGTCCACCTCGGACACGGCGCGCTCTTTCTCGACCGCCGCCGCCTCGACCTCGAGCTCGGCGTGGCGCGCGTTTGCCCAGAAGTCGACGAGATCGGCGAGCGCGCGGTACGCGGCTGCGAGCTCGCGGTACGGCTCGCGGAAGCCGCTCCGGCCTTCCCAGAAGACGACCTCCCGGTGCGCCTCGCGCACGCGCGGCGCGAACGAGCGCGCGGCCCCGGCGAGCGGCGCGATGCCGGCCCGGGTCGCGCGCGCCTCCTCGCGTGTCCGCGAGATGTCCACCGTGAGCCGGTCCATCGCCTTGCCCTGGCGGAAGCGGCCCTCCTTCCACTCGCGGTGGATCGTGTCGAGCGCGCGTTGCTCCTCCAGCCCGCGGGTCCGCAGCTCTGCGAGCTCCTTCGCGTGGGCCTTCATCTGCTCGAGCGTGCGCGCGACCTCGACTGGCAGCGCGCCGCCGTAGGTCTTGCCGACGAGGCGCTCGACGATCTCGACGCGCGTGCCCCAGCGCTGCACCGCGGCCGTGGCCGTGGGGCGCGGGGGCGCGAGCGGCGGCGCTGCGTCGAGATCGGGCGGCGCGGGGATACGCGCGGCCTCGCTGACCTCCTGGAGCATCGCGAGCACCCGGTGGGCGTCGACGGGCCGGCCGTCGGGCACCTTCGACATCAGGTCGTAGACGAGGTGATCGAGCGCGGGCGGCACGCCGGGCAGGTTCTCGCCGAGGCGCGGCGGCGGCTCCAGCATGTGCTTGTTCAGGATCTGCGCGGGGCTCGGCGCGTCGAAGGGCAGCCGCTGCGTGAGCATCTCGAAGAGGATCACGCCGAGCGCGTAGAGATCGGCCGGCGGGCCCGCGTCCGACGACGTCGCGCGCTCGGGGGCCATGTACTCGGGCGTGCCGAACACCTCGCCCGCGTTCGTCAGGCGCACGTCCTGCGCGCAGCGCGCGATGCCGAAATCGAGGAGCTTGACCCGATCGCCCCGGAGCAAGAAGACGTTCTCCGGCTTGAGATCCCGGTGGATGACCTCGAAGTCGTGGGCGCGCGCGAGCGCGCGCGTCATCTGAATGACGATGGGCAGCGCGCGCGCGATCGGCACTGGACCGGCGGCGATGACCTCCGAGAGGCTCTCGCCTTCGAGCAGCTCCATCACGAGGAACGGCGTGCCGTCCTCCGCGTCGCCGTGATCGAAGATCTCGATGATGTTCGGGTGCGCGAGCCGCTGCGCGAGCTTCGCCTCGCGGTTGAAGCGCTCGCGCGTCGTATTGTCCGAGGCGAGCTGCGGGTTCAGGAGCTTCACCGCGCAGGGCCGGTCCGTGAGCAGGAAGCGCGCGCGGTACACGGAGGCCATGCCGCCGATGCCGATGAGCTCGTCGAGCACGTACCGGCCCCCGACGGTACTACCGAGCCACGGATCGCGGAGCACGACGAGCGTCGAGCCGTCCGCGAAGCAGACGTTGCTCTCGCTCGGATACCGGAGGCTGCACGTGGGACAGGACTTCATGCGCGGCACGAGGGAGGGCGGGGTGGGGGGCGTGAGGCAGCCGGTCCCATCCACCGCCCCTGCGTGCCACCTGATTACAGGATCTCGCCAATGCGCTGCAAGAGTCCGCCGCCGGAGAAGAGCGCCCGGAGCCCTTTGCGGAACCAACCATAACTTTGGGCCGTGTAGGGGTACCAGAGCGGGTCCTTGCTCCCCATGCCGACCCGCTCGACGCTGACGTGCTTGATGTTGCACATCTCGCGCAGCCCTTCCTCGCCCATCGCGCGGCCGAAGCCGCTCGCCTTGATGCCGCCGAAGGGGGTGTCGGGCGTGCCGCCGTTCGTGAGCACGTCGTTCACGAGCACGCTGCCCGCCTCGACGCGCTCGGCGAGACGCGTCGCGTGATCCCGGTCGCGCGAGAAGACGTACGCGTTCAGGCCGAGGTGCGAGTCGTTCGCGAGGCGCAGGGCCTCCTCCTCGGTCGAGACGCGCATGAACGGCACGATGGGCCCGAAGATCTCCTCGGTCATCACGGTCATCTGGTGGTTGCAGCCGTCGATCACGGTCGGCTCGAAGAACTGCCCCGGCCCCTCGCGCCGCTTGCCGCCCGCGCGCACCGAGGCGCCCTTGCCAACCGCGTCCGCGATGTGCTTCTCGGCCACGTCGATCTGGTGCGGGAAGATGATCGCGCCGACGTCGACGAACTCCGCGCTCGGATCGCCCTGCCGTAGCTCCTTCGTCAGCTCGACGACGCGATCGACGAGCTTGTCGTGGACCTCGCGGTGTGCGTAGACGCGCTCGACGGAGACGCAGACCTGGCCGGCGTTCGAGAAGCCGCCGAACACGATGGCGCGCGCGGTGCGCTCGACGTCGGCGTCGGCGCAGGCGATGAGCGGGGCCTTGCCGCCGAGCTCCATCACGCACGGGATGAGCCGCTCGCCGCACGCGGCCGCGACCCTGCGGCCCGTGGCGACGCTGCCCGTGAGGATCACGAAGTCGGGCTGCGCCTCGATCAGCGCCGCGCCCGTCGGCCCGTAGCCGGGGACGATCTGGAGCAGATCCTCGGGCAGGCCCGCGCTGTCCCAGACCTCCTTCGCCTTCTGCGCGATGAGCGGCGTCACCTCGCTCGGCTTGATGACGACGGCGTTGCCCGCGAGCAGGGCGATGATGGCGTCGCGCAAGGGGAGCTGGAACGGGTAGTTCCAGGGCGAGATCACGGCCACGACGCCGCGCGGCTTGTAGTGGATGAAGCTCCGGCGATGCTTGAACATGTGGAGCTTGACCTCGTGCGGCGCGAGGACACGCGGCGCGGCCTTGGCGAAGAAGGTCGCCAGGTCGGCGGCGACCATGACCTCGTGCAGCAGGGCCTCGTGGCGGGGTTTTCCGCACTCGCGCACGAGCAGGTCGACGATCTCGTCGGCGCGGTCGACGATGGCGTCGCGGAAGCGGAGCACGCGCTCGCAGCGCTCCTCGACGGGCAGCGCGCCCCAGGCCTCCTGCGCGCGCCGCGCCCGCTCGACCGCGCGCTTGACCTCGTCGGCGGAGGTGACCTTCACCTCCCCGAGCAGCTCGCCCGTGGCCGGCGCGTAGCTCCGGATCTTCGTCGCCGCGTGCCCATTGGCGCCCGGACCGCTCCCCGTCACGTTCCCCGCCCCTCGGTCCATCACCACCTGGCCCATTTCATCCTCCTGAAAGCCGAGCGATCGGCCCGGCGCGTCGTGCTCGTCCGCGCATCCGCGCGGGCTCTTCGCCGGCACGGTCGTCGCCCGAGAACGTAGCTAAAGGGGAGGCATGCTTCAATCGGAGAACTCGCGCCACGGACGGCTTCCGCGCGGCTGTCCGGAACGAAGGCGCCCGCAGGCAAGGGCGTCTCCGGGCCCGAGGGCGTGCCGCCGATCGCCGGCGTCAAACCCGGGTCATTCCACCGTCGAGCACGATTTCCTCGCCGGTCATGAAGGATGCGTCGTCACTCGCGAGGAAAAGGGCCGCCTTCGCCACCTCGTCCGCCGTGCCGAAGCGCCGCATCGGGATCTGCGCAATCAGCCCTTGCGCGAAGCCCTTGCGCGCCTCCTCGGGGAACCCGAGCTTGGTATGGAGCGGCGTCTCGATCGGGCCTGGGCTCACGGCGTTCACGCGAATGCCCGCCTCGGCCAGCTCCGCCGCGGCGACGCGCACGATCGACCGAACCGCCGCCTTCGAGGCCGCATAGACGCTCGACCCTGGCATGCCGAGTTGATTGTTGATCGAGCTGTTGACCACGATGGCGCCGCCGCGCCGGAGGATCGGCGCGAAGTGCTTGATGTAAAGCCAGGGGCCCCGCACGTTGATGCGGAACGAATCGTCGAACGCGGCCTCGTCGAGCGAGGTGATGGGGCCGAATTTGGCCACGCCGGCATTGAGGAAGAGGACGTCGACGCCCTTGCCCTCCGCGGCGAAACGCGCGGCGAGCGCCGCGATGTCCGCGCTCGACCCGGCGTCCGAGGCGACGACCTCGGCAATGCCCGAGAGCTCCTTGCGGGCGGCTTCAATGGTTTGCGGGTTGGAGCCGGTGACGGTGACCTTCGCGCCCTCGGCCGCGAAGAGCCGGGCTGCGGCGAGCCCGATGCCCGTGGTTCCACCCGTGACGAGGACGACCTTGTTCTGCAGCTTGCCCATGATCTTTGCTCTCCAGCGAGGCCTGTGTCCCGCGGTCTTCGTGGTCCGCGTCCGGCTTCGATGCGCAGAGCATGCGCCCGCCGGCCGACCTCCGGCAGGCGAGGGAATGGCAATCTTCTGTTGCAAAAAGCTGAAGGATGCAGAGCATCCGGTCCATGGACTTCCTGGGTCGGGCCCGCACGCTCGTTCGTATCGTCGAAGCTGGTTCGTTCTCGTCGGCGGCGCGGTCGCTCGGGCTCTCGCTCGCGGCGATCAGCCGGCAGATCGGCACGCTCGAAGAGGAGCTCGGCGCGAAGCTCTTCGTGCGCACGACGCGGAGCCTTCACCTCACCGACGAGGGGAGGCGCTTCCACGAGCATGCGACGCGGCTCGTGCGCGAGGCCGACGCCGCGATGGCGAGCCTGCGGCCCGACCGGGCGATCGGGGGCCGTGTCGTCGTCTCCGCGTCCGTCGCGCTCGGGGTGCTGCGGATCGTGCCGGCGCTCCCGGCGCTGCTCGACGCGTATCCGGCGCTGGAGCTCGAAATGCGCCTGGAGGACCGCGAAGCCGAGCTCGTGGGCGAAGGCGTCGACATCGCCGTGCGCGCCGGCATGGCGCTCCCGGACACGACGAACCTCGGCGCGTTGCCGGTCGCGACGTTCGCGCGGGTCCTTGTCGCGTCCCCGGCCTATCTGCGTCGTCACGGAACGCCTCGCACGGTGGATTCGCTTGCGAGCCACGCGGCGGTGCTTGGCCTTTTGAGCTCTGCGACGGTGCATTTCGTCGAGGAAGGCGAGACTCGCGCCGTCACTTTGGCGCCGAAGCTCCGTGTGGCCACGATGCTCGGCATTCGCGCGGCGGTGGAGGCCGGCGTGGGCATGGCCGTGGTTCCCAGGTTCGTCGTCGAGGACGCCCTGGCCGCCGGTTCCCTGCGCGCGCTCCTGCCGGAGGCGACGCTCTCCCCCGTGTCGGCACATGCGCTCTACCGGATCGAGAATCGTGGTTCGCCGCGCATCGATGCCATCGTTGCGCACTTTCGCGCGACCCTGCCGACGGATCCAGCGCCCGCCGCGCCTGCGCGCGGGCGACGTCGCGCCTGAGCCTCGAAGGGCCGCGCGGCGGCTGTCCGGAACGATGCCGCCCGCGCGCGCGGCCATTTCGTGTACGTGGCTTGCGTTCCTCCACCCCGATCCGAATACACATCGTCGGGGGAATGAAGATGAAACAGATGCTTGGGACGAACGTGGCGTTGCTTTTCGTCGTGGGGACGGCGCTGCCGCTCCTGCCGGGGACGGCGCGCGCGATGGAGGGGCTCACGATCGAGATGGGCCAGAAGGGCCAGTTCCTGCATGGGGCGCTGCTCGGCATTCCCGTCGTGTACACGTGCCCGAAAGGCAGCACGTCCACGAGCCTCCTCGTGCAGCTCTCCCAGGGGTCCGGGAGCGAGGTGGTGGACGGGTTCGCCGTCGAAGACGCCCTCGAATGTGATGGCGAGCCGACGGAGACGTTGATCCTCGTGATGCCGACCAGCACGTCGCCCTTCCGCCGGAGCAAGGACATCGTGGTCGACGTGAACCTTTCGGCCTGCGACGACGTCTCCCTCACCTGCGGCGACGTGTCCGCGGGGCCGGTGGTGTTATCACTTCGGCGATAGCGCAGGATGGCGACGTCCGAGGGGGTCGCCGCGCGTCGACGGCGTCGGCAAGGTCGCGACGTCGTCGGCGCCAATTTTTCCCCGCCCGCGTCGTCTCACCACGCAGCTCCATGATCCGACTTCTTCGCCGCCGCCCCGCCCCGAACGCCCACGTCGTCCGCCCTCCCGGCCCTCGCCTCCTCCGGCGAATCGCCCTGCGCTTCTTTCAAAGCCCACCACGTGCGTGGCGCACGCTGCCGGGCGTACGCGCGCCCATCATCCTCGCCTTCATCTTGCCGCTCGCTTGGTACGCGTTCGGCCTGCTCCCCGCGTTCTCGGCCTCCGGGGAGTGCTGCGGCCCCACGCGCCTGCCTTGGCTGCCGGCGGCCTTCCATGGCGAGGACCTGGTGGACGCTCCCCTGCTCGTCGTGGGTCCCCGCCACGTCACCGTCGACGGCGTTCTCGTGGCCGAGACGCCCGCGATCGTCGAGGCCGGCGAGCCTCCCCCCCTCGACGCGCTTCGTACGCTGCTCGTGAACAAGAAAGAGCTCTGGCAGCAGATTCGTCCCGACGTGCCCTTCCCGGGGGAGATCCTCATTGCTGCCGCCCAGGATCTCCCTGCCCACGCCGTCGTGCGTGTCATGGCCAGCGCCGCCGCGGCGGGGTATCCGCGAACGAGCATCATGATCCAGAAGCTCTCTTCCCCGCTGCGCTGAGCCTCTGATCGAGCTCGGGCGAGGCGCTCGACAGGGCTTCGTCGTGCGTGGCCTACTCGCAGGCGCCCTTGGCTTCGGGCGCCTCCGTCGGGCTGTGCATGCAGCGTGTGCTGATGCAAGCATCGGGGCTGTTGCACGCCGCGCCGGGGCCGCCCTTCGGCTTGCAGGTGCCGACCACGTGGCTCCCGTCGCGGAGCAGCCCGTAGGTGTGTCTTCGCGGGAACACGCCGTTCACGCGGTCCCCGGGATCGCAGTACGACGTCGGGGCGCAGGCGGTCTCGCTCAAGACCACGTTGCAATCGCTCCCGTCCGCTTGAAACGGTTCGATCGCCGAGGTACAGCCGCTCGAGAGGATCAGCGCCGCGAGCAGCCAGCCGATGTGTTTCATGGGGGCGATGGATACCTTCGGCGCCCCGTCGCGGCAACTTCCGAATCACGCGCGCGCGCGAAGACGCCCCCCGCCGAATGCCGCGCGGGATTTGTCTTGTCCACGGCAGCACATGCGTCCAAAGTCTCGTCCGGCCGGAGCCGAGCGAGCGCCATGCCCCCTTCCAGGTCCAAACGCCTCTCCACCCGCCGGCAACTGCTGGCCTGCGCCGTCGTCGGGGCCGCGTCGACCGCCGCCTACGTCGTGTGGTCGCCCGGCGCGACGGTGAAGGACGGCCGCCACGATCTCGGCACGAACGGCATCTGGATGCAGCACGCCTGGCTCGGCGGCGACGGCTGGTTCACGCAGTATGGCAAAGAGGCGAAGAAGCCGCTGTTTCGTGATCCACGACGGCTCGCCGAGGCCGCGGCGCTTCTCCGCCGCCACCGGATCCGCGACGTGTTCCCGCACCTCTGCCCCGCTGCGGCCTCGGGGGCCATTGCGTCCCACGACCCGGCCCAGACCGAGCGGTTCCTCGATGCATTCGAGGGGTTTCGCGTGATGCCCTGGGTGGGCGGCGTGCTCGACGTCTCCGCCCGACCCGGCGATCGCGCCTGGCGCGAGGGGTTTGCGCGTTCCATCCGCGCGCTCCTCGACGCCCACCCGCGTATGGCCGGGATCCACGTGAACATCGAGCCCTGCCCGAGCGGCCATGCGCCGTATTTGACGCTGCTCGACGAGCTTCGCGCGGGGTTGCCAAAAGGGAAATTGTTGTCGGTCGCCGCGTACCCGCCGACGACGATCCTGCACCCCTTCAACGACATCCACTGGGACGAAGCGTATTTTCGCGAGGTCGCGCAGCGCGTGGATCAGCTCGCGGTCATGATGTACGACACGGCGCTCGCGAACGGGAAGCTCTACAAGGACCTCTTCACGCGGTGGACGCGCGAGGTGCTCGATTGGGCGGGAACCACGCCCGTCCTCCTCGGGCTGCCGGCCTATGACGACCCGGGCGTCGGCTACCACCACGCAGACGTCGAGAATGTACCGAATGCGCTCGCCGGGGCGCACGCGGCGCTGCAAGCGTATCCCAAGCTCCCGGCGAGCTACCAGGGCATTGCGCTCTATTCGGATTGGGAGATGACCGAGGACGAATGGGGGACGCTCCGCGCGCAGTTCCTCCGGCCGGAGGGGCCGCGCGGGGCGTCGTCCTGAAGGGGGGGAGCATGTTGGGGGCGCTGCGCTGGGGCTTTGCCCCAGGCCCCACCCGGGGCTGTCCGCCCCGGGACCCGGACCAGCGCAAGCGCTGGACTCGGGGTCGATGAACTGCGCTTTGCGCAGTTCATCGAACAGCCAGGGTCAAGACCCCAAACGACCCTGCCAACCAACACGGCAGCGTTGCAGGTTCAATCGGCAGCGTGCGCGTCGCCGGCTTGAAACCCACCTTCATGGTCTTGCCACCGGCCCGTTGGAAGAACTGCGCACCGCGCAGTTCTTCCACTTTTGGTCCAGGCCGTGCCTGGTCCGGGTCGAGGGGCGGATAGCCCCCGCGGGGTCCGGGGCAGCGCCCCGGCGCGACGCCGCGCAGCTCAATTCCCGTTCGCCAGGAGCGGCAGCGTGCCGACGGCCTCCGGGAGAGGGCCGTCGAACACGGCGCTTCCACCCGTAGTGAGCTTCAACGTACCGCCCGCCTGATCCTCGCCGAAGGCCACCTCGACGCTCGTCCCATCGTCGAAGGCCACGTTCGCGCCGATCGTCCCTGCGCTCGACGTCGGCGTCGCGCTCGCAACGGCGCCGCCCGGGGCGAGCAGCATCAAAAAGCGCGCCTGTCCGCCCGCGGCAGGGTCGCGGACGTCGAGCCGGTAGCCGCCGCTCATTTCCGATTCGAGCGCCGGCCAGGCGAGCACCTCGCCGCTGGGGAGCGCGGGGAAGAGCGGCCTCACTTCGAGCGAGCCTTGCGCGCCGCTCACCGCCCACCCTGGGCCGAGCGACGTCGGTGAGATGGGCGCATTGAGCTGCCAGACGGCCTGGGCGCCGCCGTTCGTGTCCACGCGATCCATCACCAGGAACGCGCCCGGCCCCTTCAAGAAAAGCACCTCTCGATCCACGCGGCCCACGGCCCCTTTCCCCGCGTAGACGGGCGTGATGTCCGCGCGCAGATAAAGGAAGTGCGGCGTATCGTGCAGGGCCACGAGGTTCGCCGCGCCATTCTGCATCGTGACCGTCGCGCCGTTTTGCTCGACGCGCACGAGGTTGTGCGCCTCTTCGTTCTGGTAGATCCCCGAATGGGACAGGATGTTCTGATCGTACGCCAACCATTCGCCCTGGTAGATCAGCAGCGAGCCCTGATCGCGGTGCGCGTGGCTCTCCGTGAACGGGCCGGCCATGAAGGCGCCCCACGTCGCCTTCGTGTCCCAGCCGTTCCGGAAGAAGACGCTCCCCGTGCCGGCGGCGTGGTACGTCGGGTGCAAATCCGCGAGGGGGCGCTTCGCGTGCGCCGGCGCGGCATACAGGAAGTCGTCGATGTACATGAACCGCTGCTCCATCTGCGGCACCGAGCAGCTCTCGAGCCAGGTCTGCGCCACGTCCGTGAGCGGATCGTCCGGGCCGAGCAGGTGGGAGAGGGTCAGCACGTACGATCGGTGGTAATCGAAGAGGGCCGCCGTGCTGTCGCGCGCGTGGTCGCCGATCGGCGCGATCCGATCGAGGGTGGGCACGGTGGAATGGATCAAGCTCGGGAGCGACGCGCGCGTGTGGCCCGTGAGATCCCAGATCCGCTCGCCCGTGCTCGATTCCCACAGATCGTAGAGCCGGAAGAGGTTCTTCATCGCCACGCCGTACCCGGTGCCCTCGCGCGAGCCGCCGCCCTGGAGATCACTCGTGAACGTGGGCACGAGCTCGTCCTGGATCTTCGCCACGCGGAACGTATCGAGCCACGTCTGCGCGCTGTCGTGCTCGCCGAGAGACGTCAGGCCGAGGAGCATCGTCGCGCGCAGGAAGGAGTAATAATAGTTGTTCGAGGGGTTCTCGATCGACCAACCGCTCCACGGATAGGAGACGCCTCCCCAGCTCGCCTCCTCCGGGTGCCATACGTTCCAGACCGCCTGGTTGGCATACGTGAGCCAGCGGGCGCGCTGCTCGGGCGTGGTGGAATCGAAGCACCAGTCGTGGACCAGCGCGAGATCACCGATGGTCTCGCCGATGTAGAGATAACTGTCGTGGGCCACCTCGGCGCGCTCGCCGGAGGCGATCAGCGCCTCTTCCGCGGTGACGCGCGCCTCGATTTCGTCGACCGCGTAGGTGCAATAGGCCGCCTCGCCGGTGAGGACGCCGAGGAGCGCCGCAAAGTGCGCCTCGAACGCGTAGACATTGCCGTTCTGCAGGTGGCCGTCCACCATGTCGCGGAAACGCACGGCGGCTGGCTCGGCGGCTGCGAGCGCGGCGCCGAGCCGCGCGTGGTTCGCCTCGTTCAGGTAGATCCGCGGGTGCTCCGCGGGGATGACCGGGCCGCCCCCGCCGGCGGCGCCGCTCCCTCCCGCGCCGCCCCCGCCCATCCCGCCGGCGGCGCCTTGTCCGCCGGATCCGGTGGTTTCGGGCGTGTCCGAGCATGCCACCACGAAAGATGCCGCGAGCATCGCCAGGGTCGACGCGAAGCAAAGCTTGGAAGAAGTCATGGCGCATCATCGCCCATTCTCCGCATCGCAGGGGCGAAAAGGAGCCGTGGATCGTCGTTCTTGCGCGGGCGAATCGCGGATTTTTCTCGAAAAGATGGAAGCGGACCGCGATGCTACCCCACCGGAACTCTGCGGTGTCTGTGGGGGCCAGCGTCCCGACGCCGGGGACGAGCCGACGTCATGGCGCAGGAAGGAAGCGGAGCCGACATCGTTACGGAGATTTAACGTGGCCCGTAACCATTACAAAAACGTATAGTTGCTCGTAACGGCGCGCGTCCTTCGTCGGGGTATAGGTCCAGGCGATGCAACGTTCCGCCATCGCGTGCGCCTTCGCGCTCTTGTTGACTTCTTGCGGCAAGGGGGCTCCCCCTTCTCCCGCGACGGTGAAACCTCCCTACGAGGCCCTCGAATCCGGGCGCCTGCGGATTCGCGAAGACCTCGTCGCCCAGTTCCACTTCGCGCCCGCACGCGCGAGCGACATCCAGGCGAAGCTCCAGGGCTTCGGGCGCGTGGCGTTCGCGCCGAACGCCTCCTACGCCGTGCGTGTCCCCTTTCCGGCCTTCGTGGAGCGTGTCCACGTCGCCGTGGGGAGCGACATCCAGGCCGGGCAGGCCCTCGCCACGCTCCGCAGCAGCGAAGTCGCGCGGCTGCGCTCGGAGCTCGGTCGGCTCTCGATTGCGATCTCCGCCGAGAAGGACGCGGTCGAGAGGCTGGAGAAGCTCGTGAACCAGGGCGCCGCGTCGAGCCGGGACCTCGTCGAGGCGCGCGCGAGGTATTCGACGGCCAAGGCCGAATTGCAGGGGACGCGGCTCTCGCTCAGCGCGGCAGGCGTGGCCGCGGGCGCCGGCGAGACGTTCGAATTGAAGGCGACGGCCGAAGGTCAGCTCCTCGCGCGCTCGGTCGATCCGGGCGAGCGGGTCACGCCGGAGGACGAAGAGGCGGCGTTCCTCATCGGCGACGGCAAAAAGCTCGTCGTCCGGGCCGCGTTTCCCGAGCGGGACGCGCCGCTCCTCGCGGAGGGCGCGCCTTGCGCGTTCACGGTCCCCGCCCTCGGCGCCCAGCGCATCGAGGGGAAGGTGATGCACGCAGTCCGGGCGGTCGACCGGCGCACGCATACGACCGAGGCGGCGTGCGCGCCGAATACGGACGAGCCGCGGCTGCGCGCGGAGATGAGCGCGCGTGTCGAGGTGACGGTGCGCGGCGCCGAGCGGACCCTCGTGGTGCCGCGCGGGGCCGTCCTCCTGCGCAGGGACGACCGCGTCGTGCTCGTGCAGGTCGAGCCGGGCGTGCTCGAACGGCGCGTCGTGGAGGTCGGCTCGAATCTCGGCGACGACGTGCAGATCCTGAAGGGCCTGCACGAAGGCGACGACGTGGTCACGACGAATGCGGTCCTCCTGGACGGCGAGCTCGACCTCATCCTGTAAAGCTTATGTTCAAAGCCATTGCTCGTTTCGCCGTCCGCCGCTGGCCCTTCGTCGTCACCTTCGCGGCCTTGTTCGCGACCGTCGGCGTCCAAGCTTTTCGCAGCCTGCCGATCGAGGCGTTCCCCGACGTCACCAATCCGATGGTGGAGGTCGTGGGGGTGTATCAAGGGCAGGCCGCGGAGGAGGTCGAGAAGAAGGTCACGCTGGAGCTCGAGCGCGTGGTCGCGGGCACCCCGCGGCTCATCGATATCCGCTCCGTCTCCGTGTTCGGCCTGTGCCTGATGACGCTCACGTTCGAGGAAGGGACCCCGGACTTCGAGATGCGCACGCTGGTCGCCGAGCGGCTGCGCGACGCGGAATTGCCGGCGTCCGCCGAGACCATCCTGGGGCCCCAGGCCACGCCGGTGGGCCAGATTTACCGCTATACCCTGCGCGGGGACAAGCCCTTGCGGGAGCTTCGGGCCCTTCAGGACTTCGTCGTGGAGCGGCGCCTGCGCGCGGTCCCCGGCGTCGCCGAGGTCGTGACGTTCGGCGGGTTCGAGCGGCAATATCAAGTACGCATCGATCCGGCGCGGCTCGCCGCGACGGGGATCTCGGTGCAGGAGGTCTACGAGGCCCTCGAAAAGACGAACACCAATGCAGGCGGTGGGTATGTCGGCATTGGCTCGCAGGAGTTCGTGGTGCGCGGCGTCGGCGCCCTGCGCTCGCCGGCCGACATCGGCCTCGCCGTGGTGCGCGAGGTCGGCGGCGTCCCCGTGCTCCTGCAGGACATCGCCACGGTCGTCGAGGGATCGACGCCGCGGCGCGGATCCGTGGGCCGAGGGCACGAGGACGAGGTGGTCGAGGGCATCGTGCTGCTCCGGCGCGGGCAAAACCCGAGCGTGGTCCTCGAAGCCTTGAAGGAGCGCATCGAGCAGCTCAACCGGGACGTCCTCCCCCGCGGCGTCACGATTGACGCGTTTTACGATCGGACCTCCCTCGTCGACGCGACGCTCGGCACGGTGAAGCGCAACATGGCCGAGGGCGCGCTGCTCGTCGTCGCCGTGGTCTATCTCTTCCTGCGCACGCTGCGCGGGGCGCTCCTCATTTTCCTGGTGATCCCGCTCAGCCTGCTCGCCGCGTTCGTGGGGCTCAAGTTGATGGGCCTGCCGGCGAACCTCATCTCGCTCGGCGCCATCGATTTCGGGATCATCGTCGACGGCGCGGTCATCGTGCTCGAGACGACGCTGCATTTCATGCATGGCCCACGGGCGCCGGGAGAGGACAAACGGAGCGTCATCGAGCGGGCCACGGGCAGCGTCGCCAAGCCCGTCATCTTTTCGATGCTGATCATCATCGCGGCGCTCGCGCCCATCTTCTCGCTCGAACGTGTCGAGGGGAGGATCTTCGCGCCGATGGCGTATACCTATGCCTTCGCGCTCCTCGGCGCCCTCGCCTGCGCGGCGTTCGTCGTGCCGGCCCTGGAGACGATCGCACTGCCGGAGCACGGCGCCGCGGAGGACGCACGATGGCTGCAATGGTTGCGGCGTAGCTACTTGCGGCTCCTCGCGCGGGCGGCGCGGATGCGCCTCGTGGTGCTCGCGGCGAGCGGCGCGGCCGCGATCGGGGGCGCCGTGTATGCGAGCGGGATCGGCACGGAGTTCCTCCCGGAGCTGAACGAGGGCGGTTTTTATATCACGTCCACGTTCCCCTCGACCATCTCCCTCGACGAGACACGCAGCCAGGTCCGGCGGATCCGCGAGAAGGTCCTCCGCGTGCCCGAGGTGGTGGACGTGCTCTCCCACATCGGCCGGCCCGAGGCCGCCACGCAGGCCGAGGGCCCGAACAACGCCGAGTTTTTCGTGCCCTTGCGCCCCGAGGCCGAATGGCGCCCCGGCTCGACCCGGCGCACGCTGGAGGCCGAGCTACGCCAGAGCCTCCGCGCGATCCCGGGCGTGCAATACAACTTCTCGCAGCCGATCACGGACCGCGTGTTCGAGACCATCTCCGGCATCATTGGCCAGGTGGTCGTCAAGGTGCACGGCGAGGATCTGAAAGGCTCGACCGAGCTCGCCGAGAAGATCCGCGAGAAGCTCGGCCAGGTGCAAGGCGTGACCGATCTCGCGATCTACATGGCCGGCGACAACCCGCAGCTCCGGATCGACATCCACCGCGACGCCATCGCGCGGCGGGGGCTCGCGATCGACGATGTGCAGAGCACGATCGCGGTCGCGCTGGGGGGCGCGGTGGCGACGGAGGTATGGGAGGGGGAGCGGCGTCATGGCGTCGCGCTGCGGCTGCCCGACGCGGTCCGCGCCGATCCGAGCGCGCTCGGACGTCTGATCGTGGGAGACGCGGAGACCCGCGCGACGCTCGGCGAGGTCGCCACGATCGAGCTCGGGACGGGGCGCTCCGCGGTATGGCGGGAAGACTTCTCGCGCTTCGTCGCCGTGAAATTCAACGTGCGCGGGCGGGATCTCGGGAGCGTCGTGGAGGACGGGCAGCGCGCGGTGGCCACGCTGGGCGCGCTGCCGGAGGGGACGTACATAAGCTGGGGCGGCGAGTTCCAGAACCAGCGGCGCGCGATGCGAAGGCTGGGGATCGCCTTGCCGCTCGCGGTGCTCGCGATCCTCGCGATCCTGTACGCGAACTTCCGGCGCTTTCGGCCGACGTTGATGATCCTCGCGTTCCTGCCGCTCGCGCTGGTCGGCGCTGTCGCGGGGCTAAGGCTCATGGGGGAGAATTTCTCGGTGAGCAGCGCCGTCGGGTGCATTGCGCTCCTCGGGCAACTCGTGCTCGCCGGGGTCTTGATATGCTCGCGCATCGACGAGATCGCGGAGACGAACCCCCACGGCGCGATGCTGGAGGGCGCCGAGACCGCATTCCGGCCCGTCGTCCTCACCACGTCGCTCGCGCTCCTCGGCCTGCTGCCCGCGGCGCTCTCCCATGCGATGGGGAGCGAGACCCAAAGGCCCTTCGCCATCGCCATCATCGCCGGGCTCCTCGCCGGGATCCCCGCCATTCTCTTCGTTTTGCCCGTCGCCTATGCAGGCCGACGCCGCGCGGCGCCGGTGGAGGTTGTCCCATGCGATTCTTGAAGCTTGCCATGCGGCGCGGGCTCGTCCCCGGGGCCTGCCTCGTCCTCCTGGCCCTGGCGGAGCCCGCGCAGGCCGGCGTCGACGCTGTGGCGACGACAAGCGAGGCGCCCGCGGCCGCAGGGTTCTCGCTGGCCGAGGCGCTCGCGGCCCTCGATCGCCACCCGCAGCTCGTCTCCGCGCAAGCCACGGGCCGCGCCGCGGCGCACGACGTCGTGGCCGCGGGGGTCTGGACGAATCCGCAGATCAACATCCAATATGCGCGATCCCTCGGGTACACCACGTACGATCCGCTGCTCGGCGCGGGGCAGATCGGCGTGACGCAATTCCTGGAGACGAGTGGCCTGCCGACGGCGCGGCGTCGCGCTGCGGAATTCGAGCGAGACGCCACGCACGCCGACACCGGCGCCACGCGGACACGCCTCGCGCTCGAAGTGCGCCGGGCCTTCCTCGCGCTCGCGGGCGCCTTCGAGCGGAGGAATGTCGTCGCGGGGACCCTCGTGCAGGTGGAGCGCGCCCGAGGCATCGTCGAGGCGCGCGTCGCAGGGGGGCTCGCGCCCCGCTATCATGCATCCCGCATGGCCATTGCCGTCGCAGACGCGCGCGCGGCCGTCGAGGAGGCCGAAGCGCAGATCGCGACCGAGCGAGGCGCCTTCGACGTCGCCGTTGGTCCAGGCGCCTCGGCGCTCCTGGGGGCCCCGAAGATGGATCTCTACGAATCGTCGTCCCTGCCGTCGCTGAGCAGCTTCCTGGACGCCGCGAAAAACCACAACGCCGAGGTCAACGCCATGCAGCTCCGCGCGCGCGCCGCAGCGGCGGAGGTCGATATCGCCCAGCGCTCGGTGTTCCCAGGGATCGCGGTCTACGGCGGCCTCGGCGTCGGCCAAGGGATCGGCCCGAACAACGAGCGGCAATACGATGTCCTCGTGGGCGTGACGGTCCCGATTCCGTCGCTGGACCGCGGCCAAGGCAGGATCCCCGCCGCGCGCATGCGCGCCCAAGCATGGTCGAGCGCCGCGGACGGCCTCACGCTCGAAGTCGACCAGCGTGTCCGCGCCGAGCACGCCGCCGCGAGCCGGCGCCGCGTCGCGCTGGAAAAATATCGAGAATCGGCGCTGGCTTCCAGCGCGGCCATGGTCGGCGAAATCGAAGCCGCCTACAGCGACGGGCGCCTCGCGGTGCTGGAGCTCGTGGATGCCTACACCTCCGCGCGTGACGCAAAGCTCCGGTTCGTGGACCTGGCCGTCGACGCCAAGATCGCCGAGGTGGCCGTGTGGCAAGCGGCCGGCGTGGCGCCCTGAGCGCCGCATGGGGCTCGGGCCGCGCCGGGGCGCCGCCCCGGACCCCGCGGGGGGCTGTCCGCCCCCTCGACCCCGGACCAGCGAGGCGCTGGACCCAGGGTTGAAAAACTGCGCAGCGCGCAGGTTTTCAAACAGGCCGACGAAGAACCCAGTTCGCCAGCCGAACCCGCAGCGCGGCTGTCTCGGTTGGCAGTGTCGCTGCTGGTCTTGACCGGGCCTGTTCGATGAACTGCGCATCGCGCAGTTCATCGAGCTTGGGTCCAGCCCCTGGCTGGTCCGGGTGCAGGGGCGGAGAGCCCCTGCTGGGGCCTGGGGCAAAGCCCCAGCAAGGCCGCGGCCCGGGGGGGATCAGCGCTTCCGGCGCAACCCCAGGAGCCCGAGCAAGAGCAGGCCTGCGACGTGGTGCAGCGTCGAGGAGGCGCTCGTGTTGTCGATTCCGCACTGGCAGCCCGCTTCGGCGGTCGCCATGTCCGCGCCCTGTCCCCCGGATCCTCCCGTCCCGTCGACCTCGGGGCAGCCCTCCGCGCCGCAACAAATGCCGTCCACGCAAACGCCGCTCGGGCAATCGTCCCCGGTGGCGCAGGCGTCGCCCGTCTCGGTCACGAGCTCGAAGGCATGCACCGCGCCTTTCTCCTCGATGGCGTCGATCGTCTGCAGTTGCGCCCCGATGAGGGCCACGTTCCCCGAGAGCGCGCATGAAGAGCCAAACCAACTGCCCGGCGCCGGGATCTGGGGCTCGAGCCGCGCCTTCTCGACCCAAGCATCGCCGATCTGCTGAAAGACACGGGCCGCGCCTTCCCCGACCTTGGTCTCGCCGAGCAAGCCTTTCAACGCGACGATCGCCGTGTCTCCGTCGAGCGCCACCGACTCGACATGCGCATGCGGAGGCCAAGGCGTCTTCGGGAGCAGTTGGGCCTTTTCCACCCAGGTCCCGCCGCTCCGCTCGAAGATGTACGCCGAGCCCGGGCCCGCCCCGGGCACGGTGTTTCCGGCGGCGATGAGCGCCCGGTCGCCGTCGAGCGCCACATCGACACCAAAACCCATCCATTGCTCCCCGTCCCTCGGCACGAGCTTGGCCGTCTGGGTCCACGTCGCCCCCTCGCGCTCGAAGACATAGGCCGCGCCTTTGGGCGCCTCGGCCCAGGCCCCGACGAGGGCCGTATCTCCGTCGAGCGCCACCGAAGTGCCGAACCACCCGGAGAGCGCGCTGTCGCTCGCAACGAGCTTGGCCTGCTCCTTCCATGTGCCGCCCTCTTCGACGAAGACGTAGGCCGCGCCCGCCCCCTCGGTCGCGCCGATCCGCGCCTCCGGCGCGCCGATGAGCGCCGTCTTTCCCGACAACGACACTGCGGCGCCGAAGTAGTCCGCGTTCGTCCCGTCGCTGGCGCGAAGCGTCGTCGTTTGGGTCCACGTCACGCCGTCTCGCACGAACACATGGGTGGCGTTCCTTTTTTCGGGCTGATCGACGTACCAGATGGCGGCGCCGACGAGCGCGGTGTCTCCCTGGATCGCGATCCCGGCGCCGAAGCCGGACTCTTCCGGGTCATCCGATATGAAATGGGCTTGCTCGGTCCAGCCGAGCTCCTCCCGGACGAAGACGTATGCGCCCCCGGACGCCGCGATCAGCGCTGTCTCCCCGTCGAGCGCCACGTCGGCGCCAAACCACGCATGCTGGTTTCCGTCGGCCGCGTGCAGGACCGCGTCGTAGGTCGGCAGGAGCGAGTTGCTTTCGTCCTTCCGGACGGCGGGGAGATGCGTCGGTGTGATCTCCTCGGGCATGGCCTCCGACGTGGGGAGCTCGGATCCACACGCGGTGGACAGGGCCAGGGGGATCACGGCGAGGGCGACGAGGTACCGCGTGGTGTTGGTTTTGGAGGAGGTCACAGGGGACATCACACCCGAGTATCTGCGATCCGCGTGCGGAGCGCGCCTGAAATGGGGGCACCTGTCCTGCGCCGTTCTTCGAAGCGTCACCGTCGAGCCCCCCCAAGGACCCTGCTCAGCCACGTGGCGGCGAGGGGGGAGGATGCCTGGAATGGGGCCGAACACGTGCCCTCTGCCATTGACGGCGTGTGTTCGGCGGCGCGACAGAGGTCTTCGACGCGTGACCTCCCGAGGGACACGGCCCAACCTCCGACGTGGGTCTCCGCGCTGACCGGTCCGTCCCCGCGACCAGGTCCATGGAGGGGCGGACAGCACGTGATCGGCGGCTCGACAAGGACCCTCGGCCGCCCCCGATCCTCGTCTCTGGGCTCGACCTTCCCCTGGGAACACGCCCTGCCACGTGTCTGGTCGCGCGACGCTGACCCTGTCGTGCCGAGGGACCTCGTTCCGCTTCGTGACCGAGGTCCGACGGCGGGGACGTGTGCTTGTTGCGGCGCCGAACAAACGAGGACGAAAACCGATGTCGCCTGTCGAGATGCCCAGCGGCAACCGCGCAAAGCTCACCGATCGAGGACGGGCCCCGCGCAGCGCTCGTGCTCTCCCCCCGGGACTCGTCTCCGCCGCGGCCTTGGCCTCCAGGATCGTCACCGGTCTTGTCAGCGGCCGTTCGATGAACTGCGCATGGCGCAGTTCATCGTCCTGGGTCCGGTAGTCCGGTCATTTGAGCCAAAGTGTCGTCATTTGACGGAATCGGCTTTCCGAAGCACGCTCCACGCCCCACGTGGAAGACCAGGAAGCGGAAGCGCTACAAAGCGACGGGGCCTTGGGTCGTCCCCGTCGCCATTACCTCGCGCACAGCCACTCCACGTTCAATTGTTGAACGCACGGTCGAAGTCCGCATCTTGCGGCTCGTCACGCCTTACCCAAGCGCCGGCGATCTCCACGCGCCGTTCCTTGCAGTAGACTTTCAGCGCGAGGCGCAAACCTCCGCTTTTTCCACCACCTGGAAGGCCCCAGCGCGCCTTGAATACTTTTGCTTCACCGCGCGCGCCAAGTGGCGAAATGTTCGACATCTGGGCAGTACATGCGTTGTCCGCATTGAAGTACGAACACAAAATATCTTGGAGAGAGGCCTTCTGCTCCTCGTACCCATCATCACCAAATAGCCGGCGCGCATCATCCAACGCTGGCTTTGCCAGCGGCAGAACGCGCCATGTGATGTCAGTTCGCGTCAGGTTCTGCCTAACTTGAGGCTGGGGCTGGGGTGCGGCTTGTTTCACCACGGCTCCCCGTCGCTCCCATCGGCCTCCAACGCGGCATTGAACGCATCGTCGGCGGGTTCCGTGAGCCACGGATCCTTACCGCAGATCGATTGCATCGCGATGAACATGTTGATGGGCGGGGGCGCAGTCTTTTTTCCGCCCTTGGTCCGCCGCGCGTCCGCGATCTTCCAGCCAAGATTGCTGTGCGACGACTGCGAAATCTTTGCGGCTGAAACGCCAGCGACGATGGACGCGACCTGTTCGGCCTTCTTGCGCCAGTGATCGTCGAGAAAGTGGTACGATTCCAGTTGTCCCGTCAGGACAACTGGTTTGCCGAGCCCTTCGTCATCTTGGTGGGCAAGCGCGAGCTTCTCCAGCGCTCCGACAAGCTTCTCTCGGTATCCGTGCATGACGGGACCGTTGTCCATCGCCAAATACACGTTGTCCGTGATGGTTTTCCCAGTGTCACGCAGGGCGACCAGATCAAGGTAGAAGAGTGCCTTGTTCAGGTTGGTGATCTGCATCCGGCGTCCAGGGGCGCCTTCCAGCAAGGCGACCGCCGCCTCGATCAGTCGTTCTTGTGCCTGCTTGTCCTGATCCACGGCACACCACCCCAGTTGGGCTAAGAGGCCAACCTACTGAACATCTTGTCAGGATGTTGCGCAGGTATACAACCGACCTGATGGCGGTTCAACCCCCACTCGTCGTCAACTTGTCGTCAACACGGAGTCCATGTGGCCTCCAACCCGAGAGAGCAACCCGAGACCTCCTACGACGGGGAAAAGCGGCAATTGCCGTTCCTTCGGCCGCCACGCGAACAGGTCGAGCTGCGTCCCCGGGGCGGTGGCGGCTCGCGCGGAGCCTCCCCTGTCCCAGCCCACGCCGGGGGTGTAGCGGGTGGCGCCCTGGGGCCGCGTGACCACCACGCGCTTTCGGCGGGACGGCCAGGCTGATCAAGTTTGATCAGTACCCCGAGTCCAGCGCTTGCGCTGGTCCGGGTCCAGGGGTGGACAACCCCGGTGGGGTCTGGGGCAACGCCCCGGCTCCGCGCTTCACGCGGCCCGTTCCCCCTCCCGTGGCTCGCGTTCGGCGTCGCCCTCCCGAGCGGCTGGAAATCGTACGACGAATCGGCTCCCTTTCGACCGCGTCGCGTCGAAGAGCACGTCGCCTCCGTGGGCGCGTGCGATTTGGCGTGCGATGGGGAGGCCGAGGCCGGCGCCGGGCATGTCGTCGGCTCGCTCGCGTACGCCTCGATAGAAGGGCTCGAAGACGCGCACGCGTTCGGCTTCGGGGATGCCGGGGCCTTCGTCGCTCACGGCGGCCTCGATGGTGTCGCCGCGGGGCTCGACGACGACTTCGACGCGCCCTCCTTTGGGGGAGTGCCGCACGGCATTCTCGATCAGGTTTCGGAGGAGCCGCTCCAGGTTTCGGGAATGCCCGAGCACGGTCGCGGGGGCTCCTTGGACATCGATGCGTGTGTCTCGCTCGCGGGCTTCCCAGGCGACGGCTTCGGCGGCGGCGCGGGCTCGTTCGAGCACGTCGACTGGCTCCGACGGCTCGCCTACGTCGGCGCCCAGGCGCGCGAGGGCGAGCAGATCGTCGGTCATCAGCTTCAGCCGGCGGGCGGCTTCGAGGGCCTCCTCGATGGCTCGCCGGTAGGTGTCGGCGTCGCGGGGTTTGCGGAGGGCGTGCGAGAGTTCGCCGTAGAGCGTCGTCAGCGGCGAGCGCATCTCGTGGGCTGCTTGCGCGATGAACCTTTGCTGCGAGGCGACGAGCACGTCGAGACGCTCGATCATCTCGTTGATGTCCCGGCCGAGCTGCGCGATCTCCGCGTCGCCCGTGCGGGTCGCGACGCGCGCGGACAGATCGCCGGCGGCCACGCGCCGTACGACGAGCGTGATGGCCTCGTGTTCGCGCGTCAGGCGACGCACGATCCAGGTCGCCAGCAGCGCGGACCAGCCGACGGCCACGAAGAACACCGTGAGCATCGCGCGGGCCAGGAAGGAGGCGTCTCCGTCGAGATCGGCGCGGGGGGCTGCAAGCAAGAGGCGCGCGCCGGCGTGGGCGGGGATGGGCACGAGCACGCCGCGCAGGTGCTCTCCGCGGAACCACAGGTTGAAGCACTCCATCGTGCCGGGCCCGAGGGTCTCCAGCGGCGGCGGCGAGCCGTGGAAGGTCGGGGTCGCGGCGAGGACACGGCCCTCGGGGTTGAAGATGGCGCCGTACTTCGTCAGGGGCCCGACGTCGTTCGCGGCGGGCCCAGGACGGTCGCTGATGGCAAGCTCGTCGCCGCCGAGGGCCGAGGCTTCGCGCGCTTCCTCGGTGGCTTCGGCGCGCAGCGCCTCGTCGAGCTGGCGCTGCTGGGAGGCGTTGACGGCGATGGAGATGGCCATCAACGCGCCGCCCAGCGTCCCCATCGTCAGCACGGAGACGGCGCCGACGAAGCGCCTCTGGAAGCTCACGGGGCCCTCTCGGCGCGCAGCCGGTAGCCGACGCCGCGCACGGTCTCGATCATCCAGGCGTGCTCGCCGAGCTTGTCCCGGAGGCGGCTCACGTGGACCTCGACGATGTTCGTCCCAGGGTCGAACTTCATCTCCCAGACGTGCGCGAGCAGCTCCGACTTGGGCGCCACGCGATCGACGCGGAGGGCAAGGTGCAGGAGGAGCGTGTATTCACGGCCCGTCAGATCAAGCGCGGCGCCGCGGAGGAGCGCGCGGCGGTTCATCCGATCGACCTCCAGGTCGCCGCAGGCGAGCTTGGAGAACGCCGACGAGCGCCGCACGAGCGCCCGAATGCGCGCGAGCAGCTCCTCGATTTCGAAGGGCTTGACCAGGTAGTCGTCCGCGCCCGTCTCCAGCCCGAGGACACGCTCGCGCAGCTCGCCACGCGCGGTGAGCATGAGGATGGGCGTGGCGAGGCCCGCGCGGCGGAGCGTCCGGCAGACGGAGAGGCCGTCAACGTCCGGGAGCATCCAGTCGAGCAGGATGAGATCGTACATCCCAGACTGGGCTTGCTGCGTGGCGTCGGCGCCGTTCGCGCAGACGTCAGCCACGTAGCCCTCCTCCGTGAGGACACGGGCGACGAACTTCGCGACCCGCGTGTCGTCCTCGACGATGAGAACCTTCATGCCGCCTGAAGGACTAGCAGAAGGGGCCGAACACGAAACATTACGAATCGTTCATGTGTGCCGGCAGGACCCTCGGGCTAGGGTCCGTCTCGATGCCGACACCCCTCGCGCTCCCCGGAGAACCCCCGCCCGTCGGATCTTCCTCACGTTTCGACCGGGTCTCGGCGAGCATTCGGGTGATGCGCGTGATGCTGGTTTTCCTCTCCCTGCTCCTCCACGGGTTTTCCTGCAAGCCGTAGCCTCGCTCCCTCACCTCGGGGAAGCGCCGCCCGGGGCGCTGCCCCGGACCCCGCGGGGGGCTGTCCGCCCCCTCGACCCCGGACCAGCGAGGCGCTGGACCCAGGGTTGAAAAACTGCGCGATGCGCAGTTTTTCAAACAGGCCGACGAAGAAGCCGAGTTGCCAGCCGAACCCGCAGCGCGGCTGTCTTGGTTGGCGACGCCGTTGCTGGTCTTCACCGGGCCTGTTCGATGAACTGCGCGGAGCGCAGTTCATCGAGCTTGGGTCCAGCCCCTGGCTGGTCCGGGGTGGAGGGGGCGGACAGCCCCCTCCTGGGGCCTGGGGCAACGCCCCAGCGCTGCGCCTCACGGCGATCGGGCCGCGTCCCCGTCTGCTCCCGCGCCCCGCCCGAGCCTCGCGATCGCTGCCACGAGGTGCGCCGGGTGGATTGGCTTTGCGACGTACCCTCGAAACCCCGCGCAGTGCGCCTCCCATGCCTGATTTGCTTCCCCTACCTCCAGCACCGCGATCACTGGCAGCGCGCGTCCATCCCGCGCCCGCAATCGCTCGATGAAGGTCGGGTCGCCCCGCCCGGGCATCCCCATCTCGCTCACCACCACGTCCGGCACCGATTCCGCCACGAAGCCTACCGCTTCCTCCGCTGACACCACCGAAAACACCGACGCGCCTCGCCTTTGCAGCACGTCCGCGACGAGGCCCTTCGCCTCGGCGTCCAGGAGGACCAGGAGCACGCGAATTCCCTCCAGGATCCGCCGCTCGTAATTCGTCACGCGTGGCACCTCGGCGAGGAGCTCGGCGCCCTCCGGCGTCTCGCGCGAGGGCAGCGATACCGTGAACGTCGCCCCGGCCCCCTTGCCTGCGCTCGTCGCGCTCACCGACCCGCCGTGCATCTCCACGAGCTTGCGCACGATCGCGAGGCCGAGCCCGAGCCCGCCGTGCTTGCGCTTCGTCGAGCCGTCCTCCTGGCTGAAATACTCGAACACCTCCGGGAGCCGCCCCGGCGTGATGCCTTCGCCCGTGTCCGACACCGTCAGCAAGAATCGTTTGCCGAGGTGCTCGAACCGCACGTCGACACGCCCGCCGGACGGCGTGAACTTGATGGCATTGAGCACGAGCTTCCACGTCACCTGCCAGAGCCGATCGGGATCCGCCATCATCGAAGCGTCGCCGCGCGATTTTAGCTCGCATTCGAAGGTGATCCCTTTCGCGCGCGCGAGTGGGCGCAGGGCGTCGATGGCCTCGTCGATGATCACCGTCGGGTCGATCGGCGCGAGGTGCAAGAGCAGCCGGCCGGTCGCGATGCGCGAGGCGTCGAGGATGTCCTCGACGACCCGGCGCTCCGCCTCGGCGCTCCGCGCGATCGTGGCGAGCCCGCGCTCGGCGATGGGCCCGTCGAGCGTGCCTGTGCGGAGCAGGCTCGACCAGCCGACGATGGCCGTGAGCGGCGTGTTGAGCTCGTGCGAGACCGTGGCGAGGAATTCGTCTTTCATGATCTCGCTGTTCGTGGCCTCGGCCTCCTTTCGCGCCCGGTGCGCTGCCTCCTCGGCGCGCTTCTGCTCGTCGATGTCGGTCGCCGTCAGGATCCACCCCGTCACCAGGCCCTCGTCTCGCTGCGGCACCGCGCGGCCGAGGTGCCAGCGGTAGGCCCCGTCCGAGCGCCGCAGCCGCGCCTGCACGGTCACCCCGAGCCGCCGCCCGAGCGCCTTCCGCCACGCCTCGATCACGTGGCCCCGATCGTCCGGGTGGAGCGCTTCGACGAGCCTCCGCCCCACGTCCCGCAGGTCGCCGAGCCCCGCGTACCGGGACCAGGCGTCGTTGGCATAATGGAAATATCCCTTGCCGTTCGTGGTCCACACGCAGATGGGCATGGCCTCGATGACGCCTTGGTACAGGAGCTCGCACCGCCGCTCCATCGCCTCGCGCTCGCGCTCGCGCAGGAGCGCGGCCTGCCGCTTGACGATTTCCTTCTGCCGGAAGAGCTCGACGAGCACCGTCACCTTCGACCGGAGGATGCTCGGCTGGCAAGGCTTCAACACGTAATCGACGGCGCCGGTCTCGTACCCTTCGAGGATGAAGGACATGCTGCGGTGCACGGCCGTGATGAAGAGAATCGGGATGTACCGGTGCCGCCGGCTCTGCTTGATGAGCTTGACGGTCTCGATGCCGTTCATGTCCGGCATTTGCACGTCCATGAGCACCAGCGAGACCTCCATCGTGAGGAGGTATCGCAGGGCGTCGCGGCCCGACGCTGCTTTCACGATCTCGTAGCCGAGCGGCTCGAGCGCGGCCTCGAAGGCGAGCAGGTTCGCGGGCGTGTCGTCCACGATCAGCACCTTGGGCGTCGGGAGGTGGATCACCGTACCGTCCTCCTCGTGCTCCCAGGGGCCCGGTCGCCCTGCTCGTTTCTCCCCCATCGCCATCCTTCCCTGCGCCGCTCGAAATACCAGCACGTTAACGTGCACGACGGACGCCTCGGGCGAACTCGGATCGTCCCGGCTTTCCGCGTCGGGAGCCTCCGCCCATCGTCCGTCCGGCCCGGACCTTACGTGGGCTGTCCATCACCGCTGACCTACGTTCGGTGCACTGGATTCCGGTTTTCGCTTTCGCATGGCGATTTCAGGGGATAACACCACACCACCATGACGCGCTCCGTGACGCGCTCCGCCCCCGATTCTCACGAATCGCCCGCGCCCGACCAGCCCCTCGTCGTCGGCGTGGGCGCCTCTGCGGGAGGGCTCGCGGCCGTGCAAGAGTTCTTGCGCGGCATTCCCGAGGGCGCGGGGCTCGTGATCGTCGTCCTGCTCCACGTCAAACCCTCCGCCAGCAGCCTGCTCTCGGAGCTCCTGGCCAAGGCCACGACCCTGCCCGTCGTCGAGGCCGAGGACGGCATGACGCTCGAGCCGGATCACGTCTACGCCGTGCCGAGCCGCTCCCTCGTGACCCTCCGCGAGGACCTCCTGCAGGTCGTGCCCGCCGAGAGCCCCGCGGAGCGGCACGCGCCGATCGATCACCTCCTCCACGGGCTCGCCCGCGCGTACGGCGAATCCGCGGTCGCCGTCATCCTCTCGGGCGACGGCAGCGACGGGGCGCTCGGGCTCCGGGCCGTGGGCGAGGGCGGCGGCTTCACGATGGTGCAGGACCCGGCCTCCGCGCGCCACGACGGCATGCCCCAGAGCGCGCTGATGACCGGCGTGGTCGATTGCGTGCGCCCGCCCGACGAGCTCGCCGTCGAGCTCGTGGCCTACGCCGCGCACCGGAAGAAGACCTCGGTCGACGAGGACACGCTCCGGCGGGACATCACCGACGCGTTGCCCGCGATCTGCGAAATCCTCCTCCAGGGCACGGGGCACAACTTCAAGCATTACAAGACGAGCACCCTCACCCGACGCACGCTCCGGCGGCTCCAGGTGCTCCGGATCGACTCGGCCCACGGATACCTGCAGCGGCTCCGGGCCGATCGGGCCGAGGTCGACGAGCTCTTCAAGGACCTCTTGATCGGGGTCACCGCGTTTTTTCGGGATCCGGAGGCGTTCGAGGTCCTCGCCAAGGAGGTGCTCGCCCGGCTCATCCGGGATCGTTCGCCCGATCAGGCCTTGCGCATCTGGATCCCCGGCTGCGCGACGGGCGAAGAGGCGTACACGATCGCCATGCTCGTGTGCGAGGCGCAGGGCGCGGTGTCTGCCGCGCCCGCGGTCCAGATCTTCGCCACGGACATCGACGAGCAGGCCCTCGCCACGGCGCGGCTCGGCGCGTATCCGCTCGGCATCGCCGACGAGGTGCCGCCCGAGCGGCTGCGGCGATTCTTCGTCCGCAAGGGGCAGCATTACCACATCACGAAGGAGATCCGGGAGCTCGTCCTCTTTTCGGCGCACAACCTGATCAACGATCCGCCCTTCTCGAAGCTCGATCTGATCTCCTGCCGCAACCTGCTCATCTACCTCGGCCCGCACCTCCAGAAGAAGCTCATCCCGCTCTTCCATTATGCGCTCCGGCCCGGCGGGTATCTCTTCCTCGGGCCCTCGGAGAGCCTCTCGGCGCACCGCGAGCTCTTCCGGCCGATCGACGCGCGGCACCGGATCTCGCAGCGATTGCCGACCGCCGTGCACGTCCCGGGGCTCCTGCCCGGGCGCGACGGGCCGCCGGCCACGGTCCGGCCGCCGAACGTGCCCTCCGCCGGCGAGACCGACATCTACCTGCTCATGCAGCGGATCGTGCTCGACGAGTTCGCGCCGAAATCGGTCGTCATCGACGAGGAGGGGCAGATCATCTCGGCCTCGGGGAACCTCGAAAAGTACCTGACCATCTCGGCCGGCGCGTTTCACAATAACCTCGTCCGGCTCGTCCGCGAGGGGCTCACCGTGGGCCTGCGGGCGTCGCTCGCGCTCGCGATCAAGGAGCGGCGAAAGGTGGTGCACGAGGGGCTCTCGGTGCGGACCCCGAGCGGCACGCAGCGCGTGATGCTCACCGTGCAGCCGATGCCGCAGATGGGCGAGCAGTCGGGCCTGTTCCTCGTGGTCTTCCAGGACGTCGGCCTGCCCGTCGCGCGGGAGGAGGCGAGGACGAAGGCCGTCGAGGACGCCGCCGTCCTCCTGGAGCAGCTCGAACAGGAGCTCTCGACGACACGCGCGGACCTCGAAAAGACGGTCCAGGAGCTCGAGGTCGCCAACGAGGAGCTCAAATCGAGCAACGAGGAGCTGCTCTCGATGAACGAGGAGCTCCAGTCGGCGAACGAGGAGCTCGAGACCTCGAAGGAGGAGGTGCAGCACGCGAACGAGGCGCTCACGCGGGCCCACACCGACCTCGAGAACCTGCTCACGAGCACGCGGATCGCGACGCTCTTCCTCGACGACGACGAGCATGTCCAGCGCATCACCCCGGCGATCGCGGACATCTACAACGTGACGCTCGGCGACGTGGGGCGGCCGCTTTCGCACTTCACGCACCGCATGAAGGAGATGCCGCCCTTGCCCCGGGCCGAGGAGGTGCGGTGCGCGGAGGCGCCGATCGAGGACGAGATCGAGGCGGCGAGCGGCGCGACGTTCCTCCGGCGCGTGCTGCCGTACCGCAACCAGGGCGGAGAGGCCGACGGCGTGGTCGTGACGTTCACCGACGTGACGGCGCGCAAGCGGGCCGAGGAGGCCCTGCGCGAGGCGGATCGGCGCAAGGACGAGTTCCTCGCCACGCTGGCCCACGAGCTCAGAAACCCCCTCGCGCCCATCTTGAACGCCGTGGAGATCCTGAAGCGGCTCGGACCGCAGGAACCGCCGCTCCAGACCGCGCGCGAGATGATCGAGCGGCAGGTGGCGCACATGGTGCGGCTCGTCGACGATCTGCTCGACGTCTCGCGCATCACGCTCGGCAAGGTGCAGCTCCAGACGCAGGCGATCGACGTGGCGGAGGTGGTGCGGCAGGCGCTCGACACGAGCGGGCCGATCCTCGCGGCGCGGCATCACGATCTGCAGGTGATCCTGCCGCTCTCGACGGTGCGCGTGGACGGGGATCTGACCCGGCTCGGCCAGGTGGTGGGCAACCTGCTCAACAACGCGGCCAAGTACACGGACGAGGGGGGGACGATCCGCCTCGTCGTGGAGCGGGATCCGGGGGACCCGAAATGGCTGTTCATCCGGGTGCGCGACACGGGCCGCGGCATCGATCCGGCGGCGCTCCCGCACCTCTTCGACCTGTTTTACCAGGTGGACCGGAACCTCGATCGGTCGGAGGGCGGGCTCGGCATCGGGCTCTCCCTGGTCCGCACGCTCGTCCACATGCACGGCGGCTCTGTGCGGGCCTACAGCGAGGGGCGGGGGACGGGGAGCGAGTTCGTGGTGCGGCTCTTGACCCTGCCCGACGAGCCGAAGGTGGACGTCGTGGAGGGGGTGATCCTGCCGGAGCATGCGATGTCGGGCGCGCGGGTGCTCGTGGTGGACGACAACGTGGACGCGGCCGAGAGCATGGCGATGCTGCTCGAGTTCGACGGCCACGAGGTGCTGAAGGCCCACGACGGGGTCGCGGCGGTGGAGATCGCCTTGCGCGAGCAGCCGGAGGTGGTGCTGCTCGATATTGGCTTGCCCGGGCAAAACGGGTACGAAGCGTGCAGGGTGATGCGCGAACAAGGGCTCACGGGGACGCTGATCGTGGCGATGACGGGCTACGGGCAGGACGAGGATCGGCGGCTCTCGCAGGTGGCGGGCTTCGACGCGCACGAGGTCAAGCCGCTGAACCTAGAGGCCATCCGGCGGCTCGTCGCGCAGCGGTCCGGGCGTCGGTGAATCGATGGGCGTGACCGATTTCGATCGCATCGCGGCGGCGGACGCCACCGATCCGCACCGCTCGCTCGGGCTTCATCGCGAGGACGGGCGGATCGTCGTGCGGGCGTTCCGGCCAGAGGCGCTCGTGATCGTCGTGCGGCCCGACGACCCGAACGTCCCGCCCCGCGCGATGGCGCGCGTGCACCCGGGCGGCATCTTCCAGGCCGTGTTCGAGGGCGTGGAGGGGCCGTTTTCGTATCGGCTCGAGGTGCGCTCGTCGCGCGGGACGACGGTCGGGCGGGACGCGTATGCGTTTCCGGCGTCGCTCGTGGAGGGCGACTTCGATCCGGCGGGGGAGGGGGCCGCGCGCGAATGGCCCCGGCGGCTCGGGGCGCACGTGGGGGAGGTGCGCGGCGTCTCCGGGACGGCGTTCGCCGTGTGGGCGCCTTCGGCGCGGCGGGTGAGCGTCGTCGGGGAGTTCAATCGCTGGGACGGCAAGCGCCACGCGATGCGGCGCACGGAGGCCGGCGTCTGGGAGATCTTCGTGCCCGACGTGCGCGCGGGCGCGACGTACAAGTACGAGATCAAGACGGCGAGCGGGCTCGTGCTCATGAAGAGTGATCCCGTGGCGTTCGCGGGGGAGCTTCGGCCGAGCCACGCGTCGAAGGTCACGCAGGGGTCGTACGTGTTCACGGACGGCGCCTGGCTCGCGGCGCGGCGCGAGGCGGATCCGCACGTGCGGCCGATGAGCATTTACGAGGTCCACCTCGGCTCGTGGCGGCGCAAGCCCGCGCCCGGGAAGGGGGACGGGCCCGGGGCGTGGCTCTCGTACCGCGAGCTCGCGGACGAGCTCGTGGAGTACGTGGTCTCGCTCGGCTTCACGCACGTGGAGCTCTTGCCCGTGATGGAGCATCCGTTCGACGGCTCGTGGGGCTACCAGGTGACGGGGTATTTCGCGGCGACCTCGCGCTTCGGGGATCCGGACGATCTCCGGTATTTCATCGATCGCTGCCACGCGCGGGGGCTCGGCGTCTTGCTCGACTGGCCGCCCGCGCATTTCCCCAAGGATGCGTTTGCGCTCGGCCGCTTCGACGGCGAGCCGCTCTACGAGCACGCGGACCCGCGGCGGGGCGAGCACCGCGAGTGGCGCACGTTCGTCTTCGATTACGGCAAAAAAGAGGTGCGCAATTTCCTGATCGCGAGCGCGCTCTTTTGGCTCGACGAATTCCACGTCGATGGGCTGCGCGTCGACGCGGTCGCCTCGATGCTCTACCTCGATTACGCCGCGATGTTCCCGACCGAGTGGGAGCCGAACGAGTTCGGCGGCCGGGAGAACCTCGACGCCGTGCGGTTCTTGCGCGAGCTCTCGGACGCCGTGCACAAGGATTTCCCGGGGGCCGTGCTCTGCGCGGAGGAGTCGACGACGTGGCCGGGCGTCACGCGCCCGACGTCCGGGGGGGGCCTCGGCTTCGACTTCAAGTGGAACATGGGGTGGATGCACGACACGCTCGATTACTTCGCGCTCGACCCGCTCTTCCGCGCCTTCCACCACACGAAGATCACGTTTGGCCTGATGTACGCGTTCTCGGAGCGGTTCCTCCTTCCGCTCTCGCACGACGAGGTCGTGCATTTGAAGCGCGCGCTGCTCTCGAAGATGCCGGGCGATCGCTGGCAGCAACACGCGAACCTGCGGGCGCTCTACGCGTGGATGTGGGCGCACCCGGGGAAGAAGCTCGTCTTCATGGGCGGCGAGCTCGGGCAATGGCGGGAGTGGAACCACGATCGCGCGCTCGACTGGGAGCTCGTCGGCGCGGAGGATCACGCCGGTCTGTCGCGGCTCGTGCGGGATCTGAACGGCGTGTACCGCAAGTACGAGGCGCTCTGGGAGCTCGACGAGAGCCCGGCGGGATTCACGTGGATCGACGCGAACGACGCGAGCCAAAGCGTGGCCTCGTTCGTGCGATTCCCGCGGCAACCGGACGGCTCGGAGGAGCCCTGCCCGAAGCGGATCGAGAAGGGGATCTTCGTGGTGTTCGTCGGCAATTTCACGCCGCTGCCGCGATTTGGGTACCGGGTCGGGGTGCCGCGGCGGTGCCGGTACCTCGAGGTGCTGAACACGGACGCGCCGGTGTACGGCGGGAGCGGGGTGGGGAACCTGGGGAGCGTGGCCTGCGAGGACGTGCCTTCGCACGGGTTCGAGCAGTCGATCGTGCTGACGCTGCCGCCGCTTTCCGGGCTGTTTCTGGTGCCGGAGCTCGCGGAGGATCCGGTGGAGGCGGAGGCGGAGGATCCGGTGGAGGCGGAGGCGGAGGCGGCCAGCGAAATCGCGTAGCGCTGCGCGTTGTGGAGATGAGCACCCGCGTCGAGCCGCGGCGGGGTGGTAGGCTCGCGCGCCATGGATTGGGCTTCGTTCCGGCGCCGCGAGGCGCTCTTTGTCGCGGCGTTCTTCGCAAGCGTGGTGGCTGCGTGTCTGCTCGCCGCGCTCGCGCCGGGCTCGATCGTGGTGCGCCTCGTGAAGCTCGTTCCCCTGGCTTTGCTTTGCGCCGCTCGCCTGCGCGACCGGCGGGGGCGGCTCGCGGGGCTCGTCGGGCTCGGGCTTTTCGTGTCGCTCCTCGCGGACGCCCTGATCGATAGTGTCTTCGTGGCCGGGCTCGGGGCGTTCCTCGTCGCGCACCTCTTTTATCTCGCCGGGATGGGGTTGCCGAAGCGCGCGACAGGCGCCGGGCTTCCGATGCTCCCGGCCCTCGTCTTCGGCGGGTTCATGTGGTGGGTCCTCGTCGGATCCGGCCGCGCGCCGGAGGCCTTGCACGCGCCGATCACGGCGTATGCGATCGTCATCTCGTCCATGCTCGGCCGGGCGATCGGGCGCGCCTTCGTCGAGCCGAAGGACCACGCTTCGCGCGTCCTCTGTGCCGGCGCGCTCTTCTTCGTGGTATCGGACGCGCTCATCGGCGTGAATCGCTGGGTCTACCCCGTGCCCCTCGGGCGGGTCTGGATTCTTGCGACGTACTACGTGGGGCAATACCTGATTTTTCGCGGCTCCGCGCCGCCCCAGCGCGAGGCAGAGGACGCGGCGCGTCGGGCAGGTCCCCCCCGCCTTCCCTTTCGCGCGCGCGTGCAATAAGGTCGCGCCGATGAGCGACCCCGTGAGTGATGCGCAGGCGCGCGTGTACCAGGAGAAGGCGGACGCGTACGACGCGCTGATCAACGCGGAGGACGCGGACGAGGTGCTCGCGCGCGTGGTGCGTGAATGGCTGCCGGAGGGGGCCGTGGCGCTCGACGTCGGCGCGGGGACCGGGCGGCTCTCGCGCATCGCCTCCGCGCGCGCGTCGCGCTTGCACCTGGTCGATCGCGCGGCGCCCATGCTGGAGATCGCGCGCAGGCATCTGTCGCAGGCCGGCGTGCCGTTCACCATCCATCACGCGGATGTGCGCTCGTTGCCGTTGCCCGACGTGAGCGTCGATGTCGCGATGGCCGGGTGGGTGTTCGGACATTTCCGTCACTGGATGCCGGAGGGCTGGCGCGAGGAGGTGGACACGGCGCTGTCGGAGATGCGCCGTGTGGTGCGTCCCGGCGGCGCGCTGATGGTCATCGAGACGCTCGGCACCGGCCACGAGACGCCACGCGTCCATCCAGGCCTGGACGAGTACTTCGCGCACCTGGAGCAGGCGCACGGGCTTTCGCGCCGCTGGGTGCGCACCGACTACGTGTTCCCCGACGTCGAGGCTGCGGCGCACATCTGCGGCGAGTTCTTCGGTTCTGCGCTCGTGGCCCAGATCCGCGAGCACGCTTGGGCGCGCGTCCCGGAGTGCACCGCGATCTTCTCGAGCGCTCCCTGATCCGGGCGTGATCGCCCCGCGGGCCGCACGGTCCTGCATCGAGAAGATTGTACTAGTACACTTCTTGGCGTATCCTGGTACATACGAGATGCGCAGTCATACCTGGAAACCACGCCTGAGGCGCTCCAGCGCGCCGCTCTACGCGGCGATCGTCGACGCGCTCGCGGCCGACATCAGCGCCGGCAAGCTGCGCGGAGGCGACCGACTTCCGACGCACCGCGACCTCGCGAACGCGGTCGGGGCGTCGCTGGGGACCATCACCCGCGCGTACGCGGAAGCGGAGCGCCGCGGGCTCGTTCGTAGCCAGGTCGGCAGCGGCACGTTCGTGAACGGGCTCATGGATGGCGACGCGTACTCGCCCATGCTCGACCGGAGTCGCATCGACCTCGGCCCGACCGCCGCGCCGATCCTGTCCGGCGATCTCGGGCACTGCGCGCTCACGGCCGCGCTCGCGAACCTGAGCTCGCGCGCGGACCTCGGCGCGCTCAGCGGCTACCAGTCGCATGGGGGGACCGCGGCGCAGCGGGCCGCGGGCGCGCGCTGGCTCGGGACGACCGGCGTCGTCGCGTCCCCCGAGGAGATCACCGTTTGCAGCGGCGCGCAGCACGCCACGGCGATCTTGTTGTCGACGCTCGCGACGACGACCGGTGTGCTGGTCGAGGAGCTCACCTATCCCGGCGCGCTCAGCGCCGCGCAGTGGCTCCGGCTGCCGACCCATCCGGTCGAGATCGACGAGGCGGGGCTCGTCCCCGAGGCGCTCGCGCAGGCCTGCCGATCGAGCCGGGCCAAGGTGCTTTATTGCACGCCGACGAACCACAACCCGACCACGTCGATCATGCCGATCGAGCGGCGTCGGGCGATCGTGGCGATTTGCCGCGAGTACGGGGTCACCATCCTTGAAAACGGCGCGCTCGCTCCGCTCGTCCCCGACGCGCCGCCGCCGCTCGCCGCGCTCGCCCCGGAGGCGACGTATTACATCGGGAGCCTGTCGAAGGCGACGGTGCCTGCCCTCCGTGTCGGCTTCCTTCGTTCACCGACCGAGGCGCGACACCTCCTCGAAAACGCCGCCGCAGCGACGGTGTGGTCAGGTTCGCCCTTGCTGGCCGAGATCGCGACGCAATGGATCAACGACGGCACGGCAGCCGCCATCCGCGACGCGCGGCGCAGGGAGGCCGCCGCCCGCCAGACGATCGCAGCGGCGATCTTGAAGGGGACTCCCTATCGCGCACATCCCACCGCGTATTTCCTCTGGATGAGGATCCCGGAGCACCGGCGGGCGATGGAGGTGATCGAGCAGGCCGCCGCGCAGAACGTATTGCTGGGGCCGGCGCACCTGTTCGCGGCCCGCGCGGGCAGCGCGCCCAATGCCCTTCGGGTATCGCTCGCCGCGGCGAAATCATGCAACGAGCTCGAGCGGGGCCTCTCCATCCTGGCGAAGCTGCTCGACGGATCGCCTACCTCCCCCTGGAGTGTGATGCCATGAGACGACGTGTCGTGCTCGTGTTCATGTCCGCGTGGCTTGGCTGCCAGCCTCCGACGACGGCGACGCGGCCTCCGACGACGGCCCCTGCCCAGGGCGATCCCTTGCAAGCGCGCCTCGAGGTCGCCGAGAAGTATTACCGCTTCATCGAGCGCATTCGAGACACCCTCGTCGCGCCGCGGTGGCTCCCCGATCGTGATCAATTCGTGTACTGGTCCGCGGTCGGTCCGCATCGCGGGACGTGGGTCCTCGTCGACGCGCAGCAGCGGACGAGGGTCCCCGTCCTTTCGAGCGACGTTTTGCAGGCGGAGCTCTCGGCGCTCGTTGGCCAGAAGATCGAGCTCCCGGAGAACCTCGACTTCGTCCTCGCCCCCGGCCTCGCGCCCGATTCGCGCCGGATTGTCTTCCAGCTTCAGGGCCGGTCGTTTGCGCTCGGGCTCTCCGATCGCCGCGTCGTGGCCCTCGCCCCGACCGATCGCGCCGCGTGGATGCTGTCTGCGAGCCATCACGTGTCTCCCGAGGGCCGCACGGCCGCAGTCCAGCGCGGATCGGGGTTCGCCGTGGTCGACAGCGAGGGCGGCACGCTGCTGGAGCGGAGCGGGGAAGAGAATTACGAATGGCAGATCCCCGAGCGGGCGTGGTCTCCCGACGGTCGGTTCCTCGTGGTCTGGCGCCAGGACACGCGCGGCGTCCACAAGACACCAATCGTCGATTACGCCTACGCGACGGGCATCGAGCGCGTGACGATGGTGCCCTATTCCAAGGTCGGGACCCCGCTCCGGCGCTCGGAGCTCTACGTGGTCGAGCCTGCGACCCGCCGCGTGACGCTCGTTCCGCCCGCGCCCGGGGAGACCTACGATTGGTTTGCGGGCTTTCGTCCCGATGGCAGCGAAGCGCTCGTGCTCCATCTGTCCCGTGATGGCAAGCGGCTGGAGCTCTCCGCAGTGGAGCCTGGGGCCGGCAAGACCCGCCTCGTGCTGCGCGAGGACCGACCGGAGAGCTTCGTGGGGGCGCTCGACTTTGCGGAGAACGGGTGGTCGCTGCAGGTCACGCCGCTCGACGACAACAAGCGCTTCTTGTGGATGTCCGAGCGCGACGGCTTTCGGCACGTCTATCTCTACGATTACGCGGGGACGCTCGAGCGCCAGGTCACGAGCGGCCCCTTTCCCGTGCACCGCGTGCTCGGCGTCGCTCCGAAGGCAGATGCGATCTTCCTCTTGGCCTCTGCCGAGCGCGCCGCGCCTTATGACCGATTGCTCTATCGCGCGAGCCTCGCCGGGGGCGACCTGAAGCGGCTCTCGCCGGACCTCGGCATCCACCGGATCACCCTCGCGCCGTCGGGGCGTTATTACACCGATGGGCATTCCACGCGCGTAAAGCCGCGGGTGTGGGACGTGGGTTCGACCGAGGGCGGCGCTCCGTTCCGCTACGCCGAGGCGGACACGAGCGCGCTCGCGGAATTGCATCTCTCGCCGCCGGAGCCCCTCACGGTCCTGGCGGCCGATGGCGCGACGGAGCTCCATGGCGTGCTGTACAAGCCGTGGGACTTCGATCCGAAGAAGCATTACCCGGTCCTCGACGTCATCTATGCCGGTCCGTGGATGTCGGTCGTGCCCTGGAGCTTCGTGGGGACCGAGGAGTCGCGGTGGGCGAATTCGCTTTCGCAGATGGGGTTCGTCGCCATGGTGCTCGACGCGCGCGGCACGCCGGGGCGAAGCAAGGCGTTTCAAGACGCCAACTATGGGCGCGTGGGTCAGACCGAGATCCCCGATCACGTGGCCGCGCTGCGGCAGGCTGCCGCCACGCGGCCTTACATGGATATGAGCCGCGTCGGGATCTACGGCCACTCCTGGGGCGGCTACTTCGCGCTCCGCGGTATGCTGACCGCCCCGGAGCTGTTCAAGGCGGGTTATGCGGGGGCGCCCGGGGCCCTGGAGGAGGAGGCGGTCATCATGGAGCCGAACCTGGGGCTCATGAGCGAAAATCGAGCCGGCTACGAGGCGGGGTCCAACGTGTCGCTCGCGCGAAACCTTCGGGGGGCCCTCAAGATGATGCATGGCACGAGCGACGTGAACGCGACGGTCTCCACGACGATGCGCATGGCCGAGGCCCTCATCCGCGAAGGCAAGCCCTTCGAATTGCTCATCATGCCGGGACAGCCCCACAGCCCCGAGGGGAAGGCGTTTCAGTATTACAAGGACGACGTGCACCGGTTCTTCGTCAAGGAGCTGGGCGGCCCGCGCTGACCGTCCCTCGCCGGCGCGGTGCTACCCTTCAGGGCCGTTCGAGTCGAGCACCATCGGGCTGCCGACGTCCAGAACACCGGGGAGGATGCTCCGCGGCACCGAGAATCGCTGCCGTCGGGCCCGCGCTCCTTCGATTCGTAATGCGAGGGCCTCCACGTCGGGATGCGCGCCGAGCTGTCTGCGCAGAGCGGCGAGCGCCTTCTTCAAGATCGCCATGTGCTCCTCGCTCGGCTCACGCGGCAAGGCGCCCTCTTGGGCCTCGCGGGGTGGACCATTAGGTTTCCATCGCAACCGAAGTCGCTCGGACGCGAGGAGGAAGGGCGATGACCCGACGAGGAATGAAGTACGCGAGGACAGGGGCCGCCATGCTCATCACGCTCGGAGCCATCGCGGCGGGGTGTGAAAAGAGCTCGAATCCAGGGGAATCCCGACAAACGGTGAACGTCACGCTCGACGAGGACAGCGTGGCGCAAGGCACCCAGATGGATGCGACCCAGGTGCGCGTCGACATCCGCAGCCAGACCGGGGTGTTGCAGCTCCGAGCCGATTTCCAGGCGGTCGGACCGCAGAGGACCCTGGTCACGTACACGTCGTTCCCGACGGGAACGGACGGGGACATGTCGGCGCAGCCGCTGACCGCGTCGGCGCAAATGGACGCCGAGCTGCCGACGGTCGACCGCGCGATCGTCGGGGCCGCCCTCATCCAGGCCCAGGTGTCCCGCGCGATCCATTATTACTACGACAACTGGGGTTGTGATTTGCCCTCGGCGATCCGCGGGCCTACGAGCTGCGGTCCGAAGGGGCGTTGCTGCGACATCCACGACGCGTGTTACAAGAAGCACGAGTGCGGGGCCGGGAGCTGGCTCCGGCCCTGGACCCAGTGCCATCTTCTCTGCAATGTCCCGGCCGTCGCCTGCTTTTCGAGCAGCAGCTTCAATCCCGGCCCGAGCGAATGTTGCGCGCGTGGAAACTGCGGCGATCCTCGATGACGTGACGAGACATGGCCCGACGCTTCGTCCCCGCGTGCCTGGTCTTCGTCTGCGCGTGCACGCCGGGCCCCGAGGACGGGGCGCGTGAAGCCCCTACGGCCATCGTCGGCGGGCAGGTCGCGGCGCCGGGAGAATGGCCGACGGCGGTCTCGTCGGGGCGATGCGACGGCACGCTCGTGCATCCGCGGCTCGTGACCACGGCAGCGCATTGCCTCGCCCGCGGCGGGCCCGGCTCGTTTGCCTTCGGGGAGGCGCGTGATCACGCCGTTCGCGTGGTGCCTGTCGACCGCTGCGTGGGACACCCGGATCATGAACGGAGGAAAGGCGCCGACGTGGCTTTTTGTCTCCTCCGCGAGGCCGTGGACGATGTTCCGATCGTGCCCGTCCTTTCCACGTGCGAGGCTGCCGAACACCTCACCCCCGGGGCCACGGCCATCCTGGTCGGATTCGGGGCCGCCGGCGAAGACGAGCCCGGCGGCGGCCTGAAGCGGTGGGTCGAGGTGCCCGTGCACGGGACGCAGGCCGGGGCGCGGGAGGTCCTCGTCGGCACACGCGAAAAGGGCGCCTGCACAGGCGATTCGGGCGGCCCGGCCTTCCTCGAGCTTCCGGGCGGCGCGTGGCGCGTGTTCGGCGTTTCGAGCCGCATGGCCCCGAGCACGGACCTCGGCCCGGCCGATCCCTGCGCGGGGAAGGCCATCTACACGTCGATCGCCGCGCATCTCGTGTGGATCGAGGAGAGCTCCGGGATCGATCTCACGCCTTTCGAGGAGGAGCGCTGCCCCCCGCCGCTCGGCCTCCATGAAGGCGCGCTGGATTTTCGGAGAGCACCTATTGCGCTGTGATGCCCGGACACAACATTCGAGAATGGGGAAAGGGGGTGCCATATGGCCGTGAGAGGTCAAAAGGGACCGTCCGCTCTTCGGAGTGCAGAACGATTCGTCGCCGAGTACGTGGACGAAAGGATCGAAGACGAGCCCGTCGTGCTGGAGGAGGTCGATCCCTCCGAGGGCACGTCGCCGCCCGAGGACTGGGACAGTCATGCCCACGAGGACGACGAAGACGTCTGGGAGGGCGTGGAGACGAGCGCCGCGGCGAGCAAGTCGAGCTTCGAAGCCGCGCGGGGGAAGGCGCGATCCATCAATGGATTCAGCGTGGGGCCCGCGAAACGTATCGGCGTCAAGACGTACCGCGTCCCGGGCACGAAGGTATCCTTGCCGGTCCGCGCGATCATCGCCCCGCTGCTCATCGGCTTCGCCAAGGAATTCCACCAGAAGGTGGAGCGGCTCCGCAAGGGCTGGTGCTGGGGGCACGCGAATCGCAACATCCGCGGCTCGAAGCGGCCCTCGTTCCACGCGGCCGGCATCGCCATCGATCTGAACGCCCCGAAGCACCCGCTCGGGCGCAAGGGCACGTTCAGCGCGGCCCAGCGCAAGACGATCAACGCGCTTTGCAAGAAATACGGCCTTCGCTGGGGAGGCAACTACCGCCGCCGCAAGGACGAGATGCACTTCGAGGTGATCTTGCCCCGCGCGAAGGCGGTGGCGCTGGCGAAGCGGATCCAGAAGCGCGGGGCTCGGTAGCCCCGAGGCGACTACGGAGGGAGGGTCGGCCATGCAAAGAGGCGCGCGCAATCCGTTCACGGTCACATTGCTCGACGTCGGCACCGAGCAGTACGGCGACGCCGTGCTCTGCCGGTTCGGCACGACCTCCGTGCTGATCGACGGGGCGCACCCGGGCAATGCCCGCCGCAAAGGCGGGCACCTCGCGATCCAGGAGCAGCTCCGGCCGCTCCTGCCCACGCGGGGGGGCGCGTCCGTGGTGACCCTCCTCCTCATTTCGCACGCACATCAGGACCACATCGGGTGCCTGCCGCGGCTCGTGCGCGACGGGCACATCGTCGCCGAATGGGCGCTCGTGCCCGATCCGGACCTCGCCTGGGGGAAGACCGGCCGAGAGACCACGACCGAGGCGTCGCCGGCAGCGCGGCGTATTGCGGAGGCGCTGCGCGAGGAGCCCCTGGAGGGCGAGTCGGCGGCCGAGGAGAGCGCGTTCATCGAGTCCGCGCAGAGCCTCGAAGCCGAATACCGCGAGATGCTGGAGACGCTCTCCCGGAACGGGACGCGGGTCCTCCCTTTCAAGGGGAGCGACGACCCTGCGCTGCGGCCGCTCGTGGCGGCGCTCGCGGAGGGCGGCGTCACCTTGAAGATCCTCGGCCCGACCCGGCGGCACGTGACCGCCTGCGCCGAGGGCATGGCGAAAAACCTCGAGGCGCTTCGCATCGAGATGCAAAGGGCGCTCGAAGCCGCCGCCGTGCCGGGCGCGAGCGAGGAATCGGCGGAGGCGCGCGAGCTCTCCGTCTATCGGAGGTATGCCGCCGCCTTCGCGGCCGAGCGCGAGGCGCCCGAGGGGACGGAGGCGGCCGGGACGGCGCGGGTCTCGAATTTCGTGAACCTCCAGAGCTCGGTGTTGCTCCTCGAATACAGCGGGAAAAAGCTCCTTCTCACGGGGGACATGCAGCTCGCGGATCCACAGACGAACGATCGGACGGTCCTCGCCGGGATGCGCGCGCTCACGAAGGCCATCGGGGAGCACGCTCCCTACGATTTCGTCAAGCTTTCGCACCACGGGAGCCACAACGGGATCAACGCCGAGCTCCTCGAGAGCATGGGCCATCCGCGGCTGCTCGGCGTCTGCGCCGGCGAGACCAGCATGCGGCACCCGCACCCGGCGACGCTCGAGCTCATGAAAACCATGGTCGCGGAGCAGCACGGGAGGTGGGCGCGGACCGACGTCAATGGGCTCAGCACCATCACGTTCGACGGGGACGAGCCGACCGTGGCCGTCTCCTGCGGCCATATCAATGACGCGAGCCCGCCGCGCGGGCCTGCGCGCCGGCGGAGGCCGGCCTCCACGGAGGCGGCATTGGTCCGGCGCTCGCGCGGAGCCCCCGTCCTTTCGGGTCCCTGCGCCGCGCCGGCCCGGGGCGAAGAGAGCATGGCGATGCAGGAAGGGGAGAGGGTCATGAACGACAGGGGAGCATTGTCGAACGAGGCAGGCCGCGTGACCGGCGGCTACGAATCCCACGCGAGCGAGCAGGAGCCCGCCTCGTGCGCGAGCACGACCGAGGCGGCCGCCATCACGAGACCCGCGAGCCTCCTCGAATACGTGCCGGGGTACGAGCGGCCGAGGGCCCCCGGCGCCGCGGCCCCGGAGCCATCCGACAGGGTTCTCCTGCCCTCACACCTCAAGGCGAGCGCGCCGCCGCTCACGCGGTCGCTCGACGCTCCGCGGGAGGCGATGGAGGCTTCACGCATGCGTGTGGCCAGGAGCGCCGCGTTCGTCGTGTTCGGCCCGGATGATCGGGTCCGGGTCCCGCGGACCGAGGCCGCTCCTTACCGAGCGATCTGCGCGCTCCGGATCACGGGCGCCAATGGCGAGCGGTACGTCGGCACCGGATGGCTCATCAATGCCCGTACCGTCGTCACGGCGGGGCATTGCGTCTACGATTGCCAGACGATGGGCGGGTGGGCGACCTCGATCGAGGTGATTCCGGCGCTCGACGGCACCCGGCAGCCCTTCGGCTCCGTCGTGGCGAAGCGCTTTCGCCTGGTGTCCGGGTGGCTCGAAGACCGGTCGCCGGAATACGATTACGCCGCGATCCTGCTCGACGAGCCGGTCCAGATGAACGAGGGCTTTTTCATGCCCGAGGCCCTGCCCCCCGCGGAGCTCGAGGGGGCCCTGGTCAACATCGCGGGATATCCGCAGGAGCCCGATGCCGCCACCCGGTTGTATTATCACGCGCGCGCGCTGAAGGACGTCGGGGGCCGCATCGTCCAGTACGACATCGACACCTTCGGCGGGCAGAGCGGGGCTCCGGTTTGGTTGACACGCCCGAACGGCGAGCGCGCCGTGGTCGCGATTCACACGAGCGGCCCTCGCGCCGGTATCCCGTGGAACTCGGGCCTGCGCATCACGACGGCCGTGCTCGCGAGCCTGCGGCGCTGGGCCGAGGAGGCGACGCTCGGACGGCGCGCCCGACGTCGTGGTCTCTTGGCTCCGGCGGCGGACCTCCTGGTGGAGAGCGCGCGTGCTTTCTCGCCGGCAATACCTGGCAAGGAAATCACGGGCAAAGTGGTCGACGAGAACAACCGCCCGCTCGCCGGCGCCACCGTGACGATCGCCCGCCGTGGGGCGCTCGCGATTGCTACGACCTCCGCACAGGACGGCTCCTTCTCGTTGCCCATGGCCCATCCCGGGCTTCACTTCCTGAGGGCGCGCTTGGGCGATGCGACGACGATCAAGAGGATCACGCACGAGCCGGCGTCCCCGGTGACGCTCGTCCTCGCGCCGCAGGCCGAGATCCCGGCGAACGCCACCGAGGCGGGCGTGGCGAGGCCTGGAGGCCCGCTCGCCGGAAGGACGTTGCCGGCGGCGAACCTGAAACGCGGCGCGAAAGGCGCGGCCGTGAAGGCCCTGCAAGCCGCGCTCGTGAAGCTCGGCCACATGACGCAGGCCGAAATGAACACGGGCGCGGGAAGGTTCGGCCCGAAGACGGAGGCGGCGCTGAAGAAGTTCCAGGCCAAGCACGGCGTGCCGAGCACGGGCACCTATGGGCCGAAGACGCGCGCCGCATTCGTGAAGCTCGGCGCCAAGATGGGCCCGGCCAAGCCCGCGCCCGGGAAGAAGGGCCCGACGCGGGGCGGCGTCACCCTGGCCGAGCTCCGCGCCATCATGCCGAACCTCTCGGCGGCGCGCGCGCGGAAATGCTTGCCGCACCTCAACAAGGCCAGGAAGGAGTTCGCCATCGATACGAAGAAGCGAATGGCGGCGTTCCTCGCGCAGCTCGCGCACGAGAGCGGCGAGCTCGTGTACTTCGAGGAGCTCGCGTCCGGGGCTGCCTACGAGGGACGCAAGGATCTCGGCAACACCCACCCCGGGGACGGTCGACGTTACAAGGGCCGGGGCCCGATCCAGATCACGGGGCGCAGCAACTACCGCGCCGCGGGCAAGGCCCTGGGGATCGACTTGCAAAAGAGGCCGAAGCTCGCCGCTCGTATCGACGTGGGCTTCCGCGTGGCAGGCTGGTTCTGGAAGACCCGCAAGCTGAATGCCCTCGCGGACCGGGGCAACTTCAAGAAAATCACGTACCGCATCAACGGCGGTTACCGTGGGCTCGCGCGTCGGACGGTGTATTACCGCCGCGCGCTCCGGGTTCTCGCCTGAACGCGGCTGGATGCCCGCGGGATGGTTGGGTCACCGTCCACCGTCCCGCCGGGCAGCCGCGTGAGGGCGGAGGCGGCAGCCTCCGGCGAAAGTGCGCGGCGTGCCTTGCACGCACGCAAATCGGCGGATGCCGGTTGCTCGGTGCGGGTGCACGCGTGCAACGCGCTCCAAACGATCTGCGCGGCGTGCCTTGCACGTGCGCAAGAGACGTCGAGCCGGCGGCACAGGAGCACTTGTGCGCGTGCACGCGCCGCCGTGACGGGGGCCTGACGGGATTTGCATCGACGCAAGCGCGCGGATCACGGCGTCCCAGCCGCCGTTGCGCCGATGCATCCCACGCTGCGCCCGTGTCCGGGCGCCTTCGCGTCGATGCAGGGACGATCGTGCAGGCGGTTGCGCTCCTTTTGCGTCGACGTAGCCGCGGGCGAGGCGCGGGGGTGGCCACTCGATCACGCGGGCATGTGGGACGATCCGGTCGTCACGAGGGAGGGCGCTCTCTACATGGACTCTCGCCCTACGTGGACTCTCCCCCGGAGGGCAGAGAGGGCGTCCCGTTGACGAACGGTTTGGCGCTGAGGTAGCAACGGGCGTGCGCCAGAACGTTCTCTCCGCCGGACGCCAGGCATGCCGCCGGGATGTCGTCTTCTTGTTTCTGTCTCTCGTGGCCTCGTCTTGTGGCACGCCCGCTCCGACGGCTCCGCCCGCGAACACCCAAACAGCCGCGGCCCTTTCGTCGCCGAGCGCTTTGCCTTCTGCGACGCCGAGCCCCCCGCGGCCTGGGTTTGCCGTCGCCCGATCCCGCCTCGTCGCCGGGGATCACATCACCTGCTTGCTCCGCGAGGGCGAGGTGTTCTGCTGGGGGCGCGGAGAGGATGGCGTTCCAGGGCAAGGCAACAAGCTCGATCTGGGGGACGTGCCCGGGGCTCTCTCCCGCGCGGCGCCCATCGATTTCGGTCGTCGCAAGGGCGCACGTGAAACGGCAACGGTCCTCGGCGTGGGAGCGCGGCACGCCTGCGCGGCGCTGGCCCCTCTTCCCGGCGAACGAAACGCGCGGCTCGCCTGCTGGGGGTATGCGCACGCCCTCGGGCTCGCCGACAACCGCGGCGATTCTCCGGGGGAGCTCGGGGATGCCTGGCCCAAAATCGATATGGGCGAAGGGACCATCCTCTCCCTCGCGGCGGGGATCAAGTACACCTGCGCGCTCGTCGAGGACGGGGCCGCGCGGGAGGTGCGTTGTTTCGGGGAGATCCCGGGCGGCAAGGAGCGCTTCGTCCCGGTGCAAGCCGTCGATTTCGGCACGAAGGCGAGGCCCTTCGCGATGGCGGCGGGGAACCTCTCGCTCAGCGTCGCATTCGAGGACGGGCACGTCCGTTCGATCGGCGTCGTGGGAAAGGACGTCTTGGATGCACCGAACACCCACGTCGGCACGGAGCTGCTCGTGCCGCTCCCCGGCCGCACCCTGGCCCTCGTCGGCGGCGCCGGCGGCTCGTGCGCGCGGGGTGAGGACGGCTCTCTGCGCTGCTGGGACTTCCTCGACGGAGGCGCGATCGGCCACCGCCATTGCCCCGTCGTATCCGCGCCGATTTCGCTGGGGAAAGGACTCCGCGCCGTCTCGATGGCGACCTCCGGGAGCAGGTTCTGCGCGATCGTCGAGGGGGAGAGCGCCGCGCCGCGGGTGAAGTGCTGGGGGATCAATCAACTGGGGGCGCTCGGCGTGGGGGACGACCTCGATCGTTGCAAGAGCGAATCCCTCGGCGATGCGCTCCCGTTCGTCGATCTCGGGACGAACAGCCCCGTCGAGGAGATCGCCGTGGGAGCCTCGCATACGTGCGCCCTCTTCGGAGGAGCCGATGCAGGGCGGGTGAAATGCTGGGGAGCGGGGATCTTCGGTGAACTCGGGATCGGGGAGAAGAATCGATCGTTTGGCAGGTCTTCGGACACGATGGGGAGCCACCTGCCGTTTGTTTCGCTTCCGCGCTGAGGAGTCTTACCGCGCATCTGAGGCACTTCGATGGGGCTGATCTCTGAAACAGGTGAAACAAGATGGCTGTTGACGCTTCTCTCCATGCCTGTCCGTGTTGCGGTAAGCGCACGCTGCCGGAGCGAGGCCATTACGACATCTGTGACAACTGCGACTGGGAAGACGACCCAAGTCAAGAGTCATCGCCAGACCGCGGAGGTGGTGCCAACGTCGTGAGTTTGGAGGAAGCTAGGAAAAACTACGCCAAGTATGGCGTGAGCGACCCTGTTGATTGTACTCGCTAGCGCGGGTCCGCTGGATGCCCCGGTCGTCACGCAATGGCCACGGGCGAGCCGCGTGGTCCGACCCCCGCGCGCGCAGGCCGCAGGGGCATCCCTTCCTCCTTGGGCGCGCGTTATGTGGGTCGTATACTCCACAGCCGCCCCCATGACCGCCACGGACCTCTTCCTCCGCGCCCGCGACCACCTGCTCGCCACACGCGACGACCACGACCGCGCATGCGCGGGCTTCTCCTGGCCCGCGCTCGAGCACTTCAACTGGGCCATCGACTGGTTCGACGTGTACGCCCGCGGCAACACCCGCCGCGCGCTCTGGATCGTCGACGCGTCGGGCGCCGAGACGACCGCCACGTTCGCCGAGCTGTCCGAGCGCTCCACGCGCGTGGCGCATTTCCTCCACGGGCTCGGCGTCGAACGCGGCGCGCGTGTCCTGGTCATGCTCCCCAACGTGCTGCCGCTGTGGGAGGTGCTGCTCGGCGCCGCGAAGATCGGCGCGGTGATCATCCCGGCCACGACACAGCTCACCGCGGAGGACGTGGCCGACCGGCTCACGCGTGGTGACGTGCGCTGCGTGATCGCCGAGTCGGCCGTCGCGGATCGCTTCGGCGCCGTCGACCCGCGCGTGGTGCGCATCGCCGTGGGCGAGCCCGTCGAGGGCTGGACGCGTTACGACGACGCCTACGCCGCGCCCGCCACCTTGCCGACGAGCGCCACGCCCACGGGCGCGACCGACCCGCTGCTGCTTTATTTCACCTCGGGCACCACGGCGAAACCCAAGCTCGTGCTGCACACCCACCAGAGTTATCCCGTCGGGCACCTGTCCACGATGTACTGGGTGGGGCTGCGCGAGGGGGACACGCACCTCAACATCAGCTCGCCCGGCTGGGCCAAGCACGCATGGTCGAGCGTATTCGCGCCGTGGAACGCCGGCGCCACGGTGCTCGTCCACGCGTACAAGCGCTTCGTGCCCACCGCCACGCTCGACCTGCTCGCGCGGTGCAAGGTGGACACGTTATGCGCGCCGCCGACCGTGTGGCGGATGCTCATCCTCGAAAACCTCGCGGCGCACGCCGTGGTGCTGCGCGAGGCCGTGAGCGCCGGCGAGCCGCTCAACCCCGAGATCATCGACGCCGTACGGCGCGCGTGGAACCTCACGGTGCGCGACGGCTACGGGCAGACGGAGACGACGGCGCAGATCGGCAATACGCCCGGAATGACCGTCGTGCCCGGAACGATGGGCCGGCCGCTGCCCGGTTATACCGTCGCCTTGCTCGACGCCGAGGGCCGCGCCGGCGCCGAGGGCGAGATCGCGCTCGCGCTCGACCCGCGGCCGATGGGGCTCATGGCGGGTTATCTCGACGACGAGGCGCGCACCGCAGACGTCACCGCAGGCGGATACTACCGCACGGGTGACGAAGCCGTGCGGGACGCGGCGGGGCTCTACACCTTCGTCGGCCGCGGCGACGACGTGTTCAAGAGCTCCGACTACCGCATCAGCCCGTTCGAGCTGGAGAGCGCGCTCCTCGAGCACCCGGCCGTGGCGGAAGCCGCGGTGGTGCCGAGCCCCGACCCCGTGCGCACGAGCGTGCCCAAGGCCTTCGTGGTGCTCGCGCCCGGCATCGCGCCCACGCAGGGCACCGCGCAGGCCATCTTGCAGTTCGCGCGCGAGCGGCTCGCCCCGTACAAGCGCGTGCGGCGGATCGAGTTCACCGAGCTGCCCAAGACCATCTCGGGCAAGATCCGCCGCGTCGAGCTGCGCAAGCTCGAAGCCGCGCGCCGCGCGCGAAACGAGCGCGGCGCGCTGGAATGGACGACCGAGGACTTCGGCGAGGGCCGGGGCTGAGCACCCTCCTCGTCGTTTTGTCCCGAGGGGTACGCCTCGCGTCCCCCTCTCGCCCGGGCAAAGCCCGGTCGATTCATCCCCCGAGGACAGTTCTAGCACCCCTGACCCGGCGCAACCCGCTGGATCCGCGTCCTGCTGGCGACGGATCGACCCCGTTGACACGCGTTGGTGCCACTTCGGACCCCGTGGCCGCCCTTTGGGGCTCCCCCGGAGCCGACCCACGCAGGACCCTTCTCGCCGTCCTCGTCCAGGGCGAGGTCACGGCGGCAGCGGCAGGCGACCTCGACGCCGCGGTGGTCGCGCATGAGGCTGCCGGCAGGCTCCTCGCCATCATGCCGGACGCCGGTGACGACATGGCCGCCGACGCCGGTGGCGACATAGCCGCCGCGCTGGCGGCTCACGCCGCCGTCGCCAAGCTTCTCCGGGCAATGACGCGACAGTGATCATCCACCGCCCGCGGGCCCCCCCCAACTCGCACCCGGGGGGGCTCGGGGGCGTTTGTCCGTGGGGTTTGTCTTAGCGCTCGCTCCGTGGTAGGGACTTTGGACCCACTCACGCGCGAGTAGGAGGAACTGTGCCCCGACGAACCGAACCCAAGCCGCTCTGCCTGAAAGTTGGCGCTCGCATCCACGAACTGCGAACCGAGCGCGGCATGTCCTTGCAGGATCTCGCCGAAGCTGGCGCCCTGTCGAAAGGCCACCTGTCGAGCATCGAGCAGGGCCTCGCGGCGATCACCATCGAGACCGTCGAACGCATCGCAGCCGCGCTCGGCGTGTCCCCGTTTTGCGTCATCACCTTCCCGGAAGACGACGAGTTGGATCGGATCGCGGATCTGGCCCGCAAGCTGCCGAAGGGCGAGCGCCGGAAGCTTCGGAAGGAACTCGAAGGGCGCACGACGCACGAGCCCCCGACGTAGCTCCCAGCACCCCGCCTGATAACTGCCTTCCGCCACGTTTGAACACGACGCTGCTGCGTTGTCGGAAAGCTCCTGCCTCTCTACACAGCGGGGGCCCCGGTCAACTATGGGCGTCGCCGTCCTCGCCGTCCAGCAGACGCTTTTGCTGTACCCAAGTCCTGATGGCCGATTAGGATAGGCCCCTCACGCACCGCACCGCGCCAGGTCGTAATGAGAAGAAACAGGCTCCCAGCCCTCATGACGGCCCACGTCTGGCCAACGTCGACGCCCTTGAACTTGAGGTGCTCTCCGAGTTTCGCCTCGTAGACTTGCCCCTCGTGTGTCCATTGAATGGAGGAGAGCCCCGTCTCACGGGCATCGTTTCCGAAGTTCCTCCTGATATGTTCAATCACCGAAGCCTTGGCGCTCTTGGCAAAGGCAGCATCGTTAACCTGGGGGATGAACCAGCCAGGCTCGTGGTGGTCATACGCCACGATTCGCGGACCTCCCCTGCGGAAATGGCTTCATCACTTGTCACCGCCGCCGCGAAACCGCTCCGCTTCGCGTAATCCTTGTCTGAACCCCGCGTTTTTTCCCACCGAATAGCCAAACAAGAAGATGACCAGACCACCTGCTCCGAGGAGCAGGAAAACGATCATCAGCTCGCCAAATCCAATTCTCGCCACAGGGCTCCCCGCCTGGGTTAGAGCAAGTTTTGCCTACCGCCCGCCATCACCGGGACCGCCACATACACGCACGCAAGTGTCGTAGCTGGAGTTGCACCCAGAAAGGCAGCTCTCGATCTTGTCGCACATGGTCTGGCAAGTTGCTCGATTCAAGCCGCACTGAGATATGCACACCGACGGGTCATACCGTTCCTCGTACCGGGTGCTGCATGCGCCCAACAAAACAACTACAACGGCCACCAACCGAACGGCGTGCCCCCAGCGTTTGCCCATACGACCGTTCGCCCTACCACTGAACCGCCTGACATGTCAACAAATTTTCGGCGGGGGAAACGTCCTGGGGCCTTCTCGGTGGCCCGCACGTGGCCGATCCGTCGCCCAAAGCAGAAGACGAAGAGCAATCCGTCCTTCGCGCGGGGTCGGACGTGACCGATGCGCTGGCCTTCATAAAAGACGTCCCAGATCTTCCCATACGGCCGCAGTTCAACTGTCATTCTGTTGTTGGACAGCATCACTCCCTCTACCTAAGCATGTCTCGCCAGTGCTCGATGACCTCTGGGAGCGTGGCTGTGTTGAGGCAACGTCCCTGGTGGAGCTGCCACTCATCGAACGTGAGCGGCCACATCGCATACACCTCGACCAACGTGCCGGACAGGGTCCGAAACGCCGCGTGCTGCCCAAACTGCCGAGAGGGAGCAACGAGAAGCGCGAACACGTGCGGCGAACCATGAACGGTCTCCGCCGAGTTGAAGACGACGCCGCCCTCCTCCGGCGCTAAGCCCCGGGTCAAGATCGCGGCGGATGCACGCTGGAACATGTAGGCGGGCCATTTTTCACTGGGGATCCAGTCGTCGGGCAGCGACATCACGAATTCGAAGCGCCGCTCCTCCCCCTTGCGCCCTTCCAGGACGCGGAGGCTCGCGCCAATGGTGCGCAGAACCCAGTGCGTACGGCCCTCGCATGGCGGGGCGCCGTAGATGGGCAGGTGCCTCGGGATGAACAAGCCTCCGGGTGCACCCCTCAGCACGAGCTGTCCCCTTCCCAGATGCCGCTCGAAATGGGCAGCCACGGCTGCTCGCAGCTCACTCGGATTCATGATCAATGATGCGCAGCGCGACGGGCGTGAAGAGAAGGGCGATCAGGATGCAGACGTACGGCTGGGGACCGGCATGGGTGAACAGCGCGAGGAACACCGCGGCGAGAATTGCACCGATGCCGACGATACCGATCACGGCCGCATCGGCCGCGTCCTTTTCGGGGTCGGGGGTCGCCTTCACTTGGCCCGCATCGCTATGGTCACGTTGAACGCCGTCCGGTGGATCTCTTGGGCCACGCGTTCGACTTCCTGCGGGGTCAGGGCGTAACCCCTAAACTCCTTCCGCCCTTCGGGCTCGATCGCCCCCTCTTCGATGTACACGCACCCGTCGCTCCCGAGCGCGAGGAGCTGGAGGCAGGCCCAGCGGAGCAGACTCTGCGTACCGTGCTGCGCGCGCTCGTCGGCGGTCAGCGCATATCCAGTGAACACCCGTCGGCCAGCGGGCGGCTCCTCCTCGAATGAAACGTAGATCGCACCATCGCTCGCAAGTACAAGCTCGGTTTCCATGGTCGGCGGCTTGGTTGCCATGACGTCGATTCCTTTTTTAGAGGGGGATCCGGAGCTGAACTCGCTGGGGCAGCGACGGCGATTCCTCGGTTCGCTCGATACAGACGACGCCAGCCTTCTCCAGGCGAAGAAGTCCCGGCACGAGGGCCCCGGAAACCGAAACGTCGCACAGAATGTCCCGAAGCCGCCCGAAGGAGACGTATCCATCGGCGTCCGGCAGCATCCGCGACAACGCGTAATGGACGACGCCTTCGGCGTACGCCTCGCTCCCGCGACTGCGGAGCGCGATGGCGTAATTCGCGACGTAGACGGCGGCGTGCTGGTACGCCGGGGCTGCACGCATAATTTCGAGAAGGACCATCTCCCCGCGCTCGTCGTGACCCACGGCGCCCGCGGAGACTCGCGTTGCCGTTGCCGATCGCGGCGGTGGAGGCGGCGGGAGGCGATCGGAAAGGCGCGGTTTGCGGAAGCGCTCGCGTAATTCGCGCCACGCCGCGCTCGCCAAAGCACGGGCGCGGCTCCACAGGGAGGGCAGGTCCGCGATGTCTCGCGGCGGCTCTGAATACGCCACGCTAACGCGGGTTCCGCTCTCCGGTGGCGGAAGCGCTGGACGGTCGATGACCGTCGTTGCCGCCTCGTCGTCGATATCACGCACGGGATCCATGAGCCTCCAAGCGAATTGAAGACGACCCCCAGGAGGGGGGCGATAAGGAGGATGCTCGCCCAGAGAACCACTCCCCATCGCCCCCTCCTGGAGGTCGTTTCTAATTGAAATGCTCGTCGCTCGAAGACGGGGCGCCTTTCGAGGCAACCCACCGCTCCCTTTTCGGAACCTGGCCATTCGGCACATGACGCAGTCGGGCGCGCGCCAGCGAAAGGCGCCCCGTCTTCGAGCGACGATCGGACAAATCCGAGCGCGGCGCCGCTCGTTGCCGCGCCGTGTTCGTCAGAGTCTCGCTTTCTGTTAGTGGGACCGGGACCAACCGGATGAAAGATCCGGCCAATTTCGGTAGGAGTTTGTCCTACCTCTCGGAGCCGAAGTCGATCATGGGTTCGGGGTCGTGCCGGTCGTCCGGAACGATGTCCCCCGTATCGACCCCTTCAACGTCCGCGAAGTCCGTGAACGGTTCCGATGCCCCTACCTGCGCCGCCACTTGGGTGGCCACGGTGCCGACCTTCGGGGGCGTCTTCCCTGCGCGCACCGCCCCGCGCACCGGCAGCTCGTCGCGCAGCTCGTCGGCGCCGGCCGGCGCGGTGCAGGCGCCCTGGATGGGCACCGGGAACGCGCGGACCCACATCGTGCAAGCGGCGAGTTCCGGCGGCTGCCGAGCCTGTAGAAGGAGGTACACGGCAACGCCACCCGCGACGAACGCAGCCGCGCGCGATGTCAGCAGACGCCGCCACAGCGGGCGCGTCGAAGCCGGAGGAGACGCCGGAGGCGGGGATGCCATGAAGCCCGCGCCGCTCGCGGAGCCGCCTCCTCCGGTCCTCTCCTCCTCCTGACTGGCGAAGAAGAGCGGCACGAGGAGGGAGCCGGGGCGATCCTCGACGCCCCGAGCCCGGAAGCCGTCGAAGCAGCGATCTAGCGTCCGCTGGAGGCGGGATTTCACGGTGGGCTCTGGGAGTGAGAGCAAGGCGGCGATCTCCCTGGTCGACCGGTCGTCACGAAATCGAAGTGTCAGCAGCTCGCGCTCCGCGGACGTCAGCTCGTCGAAGACCTCGGCTAGCGTGCGCGCCATCTCCCTGTCGAACGCGGTCCGTTCCGGCGTCTCGCCGTGCGCCGCGGGCTCCTCCACAGCGTCCACGGAAGCCCAATCACCCTTCGCCTTGAAGTATTGGATCGCGATGTTTCGCGCGATCATCCGCAGCCACGGGGTCAGCGGTTTGGTCGGGTCGTAGGTGTGGGCGTACCGGACCGCTGCGCTGAGCACCTCCTGGGTGAGGTCCTCTACGTCGGCGGCAGGAACGCCGAACCCGGCGAGCCACTTCATGATCTTCCCGCGAAACCTCGGGAGTTCGTCGAGCATCGACGTCATCCTGGATGCGTTCATGCCACCTAGTAGTGGCTCCGGGGGCGAATGGATCCCCACTTTCTTCGTCGAGTGGTTCGGGGAGGGCTCGCTAGGCAGCATGACGGGTCAGAAGTCGAAGGGATGGAGGCAGCAGAACGTGACGGCTTGCGTGTCGTCGGGGGTGGCCTCGCCGATCGGCTCGCCGCCGCTCGCGAGGCACGAGCCCCCGACGTAGTGGAGGTCCGTGATCGCCTTGGCGCCTACGGCCTTCCCCGGGGGGTAGAGGTTACTGCATTGCCCCCCGTAAGAGGCAATCGTGTCCTCGTATGATTGCGAGACGCACGCCCCGTCGTCGAAAAGCCGTATCGTGGCAAGGCATGCGCTCCCAACCGGTGGACCGCATTCGCACTCGGTGCATTTCCGACCATCATGGACGGCCATCTCGGGATACAGCACGTGCGGGCCGTCCGGGTAGTTCGTCGGGCATTGCACGTGCTTTCCAACGCGCCATACGCACTGTAGAAAGGGCAGCGGACGATCCGGCGCGCACGCTTCGCTGTCTCCGCAGCGCAGCTCGTCGACGTTCCCGCGGCACGCGGTCCAACGCCGCTTCCAGCCATTATCCTTCCAGAACGCGGGGAGCGGATGCGTGGTAACCGCGCAAGCTTCGGCGGTCGGTCCTGGCAACGCGCCCACGGACACGGACTGCGCGCAGAGCGTCGAGCTTCCCTGTGGGCACGTCGCGCCGGCCGGGATCCCGTTCGTGCTCGTGCAGCTCCCGTCCCAGCCTGGCGGCCCCCCGAAGGGCAAGGCGGCGGCGCTCGGGTCATTGCACGTCCCGGCGCGGATCTGGATGTCTGTGGGGAGGTCCGTACACGTTCCCTCGGACTCCTCGCATTCGCAGATATCGCACGCTGCCGGCGGCGCGACGAGTTCGGAATAGCCCACGAATTGGAGCGTCAGCTCATCGGGACAGCCCTGCTCAGGCTCGCTTGTCGACGCGGACATGAGGAGATCGGGCCATCGGCTCCAGAAGAGGGCGTCAATTCCTTCCGGGAGCGGCACGCATCGGCCGGGGCATTCAGCGGATGCATCTGGTGGGGGCTCCGCATCGGCATCGGAGCCCGCATCGGCATCGGTGTCCTCGTCCTCCGCGCACACCCCGCGCGGATACAGCGGGTCGGGTGCGCACCGGTCAGCCGCAACGCCAGGCTCGCCCGTACACCCCTCAATCGCAAGGAACGCAGCGAAGACCGCCGCGGAGCAACACCCAGCCCCGAGCCAAAGCGGTTGTTTCATAATCAAAACTCCCATACACCCAGAAGGTTTCCGCCAATCATCAACGGGGGCTGATCCGAAACCTGCTTACCATTCGCCAACACGCGAACCCCCGCGTTTAGCCCAATAACATCCGCAGAGACTTGCAAGCCCAATACTTGGCTGAACGGAATCGCCGCACCAATACGTGCCCCTAGCCCTGGCCGAAAGAATGTGAAACCACGCCCCTCGAAGGCAGTCTTGTCAAACGTGACTGAGATAATGCCTAGATGTCCCGCCCCACATCCGAAGAGCCACCGCCAATGTCCGCAAACGCTCACCAGTGCTCCGACGGTCATGCCATCGATCGGTTCTCCCCCAATGCCCGAGGTCAACCAAGCAGCGCGCGCATCGAGACCAATCGAAACTACTTCGACCGGCCGTATACTGCCATGCAGCGCAACACCAACCGCGGGCGCCCACGTCGCGACGCCCGACACAACCGCAACGCCTCCGCCCACGGAGCCGCGTTTCTGCGCTGGCCGGTCCTCGCCGCCCACCCCCCCGAAGATCGGCTTCCGCGGCGGCGGCTCGTCCTCCTCGCGAGGAATGTCCGCGGGCCTGTCATCGTCGATCCCCGGTATCACCTCGTCCTTCTTTCGACGCCGGAAAAGCCGCTCCGGCTTCTGGGGCAGCCCCGCAGGCCAATGCCATAACAGCACCGTCGTCGCCTCCCCGCCTTCGGGGCAGGTACGCTCGGCTCGCGCGACGCCGCGCTCCTCGGATTTGCCTTCGAGCACATGTTTGCCGGGGGCCACGAACAACTTAAATTGTGTCCCGTTCTCCACGTGAAACGGCCCGCCGTCGATAGATACCACGGCGTCGTTGACGTTTCCCTTCACGTAAAGCAAACAAACGGTAGGCCGGATTCGCTTGAATACTTTGAAAAACTCCTCTTTCTCCGGCCCCACCCCCCCGCCACGCTCGATGGCTTCCATGAGGTTGCGCGCTCCGCGCGCCGGTTGCCCCGCGGCGACGAGGGTGAGGCCCAGCCGCCCCACGACCGTCGCATCGTTTCGGAGTTTCAATGCCTCGCGATAGCCAAGCTCTGCATCCGTCCACCGGCCCTGCTTGCGTGCTGCGTCCGCGAGTTTGACCAGAGCGGACACCGCGGCATCAACGGCCGCCGGGTCAGGGGGAGGTGTCGTGTCCGGGCCCGTCGGACGCCCGACAGCGGGGCGTGACGCGGGCGTGGCCTCGTCGGCCCGCGACTGCGCCACGGCGAGGAGAGAGCCCAAGAGGGCGGCGATCGGGACCACCGGCCGAGACATCGGCCGGGCATCCTACACAAGTCGGGTGTGCCAGGGCAACGGTTCCTTCGAGTCCGCTCGCCCGCAGCGGGGTGCCCAGGGCGCCGTCGCACTCGTCCGGCCGATTGTCGAAGCCGTAGACCTGTGGTACGTGGAGCGCGGACGTACAGGACAACATGACAGTACCCACTCGTATCACACAGGAAACGTTCGATAAACTGGTAAACTCTAGCAAGTACGCCGTTGTTGAGGTGCGGAACACGGATGACGACGCGATGATTCGTGCGGTCGCGCCTGTCGTCGACGCGCACGTCAGCGGTCGGTGCGCATTTGGAGCCCTTACCGTCGACTGGTTCCTGACTGATCCCCAATGGTGGGCAACACGTTTTGGGAAGGCGCATATTGGGTTTGCACCTCCTTTCGGTTTTCACCTATTCATTGATGGCAGGCATCGCCTTTGGCGTTCGGCTGAGTTGCAGCCGAATTCCGGAACGATGGGATTCGATTTGGTGCTCGGGGCCATTGGGCTACTGGCAGGCTCGCCCGCATTGACCAATGCAGCTCTCGACAGCATTCGGGTCGAGCAGGCCAACCTGATTGCCCGCGCCTTCAAATTGCACATCAACCTCGCCATATTGGAAAGCTGGGGTCGTCCTACAACGCCTGCAAACCCGCTGGATGATCCATTTGCGGTGCTTGGGGTTTCGGCGGCATGCTCGTTCGAGGAAATAAAAAAAGCTCACTGGAAGATCGTGCGGGAGAACCATCCAGATAAGGTGACCGGCGCCGGTGGCGATGAAGCAGCGCGCGCTGCGGCCCACGAGCGGACCGCGAGAGCGAACGTCGCCTTCGCTGAGATCAAGCGCCGCCGAAATCTTTAGCTTGCACGGCGCCGTAGGAACACCCACTCCAAAAACGCCGACCATCCACGCAACCGAGGAACAATACTATGACCAGCATTACGCTCACCGCCGAAGAGCAGGCCCTTCAGACGCAGATTGAGGCGCAGCTCAAAGACATCTGGGAGAAGCATAATAAACGCATTGACGTTCGGCTGCTGCTCAACGTGCTTGCGGCGCAGTGTCACGCCCTGCACATGTCTCTCAAGTCGCGGGGATTGGAGCCGCGACACAACAAATACATGTATCAGAATCGCGGAGTGCCGCCGACGGACGTGGAGTTTTATCGTCACATCCACCCGGCGGAAGCTCTGCTCAAGTTCATCAATGACACCTCAGCGAACGATGACCCCATCGATAGCACCATGGGTCATGAGTTTGATTTTAATGTCTTCTCTAGGCGTTGGGGCTACAGGGACACGTTCCGCCTGACGCGCAATCCGCAGGGCTGGCACGTTGCCTTCATGAACAGCGGGCAATCGGACAAAGATGGGCGCCCGCACCTTTTCGAGCTCCTTGACGGCGAGAACATCAATTATCCCAGAGCGCTCCCGGGTTATTTCGGCTGGCTTTGGGACTGCGCCAAAGAAAACGGGCTATCTCACGAAGAAGTCCAGAATGCAATCAACGAACTTGCCGATTGGGTAAGCGAATGCGAGAGAACCTCCCCCGCAGGGGTCTTTGACGCATTCAAATGAACGCACTCCGGCGCAGTAGCACACGCTCCAACGGCAAGACGGCGGCGGCTGGCAGGCCAAGCGCGGCGAGCGCTTCGGCCCGCGCGCCGCGCTCGCTGGCGCGCGTCAGGGCCGCGTGCCGGAGAGCGCAGTAATTAGGACCAACCAGCGCGCCATTTGCCGGCCAGCGGGGTTCAGGGAGCGTCCTCGCGCGTCGGGGAGCGACGGCTCTTCTTGCGCGCCGTGCGCGTACGCGGTTGAGCGTTCCTGCTGCCCGCGCGCGACTCTTCATAGTAGACCCTGATCTCGTGAGTGCCGTCTGCTGGATTGATGGCGTGTTCCACTTCCTTCACGATGGAGGGTCCGGCACTTCCAAGGTAGATGGTTTCGCCCACGCGGGGGACGGTGTGAACCTGGAAGATTGAGTTCAGTGAAGCGGACGCGCCGCCGTTCTTGAACGAAAAGATAAATCTGCACGGGATCATGGGGGCCTCGGTTCCGGGGGCAGCCGGACGCGCTCAATTTTCCACAGAATGCGGGGCGGGGGACCGTGGGGCCAGAGTCTCGGTGGCTGTTCGGGCGGCCTGCTCCTCCGCCACTCGGTCTATTTGGCGTCGGCAGACGCAATATCGAAGATCAGCTCATTCACTGAATGAGTGGGATCGGTCAAGCGTTGCCTACCAGGGCGGGTAAACTCCATATCCCAACCCGCGATGAAGTCGTCGTCTGCGAGATCCTTATCGATGATTGATATTGAGAGGTGATCGCCCCGGTTTATTGTCACTTGGCCCGATTCTCGCCAAGTCGGTGCTATGCTGTCTTGCTTTTTGGTTGTCCTGACAGCGCCGGTCCCCGCTCCCTTGACCGATACAACGACAACCGGATCCGGTGGACCGTCGCCCGCATCCCAGGGACGTCCATCGGGTTTGGAGGGAACCAAATCCGCGGAGATAATCGTGATGGTGTACGGCTGCGGGCCTACCGGTTCTTCTGCTCTCGCCGGTGCTTGCACAACCGCTCCGGGGTTTGGCACCGCCGGCTGCTGAGGCTGCGGAACTGCATCTGCCACCTTGGCGCCTGCATTTGCGGGAGCGGTCCCCGCTGCCGAGCAGGCACATGGCTCCCAACGTGCACCGTCAGATGCGCAGGACTGCACACCCCGGGGCCCCTCTGCACAAAGACACGCCTGCGTCGAACCAGGGGCGCAGACGCGCTCTGAAGAACAGGCGACGAGTGCGCTAAGGCTGAGGCATGAAACCAGAGCTATCAACGTCCGCATGAGCGACTCCCGATTTTTCATAGATGACCACGATCTGGCCGTTCCAAACTCTCTCACAGGACCGTTTTGCATGCAAGCGACTCGCTGTCAGTTCGCCCGGCGGCGCAGCAGGACACGCTCCATGTGGAGGACGGCGGCGACAGGCAAGCCAAGCGTGGCAAGCCCTTCGGCGCGCGCGCCCCGCTCGCTGGCGCGCGTCAGGCTCGCGTGTTGCTCCGGCGTGATGGCTCCGCGAACGCGCTCCAGCTCCCCGACATAGGCATCGTCGTACGCGCGGAGCGGGGCGGGGTCGCCGACGCGGAGCGCGGCCCGAAGCGCGCCTTGCCAGTGCTGGCGCAGCGCGCGCCATGTCCCGTGGTCGAGGTGATGCTGTTCGAGGATGCTCGGCCCCGCCGCGGGGTCGAGCGCAAGGGCCGCGTCGAGCCGGGCACACCGTTCGAGGGGGAAGGCGTCGAGCGGGAGCGGCGTGGGCACCACGGCGGGAGCAACCGCGGGCGCAGGGGCAGGGACGGACGCGGGCGGCTCGGAGGCGGCAACGTCCGCGACAGGGCCTAGGAGCTGCGGCGGCGGGATCACGGCCGGCGCACGGGGAGCATGTTCGAGGACGGGCGGCGGTAGCAGGTCCGTCGGGATGAGGATGACGCCCTCCGGGATCGGCACAGGAGGCGCCGGCTTTGGGGGCGGGAGGAACATCGTGGGTGCGACGTTCCAATAATCGGGCGCTGGGACCCACGTAAGCCACGGCGACGCCGGGTAGAGGGTCGGGGTGTCGGCGGCGGAGGTAGGGCTCAGGGTGTCGGGCATTGTCAATCCTCGAATTCCTTGAGGCTATCCAAGAATTCACCCAAGCTGTTCGCGACGAGGTATACGTTTCCGTAGTCCTGCCGACTCAAGCCTTGCTCGTCGAGCTCGTCCTCGTGGTCCCAGAAGTAGATTTTGCCGCGGCGTTTTCCTTTCCAGCCGATGCAGACCTCATTCCCGAAAGCGTCGTAGGCTATTGGGATGAGGTCCGCCGGTATCCGTTCCCGATGCACTTCGCACGCCCAATCGAGCCGTTTGGTCTTTGGACCATCATGAATGCCATAGAAGGCATTCACGGTGGACGCCTGTCCATGGAATCCTGGGATCTCGAAACCGTCGGGCGTCGGCATCCCACCATTCGATTTTAGCAGAAAATCTTTGTATTCGACGGGAAGCCGCACGTTTTTTCGTGCCTCAAACATGGCGATCTCCTCACGAGATGTGGCACCGTACGGATTCTCGGTATCCATTCGCATCGTCAATACCTCCCTCATCGCGCGCCGGACATACCGCCGGTGTGAAAGAAATCCTTGTGCACTTCGCGCTCAATCAACTGCATGGTCTTCCCGTCTTGATGGTGATGCCATGTGTAGTCTTGGGAGTCTCTGAATTTCTTGTTAATACCTGCGGCCTTGTCGGCGAGAGCCTCGTCCTTCGAATACTTACCCGTGAACTCGATCTGCACATCGTTCACCTCGGGATGCCTGTACCGCGTGAAATCCGGGAACCCATCTTTATCATACGTCACCTCCACCCCGTCCTTCCGCCTGAACGTCGTCGACCCATCGGGGTTGTCACGGACTGTCCCGCCGTTCTGCTCCCACTTCGCCCGGTCCGGCTGATGCGGCTTCCGCGGCTTCTTCGGGCCGCCATTGCCCCCACCGCCCCCATCTTTCCCGCCCCCCTGCTTTCGAGGCGCGAATCCCCCGTCCCCCGGATTCCTCGGCGCGGTCCGGAGCCCCCCGACCCCTCCTGCCCTCTTCCTCGTGATCCGCTTCTTTGCCGCCTCCTTCGCCTTCCTCGCCGCGGCCGCCGCATTCGCGAGGTGCGCTTGCCACTTCAACAGCAACCGATCCAGCTTCGCCAGCGCCTTCGCCGCCCGCGCCGCCTTGATTCCCTTCCCCGCGAGGTCCCCGACATACGGCACCGCCGCCGAGACCACCGAGATCCCCGCTCCGAGCCAGTCCCCATCGGCCAGCGCCAGCCCCGCGCCCGTGAGGTCCGCGACCGGCGTGGGGTCCACGATCCCGGCCAAGTCCACGCCGGCCTTGAAACCCTCCCACGCAATCGCCTCGTTGGTCTTCGCCAGTTCCGCTTTGCATGCCGCCTCCTCCTCCAGCGCGGCCTTGACCTCGGGGTCCGCCAGAACCTCCGGGTCATCATCGGCGATCTCGTCGGCCCGGTCCAGCTCATCGGACCGGACGAACCCCTCCCCGTCGTCGGCGAGGTAGAGCCGCCCGTTCCCGTCGATCGACACCTCGTCCGGGTCCACCTCCGCCTCGGGCAAACTCCCCGTGGACGTTCGCCATTCGTATTGCTTGCTCGCCGGATCGAATGCCCCCGCGCTCGCCTTGTACGTCTTCGACCCGTCGGGGTTCGTCGTGATCTCGACCCGTTGCGCTTCCATGCGCTGCGTCGCCGGATCGAGCACCGTCCGCTCGCGCACCTCCGTGATCGCGCCCGTCTCCGGGTCCTTGCGTGTCTCGCTCGTCTCGCTCGTGACCACGCCCGTCGCCGGATCCACGACCGTTTTCGTGCTCTTCGACAAACTCACGCTCGGCGCGGACGCTACCTCATTCGTGATCACGAGCCGGCCGTACGTATTCGCGGGTCCATCCGGCCCGGCGCAATTCATCGCAAAAAGGTCTCCCTCGCGGACGAGCCAATGATCGCCCGACATGAACGTCGAGCTATGCTCCACGGCTCGGCAGTAGCCTCGATTGACGCCCGAGATAAGCCCGCCTCCCGTCCCGGCCTCATTGCCCTCCACATGCGGAATCCGGCTTCCCATCGTGAAGGCGGGTTTTCCGCAGACGAGGTGCTTCGGGTCCGTGCCCTCGGCGTTTTCGAGCCGCCCGATGATCTGGTACGGTACCGGGACCATTGCGTTGCCGACCGGCGTGAGGCAAACATCCGGAGCGATGGACACGACCATCGCCTCGCCGCACTTGCGTGCCCATTCCCCACTCATGCGCCACCTCCAATCGCCCCGGCACGCATCGCGATATGCACGCTCTCCACTCCACCCTTGAACAACGGCAACGCGAAGCGCCACGAAAGCTCCACCCGCAGCTCGTCCGCGTCGATGACAACGGTGTCCAGCCGCGCGGGGGAAGCATGACGAAACCCCGACCCATGCACAGCGCCCGCGGCCACAAGCAACGAAGGCAGCCGAAAAGCCAGCTCTGCGTGCTCCGGATGCAGAGCGGTGAGCGTCACCTCTTCGTCACCTCGAAGGAAGGTGTCAGCGCATAGTTCGGGATGGGCTGCGTTCCAATAGGTGCCCTCGAAATCCTCGGGCAGACGGCGTCCTTCCTGCGTCGCCCATGCCTCCCCGAACGTTCCCGCCCGTGCGCGGCGAGGCTGCCATGTCCTGGCGATGGCTCCGAGTCCTTCCACCGGATACGTCTCCCCGAACACCGGCGGGCGCCCGTCCTCCGGGAGGAGCTGCGGCGCCGCGACGAGCTGCGACGTGTCAGCCGTCCGCGGATCGCAGTAGCCGACCCCCACGGGGTTCGCCTCGAACCCATCGCCCCCGAACGCGAGTTCATACCGCAAGGGCACGCGGTGCACCGGGACGATCGGGGTGAGGGACCAACCCAGAAGCGGCGCATGCACCCATGCGCGCGGCCCGGTGACGGTCATGTATTTCCGCACGGCTCCCACACGCACACCGGCGCGCCATGCGGGAGCGCGTTGGCCGCCCGGCGCGTATGCCGTGCCATTGACGATGATGTCGGTGCATGTCTTGAACGGCGCAAGGTCGTCCTCGTAGCGCAGGCTGGAAGGCTTCTCCGCCTCCCAGGGAACGGAGGCGGTGCGAATGCATGACGGGGACGGGGGCAAGCGCAATGGCTCGCCCTTCTTCACGCCGAATACGCCCTTTGCGATGACCGTGACGAATGGGTCGCCCGCGAGGTCCACCATCGGAAACGCCATCGCCGCGAGAGGCGTACGGTTGTCGAGCTTCATGGTGATTGCCTCGCCTCAATTCGACTTGATTGGATCGCCGACGAGGTGCAGCGATGCGCCGCCTACCTCGGCGGCCCCCGATGCGAGCACGCCTATCTCGGCGCCGCTCACGCCGATCGTCGTTCCGCTCGCCGTGACGGGCCCCGTCGATTGCAGCACGATCTCGGTCCCGGAGATCGTCACCTTTCCGGACGGCTCCAAGGTGATGCTTGCCGCGCCGGTCGTGATCGTTATCGTATCTCCGGCCTGAATGATCTGTGTAGCTCCCACCTGCACGGAATGTGCGCCGGCGATCGTCGTCTCGCTCGATCCGCCCACGGATACATTGTGATCCCCGGAGATGCTGACGTTCTGATCGCCGCCCACGTCGAGCACATCGTTGACCCCAACGACGCGCGTGCTCGATAAGCCGACCACTTGTCGCGCGTTGTCCTGGACGAGCTGCGCCGCGTTGCGCCCCACGATGGTCTCGGCGTCACGCGTCACGATCGCCTTGCGGTCCCGTCGCACGGTTTCGGTCTGGTCGCGCTGCACGGTCGACACCATGTCCCGCTGTACCGTCGTGTGCATATCGCGTTCGGCATGTACACGAATGAATTCGCCGCCCTTCTTATCCTCGAAAAGGATCTCGTTATACCCGCTCCCGCCCGGCGAGGATGCCGTCCTCCACCCGCTCTGCGTCTTATTCGCTGGCAGCGAATACGGCACCTTTTGCAGCGCTGTATGGACGCGGCCCACAATGATCGGCCTGTCCGGGGCCCCGTCGAGGAAGGCCACGAGCACCTCCTGGTCGACGCGGGGGAGGTTGATCGCGCCATAGCCCGCGCCGCTCCATGCCTGGCTCACCGGGATCCAGCACGAACTCTGCTCGTCCATCGTGCTCTCCCGGTCCCAATGAAAATGCACGCGAACGCGACCGAACTCGTCGCAATGGATCTCCTCGCCGTGGGGGCCGACCACGGTTGCCGTCTCGATGCTCTGCACGCGCGGCGTCGGCGTCACGCGCGGCGGGCCGTACGGCAGCTCCACGCTGCGTACTTCGCACACGTGCGTCCAGTCGCCGTCCTGCGTTCCGTCGAGGCGCGTGCCCACGACGAGCAGGCCCCGCGCGAACTCCGCGCGCGGATGGCCGTCCACGTGGACCACGACGCCCGGCGCGAGATCGAGCGCGTTCGTATCGAAGCCAAACATCACGGCCCCCTCGCGCTCCGCTTCGAGGTGCTTCTGTGCGAGTCTCTTCGCGGCCCGTTCGTCGCTCCGATACGTGCCCCGATCGTCCGCCACCGGCGTGCCCCCGCCCTGGTTGGCTTGATAGAGGAAGGCGCCGGGATCGGCGTGGAAGCGTTCGAGGCGCGTTTCTGCGCCGAGCGTCCGCGCGTCGGCTCGTGCCTGGAGGGGATAGGCCGCGGGGAGCCGGTAGTCACGGTCCCGCATGGCGAGACGGCCGGCCCGCAGCTCCCGGCCGGCCTGCGCGCGCGTCGCGTACTCGCCCGTCACCATCGTCACATCCGCCTTGAATGGGAGCCGCGTCGGGCGCGGCTCCGCGCGCTGTGGCGTGTCCGAGAGGATAACGACCGTCTCGCCGTCCTTCTCCTCGAAAAAATAGGAGATGCCGGCGTGCTCGAGCAGCCTGCTCAGGAATGCGTGATCCGACTCGTCGTATTGGGTCCGGTACTCACGCGATTTGTACGTCTCCGACAACCGGAGCACATGGGGGAGCTGCCACTCGTCGAGAATACGCGCCGCGATCTCGGGCTCGGAGAGGTGCTGAAAGATGCGTCGGTTTACACGCTGCGTCAGGAGCCAGAGCATCGGGACGAGCGCGATCTCGTAGGTGGAGAGCCCGTCTTCCTCGACGCGGATCAGCCGCGCGCCGCGGCAGATGCCGCTCCATGTGCGCTCCTCCGCGCCGCGCCGGATGGTGAAACGGGCCCGCTGCCCGACCAGCTCGTCGAAGGCCAGGGCCGCGTCAGTGGAGAACGCCTCCAGGGTGATGGAGAAAAGGCTTGACATTCCCTCCGCGATCGAGAAACGCCGGACATCCAGCGCGATCTGTGAATCAAGGGCGAGCGAGAGCATCCCGCCCGGAGGGCGGATCGAGGGTAACCAGGCCATACGACGGACCCCGTTGGCGGTCGCAGGCCATGCCTACCTACCCCCACGGCGGTGTGCGCGTGCCCGCGTTCTTCCTGACGATCCGTTCTGCAACAACCGTCGACGCGAGCGCAAGATCGATTCTCCGCCATCGGACGTATAATGTCCTAACGCAATAGGGGCGGAATTCTTTGCCGGACTGGATGCGTCCCGCGGCCGAGTTGACTGTTGGGGAGCTTCGAAGGGTAGACTCCGGCCATGATCGGAATACGAGTGGTGGGGGACATGAGGGTTGTCGGCGAGCCGGATGAGGATGACGGGATCATCACGCGGTTCTACTGCATGATTTACGACGTTACCGAGAGTGACGATGACGATGAGGGAGAAAAGGAAGTGGAGATCGGTGGCGCGGAGGTCGCGATCATCCACGTAGGTCAAGCGGATAATCACGGCGTGTCCCTCGTCGATGCGCTCGACGCGGACAGCGGGGAGCTGGAAGCCCTTTATTGGGTATATTTCGACGAAAATGGCGAGTACAAGGACAAGTTCGTCGCGGGTGGCGGACGCGACCTGCTCTATATCTCGGACGTCAAGATCGAAGAACGCTATCGCGAGCGGAACGTCGATTTGGCGATCGTTCGACAGTTAAGCCGTTCGTTCGGCGGAAGCTGCGAGCTGGTCGTGATCCCGTACGAATCCGAGCCGCACGCGAAGCGCTGGTCGATGCTCGGATTCGTTGTCAGCACCGAAGGAGAGCCCACCGGTTTCATGCATCATCAGCAGGCTTACGTCGCTCCCCGCGTGGTCGAGACCGACGAACCGGGCCGATTCAAGGTGGTTCCCAATTTGACGCGGGACGAAATCGAGAAGGTGAACTGACTTCGGCGCATGCTCGCGGCGGCGACCGGCCTCGGGGCAAAGGCTCGTGTGTCGAGCGCGACGTGTACGACACGCCGCTTGCGGCGGCACGCGTCGAGGTCGTCATTACCCCCGGAACGGGCAGCGCGCCGGAGACAGGGCCCGAGGTCGCCACGGTGATCAACGTCGGCATGGTGACCGGAAGGGCCACGAAAGGCGCGGAAGCCGCGGGCGACACCGGCTCACGCGGCACGGGCGCGGCAGAGGCGGGAGGCGGCGGAACCGGCGGCGTTGGGTCCCGCCCGATGCCCGACCTGGCCGCGGTGCTCCGCCACGGCCGCGCCGCCAACGGCATCCTTCGCGCGCACCTGGGGCACGCGCGCTCAACGCGGGCCGATGCCGCTGGCGCGGGGACGGGCGCCTCGGCCCGTGCGGGCGTGGGCAGCTCGTCGCGAGAGGGCACGTCGGCGCGCCCCTGTGCCGCTGGCGCGGGGATGGGCGCCTCGGGAACGTGTGCCGGCGGGGCCGTTGCCGCGGGCGCATGGACGGGCGGCTCGGGGGCCCGAGGCGCCCTTACCGCGGGGACGGGCGGCGACGGTGCCGCGGGCGGCGACGGTGCCGCGGGCTTGGGTCGAGACTCGGTCAGCACGGGCGAGGGGACGGGCGCGGCGACCATCGCCGCGGGCGGCAACGGTGCCGCGGGCTTGGGTCGAGACTCGATCAGCATGCCACCGACGGTTGCCGCCAAAAGCTCGCCGAACGCCTCGTTTGCTGGCGAATACGCGAACGTGTTCACGTCGATGCGCTTGGCACGGCCGCGCGCAACGATGGCGTCAGCCACCGCTCGAACCTTCGGATGAGACAGCACGCGCTGGCACCTCTCGATCCGACCGCCGAACCCGCGGTTGATGTTCTCCCATTCCGAGGGAGGGAGCCCCCGATCCGCGTTCTTCACCGCGAGGGCCGTGTAGACCACGACTTCCGCGCGGAGCGGTATCGGGGCGGCGTCCTGGCACGCGGCCAGAACTTCGCCGACGACCACCGCCACGAGTTCAGCAGGCACGTCGGATGTCGGAGATAGGGCAAACGTGGCGGCGTTCGCGCAGCCCTTCGCGCGGGAGTACGCAACGATGGATCCGGCAATTGCGAGCACGCCGGGATCCATGAGCACACGCTGGCACCTCGCGAATTTCGCGCCGAGCACGAGGTTCATGTGCTGCCATTCAGCTTGCTTGATCCCTCGCTCCGCGTTCGTCACCGCCATCAACGTGTACAGCGCGAGTTCCGTATGCAGCGATATGGCATGCGGGGGCGGCGGTGGGGGCGGCACAGCGGGCGCAGAAGCGGCAGCCGCAGGACGCGCGGACGGCGCGGGCGTGGGCGCGAGGGACGCGGCGGGAGCAGCCGCAGGACGCGTGGACGGCGCGGCCGTGGGCGCGGGGCACGCGGCGGGAGCCGCAGCCGCAGGACGCGCGGACGGCGCGGGCGTG